>NZ_RAPO01000001.1:732638-1465276 GCF_003610195.1 Halopiger aswanensis | reverse complement strand
CGAACGGGTCCAGGCGCTAACTGGACTACACATACACACGGTCAATCAACCGATATTGGCATGATCACGGTTCGATTCCGTGAATCGGCGTTAGGCGGCCACAGCGGCGAGGTTCCTCCCGTACCCATCCCGAACACGGAAGATAAGCTCGCCTGCGTATCGGCAACTACTGGAGTGGGCGACCCTCTGGGAACGTCGATTCGCCGCCCCACTCATACTTCATCTTAAGCCTCGTCGAGCGACAGCAGTGTCGCTCGGCGGGGCTTTTTGCATTTCATACGCGGAGTACATCCTGAATAGGATAGCAGCAGGTTTGTCGATCTCGAGCAGTCACACTTCCTCACAAGCCGGAGAACTTTGATCCTCCTCGTGGTCGAGCGAGGTATGGAACTCGAGCTCGATGACAGCGCGGCACTGGTAACGGCATCCTCGAGCGGACTCGGGTTGGCGAGCGCGCGGGCACTCCTCGAGGGAGGAGCGAACGTGACGATTTGCGGACGCGATGCGGACCGTCTCGAGCGGGCGCGCGATGATTTCGCCGAGAGCAACGCAGCAGGGGACGTGATCGCCGTCCAAGCAGATATCACGGATCCCGACGATATCTCTCGGCTCGTGAGTCAGACCGTCGACGAGTTCGGTGGTCTCGATCACCTCGTGACGTCGGCGGGCGGGCCGCCGAGTACGACCTTTCTCGAGACGGACGAGCAGGACTGGTATCAGGCCTACGACCTGCTGGTAATGAGCGTCGTCTGGACGATCGAGGAGGCGTACGAGCACCTGCTCGAGTCGGAGCAGGGAACGGTCACGTGTATCACCTCGCGAACGGTTCGGGAGGTTGCTGACGGCCTTTTGCTGTCGAATTCGGTTCGGCGGAGCGTGGTCGGACTCGTGAAAACGATCTCGCGGGAGTTCGCGCCGGAGATTCGGGCGAACGCGGTGCTCCCGGGGACGATCGAGACATCGCGTATTGAGGAGTTAATTGAGGCGAGGATTGACCGCGGGACGTACGACGATTACGAAGCGGGCCTCGCGGAGCTTGCGAGCGAGATTCCGATGGATCGAATCGGCGAACCCCACGAGCTGGGCGAAGTCGTCGCCTTCCTCTCGAGTCCGCGGGCGAGTTTCGTCAACGGCGCCGAGATACCGATCGACGGTGGGTTGTTGCGAAGCTAGAGCCGTCCATCGGTCCGTGTTCTGACTGGTCCCGAATCGTAACGTTCTCGAGGGCGCTGTGGTGACTGCGGGTGTGGCTGGTCGATCGCTTCGTCGCTGGGATGAGTTCTCTGGAGCGGTGCGGGCTGCGGGCTCCGTCGCGTTGATCGCGACGCCTGCTGCACTGCTCAGTAGTGCCGTGTTCGATATGCTCGAAAACCCGCTCAGTTTCAGTACGGTTGGATTCGAAACCTTACTCGCGCTTACGATTACGCTTGCGGGGACGGTTGTCGTCGCCGATGAGCGCAGAGGCGGACGTGTGCTCGAGAGCGATGCCGTCGGGGTCGATCGAACGGATGCGATCGACGTACTCGCGGTCGCGGCGGGTGCAGGAGTCGCCTACCTGCTGAGCGTTCCGGTCGGCCTCGGACCGGTGGTCGCCTCGGCCGTCGTCGGCGTGATCGCTGGCGTTGGATTCGCCGAGATTGACGTTCCGATCTACTGCGGGTCGTTCGTCGGGATGGTGTCGCCTTCCGTAATCCCGTCGCTCGAGTACGTCGGCATCGCGGGACTCGTCGCCGGCCTCGCATTCGTCGCAACGACGGAGGCGTTCGGCGGTTTCGGTGGCAAACTCGGGACGATCGCACTGTTCGGCTGTGCGTCGACGGTAGCGCTGACGGGGCTCGAGTACGCGGCTGCGGGGTCGCCGGCGTGGGATCTCGCGTGGGTCGTGGTTCCGGTGGCGATCGTCGGGGCTGTCGGGACTGTACTCCTGAGCCGCCATCTGCAGTTCGGCGCAGTGGTTGGTTCCGGCGCCGTCGGCCTCGGAGCCGGGCTCGGATTTCCCGCGCTCGCTCCGGACATCGGATCGACGCTGGCGGCTGTCGCCTTTTGCGCTTCGTTCGTCGGAATGTCGAGTCCGGATCGGTTAGCAACGGCGCAGATCGCCGGTGCGGGAGCCGCATCCGGGCTGCTCTATCTCACTGTCCGTCCCGCATTTGTTGGAGCCGGTGGGAAACTCGGAACGGTCGCGTTCGCCTCGTGTCTCACCCTCGCCGGCATCGGTAGGCTGTCCGAGAGCGTGTCGGCGCGAATCGGGCAGTGGTGACGGTTCGGAGACCCGTTACCGTCAGTCGGCCGAGAGCGAACAGGTCCCTTCGTAGGTCGCGTCTTCGACGGATTCGATCTCGGGCTCGTCCCCACAGACCGGACACGACGGGTTCGAGCGCATCTCGACCGTCTCGAAGCTCATGTCCATCGCGTCGTACATCAGCAGGCGCCCCTCGAGCAGTTCGCCCTTGCCGAGCAGGTACTTGACGACCTCGGTGGCCTGGATACAGCCGACGGTGCCGGGGAGGACGCCGAGGACGCCGGTGGTCGCACAGTCCGGAACGGTACCGGGTTCCGGTGCTTCGGGGAACAGACAGCGGTAGCAGGGCGGAGCCTCGCCGTCGCCGCCGCGCTCGTTCGTGAACGTCGTCACCTGGCCTTCGAACCGGTAGATCGCGCCGTGGGAGAGCGGCGTCTCCGTGAGCACGCAGTGATCGTTGAGCAGGTACCGGGTCGCGAAGTTGTCACTCGCATCGAGGACGACGTCGTACCCGGCAACGAGGTCGCCGACGTTGGCCGCGGTGAGACGCGTCTCGTACGTTTCGACGTCGATATCCGGGTTCAACGCCGCCACGTAGTCGGCTGCGCTCTCGACTTTCGGGCGGCCGACGTCGCCGTCGCCGTGGACGATCTGGCGCTGCAGGTTCGACCGTTCGACGACGTCGTCGTCGACGATGCCCAGCCGGCCGATTCCGGCCGCTGCGAGGTACTGGATCGCCGGCGATCCCAGACCGCCCGCGCCGACGACGAGGACGCTCCCCTCGAGCAGTCGCTGTTGGCCCTCGGGACCGATCTCGTCCATGATCACGTGTCGCGAGTATCGATCGAGTTGTGTCGCGTCGAGGCGGAGATCGCTCATACCTCGACGTAGGGCCGAGACCGGGAAAAACCCGCGGGTAGTCGCCGCCCGTGCGCGTTTGCCTCCGCGGTTGCGCTGACTTATACGTCCGACGTATGTGGGTGTATAGCAAAGATGAGGCAGATCATCGGGGCAACCCAACGATTTAATACTGTGCCTAGCATTGACACACGTATGGCATCCTCACCCAATGGTGCCGGTGACGACGTTTTTGACCAGTTCCTTACCGACCGCGGCCACTCAGTCGACGAAGTAGGGTGGGAGCAGGAGTATAACAAGAAGCAGTGCCCGGAGTGTGGCGGCCTCCACGATACGGCCGCCGACATCTGTTCCGTCTGCGGCTGGGAGCCGGCGGCCTGACTGATCGTCGGTACCTGTCGATTTCGTCGTCGTTCGTCGGTCTGGCGACGTCCCCTCGTTTTCGGTTTTGTTCGTTCTGTGGATCGATGCGAGCCACTGAGCCGTTGATTCAACCTTCGTTCCATCCTGCATATACGATACAATTATAGTGTATTATTTCCCAATAGATAGAACGTAAAACCATGCCGGAATGTCAGAACTGCGGTTCGTTCGTGACCGACGCGTACGCTCGAGTGTTCACGCCGCCCGGCGTCGACGACCCGCGCGTCTGTCCGGACTGCCAGGACAAGATCCGCGACGGTGCGGAGGTCCGCGCCGCCCGCTCGCCGCGGAATCCGTGACCGATCTCCGAAGATCCGTATTGGCCGCCCAGTCCCCGATCGCACTGTCGATTTCTCCCCGTACAGAACCCACGTCACTTAAGAGTATCGCGCCCTTGAATGGGTACAATGGCTACCACGGAGACGAAGGTGACCCGGCTGTTCGGTGGTCCGGGAAGCGGGAAGACGACCGCGCTTCTCGACCACGTCGAAGAAATCCTCGATCAGGACGGCGTTACGTTCCGGGATATCCTCGTCGTCTCGTACACGCGAGCGGCAGCCCAGGAGGTTCGCGAACGACTGGCCGAGCGACTCGACGAGAGTCCGCGTGCGCTGCAGGGCAACGTCTGTACGATGCACGCGAAGGCCTACGATCTGCTGGATCTCTCCCGCAGCGACGTGATCGGCGAATCCGAGAAGGAAGAGTTCTGCGAAGAGTACGGCCTCGAGTTCGAGGACGAGTACAGCGGCGCCGGTCGCCGGACCGCCCGCTCGACGACGATCGGGAACAAGATCATCGCCACGAGCCAGTGGCTCCAGCGGACCAGCCGCGACGTTTCTGACTGGTACGACGTTCCCTTCCAGTGGGACGAAGAGGAGGTCCGCCTTCCACCCGAGATCGACCCGAACGCCCAGGAGGGCAACAAGTACACGCCCACCTGGCCAAGCGACGACGACCGGATCGACGTCCCCGAAGCGATCCGGGCGTGGCGCTCGTTCAAGGGCGAGCAGGGCAAGATCGGCTTCGCCGACATGTTAGAGCGCGTCAAGCAGCGCTCGCTGCTGCCCAGCGTCGACTACCTGGTGATCGACGAGTTTCAGGACATCACCACGCTCCAGTACGACGTCTACGACGAGTGGAAACCCCACATGGAGCAGGTTCTGATCGCCGGCGACGACGACCAGGTCGTCTACTCCTGGCAGGGCGCCGACCCCGCCCTGCTCCTCGAGGAAGAGGTCGACGAGGACATTATTCTGCCGAACTCCTACCGTCTCCCGTCGAACGTCCTCAACGCGGTCAACCAGGAGATTCGCCACATCGAGAAGCGACAGGACAAGGACCTCAAACCCCGCAAGGAAGGCGGTGCGGTCGAGGCGCGGGCGAACGCCTCGATGCTCGACGTCGTCCGGAACGTTCGACGGACGCTCGTCGAAACGGACGGCAGCGTCATGGTGCTGTTCCGGGCGCGCTACCAGATGTTCCAGTTCATCGACGAGTTCATCACCGAAGGGATTCCGTTCACGTCGCTGACCGACCAGCGGATGTGGACCGACCGCCTCACCCAGTACGTCCGCGCCGTCGAGGCGATCGACGCGGGCGAGGACGTCACCGGGTTGCAGGCCCGCCGGCTCGCGGACATGCTTCAGGAGTCGGCCTTCGGCACCAAGGAGCGCGACGACCTCTTCGACACCATCGACGAGCGCCAGGAAGAGTCCGGTATCGACGACCTCCAAGCGCTAATGATCCCCGCCGAAGTCGTCGAGGACCACGTTCCGTTCATGCCCGGCCCCGCGTCGGCGGCCGATATGGTCCGGAAGGTGACTAACTTCCAGAAGAAGAGCGTCCGCTCGTACTTCGCGATCGGCGAGTACCTCGGGATGGAGACCGACCGCGTCCGCGTCGGCACGATCCACTCCGCCAAGGGTCGCGAGGCCGACCACGTCATCGTCGGCACCGACCTCACCGAGAAGGTCGTCGAGCAGATGGTCGCGACCGTCGACGACCCCGAGGACGTCCCCGGCGTCGAGGAGTTCACCAAGTCCACCTCGCCCGTGCCCGTCCTGACCGACAACGAACGGCGCGTCTTCTACGTCGGCATGTCCCGGGCCCGCGAACGGCTCGTCCTCCTCGAGAACTTAGTCGACGGCGCGCCGACCCTGCCGATCGACGTCCTGTTGCACAACGAACTCACCGACAGGACCCTCGAGGACCTCGTCGAGGAGGCCCAGCAGCCGACCGAGTCCGACGACGACGATGACGAAGCGGAAGTCGAACCCGAAGCGGGCGCGGAAGCACCGTAAGCCGTGACCGACGGATCGTTTCGCTCCGACGACGACACCGAGAGCGACGCCGCTGTCCCAGGAACCGAACTGGCCGCCCTCGAGGCTGACCGTCTCGAGGCGGTACTCGACGACGAACTCGCGTCCCGCGGTGCAGCCGCGTTTGTCCACGCGGGCACCATCCGCGATCCAGCGCTCCGGTACTGCCTGCAGCTATCGTCCGCGAGACGCTTCGCGGCAGCCGGGTCCGACGAGGCTAGCCTCGGCGACTTGAGCGGGACTCGAGCGCGGACAGTCCTCGCGATCGGCTACGACGGAACCGACTGGCTGTGCCGGTCGTCGGCTGCATCCGGGACCCACCCCGCGGTCGAACTCGCGAGTGACCTCTCGGAGCGTGTATCGACGGCTGACGGAAGCGAGGACTCCGAAGGGGGCAACGGCGCGACCGTCCTGGCACCGTCCACGATCCCTCACGACGCCGCGCTCTACCTCGAGAACGAGGGCGAGCTCTCGCTCGCCTCGACGGATGCAATCGACCGCGCTCGAGCGGAAAAGACCGACGGCGAACGAGTTCGCATCGAGACTGCACAGCGCGGCGCAGCCGCCGGCATTCGCCGCGGTGCCTCGGTGCTCGCGTCGGCGACGGCCGAGGACGGACGGCTCGTCGTCGACGGCGCGCCGTTGACGGCTACCCGGCTCCGGACCGTAATCGACGAGGCGATCGTCGGGGCCGGGGCGTTCCCTGCGGGCAATACCGTCGTCGACTTCCCCGCGAGCGACGGAGCCGACTCCGCACTTCGGCCCGGCGAGCCGATCGTCCTCTCGGCGACACCGCAAGGACCCGACGGCTACCACGGCCGCCTCGCGCGCACGCTCGTCGTCGACAGCGACGGGGGGCGAGAACGGCGCGCCCACGTCGCCGTCACCCAGGCGTTCCGCTCGAGTCGAGCAATGTTGACCGCGGGCACGGAATCCGTGACCGCCGTCGAAGCCGACCTCGAGGCCGAGATCCGCGCGTTCGGCGAGGATGGCGGGATCGAGACGCGGGTAGCGGGCATCGGCCTCGAGCCGCGCGAGCGACCGCTCGCCGGCGGTGACGACATCGGACCGGGCAGCGTCGTCTGTCTCGAGGCGGCCGTCGATCTCGACGGCGGAAGCGACGATCAAAACGCGGACAGCGAGGGCACCTGGATACGGATTGCCGATGTCTTCACAAAGGGTGAGGGGGCCGACGACGGGCGGACCACCGTCGAGCGACTCGCTACCCTCTCGCGCTCGCTCGAGCCGACGGCGCTGCTCAGGAACGAGTGAGCGGGCTGACGGCTGCCTAGTGATCACTTCACGTCTCCGGTCGGCTCCGCCTCGGTTGTCGACGCGTCGTAGGCCGTCTCGCGATCCGCGTCGAGCACGAACGGCCCCTCCTCGGGCGTCCGCTTGGTCACCGTCGCCGCGCGGAAGACGTAGGAGGTGAGCACGGCGTAGGGTGCGAGCGCGATCGTGTACGCGAGGCTGATGAAGACCGTTAGCGGGGTGTAGCCGAAGACGGTGACGTTCGGGAACAGTCCCGTATTGAGCGCGAGCAGCACGTATGTGATGAAGATGATGGTCGGCAAGGAGACCGTCAGCAGCGTCGTCGAGAGATCGGAAAGCTCGAGCTTGTAGTACAGCGTTTTGAAGTACTCGCGACAGACCATGAGCGTGCGTAGCGTGTCCATGATCTCCTCGATTACCTGCCGTTCGGCGTCGGTCAGTCGCTCGTCGTACTTCGTCAGGATGCGCCGTGCCTGGTAGAGCTGCCACGAGGAATCGTAGTTCAGTCCCGTGAGAAGTTCGTCGGTCGAGCCGTTCGGAACGCGCGAGAGCGTCGTCAGGACCTCTTCGGTGTTGGCGTGGATGTCGGTACGGAGCCGCTCGACCTCGTCGCGGTACCCCTGTCCGCGGTCGGCGTCGCCGTCGAGTTGCTGGAGTTCGTCCGCCCGCTCCTTGATCGAGCGGAGAACGACCGCGGTGAACTGGCCTGGCCGCGCCGGACTCACGTCGACGATGCCGTGGTCCTCGATCTGTCCCTGGAAGTCGATTGTCGTCTCGACCCGCTCGGACTGATTGCCCAGCGAGGTGAGTTCCTGCGAAATCCCCACCGCGGCGATGGAAACGACGATCGAGACCAGCAAGATCGTTCCCGAGAGGAGGGTGTTGAACACCGTCTGGATTATCGTCGTCTCGCTCAACAGCTCCTGGTACTCGATCGGCCAAACGCCACCCATCACCAGAAGGACGGCGAAGACGGTGGCGAGCAGTCCGACGGCGACACGTTCGCGGTTCCCGTCGAACAGGATCCACCGCTTGATCCGGTTCTCGCTCGAGCGGTCGATCCGCCTGCCGGACGTACTACCGCGGAGGCGATTCCGGAGGGACTGTTTTACTGAATCTCCGTCGACCATCGGTGGGTGTCCGACAGTCGCGACGAGTAAATAGCTACCACCGGCTGTCACCGCTTCGTCGTCCCTGCTATCTTCCGGTTGTGCGTATCGGACCCCGAAGCCGCTATCGCCGTCGGCTGGATCAAATGAAGCCGCCTCGAGCGGCCGACGAGACTGCGTCGAATCGGTGTCGGTCGGTTGGATGAGAAGCTAGGAGTCCTGCTCGTCGTTTGGTTCTGGGTCCGGCTCTGGCTCCTTCACTACCGATCCGAGGACCCGTTTGGCGAACATCCCAGGGATGTCTCCCGGCGTCGGGATCCAGTGTTGCAGTCCGACCAGCCCGACGGCGAGCACGAGCAGTATCGCTCCGGTCGTCGTCTCGCCGCGGACGAGCAGGAACTCGAGTCCCGCGAGCGCAGCGGGAATCGCGAGGACGAGGGTGCTCGCGAGTTTAATCGTGTCGATGATACCGGCCATTGGGTACCGGTAGCGCGCGTATTGGCAAAAGCGCGACGACTGTCTCTCGAGTCGGTTCGACCCTCTCCTCGGATCTCGCCCTGGAGAGTAACGGAACTGGAACGCGTCTCGCCTTCGGAACGTCTTTATCCGTCGCGGGGAACTCTCCGGTATGTTCACGGGAATCGTCGAGGAGACCGGCGACATCGTCGCGCGCGAGCGCACCGACGACGGACTCCGGCTCCGGATCGGCGCCGACGAGGTCGCGACCGACCTCGAGCACGGCCAGAGCATCAGCGTCAGCGGCGCGTGTCTCACGGTCGAAGACTACGCGGACGGCGAGTGGTTCGAGGTCTTCCTCGCCAGCGAGACCGTCGAGCGGACCTATCTGGGCGACCTCGAGGCGGGCGACGCGGTCAATCTCGAGCGCGCGATGCCGGCCGACGGGCGGTTCGACGGCCACGTCGTGCAGGGCCACGTCGACGCGGTCGCGACGGTGACGAACGTCGAGTCGGTCGAGGAGGACTGGTTCTTCGAGTTCGACCTCCCCGAGGGCTACGAGCGCTACGTCGTCGAGAAGGGCTCGATCACCCTCGACGGCATCAGCCTGACCGTCGCCGAGTTCGATCCCGAGGCCGGCCGGGTCACCGTCGCCATCATCCCGACGACCTACGAACTCACAACGCTCTCCGCGAAGGAGCCCGGCGACCCCGTCCACCTCGAGGTCGACGTGCTCTCGAAGTACGTCGAACGGCTGCTCGAGGCGCGGTTCGACTGACGGCGCCACACCGATCGTCTCTAGTCGTGCTCCTCGAGGTGCTGTTGACACCGCCGTAGCAACGCCGTCTGCCGCTCGAGTAGTTCAGTGACCTGCTCGATCCGCTCCCGCCGGTCGAATTCGTCGGTAGACTGCAGTTCGCGGACTCGCTCGAGGTGCGCTGAGAGTTCTCGGCTCAGGTCCTCGTCTCCGTCCGCAATCCGGGAGTGCGTTTCCTCGAGGCTCGCGAGCGCCTTATCTATCGACTGCTCGGCGTCGGTTCCGGCGTCGCCCTGATTCGGTTCACTCGTCGCGCTCGTTCCCAGCATCGCCGTGACGCCGTTCGTGTAGCTCTGCGCGGCCGTTCCCGCGAACTCGAGCGTTCCTCGCTGTGCGAATAGTGGACCCGCGAGCGCAGCCCGGGCCGCGTTTCGCTGGGCAGTCGCGCCCAGTTTGGCCACAGCTCGGTTCGTGCCGAGCGCCATACGCTGGGCGGCGACAGCCGCCGTGAGAGGTGCGGTTGCGGCCGAGCCGGCCGCGGATCGGGTCCGGGAATCCCCTTCCGGTGACGGGCGCCTCGGTCGCTCGCCGTTCGATTCCGGCGTCTCGTCCCTCTCGCCGTCGGTATCGTCCGCTTCTGCCGTCGGTGCGTCCTCGTCGGTTAGCTCTCGGTGCATCGCCGTTCCGGGCCCCGTATCGACGTCGACCCGCTGTCCCGCCGGCCCGGACTCCGGTTCCGATTCGCGTTCCGACTCGTCGCCGAACGTCGACGTCGATTCGGCCGACTCCGTCGCGGCGGCGTCGATCCCCGGTTCGATCTCGAGCGCTGGATCGCTGCCTTCGTCTTGGGTCTCATCGGCCGTCCCGCCCGCTGCACTGTCATCTGCTTCGTCCGACTCGACAGCCGCCTCGAGACCTGGCCCGGTCTCGAGTTCGTCCGCCGGATCCGTCGACTCGGCGTCGGGCGCTGGAGCGTCGCTGTCGCTCTCGTCGACCGCGGCTTCGATATCGACGCCCCGGTCCACTTCGTCCGCGAGGTTCCCTTCGGCCGCGACGGATTCAGCGCCGCTTCCCTCGTCGGGCGAATCGGTATCGTCAGCGGAGCCGCCGACATCCTCGAGCGAGCGGGTTCCGGACCCGATGTTCGGTTCGTCGGCGAGGGTCGTCGTTTCCTCGTCCGTCCCTTCTTCGCCGCGATCCGTGGTTTCGGTCGTTGAATCGGGCTGGGGTACCGGGTCATCGATCGCCGGCTCGCCGACCCGATTCGGCCGTTCGGCCGCAGTCGCGTCCGCGATGTCGATCGAATCGTCGTCGGACTCGAGGTCCGAGTCCGACGCCGGCGCTGCATCCTTGTCCGTGTCCGCATCTGGTCCGATATCAGCGGTCTCGGCTCGCTCGTCATCGTCGCTATCGCTCGAGGTGAGCGGCTCGATCGGGCTCGACGTTCCGTCTCCGGGTTCGGATTCAGAGTCGCGGCCGGTCGAGGTCCCCTCGCGCTGAGCCTCGATATCGCCCGCAGTTACCCCCTCGCGGTCGCGTTCTGAGTCCCGATCTCGTTCGCGCTCGGCGCCACCCTCCCCGTTCGGTCCGTATTGCGGCTCGGGTGGGGTTGCGGAGCCGATCGGTTCGTCGACAGCGTCGTTCTCGGCGTCGGTACCGCTCGCTCGGTCTCCGGTCGCGAGTTCGCCGTCCGAATCGTCCGTTTCGAGGCCCCGCTCCGAGTCGTCCGTTGCGATACCGCGGTCCTGGTCCAGTTCGTCGTCGCCGACGGTGGGTTCCGGCTCGGCGCCGTTTGCCGTTCGGTCGTCGATCTCGGTTGGTGATGCCGCGTCCCCGGGCTGGTCCTCCGACGACGCGTCGGCATCGGTCGGCGTCCGTTCCGCAGCTGGCGTCGACGCGTCGGTCGCACCGTCCGCCGGCGTCGCCTCGAGACGAATCGTCTCGGGCGTAATCTCGTCGACGGCGTCCGCGCGAATCGTCATCGTATCCGCGGGTGTCTGGCGCCAGCCCAGCGCCGCCTTGATCGAGTCGACCATTCCGGAGCGGGGCTCGACTCGAGCAGTCTCCCCGTCGACGTCGGTCACGGTCCCGATCACCTCCCCGTTGGCGTTCTCGACCCGCTTCTCGAGGTCGTCGTCGGTGAACGTCGTCATGGGTGGGTCTGCGCCGCTCCGGCCCAAGCCGGTGGTGCCTGCACCAGCGTGTCCAGATTCGATAATCTCGAGAATGAGCGGGTGAGTATCCGTATTTCCTGACTGGCTCACCGCTGCGGCGGATCGAACTCGGTGAGCTCCGACCGCGGCGGGTCGCCGGTGTCGTCCCTGACGGTGCGGTAGGTGCGCCGGTAGCGGTCGATCTTCCGGTAGAGGTAGTAGCCGATCGCCAGGTCGTAGGCGACGACGTAGCCGATGAACGCGAGTCCGAACCCGATGGGGTAGGTCGAGGCGATCAGGTCGGGGACGATGCCGACCGTGACGTTGTAGGTCGCGTGGACGAACGCGGCCACCAGCAGCCCCTTGACGACGAGCGGTCCCGAGTGACGGGGGTTGAACTTCGCGAGCCCGAGGTAGTAGCCGGCGATCGCGGAGTAGATGACGTGGCCCGGGCCGACGAGCGCGCGGACGGTCGTGATCCCCGTCGCGGCGGTTACCAGCCCGACGTCGGTCTGTGCGACCGTGCCGGTGATGTAGATCGCGTTCTCGATCGCGGCGAAGCCGAGGCCGGCGACGGCACCGTAGACGGCTCCGTCGATGACCGCGTCGAACGACTCGCTCCGGTAGGCGAAGGTCCGGACCGCGAGCAGTTTGACGCTCTCTTCGACGGGACCGACGATCAGGTAGAAAAAGAGTACGGTGCCGACGACCGGAATCGCCTGGAGCCGCGGGCCGACCAGCGAGTTCACGACCGCCGCGAACGTCGCGAACAGCACGGCGAGGACGAACGTCGCGACGAGTAATCCGAGCGGTTCGCTCGAGGTAATATCCGTGTACCAGATGAACCCGGCGAGTAGCGCCGCCGGGACGACCGAGAGCCCGAAGAACGCGCCGAGCCACGGCGTCCCGAGCGCGAGTTGGGCCGGCTGGACCAGTAACGCGATCGTGATCAGCAGCGCTACGAGGAAGACGATTCCCCGCAGCGTGTACCGAACGCCGGTATAAATCGAGTAGGCGAGCCGGTCCATCGCGGATCGCGGCTCCCACGTCGATACGTCGTAGAGGTCGGTCGACTCGTCGCTGGCTCGCTCGACCGGGTCGCGCCTGCGCTGCATATGCGTCGGTATACCTTCCCGTTTCGTAAGCGTTCGGCGCCAGATCCTAATATCGTATTATTACCCGATCCAATCTCAATATTGAATACACAACAGCGGACGGGTGCGGGTCGCCAAGCGAATCGATCAACCGAAACCGGACTCGCCGGACTCGGAATCCACAAAGGGCCGCCGTCCGAAGGCTCGCTCATGCACTTCGACCAGCGAACCCAGCAGGCGCTTCGCGACGTCGGCCTCGAGACCGACGACCTGCGAGCCGCCTCGGAAGCCGTCGTCGAGGCCGTCGAGGCGGACGCCGCGGCGCTCGAGGAGTTCTTCGAGCGCCACGAGACCGTTTATTCAGATATGGACATGGCCCACTCGAGCGCCGACTACCCCGAGCACGCGGTCGAGTACCTCGACCTGACGACCCACGCCGACGAGATGCGCGGCTGGCTCCGATTCGACACCTGGGGCGTCTACGTCGAGGACGGTCGGATTCTCGACGCCGACGCGGAGTACGTCGAACTGACGCTCGGCCCGACGATCGACGACCGGGTCCGGTTCGCGGCCGACCGCGAGACGCTGCGGTGATTTCCGTGCTCGAGGACGGATTCACGGGCGGTCGACGCCGGGATCGGAATCGGAACCAGAATCGGGATCGGGATCGGGATCAGGATCAGGGGCGAGCGGCGAGCGCACGCGAGGTGAGCCGATGACGACCGCACGCGTCCGCGGCATCTACACCACCGCGCTCACGCAACTCCTGAACGCGAACGGCCTCGAGATCGTCCAGGCCTCCGAGCCGATTCGGGAGCGGTTCGACGAGACGTTCGACGCGACGCCGGCGGACCTCCGACTCGAGACGACCCGCGACCGACAGGGCGTCGAGGTCTCCGGCGCTCCCGACGACGTCGCGGACGTCGTCGCCGAACTCGAGGGGCTCGCGATCGACACCTTCCGCTGGGCGGACGACGCACCGCGGGGTGCGGTCTTCGACGCGGAAGTGATCGACGCGGGCGGCGGCAGCGGCGCGACGGTCGATCTCGGCGATGGCCGCCGCGGCTATCTCAAGTACGACGATGTCGACGGCTACGTCGACGAGGGCAACCGTTACCGCGTGCAGGTCGCCGAACCGACGCCGCCGTGGGACGACGACGAACCTCGCGTCCGGCCGCTGCTCGCGATCGAGAGCGGGCTCTGTACGCTCTCCCGGGACCGCACGGGTGTCTCGGCGGTCGGCGGCGACGAGCGCGCCAGCGAACTCGTCGGGATGACCGACCTGCTCTCGACCGAGGTTCCCGACGGCTGGGGCCTGCGGTGGGAGCACGCCGCGGCCGACGCCGACCTCGAGGCGATGAACGCGGCCCTCGAGCGGGCCGTCGACCGCGTCGAGGCGCTCGAGGAGTCCCTGGCCGACGCGCCGGACGACCCCGGCGAGCCCGGCCGATTGGCTGCGCCGCGGCGGACTGACTGGTTCTGGTTCGGCCGCGAGTCGCGGTTCGCGCTGGACGAGCACCGTCGGCAGGTCGAGACGACGATGCCGGGCCACCACCGAACCAAGGCGGCCGATCGGGCCGCGAGCGCGGCGGTCGACTTCGCGGAGGCGGTCTGCGGATCGCTCGGCGACGACGAAACCGCAGGAGGGCCGGACCCGGACGCCGACGAGTTCCCCTTCGCCGCCGTCGCCCGCCAGTTCGGCCCGACCGAGGGCGACCGCCTCGAGATCGGCCACGGCAAACCCGACGGGCGGCGCATCTCGCTGGGCTACGGCGACGTCACCGACTGGGACGCCGACGGCTCGCTCACCCTCGAGCGCTCGATGCGCGGGGGCGGCAGCTACGACGCGCTCGGGGTCCCCAAAGAGGAGGGCGACGTCGCCGTGACGAAGTTCCGCGAGGGCCGCTGGTGGTACCCGACGACCTACAAGGCCGCCGACGGCTCGGCGAAGGGCACCTACGTCAACGTCTGTACGCCCGTGGAACTGTTCCCCGACGCGGTGCGGTACGTCGACCTCTACATCGACGTGATCCGCGTCGACGGCGACGTGGAAATCGTCGACGACGACGAACTCGAGGCCGCCGTCGAGGAAGGGCTAGTCTCGGAGCCGCTGGCCGAGAAGGCACGAAACGTCGCCGAAGCGGTGAAACGGGCGCTCTCGAAGTAGTCGTCCGTCGGTCCGTTTTCGGCGAGCTATTCGTCGCCTTCCAGATTCTGCGTTCCCGCTTTGGAGGAAGAGGAGTCGCGGTCGCCCTCCCGCTCCCGGACGTCTCTCTTGTCGGTCTCGTCCTCGGTCTCCGCCGGCGACGGCGGCGTCCCCTTCCCGCCCCGCCAGGTGAACAGCAACTCGCGGACGCTGAGCACCCGAATGTCGGGGAAGCGTTGCTGCTCGACCTGCGCGTAGTTCACCAGCGTAACGAGGAACACGCCGCCGACGGTGTTCCCGAGGAAGACCGGCAGCCAGAACTCGTGGACGACCGCCAGCGACGCGCCGTCGACGACGAACAGGTAGTAGAACACTTCGCACGCGGCCGTGATCACGTGAAAGAGTTCGGCTGCGGCGATCATGTAGAAGATGACGTAAATCAGCAGTAAGCGGGAGATCGTATCCCGCGACGCGTGGTCCAGCCACACGACGCCGGCGACCAGCCAGCCGGCGAACAGCGCCCGGTTGAAGACCGCCCACCAGCCGTGCTCGAGGCCGGTTCGGGCGAACTCCGCGCCGACCTGCGTCGCTTCCGGGTCGAGGACCCCGCCGTTCGCGATGAGGTACGCGCCCAGCGCCGCGCCGACGACGTTCCCGATGATGACAACGATCCAGACGCGGAGCAACAGCGGCAGGCTGGCGATGCGGGCCAGGACCAGCGCGACCGGCGGCAGCGTCTCCTCGGTGTAGAGCTGGTACTGGCCGAGGATGATGTAGATGAAGCCGATCGGGTAGAGAATCGCGCTCAGAAAGCTGTTCTCCGGGAACATCGTCGCGCCGATCGAGTGCCCGAGGAAGGTCAGCACGATCGCGAAGCCGGCGGCGAGGCCGCTGAAGAACAGGCGTTGCTTCGAGATGGCGATCTCCTCGTCGGCGCTCGCGAGCACGCGCTCGAAGATCTCGTCGGCCGAGAAGCGATCCCGGACCGCCCAGCCGGCTGCCGGCGCGCCGGATGCCGCACGGTCGATCGACTCGCGGATTTCCTCGCCCGTGCTCTCCTCGTCCTCCTCGCTCATGTGAAATCGTTCCGTTCGGCGCCCATCGGGATCGTAACTGTGCGCTGCACCGCTTCCGATCAACAAAGGCGGCGTGAGCGACGGCTGATGCGACCGGCTCTATAGTACGCCGTGCGCTCGAGAAGGCCGTAAACTGCGGGCTTGCGAGAAGAAAACCGAATTTGGCGAACGAGCGGCGACCGCGAGTTCGCGCTCAATCCGACGCGCTTGCGACGCCGCCGGTACCGGCGGCGGTCGGCACCAACTCGAGGTAGTCGTCGAGATCGAGCGCGAACTCGCGGTCGTTGCCGGCTGCCGGCCGAATCCAGCGGAACTCGAACTCGGCGCCGTCTTCGTCGCCGCCGTCGGTCACCGTGTGGGTCCAGCGGTCGCGCGGCTCGTGGACGTTCGCGTGGAAGAAGTGGCGCACGTACCGCTTGGGCGGGGATTCGCGGCGCGTCCAGACGTCGGTCGAGAGGTGCTGGGCTGCGTTCAAGCTCGTGAGTCCGCTCTCCTCCATTACTTCGCGGAAGAGCGCCTCTCGAGGCGTCTCGCCGGACTCGAGGGTTCCCTTCGGGATCTGGAGGCCGTCGTGACCGGGGCCCTCGAAGACGAGGAGTTCGCCGGTCCCGCGCGTGATGTAGGCGCAGGCTTTCTGGACGTACGTAACGTCGGTCATGATACTACCTATCACACCGACCGCTCGTAAAAAGCTATCTCGGAGGGGCTTAAAAGAGATTAAGGGGATTTCCGGGACGGCTGGCGTCGATGCTGCCAGTAGCGTCTGGCCAGTTCAGTCCGAGGCAACCGCGATGCCCTCGTCCGACGCGGGCGAGTCGCCGTCGAGATAGGTAAACAGCGTCGCGAGCGCCGGACCGGAGACGTTGTGCCAGACGCTAAACAGCGCCGGGATCAGCGCGGCGCTGGCGCTGAAGTGGGCCGTGGCGAGGGCCACGGCGAGGCCGCTGTTCTGGAGGCCGACCTCGAACGCGCAAGCTCGCGCGCGATCCTCGGTCATCCCGGTCGCGTGCCCGACGGCGTAGCCGGAGCCGAGGCCGAGTCCGTTGTGGAGGATGACGGCGAGGAAGACGAGAGCGCCGGCGCCGAGGATCGTCTCGACGTTGAGGCCGACGACGGCCGCCACGATGGCGACGATCGCGACCACGCTGATCGCCGGGAAGATCGAGAGGCCGATCTCCGCGATTAGCGGCGCGTACCGATCGAGCAGGTAGCGCAGCACCAGCCCGCCGATGACCGGGAGCAGGACGACCTGCACGATCGTTTCGGACAGCTGCCCGAAGGTGACCGAGATCGACTCGCCGGCCAGCGCCACGACCCACGCGGGCATCACCAGCGGCGCGGCGATCGTCGTCACCGTCGTGATCGTCACCGACAGCGCGACGTCGCCCTTGCCGAGGTAGGTCATCACGTTCGAGGCGGTGCCGCCCGGCGCCGCGCCGACGAGGATCAGCCCGACGCCGATCTCCCAGGGGAGGCCGAGCGCGGCGACCAGCAGATAGGCGAACAGCGGCATCAGGAGCCACTGACTCATCGCGCCGATAGCCACGTCGCGCGGGCGCTCGAGGATCCGTCGGAAGTCCGCGGGCGTCAGCGTCAGCCCCATCCCGAGCATGATGATCCCCAGAAGCGGCGTGATGTAGGCCGCGATCGGAGTGAACGTCTCGGGGGTGTACAGCGCCAGCGGGGCGACGATCACCACCCAGAGGACGAAATACTTGCTCGTGAACTCGCCGAGTCGCTCGAGTGCCGCCTGCCAATTCATGCAGACAGTTGTCGGTCGCTATTCGGTATCAAGGCTGTGGCTTCCGCGTTCGCTCGCGTCGAGCGGCCGGTTCTCGAGACCGGTTTCAGGGCTGGGACGCGGGGCGGTCCGCTCGGGCCGTAAATAACAGGGTCAATTATTAATAATTCTTGGCGGCGAGTAGCGCCAATGGGCACGTTAAACGAGGAGATGGCTGACGTCCGGTCGGAGGTCGACGACGTTCGAACGCAACTCCGAGAGGAAGTTCCCGACTGTTTCGAGTTCGACGTCACGGTCGGGAACATCACGTACAACGCCAACAGCAACAGCGTCTCGGTCACCGTCGAGCCGAGTTCGCAAGCCCGCGAGCAGTTGTCCGAGCAACTCGGCGGCGTGAACGTCCGCACGGACGGAATGCTCGAGTTCGAGTTCCGATTGACCGAGTCGACTCGCGAGTAGCGGTTGTAGACCACGTTGGACCGTGACGAACCGGGGTGCGGCCGAAACACGATAGCTGCCCGAGCGACTCCGAATCGTTCTTGGGCCGTCGTTGCGCAATTCAGCTATGGCCGACGGTCGCCGCTCCCCTGATCGAGTGCTCCTCGGCGTGATCCTCGCCGTCGCCGTACTCCTGCCGGTCGCGGTGACGACCTTCGAGGTGAGCCCGTACCGCGTGACCGTCGGGACGGCCGTCGTCACAGCCTTGCTGTTGATCGGCGCCGTCGCCCTCCCGGCCTTGCTACTCGCGCGGTGGCAGGCGGCCGAGCAGTAAGCGGTCGACGCTCGAGTGCTGCCTGGTAGCGGACCAGCCGACGAAACCGACCGGCGAGACACCCGGTAACACTCGCGTCACCGCTCGAGACGGCAAGGCGGACGGACAACCGAACCCCTATCAACGCCGCGCGCAATACCTCGGAACATGACAAAGCGGTACGTCTCGCTCCCCGAGGAGGCGGAGGCGGGGATGCGCGAGTTCATCGACGAGGTCGATCGACGGCTCTCGAGCGACGAAGACACCTGTTCGGTCGTCGAGGACGTGCTGATCGACCTCTCGGGCGACCGCGAGGCCTACGAGCGCTGGCAGGACGGCGAGCCGGTCTCGCCGGCCGAGCGCGTCCGTCTACAGAGTTACGACCCCTGTAACACCACCCTCGAGAGCGAGTACTACGCTGAAAAGGACGAAGACGAGTTCCGGCGCTCGAAACACCTCCAGTGGCTCTGGCGGCAGTTCGACAGCCTGCCGATCGCGGATAACGTCGAGTTCGCGCTGCGATTCCGCCGGATGCTCGCGGATCACCTCTTCGAGGAGTGTGGCGACGACTGTCGCTTCTTCAAGGGGATCACGTTCACCTACGGCCACAACATTACCGTCGGCGACAACACCGTGATTCACGACGACGTTCACCTGGACGACCGCGGCAAATTGACGATCGGCGATCGAGTCTCCATTTCCGACGGCGTCCACGTTTACAGCCACGATCACGACGTCGTCGACCAGACCGAGGTCCGCAACTACCACACGATCGTCGAGGACGACGTTCGGCTCACCTACGACTCGATGGTCCGAGCCGGCAACAAAGTCGGCGAGAACGCTATCGTCGGCGCCCGCGGCGTCGTGCAACACGACATCCCCGCCCACCACATCGCCGTCGGCATGCCCGCCAAGAGCGTCAAGATCAAACCCGGCTGGGAGGACGTCGCCACGCCGATCGAGGAGGCCGGCGTCAACCGTCAGGCGGAGCGGCGCATCGAGTACGACCTGCCCGACGACCTCGAGGTCTTCGACGAGTTCCAGCGCGACCTTCAGCCGCCCCGATAAGTCCACGCGATCTGATTTTGTCTCCGCCCCGTCAGTCGGGGAATATCCAAGTAGGTTGAGAACGTATGTCACACCGATGGAGCTCTGGGGATGGCTCATCGGGTACGTGGTGCTGTTCGCCCTGTTGCACCTGTTACTGTACTACGTGTACGTCCGGCGTGGCGAGGACCGCTCGCTTTCGCCCTCGTTTGCCGGTCCGAATCGGGCCCCGTCCCAGTCGTCGCCCGGCCCCGAGCGGTATCCGCGGGCACCCGACGACGTCGAGGAGTCCGAGGAGTACGACGCGGATCGCGATCTCGAGGGCGAGACCATCCGATGTCCGCACTGCGGGGCGACGAACGCGGCCGACAGGACCTTTACGTACTGCTGGCGCTGCATTTCGGCGCTCCGACAGTGACGACACTCGAGTAACGATCAGTCACTAGTACCGTCACATCTACGCCATTGTCTTAGTTACTGCAATTTCTCCGCCACATTCGGGCAGTAACGAACGATTACGCTTTTTACCTCTCGGGAATTGTGTGCGAGCAGACGACCCGTTATGCACGGCAACACCTCCCCCGCAGCATCCACTCGCTCTCCAGCAGTGTACCGGGCAGTCCACGAGTTCGATGGGCCCGCGTCACTCACCACGACCGTCATCCACGCGCTGGCCGACTGCATGGGCGTGGATCCGACCGACGGCCGCATTTCGCTGTACGACGCCGTCGATCCCGACGCGCTGGATCGACTCTTCCGGCCGCGCCACGACGGGCGGCCCCGCTCGAGCGGCCAGCTCTCGTTCGTCGTCGACGACCACCGCGTGACGGTCCGCGCGGACGGCGAAATCCTGATCGAACCGCCGACGCCGCGGCGGTAATCGCTTCCTACGCTTCGTTTTCGTCGGTTTCAGTCGCGGCGTCGAACGGCAATCGGTCGCCAAAAACAGCGTCCAGCTACGCCAGCGCGTCCGTCAGCGGCTCGAGGTGGTCGATCCCGACGACGGCGACGACGTCGCCAGTTGCCTCGTCCGCGCGCAGCGCCTCGAGACGGTCGGTCATGCAGCGTTCGCGCGTCTCGTCCCGGTAGGCCAGCGCGCTGTCGTCCGTTTCGACGCTGCCCAGTAGCGCCTGGACGCCGGCGACGTGCGAGCGCTCGTGTTCGGCCTGCCGTTCGGGCGGATCGTCGTGGCTGCACTCGTACTCGACCGGATCGTCGCACGCGATGGTCATCGACGTCGCGTGCGTCAGCGTCGCGGCGACTCGACAGGTCAGCGCCTCGCGGGTCGCGCCGCCGAGGCTCGAGACGACCCGGCGAGCGGTCGAGGCCGGCACGCGGTCGGCGATCAACCGCGTTGCGAGCCGACGGCAGAACGACCAGTTCGGTGCGTCGATCCCGACGACGTCGGCCTCGGGTGCGGCCCGGATCGCCGCGCTCATCTCGCCGCCGAAGCGGGGCGGGTCGTGCGGGTCCGGGTCGGTGTCACCGTCGCCGTCGCGGGCGTACGTCCGGTACAGCGGCAGCGCCGCCGACGGCAACTCGAGCGCGACCGTTTCGGGGTCGACCGCCTCGAGAATGCGCTGGACGCGGCCGACGCTCGCGGGGTGGTCGTGAACGACGCCGAGGAGGTGGAGGTCACCGGCGGGGCCGGCTACGTGACGGTAAAACCGGTCGGTGACGCGGGGATCGTCGAGCGTGTCGGGGAGGGACGGGGACTCGTCCATCGATCGAGTGGTAATACGCGACTACCGGCATAACCCTTCTGTTGTCCCGCGGTACGCATCGCATAACGCCCCGTCGCCCCGGGCGATCCGAGTCGGCTCTTGCTGTCGGTTTCCCCGCCCGTCGCTCGAGCCCGCAAACTGGGAGTAACCGCTCAGTATCGGTGTACAACTGTTTCACCGGTTTATTGCACGTCCGCCCGTTCAGTGAATTGCCCCGCGGGCCCGCGAGCGGATAGTCGGCTCGATGGGCTCGGACGGGGTTCGGGAGTTCGGCGACTGCAATGACACGCGAGCGCGAGACGCTGACGAAAGCCGACGAGGGGAAACGCGTCTTGAATACTGACGGCACCGAGGTCGGTCGCCTCGTCGAAGTGCGCGACGGGCGCGGCTACGTCGAACCCGATCCGAGTTTCGTCGCGACGCTCAAGGCGAAACTCGGCTGGGGTGAGGCGAGCGCGGACGCCCATCCGCTCGATGCGGGAAGCATCGCGGAGATTACCGACGATGCGATCTACCTCCGCGGCACGCTCTGACCGAGCCACGGCTCGAGGGCCGTGGCACTGGGCCGCATCCTGTCTCCGGAGGCCGGTCGAAACGACCGTTCGTGGAACGAGCAGGAAGTTGGATCTCCCCGGAAAAACGAGCTTAGACGCCGGTCGAGTACCGCAGGATACCGGCGAAGCCGCCGAACGCGTTGTAGAGCTGTTCGCCCTTCTCGAAGTCCGTCGAGATGAACTTGGTCTCGGTACCGCGCTGTTCGGCGATCTCGATGAGGTGGTCGATGGCGTCCTCGCGGTCTTCCTCGCTCGCCTCGACCTCGGTACCGCAGTCGGTACAGGTGTGCTCCGGCGTCGCCTTCCGGCGGTCGATGACCTCGCGGTCGGTGTTGCCACACTCCGGACAGTCGTAGGTGACGACGTCCTTTCGCAGGTCCTCGCTGATCAGCAGCCGGTCGACCGCGCCCATCATCAGGTTCTGCCGGGTCTGCTCGAACCCGTAGGTGGCGAGATCGCCCCCGTTGAGTTCCTCGAAGAACTCCTCCATCTGCTGTTTGTCCTTCATCACCTCGGCGTCGGCCAGCGCGTCCTCCGCGTTGTCGACGAGGTCGTGAAGGCCGGATTCGTCGGTGTAAGCGACGTCGAACTTCCCGATCACGTTGTCCTGAATCTCGTGGTGAAGGTAGTCACCGTCGAGGAACTCGTCTTTCGTCGGCGACGGACCGCCGACGAGGATGCCGTCGAGTTCGTGGCGCTTGGGGACGAACAGGTCGTTTGCCATCCCGGCGACCTCCTGGTAGAAGTTGTCGATCGCCTCGAGGCGCAGGCGGGCGAATCGCTGGGCGGACTGGCCACCTTTGCGCTGCTTGCCGGGGACCAGCGAGGAGGCGGACTTGACGGGTTCGACGCGCTTGCCCTTCAGCCAGCCGACGTTGGCCTCGCGGCGGTCGAGGACGATCAGGCCGTACAGGCCCTTGTCCGCCAGCATCTCTTCGAGCGGTTCCGTCAGGAATTCGGAATCGCAGTGGTAGCGGAACGACTCGACGGGCTGGGGCGGACTCTCGAGGACCTTCGTGACCATCTCGGTGCGGCCGCCGCCGGAGTCGACGGCGCCGGAGAACAGCACCATGCCGTTCTCGGGCGGGAACGTATCGTAGTAGCGCAGTCGATCTTTGATGCTGGTCAGCGCGTCTTGGACGGCCGTTCGCGTCTGTTTGGACTTGATGTTGGCCGCTTCGCTGTGCTCTTGGGTGACGTGTTGCACGACGTCGCTGATCTGTCTGTCCTCCGGTACGTAGATCGTCACGAGCTGCGTTCCGGAGCCGTCGAAGTTCTTGAGATCCTCGAGCACCTTCCGGAACTCGTATTTTTTCCGGTCGGATTGCTCCTGCTCGCCCTCCTGGCTCATTATCGATACAAAACGGTGCTGCGGGTAAGAATCCTTTGACACGCCGGTATCCGTCGGTGACGGTCTCGATTATCGACCGATGGGCGACTGACGGCCAACCGATCATCGATCGAGTTCACGCCTCGTCTCGAGGTGACGATTTAAGGTGTTGCCGTTCCACAGTCCGGACAGTACTCGAGTATGTCTCAGGAGACGGTCTACGCCATCGCGAGTGGGAAGGGCGGCGTCGGGAAGACGACGACGACGGTAAATATCGGGACGGCGCTTGCGCAGGCGGGCAAGCGCGTCGCCGTCGTCGACGTCGATCTCGGCATGGCGAACCTCGCCGGGTTCGTGAGTCTCAACCCGGATTCGACGACGCTGCACGACGTGCTGGCTGGTGACGCCGATATCGAGGACGCCACGTATCGACTGGCAGATAACATCGTCGCGGTCCCGAGCGGGACCGGCTTGGACGAGTACGCCGAGGCCTCCCCCGAGGGGCTGGGCGACGTCGTCGCGGAGCTGCGCGCGGCCTACGACTACGTCTTCCTCGACGTCGGGGCCGGGATCAGCCACGAGACGGTCCTCCCGCTCGGGCTGGCCGACTCCGTGCTCGTCGTCTCGACGCCCGAGCCGGCCGCCGTGCAGGACTCGAAGAAGACGATCGAGCTGACCGCCCGCGCCGGCGGCGAAGTCGCCGGCCTCGTCGTCACGCGCACGCACCCCCACAGCGACATCTCCTACGAGGAGATCGCCTCGCGTCTCGAGATCCCGCTGCTGGGAACGATCCCCGAGGACAGCGCGGCTCGCGAGAGCGTCTACGCCGGCACGCCGCTGGTCGTCTACGAACCCGAGGGACCGGCGGCGATCGCCTACCGGACGCTCGCGGCGGATCTGGCGGGGATCGAACTGTCGGCCCCGTCGCCCGAGGCCGCGTCCGACGAGTGCGAGACCGAACCCGACGCCGAGGCGACGCCCACGCCGGGCGCTGCGGAGACCGACGCGGGTTCGGCCGCCGGCACAGCAGCCGACGCCGTCCCGTCCGACAATACGGACAACGACGCAGACGACCAAGGACGGGAAGCCGCACCCGACGACGTCTCGAGCGCGATCACCGAGGCCGAATCCGATAACTGAAACTGAGGCACCCGGCCTCGCCGTCGGCGATCGCCCACGCCGACCGATTCCGAACGCCGCGAACCGCCGATGGTGGCGACCCACTAACGGGCGGTAGGCACCGCCTGGACAGCCGATACGCGGCTCGAAACGGGGCTTTCTGTCGACCGCGGAGACTACGTCGAATCCGATACCCTCTCGAGTGGCAGAATGTACTCGTTACTAACCAGTATCTTTTCGTACTGATTCCTCACACCGGAATATCTCCTCTTTCATGCCCTGTAAGGCGGGATTCGCTCTCGACGGAACGGCTTCGGTATCCTCGTTTCACGGCTGAACTGGTACGAGCTAATTACTAATCCCCTAGTCTCTCGACCGCTCGACCATGGAGCGACGAAAGATCCTCCTCGGAAGTGGAGCCGCACTCGCAACCGTCCTCGCGGGCTGTTCCAGTTCCGAAACTGGCGAAGAGGAGCCCGAAAACGACGACGAAGAATCGTTCGGTAACGACAATGATTCCAACACCGACTCCGGAAACGGCAACGGAAACGGTGACGGCAACGGCGACGATTCCGACGACGAGCACGACGACGTGCCCGGCGTCGAGAACGACCAGATCCAGGTCGCCGACGACACCGTGACGATCACGTCGATCGAGAAAGACGGCGACAAGCTCGACATCGTCGCCCGCACAGACACTACCGACATCGAAGAACTGAAGAAGGTGTTCGCGTCGTTCGCGGACGACCTCGACGGCGCGATCGAAGATATCGAGCGGTTCATCGACGAGATCAGCTCGATCGAGTGGATCCTCGAGCACGAGGGCAGCCGCGTGCTCGCGGTGTACATCGACGTCGAGTGGGTCGTCAGCTACATCGAGGGCGAACTCTCGGACGAGGAGTTCGCGAACAAGGTCGTCGAGACGAAGGAGTAAGGCGATTCCGCGACGCGTTCGGCGGCCCGCACGGATTTTTCTTCGGCGCTTGACGGTGAGCCGACGGCTCGTGCAGCGGCAGCGACCGTGACCGACGCCTACGCCTACATCGACCGCGGTGCCTCGACGCCTAAGATGTCGAGCGCGTTGGCGATCGTGTGCTTCGAGGCGGCCACGAGCGCGAGTCGCGCGTCCCTGACTGCGGGGTCGACATCGTCGGCCAACACGGGACACTCGCGGTAGAAGGCGTTGAACCGGTCCGCGAACTCGCGCGTGTAGGTCGCGATTTGGTGCGGTTCGAGGTCGTCCGCGGCCTCGTCGACGACCGCGGGGAACCGAGCGATCGTCTCGAGCAGGTCGCGCTCGGCGTCGGTTTCGAGCAGGTCGGCGTCGAGCGTCTCGAGGTCGATCGCTTGATCGGCGAGGTCGGTCTCGGGATCGAGCCCGGCCTCCTCCAAAATACCGCAGGTACGCGCGTGCACGTACTGGACGTAGGGCGCGGACTGGGCCTCGAAGTCTAACGCGCGGTCCCACTCGAAGGTGATCGCCTTCGTCGGCTGCTTCGAGACGATGTCGTAGCGGACCGCGCCGATGCCGACCTGGTGGGCGATGCGCTCGATGTCCTCGTCGTCAAGGTCGTCGTCGCGGATGCGGTCGTCCAGCCGGTCCTCGACCTCCTGGCGGGCGCGGTCGATCGCCTCGTCGAGCAGGTCGTCCAGGTCGACGCCGGTGCCCCGGCGCGTCGACATCTTCCCCTCGGGGAGGTTGACGTAGGAGTAGAGTACCTGCTCGAGCTGGTCGGTGTCGTTGTCCAGCAGCTCGAGGGTCGTGTTCAGCTGGCGGGCCTGAAGCTTGTGGTCCTCGCCCAGCACCGTCACCGCGCGGTCGTAGGTGTCGAACTTCCACTCGTGGTGGGCCAGGTCGCGGGTCGCATAGAGGGAGGTGCCGTCGGAGCGCAGGAAGACGAGGTTCTTGTCGATGCCGTGGGCCTCGAGGTCGAGTTGCCAGGCGTCCTCCTCGTAGACGGCCTCGTCGAGTTCCTTGAGGCGGGCGACGAGGTCGTCGGTGTCGCCGTTGCGCATGAAGCGCGTCTCCTTGACGAACTCGTCGAACTCGGCGGGCAGGCGCTCGAGGCAGGCTGTCATGCCCGAGAGGACCTGATCGACGACCTCGCTGACCCGCTCGTAGGTCTCGTCGTCGCCTTCTTCGAGTCCCTGCATGATCGACTCGATCTCGGCTTCGGCTTCCTCGACCTCCTCGTCGGGGCCGTCCTCGAGGAACGCGTTGCCCTTGCGGTAGTAGCGCACGAGGTCGTACTCGATGCGGTCGCGCTCGGGGTCCGACTCGAGGTCGTCCTCGTCGAAGGTCTCGTAGGCCCACGTGAAGACGGCCATCTGGCGGCCGGCGTCGTTAACGTAGTAGTGGCGTTCGACGTCGTAGCCGGCGTAGTCGAGCAAATTCGCGACGGCGTCGCCGATGATCGGATTCCGCGCGCGGCCGACGTGGACCGGGCCGGTCGGGTTGGCGCTGGTGTGTTCGACGACGACCGACTCCTCCCGATCCGCGAGCGCGCCGTAGGCCTCGTCGGTGGCCGTCTCGAGCGTCGCGGCGAGGTAGGCGTCGCTGGGCAGGAAGTTGAGGTAGGGGCCCTGCGTCTGGATCTCGGCGACGTAGGTCAGGTCGTCGGCGTCGATCTCGTCTGCAATCCGAGCGGCGACCTGGGGCGGCGCTTGGCCGGCCTCGCCGGCGAGTCGGAAGGCGACGCTCGAGGCGAGCACGCTCTCGACGTCTTCCGGCGGTTCTTCGAGCCCGAGATCGTCGGTGGGAAACTCGAGCGCCGAGAGCGCCCCCTCGAGGGCGTCCTCGACCTCGTCGCGTAGGGAGAGGAACATACCCGCCCGTATTCAGGGCGACAGTAAAGGAATGTCGGGTTCGTTTCGCCTATCGGCAGGACGAGGGCTCGAGCGATTCCCGGCCGACCGTCACCGATCCCGGTCGCGCCGATCCAGATCAGTCGGTCGACGGCTCCGGAAAGGGAAGGTCACGCTCGCGGTCGGCTTCGGGGTCCGGCTCCGCGTCGGTCGCACCGCCTGCACCGCCGGCCCCGCTCGCTCCCGGCGTATCGGTCCGCTCGGCCTCGATCTTCTCGATCAGGAGATCGACCGCCATCTGGTTCGCCCCCTCCGGAATGATCACGTCCGCGTTCTTTTTCGTCGGCTCGACGAACTGCTCGTGCATCGGCTTGACCGTCTCCAGGTACTGGTCCATGACTCCCTCGAGGTCGCGGCCCCGGTCGACGACGTCGCGCTCGATGCGCCGCAGGATGCGGACGTCGGCGTCGGTCATGACGTACACCCGCAGGTCCAGCATCTCGATGATCTCCTCGTCGTACAGCGAGAAAATCCCCTCGAGGACGATCACGTCCGTCGGCTCGACGGTGACGCGCTCGTCCTTGCGGTTGTGGATCTCGAAGTCGTACTGAGGCATCTCGACGGGCTGGCCCATCAGCAACTGGTTCAGGTGTTCGCGCAGCAGTTCCCACTCGAAGGCGTCGGGGTGGTCGTAGTTGACCTCCTTGCGCTCCTCGAACTCGAGGTGCGAGAGGTCTTCGTAGTAGTTGTCCAGCGGAATGCGGGTCACGGCCTCGCCGACGGTGTCCGCGACGGTCCGCGCGACCGTCGTCTTTCCGGCTCCCGTCCCCCCGGCGATCCCGATGACGAACGACGGGATACTCATCGTTCGATGCTGGGTGGGAGCGCTCATTAATCCCCTGATATTGATTTCGGCCCCGATTCCGGCGGCAGTCGCGGCGAGCCGCTCACTCGAACAACATCGCGGCCGCCCGGAACCGCGCCTCGTGGACCGGTCGGAACCGCTCGTCCGCGGCGTCGAAGGCCGACGGCGTCCAGAACCGCGCGTCAGCCGCGTCGCTACCGGCTCGGGGCTCGCCCGTCGTCTCGGCGCGGTCGACGACGTAGTAGGTCATCAGGACGTGTTTGTCCGCCCGCGGCGGGAGCGCCGCCGCGTCGAACACCCGGAGGGCGTCCGGGTCGACCGAGACGCCGGTCTCCTCCTCGAGTTCGCGGGCGGCGCCGACGTGGGGCTGCTCGCCGGTTTCGATGTGGCCGCCGGGAATCGTCCACTCGCCGACGCCGGGCGGCACGCCGCGTTCGACGCAGAGGACCGCGGGTTCGTCCCCCGTGCGGTCGACGACTGCGACGCCCGCGCAGGGGACCGGATTGTGCCAGATCACCTCGCCGCAGCCCGGACAGCGCTTGCGCTCGCGGCCGTCGAGTGCGATCGTCTCGAGGGCGTCGCCGCAGTAGGGACAGTACGCGGGTGGCCGACGAACCATCTGGTCGATAGTTCGGCACCGACGTATCAAAAGCTGCCGTTCTCGGCGGTCGTTGCTGCCGCAGGTTACAGCGTCTTCAGGCCGCTTCCGGTCAGCGGCACGACAACATCGTCGTCCGCCTCGAGGACGCCCGCCTCCCGGTACTGCTCTAAGGCCGCCGGGGCGGCCGCGCTCGTCGGTTCGACGTAGAAGCCGTTGCGGTGGAGGCGATCCAGCGTCGCCTCGATCGGATCCGCGCCGAGCGCGATGGCGTCGCCGTCGGTCTCGCGGATCGCCTCGAGGAGCTCGTCCATTCGAGCGGGGGCGGCGATCTGGATGCCGTCGGCGATCGCGCTGCCCGGCTCGCCGTCGGCGGCCGCGTCGTCGTCCGTCTCGAGGCCGAACCCTTCCTCGGCGAGCGCGTCGACGATCGGCGTGTAGCCGGTCGCCTGGGCGCCGAGCAGTCGGGGCATCTCGTCCGTAATGCCGGCGTCCCGAAGCAGCGAAAAGCCCCGGTAGGCGCCGAGGAAGAGCGTGCCGTGGCCGATCGGGAGGACGACGGCGTCGGGGACGGTCCACTCCCGCTGGGCGGCGATCTCGAACGCGATCGTCATCGTCCCCGCGTAGAAGGCGGGGTTCCAGGCGTGGCTGGCGTACCAGCCCTGGCCGGACTGGTGCGGTGCGCCGGCGACGTCCGCGGTGTCGCCCTCGACCGCCTCGATGCAGGCGTCGGTCACGTCCTGGCGCGTTCCCTCGATCCGCACCGGCCGGGCGTCGGCCCGCTGGATCGTCATCAGCTTCGACTGCTTGACGTCGGCGGGGACGTAGATGTCCGCCTCGAGGCCCGCGCGGGCCGCGTAGGTCGCGATGGCGGCGCCGGCGTTGCCCGAGGAGTCCTCGATGACCTTCTCGACGCCGAGTTCCACCGCTCGGGAGAGCGTCGTCGTCGCGCCCCGGTCCTTAAAGGAGCCGGTGGGGAAGACGTACTCGAGTTTGAACTGGGCGTCCCACTCGGATTCGGGCGCGTCGACCAGCGGCGTAAAGCCCTCGTGGAAGGTGACGTGGCGCTCGATCGGGAGGAACTCGAAGAAGGTCCACAGGCCGCGGCTGGTGTCCAGTTGCGAGAGCGGCAGCGGATCGCCCTGGGGCAGCGGCTGGTCGGCGAACTCGAGGGCGTGGCCGCAGGCGCAGCGCCAGGGTTCGTCGGGACCGGCCTCGTACGTGCGACCGCAGTCGGGGCAGGTGAGGTCGGCGGGCATATCAGTAGGAGTCGATGTCGGTCCCGACCGAGCAGATGTACTCGCCGGAGGCCACTTGGGGTAGTCGGCGGGTGCGCCAGAGGATCCCGTCGCTGTCGGCGGTCACCGTCGCCTTCGTCTCTCCGAAGGCCGTCGTCACCTCGAACAGCGTTTCGCCGCGGGCGACGCGATCGCCCAGCTCCTTCTTGAAATCGACGAGGCCGCCGTTCGGCGCGCCGTACTGTTCGAACCCGTTGGCGCGGGTCTGGCGCTCGAGGTCGTGACTCTCCGCGAGAAAGTCGTAGTACCGGAGCACGTTGAAGACGCCCTCGACGCCCTTCTGAATGCTCGTCTCGTCCCAGCCGACGGTCCCGCCGAGTTCGGGATCGATCGTCGGAATCCCCTCGTCGGGGGCGGCCCGGGCGAGTTGGCCGTCCGGCCCCTTCTGGTCGAGGACGTAGCCGCAGCCGAAGGCCTTCGCGAGTTCCAGACAGTCCTCGTAGAGCCGGTGGCGCTTGCCACAGCGAACGCGGACCTCGTCGATCATCCGGCTGGTCGAACCCTGGTGGAGGTCCAGAATGATGTCCGCGCGGGTCGCGGCGGCGAAGGTCGCGGCGGCGATCCGCTCGCTCGAGGTGCCGTTCTCGTTGCCCGGATACGCGCGGTTCATCTTCGTGTCGTCGATCGGGTTCCGGTGCTCGGCGACCTGGAACGCGTGGTAGTTGACGATCCCGACGATCAGGATCGTCCCGGAAATCTCGGCGGGATCGAGTCGCGGCACAACGCGCTGGATAACCCCGATCCCGTTGAGTTCGTCGCCGTCGCTGACCGCCTGCATGTAGAGCGTCTTGCCCGGCGAGGCGCCGTTGACCACGGCAACGGGGAGACCGAACGAACTGCCGTCTCGAGTTTCGCCAACCTCGAGCCGGCCCGTATCGATCTCGCCGGGGTCCGCGCTCGCCGTTCCGAGCGTCGTCGTCATGTCATCCACGACGGACCGGTCGGCCTTTATTGGTTCGGTGTTTCCCGGACGGAGACGCCGTCGGGCCTCGATTGTGCGGGTGTGGCGTCCGGTGACGTCAACGCGGCTGACTCACAGGAACGGCCGGTAGTAGTACGGACTCACGAACCCCTCGATTGCGCCCGCAACGGCAAGCAGGATGCCGATTCCGACGAGCACCCAGAACGCACGCTCGAGGCGATCCGCGAACGTCGCTCGCCGCATCCGGCCCTGCAGGGTTCGCCAGCCGTCGACGCCCACCGACACCCCGAGCGCGCCGGCGATCAGAATCGCCGGAATCTCGATGACCCCGTGGGGGACGACGAACGCGAGCAACTCGAGGGGAGCGACCTCGAGGCGCGCGGTGATGCCCAGCGCGAGCCCGTTGAACAGCACGGAGACGACGGCGGGGACGACGAACGCGACCCCGCTGTAGACCGTCGTGATCGCGACCAGCCAGTTGTTCCCGAAGAACTCCAGGGCGGCCGCCGGCGGAACGTGCCCCTCGAGGCGGCTGGCGATCGATGTCTCGATCACGCCGGCGTACGGATCGGCGGCGTACCAGCCGGCCGCGAACGAGCCGAGGCCGACGGCGAGGACGAGCGCGTGGGTCCCGGGCGTCGACCGGACGAACGCGACCATCTCTGCCCAGCCGCGGCGCAGTCCGTCGCCGACCTGCGACTGCAGCGACCGGTCCGGACTCGTCGGCGGCCGCAGCCGCCCGCGGTAGGTGCCGTACAGCGAGGTCTTCAGCAGGTCGAGCGCCGGGAACAGGAGGACGATCCCGAGCAGGGAAGGGAACACGACGATCTCGACAAGCGCGAGCACGCCGGACAGCGCCGAGAATCCGAGGAACACCCCGAGCGAAAGGACGTAGTACGCCAGCGCGCCGCCGGGATACGCTCGCACGAACGACGCCGTCCGCGAGAGCGAGGCGAAGACGCCGACGTCGTCGACGACGACCGCGACCGGCGCGAACGCGAACAGCGCGCGGACGGCGGCGAGGGCCACGATCAGTAGAAGCCCGACCAGCAGGCCGACGAGGATCCCGACCGCGCCGACTCCCGCCGCGGAGAGGCCGCCGGCGGCGATCACGACCGCGATTCCGCCGCCGAGCAGGAGGACGGCCCACAGCAGGAACTCGAGGAGGTAGAGTCCCAGAAACCGCAGCCAGTGGCGGCGCGCCCCCGCGAAGCCGGCGTCGACGCCGCGCTCGTCGCGCAGCCGTGCGTAGCTGGCGGCCAACTGGCCCGCAGTAACGTACGGCGACACCACGGCGGCAAGGAGAATCACTAGAAGCACCGTGACGAGACCGATCGCGAGCATCGTCGGCGTCAGTACCTGCTCGAAGACCGGGACGAGTCCCTCGGCCCACCGATCGAACGCGTCGGGGTTCGTCTGGGGATCCGGCGGCGACTCCAGATCGGCCAGTTCCGTTTGCACCGTCGCGAGTCGGCCGGACGTCCGAAGGTGGAGGTAGCCGACGAGGGCGGCGAAAAACGGGACGACCCGGATGATCGCCGGCACGGCGGCGCCGAGCAAGTACAGCGGCAGGAGATCGCCGGGGCGGCGCCGGAGGACGGCGACGACGGCGGCGAGGTGGTCGGACAGAGCCATGCACCCGCTTCGATCCCGTGTCAGTTAAACGGACCTATCGGTGCGTGAACGCGTCACTGTCCTCCAGCCGTCTCCCGTCCCCTGCTCCTGAATCCCGTGGCACCTGCGCGCCGACGCTTAGGGCGCTCGAGCGCGTACGTCGGCTATGGTCACCACGCTCGCCGCCGACCGCCTCGCGGAACTGCAGGACGAGGGCGACGACTTCGTCCTCGTCGATACGCGCCCCGCGGACAGCTACGACTCGTGGCACGTGCCGGGCGCGGTCCACTTCCCCTTCGGCCCCGAGGAGGAACTCGAGGGCGACGGAAACGAGGGCGGCGACGGGGACGCCAACGGCCGACTCGAGGAATTCCGACAGACCGTCGGCGACGCCGAGCGCGTCATCACCATCTGCGCGAAGGGCATCTCGTCGGGCAACCTGGCGACGCAACTCGAGTCGGCGACCGACGAGTACGACGTCCACACCGTCGACGGCGGGATGAAGGGCTGGAGCGGCGTCTACGACACCGTCGAGGTAGACGTCGGCGATCCGGGACTGACGCTCCTGCAACTCCAGCGCCGCGCGAAGGGCTGTTTCGGCTACGTCGTCGGCTGCACAGAAACGGGCGAGGCCGTCGCCGTCGACCCGACCGACGACGTCGACGAGTTCGAGGTCGCGGCCGAGGAAGCCGGGCTCACGATCGTCGGCGTCATCGACACGCACGTCCACGCCGACCACATCTCCGGCGGGCGCGACCTCGCCGAGAGCCTCGCGGTGCCCTACTACCTCGGTGAACGGGCCGACGAACGCGAGGTTGAATACGAGTACACGCCCCTCGAGCGCAACGAGGTGCTCGCGGTCGGCGATCGCGAACTGAAGGCGCTGTTCGCGCCGGGCCACACCAGCGAGATGATCAATCTGCTGGTCGACGACGCGGCGCTGTTGACCGCCGATACGCTGCACGTCGCCTCGACCGGGCGGACGGAACTCGAGTTTAGCGACGATGAGGGGGAAGAGGGCGCCCGAATGCTCTACGAGACGCTCCACCGAACGATCCTCGCCGAACCCGAAGGCCTCGCCGTGCTGCCGGGTCACGTCGCGGTCACGGACGACGGCGAGTTCGAGCACGGGTCGCCCGGCGAACCGATCGCGACGACGATCCGCGACGCGCGGGCCGAGATCGACCTGCTCGGCCTCGCGGAAGACGAATTCGTCGAGCGGATGGCCGACGCCGGCGAGAAGCCCTCGAACTACGAGGAGATCATCGACATCAATCGCGGGCGCACGGCGGCGCCGCCCGAGGACCGCACCGAACTCGAGTTGGGGCCGAACAACTGCTCGGCGTGATCGGCGGCGTCTGCACTCGTCGACTGCGGACCGTCGAGAATGAGCAGCGAGACCTGCTTCACGCGAAAGGCCGGGAAATCACCCGGCCGGTCCGCGTTCCCTGGTTGATGGTGGCGTAATCCGCATCGTGACAGGAGCGTAACTACTCCTGCAGTCAAACCGACGACGGTGCCCCGTATAACGTCTTTTCATGGACGAGTGAGTGTTCCGAACCCGGATACGATGGGCGGGGACGAACCGACGGCGCGACGCGCGGCGGCCGCCGCTCAGAACGGGTACTCTCGCTTTTCGTGTTGGACCGAGATCCACTTCTTCTCGGTGACCTCGTCCATGATTTCGGTGCTGTTGTAGGTCCCGACGCCGGAGGCTTTCGTCCCGCTGAACGTGACGTGAGCCTCGTCGTTGATCGGCTGGTCGTTGACGTGGACGTTGCCGGTGTCCATCCGCTCGGCGAGCTGCATACCCGTGCCGATATCGCCCGCGTGAACCGAGCCCGAGAGGCCGTACTCCGTCGCGTCGTGCATCTCGATCGCCTCGTCGATATCGGAGAACGGAATCACGGGTGCGATCGGTCCGAAGTGCTCGTTACAGGCCGCAGCCATATCGTTGGTCGCGTCCGAGATGACCGTCGGCGCCACCAGCAGCGAGTCGTCCACACCGTCCATCGGCACCGTCTCGCCGCCAGTCTCGAGCGTCGCTCCCTGGTCGATCGTCTCCTCGACGTACTCGAGCATCTCGTCGCGCTGGGACTCGTCGATGATCGGGGCGACGACGGTGTCCTCGTCGTGGGCGCTCCCGGTTGGAAGGGACTCTGCGCGCTCGGTCAGGCGCTCGACGTACTCGTCGTAGACGTCCTCGTGGACGAGGTGGCGGTTGATCGAGATGCAGACCTGGCCCTGGTGGACGAACGAGCCGAAGACGGCCGAGTCGACCGCCGCCTCGAGGTCGGCGTCGGCGGTGACGATGTGGGCGTTGTTGCCGCCGAGTTCCAACGCCAGTTCCGAGAGGTTCTCGCCCGCCGTGGCCGCGACACCGCGGCCGACCGGCGTCGACCCGGTGAAGGCGACGAGGTCGCTCTCGGGGTGGCCGACGACGGCGTCGCCGATGTCCGAGCCGTGGCCGGTGACGACGTTGAGCACGCCGTCGGGGAGTCCGGCCTCCTCGTACAGCTTCGCCATGAGCAGCCCGCCGGTGATCGGCGTGTTCGTCGCGGGTTTGAGAACGACGGCGTTGCCGGTGGCGATCGCCGGCGCGATGGCTCGCCCCGAGAGGTTCAGCGGGAAGTTCCACGGCGAGATGACGGTGATGATCCCCTGCGGTTCGCGCCGGACGAAGTTCTCCTTGCCCGGCACGTTCGAGGTGATCTGCTCGCCCTTCATCCGGCGCGGGAACGTCGCCGCCTCCGCTGCTTGGTCGGAAGCGATACTGACCGATGTCTCGCCCATGATCGGCCCGCCGCCCGCCTCGTGGGCCAGCAGGTCCGTAATCTCGTCCTCGTACTCGCCGAGCAACTGCGCGAACTGCTGGGCGACCTGCTCGCGTTCGACCGGCGGGGCCTCCTGCCACTCCCGCTGGGCGTCGGCGGCGGCCTCGTAGGCGGCCTCGACGTCCCCCTCGGTCGCCGCGGGGACGCGCGCGATCTCCTCGCGCGTCGACGGATCCTCGACGGCGATCTCCTCGTCGCGTTCGGACGCGGTCCACTCGCCGTCGATATACAGGCTGTTCCAATCGGCCTCGATCGAGAGCTCCGGTGTCATCGCCCGCGGTACACGACTCTCGCGGAAAAGGAATCGGCCGGCTTCCGCTGACAGTTCCCTGCGGCTGAACGAGCCCGGTACGCTATCGTCCGTTCGCTTCGAGAGGCGCTCGAGTCCGGTGTCATCGATTCGCTACCGAGGCAAGGTCGGGGGTAGGACCTACCGTCTCGCCGACGGCGCCGCTTCGCGTCGGTCCTCGGATCGAGCGTCCTGCAGCCGAATGCTGACGCAGGTTCCGTCGAAGCGGCCGGGATCGACCGCGACGGTCCCGTTGGAACTGCGAACGATCCAGCGGACGAGCCACAGCCCCATCCCGCTGCTGTGGGTCAGCGGGGTCTCCGCGTCTGCCGTAAGAACCTCCCGTTCCGCCTCGGGGAGGCCCGGCCCGTTGTCGGCGATTCGAACGGTGACCGTGCGCCGGTGTGGCCCGGACGCCGTCGTCACCGTGACGTCGATCCGCGGAGTCGCCGCGGTGTTGTGCTCGATCGCGTTCTCGAGAACGTTATCGAACGCGTAGGGCAGCAGTTCGTGCGCGCCGACGGCCACCGAGCCGGGAAGCTGCACGCTGATGTCGGCCTCCGGGTGTTCCGTCTGCAGGCGGTCGAGGCGCTCGCGTAACAGGTCCGTCAGTTCGATCGTCGCGAGGTCGGTGCCGTCGCCCTGTAACTGCTCGATTCGACGGGCCGCCTCGCTCAGTTCGACGATGTTGTCGAGCCGCGCGTCGATCACATCGACGTGTTCGGTTTCCGCCTCGAGGTCGGCCGCCAGCATCTCGAGGTGCCCCTGGATCAGCGTCACGTCGTTGCGGATGTTGTGGCGCAATACTCGGTTGAGAACGGCCAGCCGCTGCTCGCGCTGTTTCTGCTCGGTGATGTCACTGACGACGAACGTGGCGCCCTCGAACTCGAACTCATTGCCCCGGTTGCCGAGCGGCGCCGCCCAGAGCCGAACGTCACGAACCGAGCCGTCCCTGTGCCGGTGGCGGGTTTCGATCCCGGCGAGGTGCTCGCCTTCGCGGAGTCGCTCGAGAAATGCGGCGGTCTCGTCGGGTGACTCCGCCAGAGTTCGGGGATACGAGCGATCGATGATCTCCGACTCGTCCCAGCCGAACGTTCGGGTCGCGCCGTCGTTCCACAGCCGGATTGAGCCGTCCGGTTCGACGGCGAAGATGGCCGCCGGCGCAGCGTCGACGACCGTTGCGAACCGATCGAAGAGAGATTCGACTGCGGTCGCGAGCACCTCGATCTCCTCGCGGGTCTCGAGCCGGCGGTCGACGACCGCGATGAGTTCCGAGAGGAGATCCTGCGCGAGTTCGTCGCGATCCGTCGCCGCGTTGGACCGGTAGACGTCCAGCAACAGTTGTTTGGCCTCCGTATGCCCCTCGTCCTCGAGCACCCGAAACAGCGCGCCGACGAACTGCTCGATATACTCCCCCATTTAGGCTCGCCTAGACATCGTCGAAACTTAAATCGTTCTGCCGATTGTCACGTACGCCGCTGCTTCGTCGCACAGCGCGGTCCGTTTGGCCGGGGTCGGTGTCTGACGGTGACTGCTCGCCGATCAACGAGTGAGTTTCCGACGAGACGAAGATTAGCGCGCGTACGTCTCGAGGCGCTCGATCCGGCCGTCCGAGACCGCGAAGAAGTCGGCGAACTCGAACAGGACGCGGTCGTCGTCGTCGTTGTCGCTGGCGTCCGTCGCGGCCTCGAGTACCCGTCCGCGAGCGGCGACGGTCCGGTCGTCCGCGACGATATCGATCACCTCGTGCGTCGTGTTCGGATTCGGTCGCTTCTCGCGCATGAACTGGACGAACGACGCGCGGTCGTCGAACGTTCGGTCGGGTCGTCGCTGGACGAAATCGGGTGCGAGAATCTCGGCGAGAGCGTCGTAGTCGTGGTCGTCGAGCCCGTCGTAGTAGCGGCGGACGAGGGCACCTGCGTCCGTGTTCGCCTTTGTCGCCGAATCACCGTCCGCGTCCGAGTCCGAATCCATACCCGACGTTTCGTCGCGACTCCCAAAAGGCTGTGATATGACCGATTCGTTACAGTAGCTGCGTTCAGGGAACGCTTACACGACCGCGTGTTGTCCGTTGGCGTATGGCAACAGCAGACGATGCCGACACGGACGACTTTCGCGAGGTCGTCGCGCTCGAGGACCTCGCGGAATCGGGGCGCGAACTGGTGAGTCTCGAGGGGACGCCGATCGCCGTCTTCTACCACGAGGGCGAGGTGCGCGCGGTGAACAACCGCTGTCCGCACATGGGGTTTCCGCTGGTCGAGGGCACCGTCGACGACGGTATCCTCACCTGCCACTGGCACCACGCGCGGTTCGAACTCTCCTGTGGCGACACGTTCGATCCGTGGGCCGACGACGTCCCCACCTACCCCGTCGAGGTCCGGGACGGCACCGTCTACGTGAACCCGACCCCGCCTCGGGACCTGCCGCCCGACGAGCACTGGACCCGGCGCTTAGAGACCGGCCTCGAGGAAAACCTGCGACTCGTCGTCGCGAAATCGACGATCGGGCTGCTCGACGCGGCCGTCGACTACCGCGAGCCGGTGGCCCGAACCCTCGAGTTCGGCACGCAGTACCGCGACTCGGGCTGGGGTTCCGGGTTGACCATTCTCGGTTGCACGGCGAACGTAATCGATGACCTCGAGCCCGAAGATCGAAAGCGGGCGCTCTACACCGGCGTCCGCCACGTCGCGGACGACTGCGCCGGCGAACCGCCGAACTTCGACCAGCCGTCGTTTTCGACCCGCGACGTCGCGTTCGACCGCCTGAAGTCGTGGTTCCGCGACTGCGTCGAGGTGCGCGACGCCGACGGTGCCGAGCGCTGTCTCCGCACCGCCGTCGCCGCCGATCGGTCGGACGCCGACCTCGCCGAACTGGTCGTCGCCGCCGCGACCGACCACCCCTACCTCTCGAGCGGGCACGTCCTCGATTTCGCGAACACGGCGTTCGAAACGCTCGAGCACGCGGACGGACACAGGGGCGACGAGCAGACCCTCCGGGGCGACGCCCTCGCGAGCCTCGTCGACCCGCTCGTGACCGCTTCCCGAAGCGACGAGCAGTCGTCCTGGCGGCGGCCGATCGACCTCGTCGCGCTGCTCGAGGACGTCTACGGGGGCGACGTCTCGGATACGAGCGGTCTCGAGGCGCTCGCGAGTTCGGGCGACGGTGTGAACTCGGATTCACCGTGGTCACCGCCCGCGAACTTTCAGGAGACGCTGCTCGGCGACGACCCCGAGGCGATCGTGGACGCGCTGGCCGACGCCGTCCGGGCGGGGGCGACGACCGAGGCGCTCGCGACGGAGGTCGCCCACGCCGCAGCGACGCGGGTCGCCCAGTTCGGCACGGCCAACGAGTTCAGCGACTGGAACACGGTTCACCACACTTTCACGTACGCCAACGCCGTCTGCGGGTTCGCGCGCCGAACCGACGCCCTCGAGACCTACCGCGGGGTCTTCGACGCCGCGATCAACGTCTACCTCGACCGGTTCCTCAACACGCCGCCCGCGCCGATCCCGGACCCCGGCGAGAACGAAACCGGACGCGACCCCGACGCCGTTCTCGAGGATCTGCTCGAGACGTTCGACGCGGAAGGCGAGGTGAACGAGGCCGGTCGCCTGATCGGGGAGTTCTTCGACTGCGGCGGCGACCCGGCGGCGCTGAAGCGCACGCTCGGGCACGGGTTGTTACGCGAGGACGCCGGCTTCCACACGCTGCAGAACCTCGAGGCGGCGTTCCGCCAGTTCGATCTCGCGTCCGAGCGAGCGACTGCCGGCGGGAACGGCACCGGCGAGGGGGCGGAGGCGTCAGCGAACGAGCCGAATCTCGAGCGGCGTCGCCGCGTGCCGCTGATCGCGACCGCGCGCTACATGGCGGCTCACTTCCCGACGCGCCGGGAAGCCGAACAGACGTTTTCGATCGCGTCGCGGCTCAACCGCGGCGAGGCGATTCACGACGACTGATCGGGGGACGCCCGCGAGCGCCGGCAGCCGGTCCGTCGGGCTTTTCTCCCCGCTGTGCGTACGATCAGGCGTGGAACTGGAGTGTCACGTCTACTATGAGGGCGACGACGACCCCGCAAAGTGCACCGCCCGTCGCCTCGAGAAGTTCGACGAGGCGACCCTCTACCGGTCGATGGGCCAGGTGCCCTACGGCGTCGTCCTCAACCCCCACGCCGATCAGGCGCTCTCACCGGCCGACGCCGAGGAGGGGCTCGGCACGCTGGTCGCGCTCGACTGCTCGTGGGAGTCCGCCGAAGCGGCTTCCTTCCGCATGAACGGCGTCCACCGCGCGCTGCCGTTCCTCGTGGCCGCGAACCCGGTCAACTACGGGCGGCCGTTTCAACTCACGACCGTCGAGGCGCTGGCCGGCGCCTGCTGCATCTTCGGCGAGCGGGACCGCGCCGAGGACCTCCTCGAGCCGTTCCGCTGGGGCCAGACCTTTCTCGACCTCAACGAGGAACCGCTGCGGCGGTACAGTGCGTGTGCCGACTCGAGCGAGGTCGTCGCCGTGCAGGACGACTATCTAGCCGACGAGGGCGAGGGCGAGGAGTAATCAAAGCGGAACGCGCCAACCACAGCGGTTAAATGCACCACGGCCGAACGCAGCGACATGCCAAGTTTCGACGCTGCCGAGAAACGAACGCTCGAGAAGATGATCTGCATGCGCTGTAACGCTCGCAACCCGAAGCGAGCCGACAGCTGCCGGAAGTGCGGCTACGAGAAGCTCCGCCCCAAGGCGAAGGAACCCCGCGCGGCATAATCGGGCGTCTCGGTTCGTCTTCTTTCCGTTTCAGCGCCGCTCGAGTTGCGACGCCGTCTCTGACCCCACCTTTTCCGCTCGGGTCTGACTCACTTTTTCCGCTCGGGTTCGCTCCCGGCGTCGCTCACCGCTCGCGCAAAAATCTGGACCAAAAAGCCGGAGACTCGCCCCGTCGTGGCTCGTCTCCGGACCGGCCACTCATTCGTCGGGGTACTTCGGCTCTCGCTTCTCGGCCCGCTCGAGCGCCGTCTCGACGACGTCCCGAACGTCCCCGTGGAAGACGCCGCCGTGGCCCGCGTACATGTGCTCGACGCCGTCGGGCATGCGCTCGAGCAGCGCCTCGATGCTCTCGATGAGCCGCTCGCGGGACTGGCCCGCCATGTCGGTGCGGCCGAAGCTCCCGTAGTCGAAGGCGCCGTCGTCGTGGACGACCACGTCGCCGGAGAACAGCGACGATTCGGAGACGAACGAAACGTGATCGTCGGCGTGGCCGGGCGTGTAGACCACGTCGAACGCCTCGTCGCCGATGTGGACCGTGTCGCCGTCCTCGAGCGCGCGGTCGCGCAGCGGGTGGTCGCCGTAGGCGTACACCGTCGGATCGAAGGCCTCGACGACGGTCTCGAGTTGCTCGACGTGGTCGCCGTGCTGGTGGGTGAGTACGATGGCGTCGAGCACGTCGGTGTGCTCGCTGATCTCGTCGACGACGCCGTCCCAGGCGCCGGCGTCGACAAGCGTCGGCGCCTCGCCGAGCGCGAGAAAGGCGTTACACGTGAACGTCTCCGCGGGTTCGGTGACGTGGTGAACGTCCATGTGCGTCACGTCGTCGGGAATCGACAAAATCCTGGCGTCGTTCGGGTAGCAGCGACTTGGTGTCGCCCGCCCCCGTCTCCGTCAGCGGGTGGATCCCACACTCGAACTTGACCGTCGGATCGTTTCACTTTCCGCGAAATTGAAACATGTAACCATGGATTTTTTCACTTCCAACCGCTTATAGCGATATGTATGGGATTCGGGAGCTACGACGAATCCGAGCAACAGGAAGTCGACGCCGATTTTGATGACGACGACGCGGTGCAGTCTTCGCAGACCGACCACGACGGAACGATCGAGTTCGAAAACGGGGCCTCGAGCGACGAACTCCTCGACCGACTGCAGGAAATCAAGGACGAGGAGTAACGAGGGATGAAGTCCGGGGTGCGGGCGCTGGGCATCGCCGAGTCGTACGGCGGTGATCGCGACGACCGGGACGGTCGGCGTCGAAGCACCCTCGCGGCCGCGGTCGTCCGCGCGGACCGCGTCGTCGACGGCCTCGCCTACGAAGCCTGTACCGTCGGCGGCACGGACGCGACTGCGGCCGTCCGATCGCTGCTCGAGTCGGTCGGGCGACCGGACGTACGCTACGTGCTGCTCGGCGCCGTCGCCCCCGCGTGGTACAATATTCTCGACCTCGCACGGATTCACGAGGCTGCCGATCGGCCCGTGATCGCCGTCACCTTCGAGGAAAGCGGCGGTCTCGAGGCCGGGATTCGAGACGCCTTTTCCGGGACGGAACGCGACGAGCGGCTCGAGGCGTACCGCTCCCTGCCCGAGCGGCGGTCGCTGTCGGTCAACGACGACACGGTCTACGTCAGGCACGTCGGCTGCGAGACGAGCGAGGCCGACGAAGTCGTCCGGGCGTTCACGCCGGCGGGCGGCCGTCCGGAACCGATTCGCGTGGCGCGGCTCGCGGCTCGAGCGGGCGATGCGTACGCCACTGCAGTCGACGAGCAGGGCGGCGAGTGACGGGAATCGACTTGAACGCCTTCGGCAGCTAGTTGGCTGCGAGCCCGAAAGGCGAAAGACGTAGTAGTCGCCCGCCTGAGCGACACCACATGAGCGAGCTGAATGCGGAGGATCTCTGCGTGGACGAGTGTACGCGCTGTCCGGTGCTGGTCGACTCCCGCAGTCGGATCGTCAACGGAACCGGTCCCGAGGACGCCGACGTCCTATTCGTCGGCGAGGGGCCCGGCGCGCAGGAGGACGCGGAGGGCGAACCCTTCGTCGGCCGCAGCGGGACCGTCCTCGACGAACAACTCCGGACCGTCGGCCTCGACCGCGAGACCGTCCGCATCACCAACTGCGTGCGCTGTCGCCCGCCCGAGAACCGCGACCCCACCGACGAGGAACTCGAGCACTGCCGGGGCTACCTCGAGACCGAAATCGACCTCGTCGATCCGGACGTAATCGTCACGCTCGGGAAGGTTCCCAGCGAACACCTGCTCGAGCGCTCGGTCGCCGTCACGAAGGAAGCCGGGTCGCTCGAGGAGGTTCGCATCGCCGGTACCCCCCGACGGCTGCTGCTCTGCGTCCATCCGGCGGCGACGCTGTACGATCGCAGTCAGGAGGAGACGTTCGAGTCGGCCCTCGAGCGGGCCGCCGATCTCGCGGACGTCGACGGGAGCGAAAGCGGCCAGACGCGGCTCGACGGCTTCTGATTCCGCGAGCTTACGAGCCTGCGAACCCGCGAGCGATTATCACACCTCGTCTCGGTCCGTGAACGTATAGCGCCGCGAGATCTTCCCGTCCTCGAATTCGTGGAAGTCCGCGAAGTCGAACGCGACGCGTTCGTCGCCCTGCAAACCGGTAAAGCTCCCGCGGACGGCGACGGTGTCTTCCTCGACGACGATATCGTGAACCTCGTGGGATCCCTCCTCGAGCGGCCGGCCGTCGAGATAGAACTCGCGGAGTTCCTCGCGGCCGGTGATCGCACCCTGTCCGGGGCGCTCGTACCGAACGTCGTCGGCGAAGAGGTCGACGAGGTCGTCGTACCGCTCGGCGTCGACGTACTCGTAGTAGTCGCGGACGACGGATTCCGGGTCGGCGCTGGTGGCGGTGCTGGTGTTGGAGTCGGTTCCGGTAGGCGCGTCGGAGTCGGTATCGGTATCGGTTTCGCTATCGCTGTCGACCATATCGGCCCTACAGCCTCGAGAACCTAAGGAGCGGGGAAGACGCGCGGAGTACGCCCGGTTGCAGTTGCGCGAATGGCAATACACTTCAACGTTCCGCCCTCAGTTCGAGTATGAGCAGCGTTTCGTCCGCAGCCGACCAATCCCTCGCCTCCGTCGTCGTCGTCGACTACGGACTGGGGAACCTGCGCAGCGTCACCCGCGGCCTGGAGCGCGCGGGCGCCGACGTCACGATCACCGACGACCCCGACGCCTTCGCCGACGCCGACGGCGTCGTCCTCCCCGGCGTCGGCGCCTTCCGCGAAGGCGTCGAGAACGCCGAGCCGATCCGCGAACACCTCCTCGAGGTCGCCGAGCGCGACCAACCCCTGTTCGGCATCTGTCTCGGCATGCAGATGCTGCTGACCTCGAGCGAGGAGGGGACGACCGACGGCGAGTCCGCCGTCGAAGGGCTGGACCTGATTCCCGGAACGAACGTCCGGTTCTCGGACGGCCAGAAGGTGCCCCACATGGGCTGGAACGAACTGGACGTCCAGCGGGATCACCCGCTCGTCGAGGGCATCGATGGCCAGTACGCCTACTTCGTCCACTCCTACTACGCGGTTCCCGACGACGGGTTCGCGACGGTCGCGAGCACCGACTACGAACGCGAGTTCCCCTCGATCGTCGCCAACGACGCGGGCAACGTCTTCGGCACCCAGTTCCACCCCGAGAAGAGCGGCGAGACGGGGCTACAGATTCTGCGGAACTTCGTCGAAATCTGCGCGGACGCGTAGGGTTCGGTTTCTTCTCGGCGCGGCTTCGATACCGTTCGTAACTGCGATCTCACAGTGGTTGGGCCGGAGACACACCCCTCGTTGCCGCTGTATGACCGCTCGAGACGGTCTGAAAACTGGCAATCAGCACAGTATACCTGGCAGTAATCTACCGCGGGTTGCTATAGCCCTACAACAGGATCGAGAAACTATTCTGATTCCGACATTCATAAATAGGTGACTTTAGTCATAGTCCACTAAGTGAATTGAACGTCGTGACGGTCATTCGGAATTGACCGTCCGCGTCCGCTCGAGTCGACTCGAGGCGCAGTTTTGACTCGGTTTTCGGTTCGTCGCGGCTACCAGTGCAGTCTCGGCGGTACTCGACCTCGGTTTCAGGTCGACGGCGCGGCCGACTCCTTACAGCGGCAACGCGGGGTGTGTGTCTCCGTATACAGCGGCACCGAGGGGTGGAAAACGAACCGCTCGCTTCCTATAGAAATCCTTTTCAATCAATACAGCGGAAATACGGTGTCCGTCCCGCTCCCGCCGGTTCGTGTCTGGAGCGCAATTCGTCGCCGACCGGCTCGTGATACAGCGGCACTCCGGGGTGGCCGGTTGCTATACAGCGGCACTCCGGGGTCCCACCGCGACGAGACGGCGTAATTCGCGGCTCATCCGTGACGGCCGACACCCGCTCGCCTATACAGCGGAAATCCGGGGTCCGTTTCGGCCTATACAGCGGCACCGAGGGGTGTAGATGGATCGTTTTGGTTCTTGAATCGTTGAGATCTGGATTATACAGCGGAACTCCGGTTCCGAACGTTTAAGAGAGCGACGCCGAATGTCTCGAGTAACTGAATGTCGGGCTCGACGGATTACTTCGGGAGCGAAAACGAGATCTTCCGCAACAAGGAGCTCCTGCAGGTTTCGCACCTCCCGGACGGCGATCGGATCATCGGTCGCGAGGACGAACTGACGAACCTCGCGAACGCGATCAAACCGGCGACGCGGGGGAACACGCCGAACAACGTCCTCGTCTACGGGAAGACGGGGACCGGCAAATCGCTGTGCTCGAAGTTCATCACGAACCAGGCGATCGAGCGCGCCAAGGGCAACGACGTCTCGATCGGCGTCGCGTACGTCGACTGTCTTCAGGAGTCGACGGAGACCCAGGCCGTCCAATCGGCCGGGCACCAGCTCAATGACCAGACGGAGACGGACATCTCGATCCCTCACTCGGGCCTGAGCACCGCCGAGTACTACCGCCGGCTCTGGCAGATCATCGACACCCGCTACGACGTCGCGCTGATTATCTTAGACGAGGTCGACAAGATCGAGGACGACGATATCCTCATGCAACTCTCTCGGGCCGTCGAGTCCGGCAAGCTCACCGAGAGTACGGTCGGCGTCATCGGCATCTCGAACAAGGTCCGGTACAAAGACTCGCTGGACGAGCGAATCAAGTCCAGCCTCTGCGAGCGCGAGTACGTCTTCTCGCCGTACGACGCGACCCAGATCCGCGAGATCCTCCGCTCGCGCTCCGACGCGTTCCACGAGGGGGTCCTCGAGGACGGCGTCGTCCCGCGCGTGGCCGCACTCGCGGCCCGCGAACACGGCGACGCGCGGAAGGCGATCGACATCCTCCGCTTTGCGGGCGAAATCGCCGAGGAGAACGACTTCGAGCGGGTGACCGAGTCCTGCGTCGATCAGGCCCACGAGCGCGAGGAGACCAGCCGGCTGGCCGAACTCATCTCGAAGAGCCCGAGTCACGCGAAGCTGGTGCTCGAGGCGATGGCGCTGCTCACCCAGCAGAAGGAGGGCGACGACGCGCCGGTGACGACCAACGAGGTGTACGACCTCTACAAGCGACTGTGCGACCGGGATCAGTCCGATCACCTGAAACTGCGTCGCGTCCGCGATATTCTCTCGGAACTCGAGTTCCTCTCGATCATCGAGCAGGAGCGCAAGTGGGCCGGTAAGGGGAAGGGAAACTACATGGAGAACCGACTAATCGACGATCCGGAGGTTATCATCGCGGCTTGTAACGAATCCGACTGAGGCGTTCCCGATCGACGTGTTCGGTCCGCTATAGTTATTCCGCCACTCGCTGTTGGTCGGTGTATGTCCTGGTCCGACCGACGGCTCAGTCTCGTCCTCGGCGTCCTGTTTCTCGCGACGTTCGCCCTGTCGTTCACGGAGAGTCTCGAAGTGATCGTCGACGAACCTGCCTCGCCGACGGCGGCTGTGACCGTCGCCGGTGGTGCACTGTTGCTGTTCGGCAGCGTCGCGTTCGTCGTCGCCGGGCTAACCCGGCGGCTGACGGTCGCCGGCCGGACGCTCGAGTGGTGGCAGATTCAAAGCGTCGGCTACGGCGCGATCGGGTCGTACCTCGTCGTCTCCGGTCTGGTCTCCATAGCGTCGCTTCTCGGCGTCGCGACACTCGTCGCGGGTGTCAGTTTTATCGCATTCGGGGCCCTCCGACTCCGGACGGATCCGTCGACGGAGCCGACGGCGGAAGCGCCGTGACGACCGTAACGGGTAATTGTGGGCGTTGATCCGAACGGTGTCGCGGTCCTCAGATCAGTTCGCGTACGTCCGAGTACCACATGTCGTGGTAGTCGACGTGGCCGATCCGGCGCGCGATCGCGACCGCGATCACGTGCCAGCAGAGATCGGTCGGGTCGTCCGGATCGAGATTGTACTCGCTGTCCTTGCAGGTACAGCCCCCGTCCTCGACGATGTACTCGTCGTCGTAGCCGACGACGATGGTAAAATCGCGGTAGGTCTTGACGCGGTTCTCGCCGACTGCCTCGACCGCCTGCACCCCGCGGTCGCCGTGGAGGCGCGAAATCCGGTCGACGATATCCGGCGTCAGCTCGCCTGCCTCCTCGAGATCCGCTTGCCACCGCTCGACGGGGTTGGCTTCCGACACGTTCGTGACTGTGCACCCGACTGTAAAATCGGTTTGGTTGTCGCTCGAGCGAGCGGCCGACCGACAGCCGTCAGCATTGCGATTTTGCGGAGTGATCCGGACTGTTGACGGATCGGGGCTGACTCGCCGCCCGTCGCGAGCTGACACATCTACTGGACGGATACTCGGGTGATCCGACGGGCAGCGGAACGCGAAAATAGGCGTGCCACGGAGTATACACATGGGGGATTGGTATCGACCACCAACTGCTGGTAGCGGACGAGGGGCGATCGCAGCCGTGGGGGCACTGTACGTCGTGCTCGCGGTCGGCTGGGCAGTCGGCCAACTGACCGCAGGGAAGGCGCTGTCGAACGTCGTCCTCGTCGCGGGGTTCATCGGCCTTCCCGGATTGGTCCTGCTGTACGGCGCCTATCGATTACCCAGGACCGACGTTCGCGGCGCGTACTATCCGACGATCGCGGCCTGGTGTCTCGGCGGGAGCGGGCTGTTGCTGGCGATGCTCGCGCTCTACCAACTCGAGCCGGCCGAGAGCGTGAGCGATCCGGTTCGGGCCGCACTCGTCCTTTCGGCCTTCGGCGCCGCCGCGGGCTTCGGCGTCGGGCGCAACGACGCGCTGGCGAAGACGCGGGCACACGAGATCGAATGCCGGAATCGAGACCTCGAGCAACTCACGGCGCAACTCGACGAGACGATCGCGCGACTCGAGGTCGCCAATCGGGAGTTCGCGGACTCGAACGAGCGCCTGGAGCAGTTCGCCTACGCGGCGAGTCACGACCTCCAGGAGCCCCTGCGGATGGTCTCGAGTTACCTGACGCTCATCGAGAAGCGGTACGGCGACAATCTCGACGCGGACGGGCGCGAGTTCATCGACTACGCGGTCGACGGTGCCGACCGGATGCGCGCGATGATCGACGGCCTCCTCGCGTACTCGCGGATCGATTCGCAGGGCAAGCCGTTCGAGCCCGTCGCGCTCGACGACGTGCTCGCCGATGCCCGAAAGGACCTCGAAGTACGGATCGCCGAGAGCGACGCCGTCCTCGAGATCGACTCGCTGCCGACCGTCGACGGTGACGCCAGCCAGTTACGCCAACTGTTCGAGAACCTGCTCTCGAACGCGCTCGAGTACTGCGGCGACGAGCCGCCGCGGGTCCGCGTGGATGCCGAGCCGAACGCTGACGGCTCGAGTTGGACGATTTCGGTCGCCGACGCGGGAATCGGCATCGATCCGGCCGACGCGGATCGGATCTTCGACGTGTTCCAGCGTCTGCACGGCCCCGAGGAGTACGAGGGGACGGGCCTGGGACTCGCGCTGTGTGAGCGCATCGTCGACCGTCACGGCGGGAGGATTCGGGTCGACTCCGACCCCGGCGAGGGGTCGACGTTCTCGGTGACGCTGCCGGCGGCCGAGCACGCGGATTTGGACGCGTAACCCCGCGAACTGAGCAGTGAGTGTGACTTCAGACGACCCGACCGATACCACGGTGTTTTTCGACTGCCGCCGTCCAGAGGGAGTATGCGCGTCACCGAGGGCGGAATCGAGCTCGAGGTCCCCGGCGAGCAGACCGAGGGTATCGAGGAGTCGGTCTTCTACAATCCGCGCCAGGAGCTGAACCGGGATCTGACGATCGCAACGCTGCGAGCCTATCGCGAGCGCGAGGAGCGTGCCGAAACGTATCTCGACGCGATGACGGCAAGCGGCGTCCGCGGCGTTCGGGCGGCCGCCGACGGCTGGGACGTCACCTGCTGCGACGTCGACGAGGAGGCCGTCGACCTCGCCCGCGAGAACCTCGCGCGCAACGACTGCGCCGAACGGGCGACCGTCGAACACCGCGACGTCAGCGCCCTCATGCACGACGAGGTGTTCGACGTGATCGACCTCGACCCCTACGGGACGCCGATGCCGTTCGCCGACGCTGCCTTCGCCAACTGCCGGGATCTAGTCTGTGTCACCGCGACCGACACCGCACCCATGTGCGGCGCGCACTTCAACAGCGGCGTCCGCTCCTACTCGGCGGTTCCGCAAAACACCGACTACCACGCCGAGATGGGCGTTCGGATACTCGTCTCCGCGCTCGCGCGCAGCGCAGCCCGGTTCGACGTCGGCGTGCAGCCGCTGCTGACCCACGCGACGAGCCACTACGTCCGGACCTACCTCGAGCTCGAGCACAAGGCGACGTCGGCCGACGCCGCGGTCGACGAGTTAGGCTACCTCTACCACTGCGAGGACTGCCTGTACCGCGAGGCCGACCCGGGGCTGATCGCCGACCCGATCGAGACCTGTCCCCACTGCGAGGGCGACCGGATCCTCGCCGCCGGTCCGGTCTGGCTCGGACCCGTCCGCGACCGCGAGTTCGTCGTCGCGGTCCGCGAGGAGATTCCCGACGCCTTCGGCACCGCCGAGAAGGGACGCGAACTCTGCGAGACGCTCGAGGCGGAACTCGACGAGCCGACCCACTACGACCAGCACAAGCTCTGTCGCAACTGGGGGCTGCCCGCCAACGCGATGGACGAGTTCCTCGCGGATCTGCGCGCAGCGGGATACGAAGCCTCGAGAGCGCACTACGGCGGGACGACGTTCAAGACGGACGCCAGCGTCGGGGAGATCCGGGCGGCGACCGAGGGCAGTCTCGAGTAACGTCGACACTTGCCGTGACGACGCGTCCTTCCGACCTGTCGACTCGAGGACTTACGCGTCGTCCCCGGCGTACAAGCGGACGAGTCGACATTCCGGACAACAGACGCCCTGCAGTTTCGCCCGCTGCTTGAGGCCGAGTTTTCCCAGCAGTCCCTCGCGTTCGCCGGTCGCGATCGAGAGCCGCATGCTCTCGCCGTCGCGTACCGGAACCGGTTCCATCGTCACGCCGCAGTCGGGACAGCGTCGCTGCTCCATGGGCTTCGGTCGACGTGACAGCGAAAAACAGTTTCGACGGGCGTCGGCGGTGGTCCGTCGTTGGACCGCGCGAGCGAACGCGGCCGCGGTCGGTCGCGGGAGCCTTTAGGGAGCAAGCCTATGCCACACGATTGCATACCTCGGTCCCCGTCGTAGGACGGCTAGTGATCGACCGCAGCGAAGGGCTCGATATCGCGCGTCGGGTGACGGAACTGGCTCGCACCCAGCAGTTGACGCTGCTGGCGGCCGGCGTCGCCTTCTACGGTTTCATCTCGCTCGTCCCGCTCCTGTTGCTCGCGCTCGGGATTGCCGCGTCGCTGGGCGGGGAAGCGCTCGCGGTACGGCTCACGGTCGCCGCGAGCGACGTGCTGACGCCGGCAGCGCGGGAGCTGCTCGCCGAGACGGTGCTCGACGAGACCGGCCGCCAGAGCGCGACGGTCGTCGGCGCGTTCGGTCTGCTCTGGGGCTCGAGCCGCGTTCTCCGGGGCCTCGATCGAGCCTTCTCGCAGGTGTACGGCACCGTCGGCGAGAAGTCGGTCATCGATACGATATGGGACGCGACGATCGTCTTTCTCGTGATCTCGTTCGGACTCGCGCTGGTCGGCGCGCTCGAGGTTGCGATTCGGTTCGCCCCGGTGGTCGGACTCGGCTACGTCGGCCCGGTCTTCGTCCTGTTGGGGCTGGTCGCGGCGTTCCTGCCGCTGTACGTCGTCTTTCCGGACGCCGACGTGGACCTTCGGGAGGCCCTGCCGGGGACGGTCATCGCCGCCGTTGGCTGGTTCGTCCTGAGCCGGACGTTCTCGCTGTACGCCGCCGTTGCGACGGATTACGTGGTCTACGGGGCCCTCGGGGCCGTCTTTCTCGTGCTCGTCTGGCTGTACCTCGGCGCGATCATCCTCGTGTTCGGCGCGGTCTGTAACGCCGTCCTCGCCGGCCGTGAAGTGGATCGGCAGCTACAAAGTCCCGGCCGTCGACAGATTCTGACAGAAGCGATGACTGACGACGCTACGGGTGCCGACGAGGGGGACGCGGACGCGACCGCGGGCGACGGGAACGGAACCGAAACCGGGACTAACAGCGACGAGGCCCGTACTCGCGACCGCGACCGCGACCGCGACCTCGACTCGGACCGCGATCGCTCGAGCGCAGCTACGGGTACGCGCACGGCCGGGACTGAAACCGAAACCGAACGGCGAGGCCCGCACAGTGCTCGCACGCGGGACCGAGCCGACGACCCCGAAGCCCTTCGCGAGGAGATCGAGCGCCTGCGCGACCGCGTCGAGGACTTCGAGGACAACGTCGAGCGCCGCACCGTCGAGAAGGAGTCGCTCGAGAGCGAACTCAAGCGCTACGTCCGGCGGCGCGTCCGCCGCGGCCACGCCCACGGCTGGGGCCCCTACCTCGTCTTGCTGTACGGGACGGCGATGGCCATCGCGGCGTTTTACTTCCTCACCGGCCCCTGGGCGATCCTCGCGATGTTCGTCGTCTGGACGTCGACGCTCGGCGTCTACGTCCTGATGGTGCTGCTCGGCGCGGGCCTGTCCCTGCTCGGCGTACCGGGACGGCTCCGGAACTGGATCGGCGAGCGCCGGTCCTAACGGCCGCCTCGAGTCGTCCGCGTTTCTCCCGTCCCGAATCCGTCGCTTCTCTCGCCCTCTCGGCAACCGTACTCGCCCGTCCGTTACCTCCTTCGCCGCCGGTAGCTCGTGGTCGTGTCGGCGACAGCGCCGCTGCTGGGATCAGCGCTACCGCTGCGGTGGCAATGTGGATGATCGCCGTAATCCGTGCGTAAACGGAATCGAACCGGATCGAACTCGATCGAATTCGATGCAAAAATCGGAGACCGGAACCGACAGGGGGTGGTTGTCGCGGTGTCAGCGTCGAGTCGGCGACTCGCGGCCTGAACGCGTCAGAACTTCTCGAGGTAGCGGTCGAGTTCCCACTCGGAGACGTCGACGAGGTACTCCTCGAACTCCTGGCGCTTGGCTTCGACGAACTTGGGCGCGACGTGTTCGCCGAGCGCGTTGTAGATCGCCTCGTCCTCTTCGAGCGCGTCGACGGCGTCGCCGAGGTTCGACGGCAGCGTGTCGATGCCGTACTCGTCGCGCTTCTGCTCGTCGAACTCGTAGATGTTCTCCCGAACCGGGTCGGGACACTCGAGGCCCTGCTCGATGCCGTCCAGGCCGGCGTGGATCATGACTGCGAGCGCGAGGTAGGGGTTACACGACGGGTCCGGCGAGCGCAGTTCGATGCGCGAGGCCGCGGGGACGCGCGCGGCCGGCTTGCGGATCAGCGCCGAGCGGTTGCGGTCGGACCACGCGACGTACACGGGCGCCTCGTAGCCCGGAACCAGGCGCTTGTAGCTGTTGACGGTGGGGTTCGCGACCGCCGTGATCGCCGGCGCGTGCTCGAGGATGCCGGCGGTGAAGGCGTGGGCCTCCTCGGAGAGGTTGAACTCGTCGTCCTCGTCGTGGAAGGCGTTCTCGCCGTCCTCGGTGAACAGGGAGAGGTGGGTGTGCATGCCCGAGCCGTTGATCCGCGGGATCGGTTTGGGCATGAAGGTGGCGTGGTAGTCGTGCTGGGCCGCGATGGCGCGAACGACGGTCCGGAAGGTCGCGACGTTGTCGGCCGTCGCGAGCGCGTCGTCGTAGGTGAAGTTGATCTCGTGCTGTCCTTCCGCCACTTCGTGGTGGCTCGCTTCGATCTCGAAGCCCATCTCCTCGAGGCCGTAGATGATGTCGCGGCGAACGTCCGAGGCGAGGTCCTTGGGCGCGACGTCGAAGTAGCCGCCGGCGTCGTTGGTCTCAGTGGTCGCGCGGCCTTCCTCGTCCTCCTCGAAGAGGAAGAACTCCGGTTCGGGCGCCGCGTTGACCGTGTAGCCCATCTCCTCGGCGCGCTCGAGGGCGTTCTTGAGGACGCGTCGCGGGTCGCCCTCGAACGGTTCGTCCGTCGAGGTGTCGTAGACGTCACAGATCATCCGGGCCGCGGCGCTTTCCTCGTCGTTGCGCCACGGCAGAACCGCGAAGGTGTCCGGATCGGGAACCAGACGCATGTCCGATTCCTGAATGCGGACGAAGCCCTCGATCGAGGAGCCGTCGAAGTAGATCCCCTCGGTGAATGCCTTCTCGGCCTGTCGGGCCGGCACGGCGACGTTCTTGACCGTGCCCAGAATGTCGGTAAACTGCAGTCGGAGAAAGTCTACGTCCTGCTCCTCGATCTCGTCGAGTACGGCTTGTTCAGCCTCGCTGATGTTTCCGCTTGTCATCTTTCCAGTCGTCCTTCTCAAGAATCTCCGCTACTAAAACCCTGCTGCTCCGAGCAAATATCCCCTCACCGCACTGAAATTGTATATTCGTAAATTTCTAAAGGCTAGGCTGAGTTGTTTGATGTGATGACCTACGAAAATCTCGATGCAAAACTAGTGAATGCCCTCCTCGGTGACGGCCGCGCGAGCCTCCGGAGCCTCGCCGAGGACCTGGACGTCTCCGTCACAACCGTCTCGAATCACCTCTCCGATCTCGAGGAAGACGGCGTCATCGAAGGCTACACACCCCGACTCGACTACGACGCGCTCGGCTACGACGTCACCGCCGTCATCCAGTTGCAGGTCGAGGGGAACGCCCTGCCCGACATCACGGACACGCTGAAGGACCACCGCCAGATGATCAGCGTCTACGAGGTCACGGGCGACTACGACGTGATCGCCATCGGCAAGTTCCAGGACACGGACGAGATGAACGACAACATCAAGCAACTGCTGACCGATCCGGACATCAAGTCCTCGAACACCAGCGTCGTGCTCAACGCCGTCAGCGAAAACGAACAGTTCGAACTCGACGTCGACGATACCTGATTGTTCGGCCATTCGGTATCGGTCGCTCGATTGTGCGATCGGTAGCTTCCTTACTCGAGTTTCGCACGGCCGTCCAGCCTCGTCGCTCGCTACTCGCCGTTCGCTACTCGTTAGTCGTCACCCGTCAATCGTCGACGAGCGCCTCGGCGGCCGCCTCCCGGTCGCCCGCCTGTGCGCGCCACAACGTTGCGTACTGACCGTCCAGCTCGAGTAACTCCTCGTGGGTGCCCCGTTCGACGATCTCGCCGTCTGCCATGACGAGGATCGTGTCGGCGTCCTTGACCGTCGAGAGGCGGTGGGCGATCGCCAGCGTCGTCCGATCCTCGGTGAGCCGATCGATCGACCGCTGGATCAGCAGTTCGGTCTTCGTGTCGACCGCGCTCGTCGCCTCGTCCAAGATCAGCACCTCGGGATCGTCGAGGACGGTCCGCGCGAGCGCGATCCGCTGGCGCTGCCCGCCGGAGAGTTTGACGCCGCGCTCGCCGACGCGGGTGTCGTAGCCGTCCTCGAGGTCGGCGATGAACTCGTGGGCCTGCGCGGCCTTCGCGGCTTCTCGGACCGCCTCGTCCGAGGCGTCGAACTGACCGTACCGGATGTTGTCCGCGATGGTCCCGTCGAAGAGGAAGGTGTCCTGGCTGACGTAGCCGACCGCGGACCGCAGGTCCGACAGCGCAATATCGCGGACGTCGTGGCCGTCGAGCTTCACCGAGCCCTCCTGGACGTCGTACAGCCGGAGCAGCAGTTTGAGGACCGTCGACTTGCCGGCGCCGGTCGGGCCGACCAGCGCGACGGTATCGCCGGGGTCGGCCTCGAAGGAGACGTCCTCGATGACCGTCTCCTCGAAGGCTTTCTCGTCGTCGCTCGTCGCCCGTACCTCGCTATCTGCGTAGCTAAAGGAGACGTTCTCGTACGCCACCCGGCCCTCGACCGGTTCGATGTCCGCGGGGTCTTCCGGGTCGTCGACGTGGACGGGGATGTCCATCAGCCCGAAGATGCGCTCGCTCGAGGCCTTGGCGTTCTCGTACTGGTCGACGATGTTCGAGACCTCCGCGAGCGGGTCGACGATCCGCTGGGTGAGGGTGAGGAAGATGACGAAGTCGCCGACCGACAGCGTGCCGGTGAACGGTCCCGGCGCGGTCCCCGTCGTGAGCCAGTAGCCGCCGACGAAGAAGGTCGCGGCGAAGGCGACGCCGGCGAGCAGTTCCATCCCCGGCCGGTAGAAGTAGCTCAGTTTGAGCACGTCCATCGTCCGCTCGAACAGGTTCATCGAGGAGTCCCGGACCCGGTCGACCTCGTAGCCCTCGCTCGAGGAGGCCTTGGTCAGCCCCATCCCCGCGATGGCGTTCTCGAGGCGGGTGTTGAGCCGTCCCACGGCGGAGCGCTGGCGGACGTACCGCGGTTCGACGACGCGCATGAACCAGATCGTAAACGCGACCATGGCGGGGATCGCGAACAGCGTGACGACGGCGAGTTGCCAGTTCAGGTAGAAGAGCACGGCCGCGATGCCGCCGACCATCACGAGGAGTCGCGCGGAGTTCATCAGGGCGTTATCCAGAAATCGTTCTAAGTTCTGCGTGTCGTTGTTGAGGACGGCCATGACCTCGCCGGTCTGTTTCTCGTCGAAGAAGGCCATGTCCAGGCGCTGCATCTTCTCGAAGGAATCGACACGGACGGTGTGCATCACGTCGTGGGCGAACAGATTAGCGGTGACGCCGTAGATCCAGGTGAGGACCGCCATCGCGAGGAACGAGGCGATGATCGCGCCGACGGAGAACCAGAACTGCGCCAGGTCGCCGGTGGGCAGCCACGTATTGGGGACGACCGGCAGCTCGTACGGCCCGGACTCGAGGAAGATCGCGTCGATGGCGGCCCCGAGCACCAGCGGCGGCACGAGACTCGCCATGCGGGCGAGAAAGTTCGCGACCATCCCGGTCGTGAAGTAGCCGAGTCGGCCCGGTGCGTACTCGCGGAACAACCTCGTCAGCGGTCGCTCGACGTCCTCGCGGTAGGCGTCGAACGGCGTTTCGTCCGTGTCAGCACTCACGCCCGTCCGGTATCGTTTCGAAACATAAATTACTAGTGTTGTCGGGAATGCGGGCCGGTTTTCGGCGCCCGCTGCGGACGGTGGACCCGCCCTGCGGGTCACGCGGCGTAGTTCAGCACCCAGTAGCCGGCGTACAGCGCGAGCAGCAGCGCGCCGCCGGCGCGGGTCACGCGGCTGCGAGCTAGCATCGCCGTCGCGACGAGCAGGCACGCGCCGAAGAACGGCCAGTGGACGGTCATCACCGCACCGCCGGTGTCGACGGGGTGCAACAGCGCGATCAGGCCCACGTTCGCGGTCATGTAGAAGACCGTGCTCCCGACGACGTTACCCACGGCGAGGTGCGGTCGCCCCTGCCGGACGGGCTCGAGGGTCAGCGCCAGTTCCTCGATCGAGGCGATGAAACTCAGGACCGTCGCGCCGAAGGCCAGCCCCGAGATGCCGAAGGCGACGAAGAGCCGCTCGGCGCTGCCGACCGTGATGAACGACCCCAGCGTCATGCCGACGGTCGCGAGAACGGCGACGGCGAGGGTGACCCGACCGCTACGGTCCTCGAGGTCGGGGACGAACTCGTCGAAATCGAGGTCGAGGTCGAGATCGCGGTCCGAATCCGACTCGAGCAGAGACTCGCCTCGCTCACCGTCAGCGGTTGTCGGCGCCTCGCGATCCGTACGCGGTCCGTTCCCGTTCGTCGCCAGCGCGTCGTCAGTCGGTGGTCCGACCTCGGCCTCGAGATCGTCGTCGACGTCGATCGCTTCCTCGACCTCGCCGGAGAGCAAGTACGTCGTCTCCGAGCGCCGCTCGTGCCAGAAGATGTAGGCGAGTAAGGGGACGAATATCGCCAGCAGCGCCGCCCCGTACGCGGCCCCGATCGTCCCGCCCACCGACAGCGCGAACGCCGGCAGCGGGACGAGCAGGAGCATGGCCAGGTAGGCCCGTGGTACGTCCATCTCGAAGGGAACGAACACCCCCGCGAGTCCGAGTGCAACCGCGAGGACGAACAGCGACTCGCCGAAAACCGTCCCTAGCGCGAGATCCGGCAGGGCGACCACGGCGGCCGTCACCCCGAGCGCGGCGTTCTCGAGGTCGATCCCGGCCAGGATCACCGCGAGGAAGAAGCCCGAAATTCCCAGCGAGACGGCGCTCTGGGCGACCGCCTCGATGAACACCTCGACGCACCAGATGACCAGCACGACCCCGACGAGAAAGGCGGCGGCGAAGAGCGCGATCTCGAGGCCCGGTGCGACCATACCGTCACCATCGACGTTCGTCTACTTAGTTTTCCGACCGATACGCGGGCCGGAGACCCCTTCCGGCGTGTGCGCTCGTGCGCACGTTCACTGTCTGTACACCAACAGCGCCACGCCCAGGGCCAGAAACAGCAGTCCCCACCACAGCGAGTCACCGGGGAGGACTTTGAGGATGAGCGTCACGATACCGGAGGAGAGCAGGGACCACCCGAGGGTCGTTCGGAATGCCATACGAACGATACGCCGCCCAGCCCAATAGGTCATTGGAACGTCAGATCCGGTGTGAATCCGGCTGCGTGATGTATTCAGTCCCAGCGCAGTGCCGATACCGATTCTCGCACAGTCGTTTTCGACCGTCTTTCACCGCCACAGTGCCCGTCGTAGCCGCTCGAGTCCCGAGTCGGGACCCCGGTTGCGATCGGTGCTGTACCGCGCTCTGATTGCGCTGTGAACCGCGCCGCGGGGACCGACCAATATTAATCACCCCTATACAGATCACAGTTATTATTAACTAATGGGGAAGAGTTAGTAATACATGCCACGATACACTCGACGACAACTCGTCGCGACCGGTGCCAGCGCCGCCACGATCGGCGCGTTCGCCGGTTGCGTCTCGGACGAGTCGGGTAACGGCGGATCGAACGACGCGGGCGACGGTTCGGCCCCGACGGCCCAGGCCTCGTTTTTCGTGTTCGGCGATTTCGCGGCCGCGGTCGCGGGCGACACCGCGCAGGCCGAGACGCTGGTGCCGATCGGCCAGCACGGCCACGGCTGGGAACCCGGACCGCAGATTCAGGGTACCGTCCTCGAGTCGGACCTGTTCATCTCCGTCGTGGACGGCTTCCAGCCCTGGGCGGACGATCTCGTGACGAGCCTCCGGGAGGACGACGCCGACGTTCACATCGTGGCCGCCGGCGCGGAAGTGGACCTGCTCGAGAGTGAGGGTGGCCACGATCACGAGCACGGCGACGGCGATGCGCACGATCTCGAGGGTCACGATGATCACGCCCACGAGCACGACGGAGATGGCGACGGTCACGATCACGATGACCACGAACACGATGAAAGCGAGGACGGCGACCACGATCACGAGCACGACCACGGGACCGCCGACCCCCACTTCTGGCTCGACCCGGTGCGGGCAAAGCGGGCCGTCGACGCCATCGAAGACGGATTCGCAACCGTCGACGGCGATAACGCCGACGCCTACGCCGCCAACGCCGACGAATTCCGCAGCCGACTGGACGAACTCGACGAAGCCTTCCGGTCGACTCTCGAGAACGCCGCGCGCGACGTCGTCCTCGTCGCCGGCCACGACCCGTTCGCGTACCTCGGGAACCGCTACGGCTTCGAGATCGAGACGCTGACCGGGCTCACCCCCGACGAACAGCCCACGCCGGCCGACATCGAACGCGCGCAGACGATCATCGACGAGCACGACCTCGAGTACGTCTGCGCGGACCCGCTCGAACCGCAGGACGCCGCCGAACAGCTGATCGCCGAAACCGACGCGAGCGAGGTGTTGCCGCTGACGCCGATCGCCGGGCAGACCCGGGAGTGGGCCGACGAGGGTTGGGGGTACGTCGAGATCATGGAGGAGATCAACCTCGCGACGCTCGAACGAGCGCTCGACGCATGAGTGTGAACGGCGCCGCGTCCAACCCCGACGACCACAGCGATCGCGACGGCACCGACGGTGCCGACGCTCCGGAGTGGAACGGCTCGAAAACGCCCGGCCCCGACGAGACGCCGCGCTCGACGCTGCTGTCGGTCGTCCTCGAGTCCGAGTCGACGGGCCGACCGACTTGCACCATCTACCCGCCGGACGTCGCCGCGCCGTACCGCACGACGACCTGGATAACCGCCCACGGCGACGCGTTCGTCTCCCTCGAGGAGTGGCGATGATGAGCGACCACGAATCGACCGACGGCCCGGTCGACGAACCCGCCGTTAGCGTCGAGGGCGTGACCTTCGGCTACGGCGAGCAGCCGGTCCTGGAGGACGTCTCGATCGACGTCGAACCGGGCACCTTCCTCGGCCTCGTCGGGCCGAACGGGAGCGGCAAGAGCACGCTGCTCGAGTTGCTGCTCGGCTTGCGTCGCCCGGACGAGGGGACGGTCAGACTGTTCGGCGAACCGGCACACCGATTCGAAGCCGGCGAGCGGATCGGGTACGTCCCGCAGGACGTGACGACCGCCGCTCGAGCGATGCCGATGACGGTCCGGGAAGTCGTCGCGATGGGCCGGTATCCACACCGGCTCGTCGGCCGCTTCTCGCGGACCGATCGACGCGCGGTCGACGAGGCGATGTCGCGAGTCGGTATCGCCGACCTCGCGTCGCGTCGCATCGGCCGCCTCTCGGGCGGCCAGCGCCAGCGCGTGTTCATCGCCCGCGCGCTCGCCTCGGAGGCGGATCTGCTCGCGCTCGACGAGCCGACGGTCGGCGTCGACGCGGAGTCCCGCGAGGCGTTCTACGATCTCCTCGGCGAGTTGAACGCCGAGGGCATGACGGTCGTTCTGATCGAGCACGACATCGGCGTCGTCACGACGTACGCGACGGAGATCGCCTGCCTCAACCGCCGGTTGCACTTCGACGGCGCACCGGAGGAGTTCGTCGAGACCGACGCCCTCGCGCAGGCGTACGGGACGGATCAACACGTCGTTCAGCACGACCACTGATATGCTCGGCCAGTTCACCCTCACTCTCCTCGGCGCGGACACTTCGTCCGCCGTCGCCGCGATCCAACTCCTCGAGATCCTGTACGGGGTCTTCGAGTGGTTCCTCGAGGACGCGTACGGCACCAGAATGAACCGTCTCGGGGAGTATCTGGGCGTGCGGATGCTCGGCTACCCGTACATGCAGCGGGCCTACCTCGCCGCGGTCTGTATCGCCGTGATCGGGCCCCTCGTGGGGACCTTCCTCGTCCACCGCGAGATCTCGCTGATCGGCGACACGCTCGCCCACACCGCCTTCGCGGGCGTCGCCGTCGGCCTCTTTCTCAACGCGACGCTGTCGCTCTCGCTGTCCCCGCTGCTGACCGCGTTCGTGACGGCCGTCGTCACGGCCCTCCTCGTCGAACTCCTCATCGAGCACGGCGGCGCTTACAGCGACACCTCGCTGGCGATCGTCCTGACGGGCGGGTTCGCCCTCGGCAGCGTCCTCATCACGGCGACCGACGGCGGCATCGCCGTCGGCATCGACGCCTACCTCTTCGGGAGTCTGGCGACCGTCTCGCGGGCCGACGTCGGGATTTTGGTCGCGATGAGCCTCTTCGTCGGCGGCCTCGTCACGCTCGCCTACCGCCCGCTGCTGTACGTCACCTTCGACGCGACCGGTGCGCGGGCGGCGCGGCTCAACGTGCGCCTGTACAAGCGACTCATGGTCGTCCTGACGGCGCTCGTCGTAGTGAGCGCCATGCAGATCATGGGCGTCATCCTCGTCGCCGCGATGCTGGTCGTCCCCGTCGCCACCGCGGCGCTGGTCGCCCGGAGCTTCAAGCGGTCGGTCCTGCTCGCGATCCTCGTCGCCGAGTTCGCGGCCGTCGCCGGCGTCACCGTCTCCTACAGCTACGGGATCGCGGCCGGCGGGTCGATCGTCCTCGCCGCAATCGCGATGTACGCTGCCGTTCTCGTCGGTCGATCGTTTCCACTCGAGCGGTTGAGAGTACAGTAAATCCGGCCTCTCTACGAAAATTCGACAATTCGACAGCGGTGACGTCGAACGCGCGAGACGACGAACGAGGGCGTCAGGAAAGCGAAACCGGAGCGAGCGGAAACGAAGCGTCAGGACGTCGAACTCCGTAGTGTGCGAGCGGTGCGACCCGCAAACGGCGAATCAGCGGAAGGTGGGTGGCGTGTGCGACCGAGACGGCTTACATCATGCCGCCCATGCCGCCGCCCATGCCGCCCATGCCGCCGGCACCGCCGGGGGCGCCGCCCTCTTCGTCGCCGCCCTTGTCGGTCGAGAGGTCGCCGGCGGAGATGATGTCGTCGATTTTGAGGACCAGGTTCGCGGCCTCGGCAGCGGAGGTGACGGCCTGTTCCTTGGCGTGGGCCGGTTCGACGACGCCAGCCTCGTAGGTGTCCTCGACGTCGCCCGTGAAGACGTTCAGGCCGGCTTCGATGTCGCCGTCCTCGTGGGCCGCACGCAGGTCGACGAGCGTGTCGATGGAGTCGAGACCGGCGTTCTCGGCGAGCACGCGCGGGACGAGCTCGAGCGAGTCGGCGAAGGCCTCGACGGCCAGCTGCTCGCGGCCGGAGACGGAGTCGGCGTAGTTGCGGAGGCGGCTGGCGAGTTCGACTTCGATGGCACCGCCGCCCGCGAGGACGCGGCCGTCGGAGACGGTCTGGGCGACGACGTCGAGCGCGTCGTTGACGCCGCGCTCGAGTTCGTCGACGACGTGGTCGGTCGAGCCGCGCAGCAGGAGCGTGACGCCGTGGGCGTCCTCGCCGGTGACGTAGAACAGTTCGTCCTCCTCGTCGCGGGTGACGTCACCGAAGCCGAGATCGTCCTCGGTGGCGCTCTCGAGGTCGGAGACGACCGTCGCGCCGACGACCTCCTGCAGGAACTCGAGGTCGGACTTCTTGGCGCGGCGGACGGCGAGGATGCCTTCCTTGGCGAGGTAGTGCTGAGCCAGGTCGTCGATGCCCTTCTGGCAGAAGACGACGTCGGCGCCGAGGGCGGCGATCTGGTCGACCTTCTCGCGGAGCTGCTCCTCCTCGCGGTCGAGGAACTTTTGGAGCTGGTCGGGGTCGGTGACCGACACTTCGGTGTCGACGTCGGTCTCCTCGACCTCGATGGGCTCGTTCAGCAGCAGGATGTTGGCGTCCGTGGCCTCGGTGGGCATGTTGTCGTGGACCGGGTCCTTGTCCACGATGCCGCCCTCGAGGAGGTCGGACTCGCCGGCGCTGTTGCCGGTCTGGGTCTCGATGTTGAGGAACTCGAGGTCGACGACGTTGTCGCCGTTCTCGTCCTCGACGGTGACCTGGCGGACGGCCTCGACGATGAGTTCGGCGAGGTACTCCTTGTTGACCTCGGTGCCCTTGCCGGTCATCGAGGTCTCGGCGACCGAGCGCAGGAGGTCCTCGTCTTCGGTGTCGACGTCCTGAGCGATGTCGTCGATCTCCTCGCGGGCCTGCTCGGAGGCCATGTGGAAGCCCTTGATGATCGCCGTCGGGTGGATGTCCTGCTCGAGGAGGTCCTCGGCGTTCTTCAGCAGTTCGCCGGCGATCGCGACGGCCGTCGTGGTGCCGTCGCCAGCCTCGTCCTCCTGGGTTTCGGCGACCTCGATGATCATCTCGGCCGTCGGGTTGTCGATGTCCATCTCCTGGAGGATGGTGACGCCGTCGTTCGTGATGGTGACCGACCCCATCGAGTCGACGAGCATCTTGTCCATCCCCTTCGGGCCGAGGGTCGAGCGGACGGCTTCGGCGACCGCACGGGCGGCGCTGATGTTGTAGTCCTGCGCGTCCTTGTCCTTGACGCGCTGGGAGTCCTCGCTCATTACGATCATCGGCTGTCCCTGCTGCATTCGCTGGCTCATAGTCGGTCGAACCATTGATTGTGATTCTACATAAATGTACCGTTCTATCGAGACGATGGTTGTTGCACCGGTACTCGATCGAGGCCCGGAAACCACCGGAGGGGACGCTGATATGGCCGAGATAGTGCGACGTGATACCACTCGAACAACTCCTGCACGAACCGGGGTTTCCCGCCACGTTTAAGTGAATTCAATTTGCGCGACGGGGTTGGTGACTCTCGAGCAGGGCGACGGCGACTCGAGGACGCCGGCGACGCCCTCGTGGCTCGAACCGTCGGCGACAAAGCGAACAATTAACCGCCTCTCGTCGAATCCATCGGTATGACCGGGGTAGACGGCCACGTCTTTGTCACGGGCGGCGCCGGGTTCATCGGCTCGCACCTCACGGAGCGGCTGCTCGCGGACGGCGCCGACGTAACGATCGTAGACGACCTCTCGAACGGCGCCGCCGAGCGCGTCCCCGACGACGCCGAACTCGTCGAGGCCGACTTGACGTCGATCTCGGCTGACGCGCTCGCGGACCACCTCGAGACCGTCGACCGCGTCTTCCACCTTGCGGCGTCGAAACACGTCGACACGGATCGCCCGCACGGCCAGTTCGAGGCCAACACGCGGATGACTCGCACGCTCCTCGAGGCGATGGCCGAGGCGGACGTCACGGATATCGCCTACACCTCCTCCTCGACGGTCTACGGCGAGGCGCCGCGGCCGACGCCCGAGGACTTCGCGCCGCTCGAGCCGATCAGCGCCTACGGCGCGAGCAAGTTAGCGGACGAGGGATTACTCTCTGCGCGCACGCACAGCCACGACCTGACGGTGTGGAACTTCCGCTTCGCCAACGTCGTCGGCCCGCGCCTGCGCGGCGCGGTGATTCCGGACTTCGTCGAGAAACTGCGGGCGGATCCCGACACGCTGACGATCCTCGGCAACGGCCGCCAGGAGAAGTCCTACCTCCACGTCGAGGACTGTCTGGACGCCATGCTGCACGTGATCGAGCACGCCGACGCCGCGATGAACACCTACAACCTCGGTACGCGCACGACCACGTCGGTCGACCGCATCGCGGCCATCGTCGCCGACGAGATGGGCGTAGAGCCCGACTTCGAGTACACCGGCGGCGAGCGCGGTTGGACCGGCGACGTGCCGAAGATGCGCCTCTCGATCGAGAAGCTCGCGGCGCTGGGCTGGGAGCCCGAACGCTCGAGCGACGAGGCGGTACGGCGAGCGACGCGGGAGATTCTCGACGAGTACAACGAGCGCTGACTGTCGCGGCGCCGCGCCACGGTTCCTGTTGCCGAATTGTCGCTCGAACGCACTCGAGCCCGACGCTCGAGCGTGTTTTAGGTGGGCTTAAATATCTGGCTGCAAAGCACTCGCGTATGCACGACGGCGGCGACCGGGGGGAGTCGCAAGCGCCGGATGAGCGGTCGATAGGTGTCGACGGCGACGGCGGCATCCGAGCCGCGCTGACTCGCCGCCGGCTGACGCTCGCCGGCACGCTTCTCGTCGCTCTCGGGCTCGTCGTCGCGGCCCGGCAACTCGACCTCGAGGCGGTCGTCGCCGACGCCGCGAGCGCCGATCCGCGGCTGCTCGCCCTCGCGGTCGCCGTCTACGCCGTCTCGTGGCCGATTCGCGGGCGCCGGTACGGGGACGTCCTGAGCGCGACGGGCCACCGCGCCGGCACGGGACTGCTCACGGCGGCCGTCTTCGTCAGCCAGACGGCCAACCTCGCGATTCCGGCACGGGCGGGCGACGCGACTCGCGCGTACGTCGTCAACGCTCGAGCGAACGTCCCCTACACCGCGGGGTTCGCCGCGCTGGCCGTCGAGCGGCTCTTCGATCTGGCAGCGATCGCCGTGCTGGCCGGGGGTGCGACGGCGTGGCTCGCGATCGGCGGCGGCGTCGGCCCGCTCGAGCTCGCCGCCGAGACTGGCGGCGCACGGGTCGCGTTCGCCGGCGCGGCCGCGGTGAGTACGGCTACCGTCGGGGTCGGCCTCGCCGTCGCGACGAGCGCCCGCTCGGATTACAGCGCGCGAGTCGCCGCGCGGTTGCGGGCGCTCGTTGCCGGCTCGCCGCGGCTCGAGGGGGCGCTCGAGGCAGCGCTCCGCTTTGCGGGCGATGTCGGCGTCGTCGCGCGCCGCCCGCGGGTGCTGGCCGCCGTCGCCGGAACCAGCCTGCTCGTCTGGACGCTCGACGTGCTCACGGCCGTCGTCGTCCTCGCGGCGCTGGACAGCGGCCTCGCCGTCGGCCCGCTGCTGGCCGTCGGCACGCTCGCGGTCAGCGTCGGCAACCTCGCGAAGGTCCTGCCGCTCTCGCAGGGCGGCGTCGGCCTCTACGAGGCCGCCTTCACGGCGCTGGTCGTCGGCCTCACGCCGGTCGGCGCGAGCACGGCGCTTGCGGCCGCGGTCGTCGACCACGCGCTGAAAAACGGCGTCACGCTGGTCGGAGGCGGCGCGGCGGTCGCCGGATTCGGGGTGTCGTTCGCCGACGCGACGGACGCGACCGCCGTCGACGCGGCCACCGACGACCGCTCGGTCTCGAGCGAGGACCGACGGACTTTTTAGGCGAGCCTAAAAACTGAAGGACAATGAGTCAGGACATCTGCGTCGTCGTGCCGACGATCCGGGAGTACGAGTGCATGCGATCGTACTTCGAGAACGCGCGCGAACACGGGTTCGACCTCTCGCGGCTCCACGTCGTGCTCGTCACCGAGGACTTCTGCGAGACCGACGCGATGGAACGGATGCTCGAGGAGGAGGGCGTCTCCGGCGAGGTCTTCGACGGCTCTCGGCGCGAGGAGTGGTACGCCGAACACGGAATCGAGGAGTACGGCCACGTCGTTCCGGCGGCCAGCCACGCCGAGACGAGCTTCGGCCTGCTGTACATGTGGGCCAACGACGAGTTCGAGTACGGCTTCTTCATCGACGACGACACCCTTCCACACCCCGAGGAGGACTTCTTCGGGACGCACATGGAGAACCTCGCGTTCGAGGGCGAGATCGAGGCAGTCTCCTCCGACGAGCAGTGGGTCAACGTCCTCTACCAGAACGCCGACGAGCACGGCCTCTACCCGCGGGGGTATCCCTACTCGGCGATGGGCGAGACCGTCGAGACGGACACGACCGCAATCGAAGGCGGAGAGGTCGTCGCCTCGCAGGGGCTGTGGACCAACGTGCCCGACCTCGACGCCGTCCGGATCCTGATGGACGGCGACCTCGAGGGGCAGGCTCAGACGCGTACGACGGCAGACGACTTCGGCGAGGACTTCGTCGCCGCGCGCGGCAACTACCTCACCGTCTGCTCGATGAACCTCGCCTTCCGCCGCGAGGTGATCCCCGCGTTCTACCAGCTTCCGATGGACGACAACGAGTGGGACGTCGGCCGCTTCGACGACATCTGGTCGGGCGTCTTCTTGAAGCGCGCCTGCGACGTGCTCGGCAAGCGCATCTACAACGGCGCGCCGCTCTGTGAACACAACAAGGCGCCGCGCAGCACCTTCGACGACCTCAACAACGAGGTCCCGGGGCTCGAGTTGAACGAGCACCTCTGGCGGGTCATCGACGACGCGGGCGAAGACGCCGACTCCTACGCCGACGTCTTCGAGGCGATGGCCCGCGAACTCGTCGACGGCGACTGGTCGGACTACAATAACGGGGCTTTCTTCAACTACGTCGGCGAACACATGCTCGACTGGCTCGAGTGTCTGTCGGCGCTGTCGACGGCCGATAACGAATCCGTTCGGATCGCTGCCAACCGTTAATCGTCACCTATAAGTTTTTAGGTAGGCCTAAATCGAATATGGAAGACGACAGTGAATACGACGCGGTTTCGCGCCGAAAAGCGCTACAGATCGGATCTGCGCTCGGCGCGGCCTCGATGGCGGGATGTTTGGGAATGTTCGGCGGCGACGGCGGCCAGAACGCCGAGATTCCGGAACTCTCGACGTTCCGCGGCTCCGGAGCGCTGGCAGAGGGCCGCCCCGCCCCGGGCGGGACGTCGATCGAGGAGCTTCCCGACCTCTCCGGCGAACTCTCGCTCTACATCGGCGGCGGGGAGGGCGGCATCTACTACGAGTTCGTGAACATGCTCCAGGAGATCTACCCCGATTTCGAGGTCTATCCCAACGACGACAGCTCCGCGTCGCTGGCCCAGACGATCGTCGAGGAGGTCGACTCCGGCGCCGCACAGGCCGACGTGTTCTGGTCGATCGACGCCAGTTCGCTGGGGTTCGTCGCGGACAACGACGCCTACGAGCCGCTGTCGGACGAGGCAGTCGGATCGGTCGCCAACGACCAGTTCGTCGGCGACGACAACGCCTGGGCGGGCGTCGCCGGGCGCGCCCGTGCGGTCCCGTACAACACCGAGGAGTTGAGCGAGTCGGATATCCCCGATACCGTCCAGGAGTTCCCCGGAACCGACGCGCTGCAGGGAACGATGGGCTGGGCGCCGACCTACGGCGCGTTCAAGTCGTTCGTGACCGCCATGCGGTTGATCCAGGGCGAGGACGCGACGCGCCAGTGGCTGGTCGACATGCGCGACGCCGGCACCGAACGGTACGGCAACGAGTACGCCGTCTCGCAGAACGTCGCCAACGGATCGCTCGCGGCCGGGTTCGCCAACCACTACTACGCGATGCGCGTCAAGAACCAACAGCCCGACGCGCCGATCGATCTTGCCTTCACCGAAGGCGACGCCGGCGCGCTGGTCAACGTCGCCGGCGCGCTGAAGGTCCAGGGCACCCAACGGGGTGACCTCGTCGACAACTTCGTCCGCCACCTGCTGTCCGCGGAGGCCCAGGAGTACTTCACGACGGTCAGTTTCGCCTACCCGATGATCGAGGGCGTCGATCCCGTCGGCGGTCTCCCGTCGATCGCCGACCTGAATCCGCCGGAGATCGACCTCGCGGAACTGTCCGATCTCGAGCCGACCCTCGAGCTGATGGAGGACGCCGGCGTCTCGGGATGACCCTCCGGAAGCGGCTTTCGCGGACGCTCGAGCGGGCCGCCGACGGCGACGACGCCGCCGGCGTCGGCCTGACGCTGCTCGCCGCGGCTCTCGCCGCCGTCCTCGTACTCCCGCTCGTCTGGCTCGTCTTCGACGCCGCCGCGCTCGGGAGCCGCGCGCTCGAGCTCGCCGTGGCGCCCCAGACCCTCGAGGTGCTGGTTCGCAGCGTCGCGCTCGTGGCGGTCGTCACCGGTGCGAGCATCCTCATCGGCGTCCCGCTCGCGCTGTTGACGGTGCAGGGGTCGATCCCGTTTCCGCGCTTCTGGACCGTCCTCGCCGCGCTCCCGCTCGCGGTACCGAGCTATCTCGGGGCGTTCGCGTTCGTTTCGGCGTTCGGCCCGAACGGCGAGTTCGCCGACCTGCTGGCGCCGCTCGGCGTCGAGTCGGTGCCTTCGATCTACGGGTTCGCCGGCGCGGCGTTCGTACTGACGCTCTATACCTACCCCTACGTCTTCCTCACGACGCGGGCCTCGCTGCTCTCGCTCGACGGCTCGCTCGTCGAGGCCGCCCGAACGCTCAACGCCGGCCGCTGGGAGGCGTTCCGGCGGGTCACGCTGCCCCAGATCCTGCCCGGCATCACCGCCGGCGCCTTGCTCGTGGCGCTGTACGCGCTGGCCGACTTCGGGACGCCCAACATCATGCGCGTCGAGGTGTTCACGCAGTTCATCTACGCCCGGTACAACGCCTTCGCCCGCGACTACGCCGCCTTGCTGTCGCTCCAGTTGCTGACCGTGACGGCGATCGTCCTCGCCCTCGAGTCGCGCATCGGCGTCGACGAGTCCGGCGCCTACGAGAGCAGCGGCCACCGCGGCACCGCCGACCTCGAACTCGGTCGCTGGCGGTACGCGGCGCTGGCGTTGCCGGCGGCGATCGCTCTGTTGGCGATCGCCCTGCCGATCGCCATCTTCGGGCTGTGGCTGGTCACGGGCGGCCCCGGCTACCAGGTCGGTCGGCTCACCTTCGACTGGGAGTACGGCTTCAACTCGGCGTACGTCGCCCTGCTGGCCGCGATCGCGTCGGTACTGGTCGCCCTGCCGATCGCGATCGGCTCGGCGACGTCGGACTCGAGGCTGGCGGCGCTGGCCGATCGCGCGCCGTACGTCGGCTACGCGACGCCCGGGATCGTGCTGGCGATCGCGCTGTTGAGTTTCACCCTCGACGTGCTGCCGGCGATCTACAAGACCGTGCCGCTGCTGGTGTTCGCCTACGTCGTCCGCTTTATGCCCCAGGCGATCGGCTCGATTCGAACGTCGACCCTGCAGGTGGACCGGCGGCTCGTAGAAGCGGCGCGCACGCTCGGGCGCTCGCGACTGAACACGTTCCGCTCGGTGACGCTGCCCCTGATCCTTCCGGGAGTGGTGACCGGCGCCGCGCTCGTTTTCCTCACGACGATGAAGGAACTGCCCGCGACGCTGATGTTGCGCCCGCTCGGATTCGAAACGCTCGTCACCTTCATCTGGCGGGTCGAGGAGGCCGGCCTGTACGGGCAGGCTGCGGTGCCGGCGCTCGTACTGGTCGTCATCTCCGGCCTGTCGATGGCCGTCATGCTGGCACAGGAGGGGCGATGATCGGCGCCGACTCGAGTCGAAACGATCTAAGACGCCGAACCTGGTACGCCGCGGTCGCCGTCGTCGCCCTCGTCGGTGCCGTCGCCGTCTGGTTGCTCGCGACCCGCACCTTCCAGTACCACTCGCTCAACCACGACGAGGGGGTCTACCTCCAGCAGGCGGCGATGGTGCTGGACGGCCAACTCTTCCTCGAGCCGCCCGTCGAGGGCGTCTTCCGCCCGTGGTTCTTCGTCGAGGACGGCGACCGGCTCTATCCGAAGTACGCGCCCGTCCCCGCGGCGATCTTCGCGCTCGGCGAACTGGTCTGGAGCTACCGGATCGCGCTGCCCGCGATCGCCGCCGCGATCCTCGCGCTGGTGGCGCTGGTCGTCCGGGAGGCGTTCGACCGGCGAACCGGTATCGCGGCCGCCGTCGCCGTGCTCTGTTCGCCGCTGTTCCTGCTCGACACGGCGATGTTCCTTCCGTATGCTCCGACGACGATGCTCAACTTGGCCTTCGCCTACAGTTACTTCCGGGCCGACCGGACGGACGATAGCCGTTGGGCCGCCGGCGCCGGCGCGGCCATCGGCCTAGCCTTCTTCGCGCGCCCCTACACCGCCGTCCTGTTCGCCGCGCCCTTTATCCTCCACGCCTGCTGGACCATCCGGCGCGATCCTCGAGCGGCGCTGCCCCGACAACTCGCGACGGCGGCGCTCGGACTTGCGGGGGTCGCGCTCGCGCTTTCCTACAACGCCGTCGTGACCGGCTCGCCGCTGGTGTTCCCCTACCAGGCGTTCGCCCCGCTCGACGGACCCGGGTTCGGCCACCGGGAGATTCTCGGCCACGAGGCCGACTACACCGTCGAGTTGGCGCTGCGCTCGAACGCCCTGGTCCTGCGGTCGTTCGCGACCGAGTGGATCGCGGGCGGCTTCCTCGGCGCGGCGGCCGCCGCGGTCGGGTTCGCCGCGACTGTCCGACGCGGGCTCTCACCTCGGCAGGCCGTCCTCGCCGCCGTCGCCCCGAGCGTCGTCGTCGGCAACGTCTTCTTCTGGGGCAACTTCAACATCCTCGGCGCCCTCGAGGTCGCCGGCGACGGGTTGATCGCGACCCACGGCCCGTACTACCACTTCGACCTATTGGTGCCGTTCGCGGCCTTCGGCGCCGTCGGCGCGCTGGCGCTGGGTCGCGGCCTTCGGCGGACGGCCGACCGGCGGCTGACGCCGCGGGTCGCCCGCGCGACGCTCGTTGTAGCGCTACTCGTGAGCGCCCTCGCCGTCGGCGGCGTGACGGCGGTGACCTTCGACGAGAAGGTCGACCGCAACGCCGCCGTGACTGATACCTACGACCGGGTCTACGACCCGCTCGAGGACGCGCCGGATGATCGGTCGGTCGTCTTCCTCCCGACGCCGTACGGCGACTGGCTCAACCATCCGTTCCAGCCGTTCCGGAACGATCCCGACTTCGACGGGCAGCGGGTGTACGCCCTCGACGAGCGGCCGTTCGCCGTCGCGGACACCTACCCCGACCGATCGCTGTACCGGTTCGCCTACCGCGGCGCGTGGTCGCCCCAGGCCGGCTCGCCCCACGCGTCGCGGCTGCAGCCGGTCGACCACGTCGCCGGCGACGCGGTGCGGTTGAACGCGACCGTCGCAGTTCCCGACGCGGCGTCGGGGGCCACCGTAACCGTCACCGCGGCCAACGGCAGCGACACGGCCGTCGCCTCGAACGCCTCCGGGCCGACGAGCCTCCGGGTGACAGTCACCGACGACACCGTCCGCGTCCAGGGGACGGGCGGGGACGTCGACGCCTCGCTCCCGGTCGCCGACCGGGAGGACGTCACCCTGACCGTGTTCGTCGACCGCGGCCCCGGGAGCAGTTTCAGCTACCGGTTCGAGCTCCCGGTCCGCACGACCGGCGACACCGTCGACGCGCTGACGCCCCGCGTCGAACGGTGCACCGCGATCCGCGACTGCGGCGGCGAAGCGGCGTACATCCCGACCGAATCGCCCGGCGACACCGGCGTCGACGTACAGACCGAGCTCGTCGCGCTCGAGGACGACGAGACCGACAGCACCGAACCAACCAACGACTAAAACGCACGCACTCGAGCTATGCCCATGGAACTCACGCGACGGGACGCGGTCGCGGCGCTCGGCGCCGCCGGTATCGCGGGCGCCGGCGCCTTCGCGCTCTCGTCGTCCGATTCATCGGAGTCGGACCGCGGCCTCGCGGACGACGACCTCGAGACGATGGTCGCCGCCGCCGAGGTGCTGTACCCGTCGGCCGTCGACGGCGTTCGGGAGTTCGTCGAGTCGTACGTCGGCGGCCGCGCGGCCGCCGACGAGGACTGGGCCGACGCGGTCGCCGACGTCGTCGCGTACCTCGACGACTACGCCGACGCCTGGTACGACGACTCGTTCGCGTCGCTTTCCCCGGACGCCCGCGACGATGCGCTGCGGCGGATGGGCGCGGACGCGGTCTCGTCGGAGCCCGACGGCGGCTCCGTCGAGCGGGTCCGCTACTACGTCGTCAACGAACTCCTGTTCGCGCTGTACGCGTCGCCGACCGGCGGCGAACTGGTCGGCCTCGAGAATCCGCAGGGCCACCCGGGCGGGACCGAGAGTTACCGTCGCGGGCCGCCCGGACCGTCGGAGTGACACCCCCACCGGAGCCGCGGGTTCAACCCCCAGCCGCGTATTTCAGGCACTACTGTTAGGGGGCGGCTACGCGCCACGGACGCGTATACCGATGACTCCGCCGACGGACCGATGCGGACACGTCACGACCAGCAGCGGCGTCAACGACGCCGGCGCGGTCTGTTGCTACCGCCCGACCTGGCGCGACGGCGACCGCTGTCTCTGGCACACCGAAACCGTCGTCCCGACGCCGGCCTACGAGGAGCACGTGCCGGCCGCGGACGAGCGCCTCGACGGCGCGAACTTCCGCGAGGCGACGCTGAGCGACACCTCGTTTCTCGCCGGCTGCTCGCTCGTCGAAGCCGATTTCACGGACGCGGTACTGGACGGCGCCGACCTCTCCGAAACCGACCTCCGCCGCGCCACGTTTCGAGACGTCGACGCCCACGGCACCTCCTTCCGCGGGGCCAATCTCCACGACGCGTCGTTCGTCTTCGCGGACCTCCGCGGCGCCGACTTTCGGGACGCCCGGCTCTACCGCGCGGGTCTGACCGACGTCCGGCTCAACCTCGAGACCGCGTTCGGCGACCGAACCGTCTACGAGGACGAATTCGACGCGGCGTCGGGGAACGACGTCACGGCCAGGGCGGACTCCGTGCAGTGGGTGTACCGGGAACTGCAGCGCGTCTACGACGAGAACGCGTTTCCCGAGCGCGTCCACGCGTACTATCTCCGCGAGAAGGACTTCCGGCGCCGCCACGCCTGGCGGACCGGCGCCTACCTGCGGGCGATCAAACTCGCGGGCTCGCGGTGGATCATGCACTACGGCACCAGCCCGTGGCGCGTCGTCGCAACTTCGCTGGTACTGATCGTCGTCTGTGCCGGGTTGTACCCGCTGACGGGCGGCGTCCAGGAGGTCGGAACCGACAGCGCGGTCACGTACGCGATCGAGGACCCCGCCGACACGCCCGGTCGCGTCCTCGTCCGGGCGTTCCTCAAAAGTCTCTACTTCAGCGTCGTCACCTTCGCGACGCTCGGCTACGGCGACATCCAGCCGGTCGGCCAGTGGGCGCGGGCCATCGCGAGCGTCGAGACGCTGCTCGGCTCGCTGCTGATGGCGCTGTTGGTGTTCGTCCTCACGCAGAGCGTGGAATCCTAACCATTCGTCGTCCGTGCGCCGTCCGCTTCCCGCGACCGGTCCGAACTCGAGCCGCCCCACGCTTCTAAGTACGTCTCGAGCGTACGCTCCCGTGATCCCGTATGCTCGAGTCCCTCCGCCAGCGATCGGCGACCGACGGCGAAGCGACCGACCGGTCCCCGACGGACGGTGAGGGAACGGCTTCGAAACCGCTCTCTCGGACGACTCCCGTCCGGTTGGGTCGGCTGCTGTACGGCGGCGTGCTCGCGACGATGGCGGTCGACGGGCTGATGAACACCGAAGAGCGCGCCGAGTACGCGGCGGCGAAGGGGGTCCCGATGCCCGGGCTCGCGAACATCGGAGCCCATACGCTTTTGCTCGTCGGCGGAGTCGGCATCGCCCTCTGGCGGATTCCGGCGGTTGCGGCGAGCGCGGCGGCCGCGTTCTTCCTGGGCGTGACGCCGGCGATGCACGACTTCTGGACCGTCGACGATCCCGAGCAACAGCAACAGGAGATGATCAACTTCCTCAAGAACACGGCGCTGCTCGGGGGTGCGCTGGTGTTTCTCGGCGTTGCGAACGAACGTGAGCGCGAGTAGCGCAGGCCGCGTTCTGCGCTCCTGCCAGCCACACCGCCGACGGTTAGCGGAACCGTTCCTCGAGACAGACCTTGACGATCGATTTCGCGATCTCGGCGCCGCCCTGAATCGGGTCGAGCTTCGTCTCGCCGGCGCGTTCGCGGTACTCGATCGGGTGCTCGCGGACGTCGTAGCCGCGCATCAGCGGCCGGATCAGCAACTCGGCCGAGAGGCCCGTGTTTTCGGTCCACTCGATGGACTCGACGACGTCGCGGCGGTAGGCCCGCATCCCGGTCGTCGTGTCGTGAACGCGGGTGCCCATCAGGACGCTGGCGATGGCGGCGAAGGCGTGGTTACCGAAGCGGTTGAACGTCGGCATCGCGTCCGCGCCGTGGTAGAGCCGGTCGCCGCTGACGACGTCGTACCCCTCGTTGATCAGCTCGAGGAACTCCGGGAGCTGCTCCATCGGGTAGGTGTCGTCGCAGTCGGTCGTGACGACGATCGGTCGGTCGGGCTCTAAGATCGCCGCGCGGACGGCGACGCCGTACCCCTGCGGGCGCTGCTCGATGACCGTCGCGCCGTGCTCGCGGGCGATCTCGGGCGTCCGGTCCGAGGAGCCGTCGACGCAGACGACTTCGGCCTTGCCGTCGGTTACGTCCTCGATGTCCGAGAGCACCGTGCCGATCGCTTCCTCCTCGTTGTAGGTCCCCATGACGACGCTGACGTCCTCGAAGGTGTACTCGCGGTCGCATCGGTCGTCGGTCTCGCCGCTCGCCTCCAGTTCGGTCTGATCCCCACTACTCATGGATGGTACTCACCACCGATCTCATTTATACTTTTAGGTATGCCTAAAATACGGTTGCACAGGTTACAGGTCCTCGTGGACGTGATCGGCCGTCTTCAGCGCCAGCGCCGCGATCGTCAGCGTCGGGTTCATCGCGCCGGCGGTCGGGAAAACGCTGCTCGAGGCGATCCAGCAGTTTGCGAGGTCGTGGGTCCGCAGGCGGGCGTTCACCACGCTCTCCGCGGGGTCGTTCCCCATCCGCGTCGTGCCCATGTGGTGGTAGGCCGGACCCGTGTTGTCGGGGCCGACCTGCCAGGTGATCTCGGCGCCCAGTTCCTCGAGAACCCGCTCCTGAATCTCGTTGACCCGCTCGATGGTCTCTAGAGCCCGATCGCCGACGTTCCAGTGGACGTCCGGCACCGGATTGCCGCGGTCGTCGGTCGTCGACCGGTCGAGGCCGACGTAGCTGTCCTCGCGGGGGAGTTGCTCGACCAGCGCGCCCATGCCGATGTGGTTGCCGTACTCGCTGCGCAGGCGCTCGAGGAGGTCGTCGCCCCAGTCGTCGCCGGTCAGAGCCGACTCGACGGGCGAGGGCCCGTCGTAGTTGAAGAACTCGAGTTTGAACGGCGCCTGCTCCGCGTCGGCCTCGTCGTAGAACTGGTGGGACTCGCTGGTGAGGAAGCCGACGTGGTTCTGCCGGGTCCGTTCGTCGAGGACGCCGCCCGTGCCGGCGAAGAGGTGGTCCATGAAGAACTTCCCGACGAGGCCGCTCGAGTTCGCGAGGCCGTCGGGGTAGTGGCTCGATTCCGAGAGCAAGAGCAGGCGCGGCGTCTCGACGCCGCCGCAGGCGATGACGAAGGCGTCGGCCTCCTGCCGGTGCTGCTCGTCCTCCGGCGTCGCGTAGACGGCCGCCTCGATCCGGTCGGGGCCGTGCTCTAAGCGCTGGACGGGCGCGCGGTCGATCACCGTCGCCCCCTTCGACTCGGCGCGCTCGACGTGGACCGTCGCGTCGTACTTCGCGCCGGCGGGACAGACCGGTTGGCAGGTGCCGTAGCCGACGCAGGCGTTGCGGTCGTCGTAGGCCTCCGAGTTGCGCGCGTTCGGCACCGAGTGCATCGCGATCCCCACCTCCTCGCAGGCCTCGGCGAACAGCGAGTCGCTGTAGGAGGGCTCGAACGCCGGCATCGGATGCGGTTCTTCGCGGGGCGGCGCGAACGGGTTGTCGCTGGCGCCGGCGACGCCGAGTTCGCGCTCGGCCTCGGCGTAGTAAGGCCGCAAATCCTCGTAGTCGATCGGCCAGTCGACGCCGACCCCGCGAGCGCTCTTCGAGTTGAAGTCGTCCTCGTGGAGCCGCATCACCATCCCCTGCCAGTGGAGCGTCGAGCCGCCGACGCCCTTCACGCGGGCGTGATTCAGCGGGTAGAACCAGTCGCCCGACGCCGCGTGCGCGTCCCGTTCGGGCTCGCCGTCCCAGACGTCCGGTCGGTCGTAGGCCGGTCTGATCGCCCGCTCTTGGCGCGCGAGCCGATCTTCCGGGTCGAACCGCGGGCCGGCCTCGAGCACGACGACTTCGCGGCCCGCGTCGGCGAGTCGATCGGCGACGAGTCCGCCGGCCGGTCCCGCGCCGATGATACAGACGTCGGCACCCGAGACCGGCGTTCGGTCGACGTCGTCGTCGACCGGGGCGGCGCTCTCCGCGGGGGATCTGTCGATACTCACGCCGTCGCCCCCCGTCGATCGAGTGCGCCGGTCGCTCGACCGCCGTCCCCCTCGAGCGCGGCGCGTCCTCCGGACGTCTCGCGCCGTCTCCGTTCCATACGCGCGGATTAGGTCGACCTAATCCTTATACCCGTTGGAACGAGTCGCACCGGCCTCAGTACATCGGCTGCTCTCACGCCGTCTCGATCGGCTCGAGCAGCGACGGATCGTCGTTCGCCGGATCGTTGACCGCCGTCGACACCGGATACGCCCGCATCTCGTCGGCCGGATAGGGCTCGAGCAGCCCCTCGGCTTTGGGATCGTCGGCGGTCAACCACTCCCGCTCGCGGTCGGGCTCGAGGATGACGGCCATCCGGTGGTGGAGATCGGCGACGAGGTCGTTCGGCTCCGCGGTGAGAATGGTGAAGGTCTCGAGCGCGCCGTCGTCCTCGCCGTCGCTCTCGAGCCCGCCGCCGAAGGCGTCGAGCCCGGCCTGGGTCGTTTCGTCGTCGGGCTCCCAGCGCTCCCACAGCCCGGCCATCGCGAACGGCCGGTCGTCCTCGAGGGCGACCCGGTAGGGCTGTTTGCCGTTCTCGGTCTCGACCCACTCGTAGAAGCCGTCTGCGGGAACGAGACACCGGCGCCGCTCGTAGGCCTCGCGAAAACTCGGCTTCTCGTCGACGGTCTCCGCCCGCGCGTTGATCATCCCGCCGCTGTCGTCGTCGGCCCACGACGGCACGAGGCCCCACTCGAGCCGTCGCACCGTCTCGGGCGCGTCGTCGGTGATGACCGGCAGTTCCTGGCCCGGCGCCGCGTTGTACCGCGGCTCGAACGCGCCGCTCGAGTCGCCGACGATCACGTCGAATCGATCCTCGAACGCGTCGCGCTCGAGGGTCAGCGTGTATCGTCCGCACATACCCGTCCGTAGGGCACCCGTGGTGAAACGTGTACCCGTTCGGCGGCAATCTGGACCGGCCCGACCGGCGATCAGCCGGTAAACTCGTAGAGTTCGTCGCCGACGTGGTGCAGCGAGTCGACGACCTTCCCCTCGTCGCCGACCATGTCGTCGCCCGGAACGCGGGCGCGGCCGACCGCCAGCACCTTTCCGTGCGATTCCTCGGCGATGACGACCAGATCGTCCGGCTCGATGTCGTCGGTCGCCTCCGTGATCCCGGGCCGCATCACGTCCGCGCCGTCGCTGACGAACGAGATCGCACCCGAATCAACCGTCACGACCCGTTTGTCCGGCTCGTAGGCGTTGGCGCCTCGCACCGTCAGGAACGGCTCCTCGTCGAAGTACGCGACCTGCGGTTCGCCGTCGATGAGGATCACTTCCCAGTCGGTGTCCTCGAACTCGACGCGCTCGTAGGCGTCCCCCTCGGGTTCGACGCCGAGGTGATCGGCGAGTGCGTCCTCGAGCGCCGAGACGGCGTCGCTCCGCAGGTGGTGGCGAGACTTGACTTCCATACCCCGCGCTACCCGCTGTATGCATTTAACGGATTAGATTCCGGAGCGGTGTCACGGCTGCCACCGCCCCTGCAGACGGTGCGGGGAGGGTCGACGCTATTCACCGCCGGTGTGGAAGAGCCGTATGGTCAGGACGATTGGCCGCGAGGGAACGGATCGGATGGAAGCGCTGGGAGACGGCGTGTTCGCGATCCCGCTGCTGATCGCGCCGCTGCAGGTGCTGTGGATTCGATACTACCGGCGGGTCACCGCAGACGCGGACGAGCGGGACGGCGAAAGACGGGAGGGAGAAGAGGACGGACGGCGAGCGACCGACACCCGCTGCTGCGCTCGCTGCAGTCGCTATCTGCTCGGAACCTGCGTTCCCACCGACAGACGGAGATGGCAACGGCTACCCCGTCCTCGAGCGCGACTGCTCACCCAGCCGGAGTCTCCGGTCAGCACGAACGTGCGGTAATTGCTAAGTGATCGCACGGCGATAGTGCGACTATGTGGCCCTGGTCCTCTCGGCGCCGAACGACGACGGTCACGTGCCTCGCCTGCGGCGACGAGGTCACCCGGTCGAAGGCCCGGGAGTACGACAAGTACGGCAACCGCTGGGACCGCGAGGACAAGGAGTTCGAGTACCTCTGCAAGTCCTGCGACCGGGAGCTCTGTCACCACCCGCGGAACGAACTCGAGGAGCTGCTGGTCGACCTCGAGGCCGGCGAGCGGGATCGAACGGCGTTTCTCGACGGCTACCTCGCGGCGGTCGAAGAACGGTACGGACCGCTCGAGGAACGGCCCGAGGAGCGCCGCGAGGAGCGCTAACCGCTCGCGACTGGCTACAGATCGCTCGTCTTGAACCGCGCGTAGCCCGCAGCGGGGGCGAGGACGGCCCACCCGAGGAGGACGGCGACACCGAACAGCGACAGCGTCCGGTCGGGGTCCGCCTCGAGAACGAGGTCGAGCGCCCGCTCGTACGCGACGCTCGGCGAGAGCGCGCCGACGTAGGGGTGCCACCACGGCCGTTGGCTCGGCATCTCGAGGCCGTTGACGAGGAAGACGGCCGCGTCGGGGACGAACCGCCAGGCGAAGACGAACAGCATGAAGACGACGAAGGCTCCGATCGAGGCCCACGTCTGGTCCCGCGTCAGCGTCGAGAGGCAGGTCGCGATCGCGACGTAGGCGAGCCCGAGGACGGCCGCCGCGACGAGGTAGCCGCCCAGTTCGACGGCGGCCAGTTCGACCGAAAAGACGAGCGTGACCAGCGCGGCCGCGAGGACGCCGGCGACGAGCGAGACGGCCAGCACGACGTACCGCCCGAGGTAGGTGCCGACGACGACGTCGCGCCGGTCGTAGGGCAGGCCGAGCAGGAGGGTAAGCTGGCCGTCCTCGCGCGGCTTGACGATCGCCGCGTAGGACAGCATGAGCGCGACCGCAGGCACGAGGACGATGCTCACCCCGCTGAGCAGCCCGACGAGGTTTACCGGCTCCGCGTAGCCGGCTCGAGCCCGGTCGACGTGCAGGTAGGCGATCAACGCGAAGACGAGCGCGAACAGCGCGGCGTTCGAGTACAGCTGCCGGTTGCGGATCGCGTCGCCGACCTCCTTGCGCGCGATCAGCAGCCAGCCGCGGCTCCGGCTCATCGGGATCCCCCCGTGTAGGAGACGAACAGATCCTCGAGCGACGCCTCGCCGGTCGTAAAGTCCCGGATCGTCCCGCCGGCCGCCCGGATCTCGTCGAGGACGGTCAGCTTCGCGTCCGTCGCGCAGGCGACGACGAGATTGCCGTCGCGCGCAACGACCGAAGAGACGCCATCGAGGTCGTCGAGGGCCGGCGCGACCGTCTCGGGGTCCTCGCCGGCGGCCAGTTCGACCGTTAGTTCGGCGTCGGCGTCGGCCGCCGCGCGGAGCCCGTCGATCGTGTCGACGGCGACGAGTTCGCCGGCCCGCAGGATGCCGACGCGGTCGGCGACCGCCTCGACCTGCTCTAAGATGTGACTCGAGAAGAAGACGGCCGCGCCGCGGTCGCGCTCCTCGCGGACGATCTCGCGCATCCGGCGCACGCCGTGGGGGTCGAGGCCGGTCGAGGGTTCGTCTAAGATCAGCAACTCGGGCTCGCCCACGAGGGCCATCGCGAGCGCCAGTCGCTGGGCCATCCCCTTCGAGTAGTCGCTCGCGAGCCGGTCGCCGACGCCCTCGAGGCCGACTCGCTCGAGCAGCGCGTCGGGATCGTCGTCGGCGCCGTTGGCTTCGATCGCGTACGCGAGGTGCTGTCGGCCGGTCATCGTCTCGAACGGGGCGAATCCTTCCGGAAGGATGCCGACCCGTTCCCGGACGGCAGTCGGATCCGCAGTGACGTCGCGGCCGAGCACTTCGACCGATCCGGCGGAGGGGTGGGTGTAGTGCAGCAGAATGTCGATGGTCGTCGACTTCCCCGCGCCGTTGGGTCCGAGGAAGCCGAACACCTCACCGCGTTCGATCTCGGGGTCGATTCCGCGGAGGGCGGCGACGTCGCCGTAGCGCTTGGCGACGCCGCGGAGGGCGATTGCGGGCATCGTCGGAAATCGTGTTGTATCAGTAATAGGTTTTCCTATCGACAGGTCCGGGTCGGTTTCGCCGTCCCGACACGTCTTTGACCTTCACGTCCGTAGGCCATCCCATGAGTAACGACGCACAGGCCGAGGCCGGTACGGCCGAAGGCCAGGGCCCCGTCGAAGTCTCCGAGGACCTCGCGCGCCACCTCGAGAACAAGCGCGAGGAACTCTTCGAGAAGTTCGAGATCCGCGACGAGTTTCCCGCGGAGGTCCTCGAGGAGGCCGAAGCCCGAACGGAGGACGTCCAGAACGAGATCCAGGAGGAGGTCGACGAACGGAAGGACCTCCGCGATCTGACGACGTGGACGACCGACCCGATCGACGCGCAGGACTTCGACGACGCCCTCTCGATCGAGGAGCGGGAGGACGAGTACGTCCTCTGGGTCCACATCGCCGACGTAACCCACTACGTCAACCCCGACACCGCGATGTGGGACGAGGCCGTCGAGCGCGGGAACACGGTCTATCTGCCGGGCTACACCATCCACATGCTGCCGCCCGTCCTCGCGGAGACCGTCTGCTCGCTGGTCCCCAACGAGGACCGGCTGGCCCACACCGTCGAGATGCACCTCGACAAGGAGAACCTGGGCTACGAGAACATCGAGATCTACAAGTCCGTCATCCAGTCCGACGAGCGGCTCACCTACACGCAGGCCGAAAACCGCCTCGAGGACCCCGACGCCGACCTCCACGAGGAGAACAAACTCGTCTACGAACTCGCCGACCGGATGCACGAACAGCGCAAGGAGGACGGCTCGCTGGTCCTGAACCCCTCTCGGGACCGCGCCCACACCATCATCGAGGAGTGCATGCTGAAGGCCAACAAGGCCGTCACGCACGAACTCATGTGGAATCGCGGCGTCGAGGCGATGTACCGCGTTCACCCCCAGCCCAGCCCCGACGAGTGGTCCGAGGCGCTGCAGGAGATTCAGGATCTGGACGGCGTCTCGATCCCCGGCAGCACCTGGGACGACCCGCGCAAGGCGGTCAACGCGACGCTCGAGGAGGCGCCGGGCCGCCAACTGGACAAGATCCAGTGGGCGGTGATGAAGGTGATGCCGCGCGCGAAGTACATGAACGACCCGTTCGGCGGCCACCACGCGCTGAACTTCGAGATCTACGGCCACTTCACCAGCCCGATCCGCCGACTCTCGGACCTGATCAACCACTGGATCGTCTACCAGAACGACGTGCCCGAGAACCTGATCGAACTCTGCGACCGCGCCAGCGATAAGCAGAAGGACGCCGAGCAGTGCGAGCGCGAGTACAAGAACTTCCTGCAGGAGGTCGGCCTCGATCCGATGGCGGTCAACAACCGCGGGATCGAGGTCGTCGACGCGGACGAGGCCGAAAAGACGCTGTAACTCCGGTCGCCGTCACGCGACGCGCTCCGACTCACAACCGTTTTTCGTAGATGCACTCGTCGACCCCGTCCGCCAGATCGGACCGTCGCGTCTGCACTCGCTCGAATCCCGCCGACTCGTAGAACGAGACGCCGATCTCGTTGTCCGCCAGAACCGTCAGTCGAAGTCGATCGCACGTCGGCTCGAACGCCGCTTCGATCCGCTCGAGCAGCGCCGTTCCGGCGCCTTCGCCCCACGTGTCCGGTCGGACGTACAGCCGAACGAGGTAGGCGGCGGCGGGGTCGTCGGGGTGGAGCCCCGCGTGGGCGAACCCCTCGATTTCGGCACCGACGCCGGCGTCGGAACCGGCGGTAGCGTCAGGAGCAGTGTCAGTGTCGGAATCGTCATTCGTGTCGGCAGGGACTGCGAGCAAGAACGTTTCGTCGTCCGTCTCCCGCGAATTCCGGATCGACTCCTCGAGTTCCGCGATCGCGTACCAGTCGTCGGTAACGTCGGCGACCGTCTCGGCGCCGAGGATATCGTCGTAGGCAGCGTGCCAACTCTCGCGGGCGATTTCGCGGACGACCGGTGCCGCGTCCGTCGTCGCCTGACGGATGGTCCAGTCCATGGTGTTGTCCTGTACCCGGACCGGCAAAGTCTCTCGTGCGGGTTGTGAACGTGGACCGAATGCTGCTCAGATAGCCTTCTCGTAAACGAACTCCTCGAGTTCGTCGCCCAACCCCGTCTCTCGCACTGCGACCCGTTCGTACCCCGACGATTCGGCGAAGGAAATCCCGATATCGTTGTCCGCGAGGACCGCCAGCCGCACGCGGTCGAACGAGTCCGCCAGCAGCGCCTCGAGGCGCTCGAGCAGCGTCGTGCCGACGCCCTCGCCCCAGGCGTCGGGACGGACGTAGAACCGGGCGACGTACGCGACCGAGTCGTCTTCGGGCCAGGGGACGGCGTGAGCGAAGCCGCGACACTCCTCGGGGCCGCCGTCGGAGTCGTCCGGCTCGACGACGAGGAACTCGGCGTCGTCGCGCCCGATAACGTCGGTAATCGAGGACTCGAGGTCGCCGAGCGCGTACCACTCGTCGACGACCTCGTCGACCGTTCCGGGGCCGAGGATGTCGTCGTAGGCGGCGTGCCAACTCGCCCGCGCCGTTTCGTGGATGGCCCACGCGTCGTCGGTGGTCGCCCGTCGGACCGCTCCAGTCACGGACGGGCCTACCACCGCACCGACAAAAAGCCCGTGGCTGGAAAGTGATCGTTGTATCGGTCTCTAATACGTTTTGCGGAGTAATACAGCTCCGCGTGTTTGTTTATGAGTGCTATATGACAGTATCGGCTGATCGGTTGGCTACGCCGTAGGATCGTCGGCGGGCGGGGAACTCCAGAACGCGAGAGCCAACGCTACAGCGACGGGTCACGGCCGTCGCTGTCGCCGACGCACTGCTGGCGGTCCTCGAGTTCGGCACAGGCTTCCCGGAATAGCCCGTCCAGAATCTCGGGCGTCGTCGGATGGTAGGCCCGCTTGGGCAGGTCGCGGACGTCCAGTCCCATCTCGACGGCGACCTGCATCGTCTTGGCCATCACGTCGGCGTGGAGGTGCAGCCCCTGATAGCCCAGTACGGACCCGGTTTCGGCGCTGACGACCAGCGTCGCGCGCCCTTCGGGGTGGTTCTTGCTCTTGAAGACGCCGTCTGACGACGCCTCGCGGCTGACGACGAACGCGTCCATTCCCGACTCGGCGGCCGTCATCGGCGTGTGCCCGATGCGGACGAACGGGTAGACGCCCAGCCCCGAGAAGATCACGTGGTGGGGGACGTTGGCGTACGGTTCGCACTCCTCGCCGCGAGCGTGGTGGACGATGTTCTCACCGGCCGCAAAACCCTGTTCCTTGGCGACGTGCAAAATCGGCTCGCGGCCGTTGGCGTCGCCGACGACGAAGACGCGTTCGTCGTCGCTCGCCTGCATCGTCGACCCGACCCAGCCCTCGCCCGGCTCGAGAGCGGTGTGTTCGAGTCCCAGCCCGTCGAGATTGGGCCGACGGCCGGTGAAGCAGTAGAGTTCGTCGGCCTCGACGGTCCGCGGTTCGCCGTCCCGGCGTTCGACGACCATCCGAACGCCGCCGTCGTCGGTCGGTTCGACGCGCTTCTCGTCCGTTTCGGTCAGCACCTCGATGCCGAAGTGATCGCAGTAGAGTTCGAGCAGCGCGTCGCCGTACGCGTCCGGCACGTCCTCGAGGGGGCGCCGATCGTGCTCGATCACCGTGAGATCGACGTCGCCGACCTCGCTCAGGTAGGGCCCGAGCTCGAGGCTGACGTAGCCGTGGCCCATCACGATCGCCGAGTCGGGAAACTCGGTCGCGTCGAGGACGTCCGCGCTAGTCCGGAACGACACGTCGTCGATCCCCGGCAACTCAGTGGGGGCGTTGACCACCGATCCCGTCGCGATGACGACGTAGTCGGGTTCGATTCGGCGCCCGCCGTCCTCGAGTTCGAGCACGCGGTCGTCGACGAACCGTGCGGTGTCGTGGACGAACTCGACGCCCTCGCGCTCGGCGAGATCGTGGACGTGATTCCGGCGGTGTGCGGCGAAGCTCGAGATGTGTTCGTCTTTCCGCTCGACGACTGCTTCGGGATCGACCTCGGGGACACCCTCGAGTCGGTCGTCGTGGCGCGCCTGATAGCGGTGCTGGCCGGCCGAGAGGACGTCCTTCGAGGGCATGCAGCCGCGCAGAATACAGAGGCCGCCGCCGGGCTCGCCGTCGTCGATCAGCGTGAGTTCGAGGCCGTCGTCCGGTTTGATTCCGCCCGCGCGCTCCCCGTCGCTCGCGGTCTCCGGCTCGAGTTCGTCGGCCCGCTCGAGGAGTTCGTCGGCGACGGCGACGCCGGCGCTCCCGTAGGCGCCGACGATGGCTACGTGGACCATAGGCTTGCTACGGTGTCGACGCAAAAATGCGTTCGTCCGACGTTCCAGTGCTCGAGAACGGGATGCGGCGGGCTGGTGGGCTGGCGGGCTGCGAGCTGACGAAATCGTGCAGGAAGAAGGAGAATCGTCGGACGTGATTCGGATTCGGGACTCGAGACTCGAGACTCGCTCAGCATCCGCTCGAGCGATCAGTCCTGCAGTCGCGCGAGCAGTCCGGCGATCGAGAGTGCGATCGTCGCGACGCCGACGCCGAAGCCGGGGAGGCTGTCGCCGCTCCCGCCGGAGTCGCTCTCGCTTTCACCGGTTTCCTCGTCCGTCGTCTCGTCGTCACTGTCGGTCGTGTCGGTTTCCTCCTGGGTCTCCGAATCCGTCGTGCTGGTATCGCTCTCGTCGTCGGTCCCGTCGCTCGAGTCGGTTTCGTCGTCGCTCGAGCCGTCGTCGGTCGACCCCCCGTCGTCCGAGCCGTCGATCGTCGCCGTTCGCTCGGAGAAGTGGTTGAAGGCGATGTAGACCGTCGCCTCACCCTGCGCTTCGGCCTGCTGGGCGACCATGTAGTGCGAACTGTCGGCGTTCTGCGTCGCCGCCTCGAGTTCGCTCTTCGAGGAGGCTTCGACGGCCGCCTCGCCGTCGACGGTTACGTCGATGTCCTCGAGGCTTCCGACGGCTTCCTCGGAGACGGTCGTGATGACGACCGTCCCCTCACCGTGGGCGCGCTCGACGGTCATCTCGACCTGACTCTCGGCGGCTTGGCTGACCTCGGCGCTGATATCCTCGCCGTAGGCCACCGCGCTCTTTGCGGTCTCGCCGTCGCGGTCCTCGACGTGGACCTCGGCGGCCGCCGTGCCGTCGGCGATCAGCGACTCCTCGTACTCGGCGTCCTCGTCACGTTCGCCGTCCTCGTAGGAGCGGAAGGTCAGCGCCGCGTCGCTCGCGAGTTCGGCGGTAACGTCGCCCTCGTCGTTGACGGTGACCTCGCCGTCGCCGACGACGAGGAAGACGCCCTCGTTGCTGCCGGTCTCGACGCGGACCGTGTCGCCGTCCTGTTCGGCCGTTGCGTCGGCGCCGAGTTCGGCCTGGACGTACTGGCTCTCGCCGCCGCTGCGGACGACCAGCGAGCCGCGCTGGTTGTCGTGAGCCGACAGCGTCGCGCCGCTCTCGGCCTCGACCTGCGCGCTGGTCTCGGTCTGCGCGGCGAGCGACAGCCCCGCCCCGTTCAGATCCGTCATCGTCTCGAGGCTGATGTCGGCGCCGAGGCCGGCATCCGCACCGGCGTCGCTCTGGGACTGAACCGACACCGAGGAGAACGCCTCCTCGCCGTCGATCGTGTAGTTGGCGATGGCGTCACCGTCGACCGCGAAGTCGACGTGGGTCCCCGCGTACGCCTCGCCGTCGGCGCTCGTACTCGATGTTCCGTCTCCGCTCTGAGTCGTCGCTGCGCCCGCTGCACCGGCGCCCGCGGCCAGTCCGATCGTACTCGCGGCCACGAGCAGTACAACGAGCACTGTGGCTCCTCGGTTCACGTTCATTGCGTCCGGAGAATGCGAGAGGGACGTAAAACGGCTTGTGGCAAATCCGTCCAAATGACGGGTCCGACCCCGTATACGGCGGCCGGTAGTATAACTCGGATCACACGAAACGCAAGCGCAGGAATCGCTACCGGGAAATCGCCTTCGCGCCCTCTTTGACGACCGCTTCGACCTCCTCCTCGGTGATGAGCGCGACGTCGCCCGGAATCGTCCGCTTGAGCGCGGCCGCCGCCGCCGAGTACTCGAGCGCCGTCGGCACGTCGTCGCCGTCGAGTCGCCGGGCGATAAAGGTGCCCGTGAAGGCGTCGCCGGTGCCGATCGGCGAGACGGTGTCCGTCTCGTAGACGTCCTGTTCGTGGACGACGTTGTCGTGCCAGCCGATCGCCCCCTCCGCGCCGCGGGTGACGATGACCGTCTCGAAGTCGTACTGCGAGCCCAGCTGGTGGGCGATCTGTCGCGGATCGCCCTCGAGGCCGAGGACGTTCTGCGCGTCGCGGGCGGCGATGACGAGCACGTCGATGCCGGGGAACAGCTGGGTCAGCACCTCCTTGGCCTCCTCGGGCGACCAGAGCTTGGCGCGGTAGTTGAAGTCGAAGGCGGTCGTCGTCCCGCCCTCCTTCGCGGCCTTCAGGAGGTTCGTCGTCGTCTCGCGCAGCGTCGGCGAGAGCGCGGGCGTGATGCCGGTCGTGAAGAAGACGTTGGCGTCCTTGATCACGTCGAGGTCGAACTGGCGGGCCTTCGCGGTCGTGATCGCGGCGTTTTGCCGGTCGTAGATGACGTTCGTACCGCGGGGTTCGCCCGCCTGTTCCATGTAGTAGGTCCCCACTCGTCCCTGCGGGCTCCAGGCGACGTCGGTCTCGATGCCGTACTGGCGGAGCTTGCCGACGACCTGCCGCCCCAGCGGGTTCTCGGGGAGCTTCGAGAGCCACGTCGCCGACGTGCCGAGCCGCTGGGCGGCGATCGCGACGTTGCTCTCGGCGCCGCCGACGTGGACCTCGAACTCGTCGGTGTCCTCGAGGCGCTCGTTGTCGGGCGGAGAGAGCCGTAGCATGGTCTCTCCGAAGGAGACGAGATCGCTCACGGTGCATCCCTCCGTCCGGCGTGCGGATCGATCGGCGTCATAGGTCGGTCAACGGACGGGGCCGGTATAAGTCGTGTCGTTGTCACTCGACGGCCGCGGCGTCGCACGAGTTGCGGTTAGCGGCTCGCACTCGAGCCGATCGAGGGCTCGGCGGTCACCGTCGCGGGGCGGGCGTCGTCGGTCTCGCCGCGGTCGCCGTCCTCGCCCTCGATCTCGATCGCCGCGCCGAAGTCCTCGAGCAACTCGCAACTCGCCGCGACGTGATCGGTTACTTCAGGCACGCGGACGCGTCCCCCCGCGATAGCGAGGAAGACGAGCAACTGGTCGGCCATGTGTCGGTCGACCGGCGCCGCGTCCTCGCGCTCGAGGAAGCGGTTCGCGGCGTCAGCGGCGTCTTCGCCGACGCGCTCGGCGGGCTTGCCGCGCTCGCCTAGCGCGGTGAAGCCCGCGACGCCGGTGCCGTGGTCGATCCGTACGACGAGCGCCGAGCCGGGACTGGGGCTCGCTGCGGTGGTTTCGCACCGCTCTGCGATTTCGAGATCGCTGCCGCTCTCGCCTTCGCGTTCCTCGACCCCGAGCCGTTCGAGCGCCCCCTCGACCTGCCGAAATGCGACGTCTCTGTCGGCCAGCGATTCGGATTCAGTCGAATAGATTCGCACGTCCTCGAGCGACCCGCGCTCGGCGAGTTCGATCGGCTCGATCGTGGAAGGGGCGAGGTGTAGCGTCGTCCGCCCGCCGCCGTCGGGGTAGAACCCGCGACGTTCGACCTCGCAGGCGGCCGTGAGTCCGTACCGGCGCAGCAGCGGGAGTTTAACGTGTCTGAAGTAGTCCAGCGGCGGGGACCACTTCACGTCGGTCCCGCCGGTTGCCGTCACCCGAAGCGGCGACTCGAGGATCGTCGCGAGCGGCAGCAGGGAGTCGAACAGCAGCGTCACGCTGCCGGCGGTGCCGATGTCGACGGCGTACTCGCCGCCCTCGAGTTGCGGGGTCGCGGTCCCGGTCGCCCTCGAGTCGCCGTCGGCGAGTTCCGGATCGAACGCGACGGTCTCCGCGCCGAGTTCCGAACCCGAAACGTCGGCGTCGCAGATCTCGGCCATCGTCTCGAGCACCGCCAAATGCTGGTGCCGAAGGCCGGGCGTCGACCGATCCCCGCGGACGTGCTCGAGGCGGACGGTCTCGTTTTTCAGGGCTGCGAGGTCCAGCGCCGTGCGGAGGAACTGCCCGCCAGCACTCGAGCCGTCGAGTTCGCGGTCGGCGTCGATAGCCGTCATGCGAGGGGCTTGGGGCTCGAGTGCCGTAGCCGTTGTTCGTCGCCGTCGCGCTCGCTCGATCAATACTGTTAGGAGTCGGTCGGCCCAATCCGGACGTATGCAAACCCACATCGTCCCGGTCGGCTTCGACTACGACCGGCTGATCGCGCCGCTGGTGCGCGATCAGATCGACGTCGAGCGCGTCATCTTGCTGGAGGGCGCCGTCGGGAGCGAGGCCAACGTGGAGTACTCCCGGCGGCTCTCGGAGAAACTCGAGACGGACTTCCAGAACCTGCTGGGCGCGAGCACCGAGCGGTTCGTCTTGGAGGACGTCTACGACTACGACGAGGCATTCGAGCAGGCCTACGGCCTCATCACCGCCGAACTCGATCGCGGCAACGAGGTCTGGGTCAACATCGCCGCGATGCCCCGCACCGTCAGCTTCGCGTTCGCGACCGCCGCGAACTCGCTGATGGTCGAGCGCGAGGACGACCGCGAGCAGATCCACACCTACTACACCGCCCCCGAGAAGTACCTCGAGACGGAACTCGCCGAGGAACTGCGCGAGCAGATCGAGTTGCTCGAGGATCTCGAGGCGGCCGGCGCGGGTGGGGACACGGGGAACGGCGATGCGGTCGCGGACGAGCGCATCGCAACCCGGCTCGAGAGCGCCCGAGACCTCCTCTCGGAGTTCGACGAGCGCGGGACGACCATCGGCGCGAAGGAGATCGACGGCAGCCACATCGTCGAACTGCCGGTCGCCTCCTTCTCGAACGTCAAACCCTTCGAGGAGCTCATCCTCTACAAACTCGGCGAGGACGGGGAGTTCGACTCCGTCTCCGAACTGGCCGAGTCGCTCGCGCGGGAACTCAACGAGGAGTACACCGACAGCTTCCGCTCGAAGGTGATCTACAACGTCGACCGCCTCGGCCCCGGCGGAAAGGGCTACATCGAGCGCGAGGAACACGGGAAATCCTACCGAACGCGGCTCTCCCGGATCGGCGAGCTGTGGGTTCGTGCCCACTCCGATAACGACTCGCAGGAGCGGTAAGCCGGCGAGGCCGGCGAGGATCAGCCGACCCGCTCGAGGACCCGTTCCCGGAGAACGAGCAGGCACGGCAGCACGGTGAGGCAGGCGACGAACGCGAAGACGATGCTCAGTCCCGTGACCAGTCCGAACCGCTGCAGCGGGGGTGCAAGCGCCAGACTGAGGACGCCGAATCCGGCGGCCGTCGTCGCGGCGCTTCCCAACAGCGCGCCGCCGGTCCCGGTGACCGTCGCGGCCAGCGCGTCCTCGAGCGATTCTCGCTCGTTTCGCTCCGCGACGAACCGCTCGCCGACGTGGATGCTGTAGTCGACGCCGAGTCCGATCGCGAGGCTCGTGATGACGGCCGTCTCGCTGTTGAACGGCAGGTCGAGCAGCGCCATCGTCCCGAGCAGCCACGCGAGCGCGGCGACGACCGGCGCGAGCGTGACCGCGCCCAGCGAGAACGAGCGGTGGCGGACCCAGTACAGCCCCGTCAGGAAGACGAGGATGACGACCAGCGTGATCGCGAAGGCCTCGACGAGCGTCTCGAGGAGCGCGTCCTGTACCACCGCCGTCGTCACCGGGCCGCCGGTCGCGATGGCCGTGATCGAGCCCCCGTCCGCGGCGCGTTCGACCTCGGTCGCTACCGCGCGGGTGTCGTCGGCGACCGACTGGGCGGCCGCGTCGCCCTGCACGCTCACGAGGAGCCGTGCGGACTCGTATCGAGTCCCGCCCGATCCGTCGCCCGAATCGACCGGGTAGAGGACGTCATCCGCCCGATCGGGGTCGACGTCGAACAGCAGGTTGTAGATGCCGGCGACGTCCTCGTTCGGGAGCCCGTCGCCGGTCGTATCGCGTTCGTCGACCGCGGCCGCGACGGACGCGTTCTCGCTCGCGAGCTCGCGGACGACTGACGGCGGGCCCTCGATCGCGGCTGCGCCGTCCGGGCGGATGACGATCGTCCCGTCCGAATCGACTGCGCCCCCGGCCTCGTCCATCGCGGCGAGTGCTGCGGGATCCGTGACGTCCCCGCGTATCAGAATCTGCGCTCGACTGCCCTCCCCGCGCTCGGCGAAGTTGTCCCCGAGGTACGCCGCGTCGTCGCTGATCGTGTACGTGTCGGGCGCCAGCGGGCCGGGCAGGGACTTGGCCCACTCGGGCGCGTCCTCGGGGAGGAAATCGGCCTGATTGAACTCAGTGTCGATCCCCGTCGCGCCGTAGGCGCCCCCGGCGGCGAGGACGAGCGCGACGAGGACGACCGCCAGCGGAGCTCGTCGGGGGATCGCGACCGCTCGCGAGAGGACGCGGTTGGCCCCGCCCGATCCCGCCCCGAACGGCCGCTTCGCTCGATCGCGGCCGAACCGCGTCTCGAGCACGTCGTCGACCTCGGCTTTGAGCGCCGGCACCAGGACGGCGAACGCGACGAACGTCGCGAGGATGCCCGCGCCGCTGAGGACGGCGAAGTCCCGCACCGCGCCCAACGGACTGACGACGTTCGAGAGGAACCCGACGGCCGTCGAGACCGTGGCGGCGAACAGCGCGAGGATGACGCCCGCGAGCCCGAGCGTCATCCCGGTACGCGGGCTGATCGGCCCCGAACCGCCGTTCGCGCCCGCAGTTACCGTTCGCTCCGTCGTCGCGCTCCGCTCGAGGTCGCCGGCTCTGGCCTCCCGGTACCGCATGACCACGTGGAGCGCGTAGTCGATGCTCAATCCGATCAGCAGGAAGGGGACGGCGATCAACAACTGGCTCGAGGGGATCTCGAGCCAGCCCTGCACGCCGGCGAGCCACGCCATGACGACGCCGATCCCGACGAGCGCGATCACGATATCGACGATATCCCGGTAGGTGAACGCGAGAACGCCGAGCACGAGCACGAGCGCGACGGGCGTGATGATCGCGAAACTGTCGCCGACGGCGCTCGAGGACGCCGCGTCGGTGATCCCCTGACCGAAGACGAACGCGTCGTCGAAGCGCTCGTCGACCCGATCGGCGAGTTCTACCTGCGCGTCGTAGGCGGCCTGCGGGTCCTCCTCGGGGCCGCCGTCGTCGACCTGAAAAAGGAAGGTAATCCGCGCGTCGGCCGACGTGTCGCCCGGTTCGTAATCGGCCGGGAGGAACTCGTAGGGGTCACGCTCGCCGTCCGGTCCTGCGGTGGCGCCGTCCCCGTCAGCATCTGGGTCGAGAACGTCCGCGAGTAGCTCCTCGACCTCGTCGTCCGAGCGCGACTCGAGCGCCGCGATCTGTTCCTCGAGGGTCGGCTCGCTCCGCTCCGGCGGGCCGTCCGCCCCGGCCGCGCGGTCCTCGAAGACGGCGGCGGTCCCGACGACGTTCTCGAGGCCGACGAACCCCCGCTCGTCCAGCGTGGCGTTCGACTCGGGATCATCGCGGAACTCCCGCTGGAGCCGCAGCCCCTCGAGCAGCGACTCCCGCGTGAGCACGTCCCCGCCCTCGTCGCGGACGACCAGTTGGGCGACGACCGCGTCGTCGGTCCCGTAGGTCGCCTCGATCTCCTCGAGGGCCGCCTGCTCCGGCGAGTCGGTTTCGAACTGGCCGATTTCGCCGTCCTCGGACTCGCCGATCGCCGCACCCGCCGCGACGACCGCGGTGAGCAACAGGACGAGGACGACGACCAGCCGCCCGTGCGAGACGACGGTCGCTGCGTATCGGTCGGCGAGAGCGCCGCTCGGTCGTCGCTCGCGGTCGGGATCGCGTTCGGTCACTGTCAGCGGGTGCAACCGGACCGCTCATAACGGTTCGGATGGAAACCGCTGTCGTATAATCGATTTCGGATTATGAACACGGATATCGACCGCGACCGCGGCGTCCTCTCGCCCGCGGATCGCGCCTACCTCCTCGGCGAACGCGAGATGAGCCACGACCAGTCGAAACGGAACGCGGAGGCCCGGATCCGCAACCGGATCCGAGCCGGCGTGCTGGACTTCGACCTCTTCTTGCACACGCTGCCCGAGAAGGACCGTCGGCAGGTATTCGAGGGTGTCGCGACCGGCGAGGACGAGGAACTGCGGGCCGGACTCCGGTCGATGCTCGCCTTCGCCTACCTCGGCCTCGAGGAGCGCGGGGTCGACTTCGCGGCCGTCCTCGAGCCGGCCGTCAGGAGCTGCGAGGAGTATCTCGCGGCGACCGACGACGAGGCCGTCTCGGTCGACGTAACGTTCGACGTCGAGACGACCGTCGAATCCTCGCTCTCGGACGTCGTCGCGCGCCTCGAGGCCGGCGAGCCGGTCACCCCTCGCGAACTGTTCACCCTGGTCATGGAGGGCGAGTACGACCCGACGGACCACGATCGGATCGCGCTCGCCACCGCTGCCGATGCCGGCGGCAGCGACGGATTCCTCGAGCGGCTGGCGTCGTACCTGGACGGCGACCTCCGATTCGTCACCGACTCGCGGGCGATTATCGATCTCGAGGCGGGCGACGGGGCCGCCGGCGGGTGACCGGACGACGAAACACCTAACACCGGTCCCCGGGCAAGATGTACGTATGCCCGCTGCAGTCGCGGTTTCGGCCGATCCGTTCGACGGCCCGCGCGGCGCGGTTTTCGTAGGGGCCCCGTAGCCCCGCATACCCACCCCGTTTCGACGGATGTATTGTCGGCGACCAGCATTCACCGAGCAACGACTGGTATCACCAATGGACGACGCTACGTTTCATCGGACGACGAATCGACGCCCGGCACGGGCGGTGAGAGCATGAGTATGGACGCACAACAGGACGACACCGAAGCCGACGCGAGCGACGAGGAACCGACCCTCGAGGGCTCCTACGACCCCGAAGCGGTCGAAGAGCGCTGGCAACAGCGCTGGGTCGACGAGGAGGTCTACGCCTACGAGAGCGACCCCGAACGGGATCCCAACACCCTCTACGCGATCGACACGCCGCCGCCGACGGTGTCGGGGAGCCTACACATGGGCCACCTCTACGGCTCGACGCTGCAGGACTTCGCCGCGCGATTCCAGCGAATGGCCGACGGCGACGTTCTCTTTCCCTTCGGCTACGACGACAACGGGATCGCCTCCGAACGGCTGACCGAGCGCGAACTGGACATCCGCCATCAGGACTACGAACGGCGGGAGTTTCAGGAACTCTGCCGGGAGGTCTGTCAGGAGTACGAGGCCGAGTTCACCGAACAGATGCAGTCGCTCGGCACCTCGATCGACTGGACGAGCACCTACAAGACGATCGAACCGCGCGTCCAGCGCATCTCCCAGCTTTCCTTCCTCGACCTCTACGAGAAGGGACGGGAGTACCGCAAGAAAGCCCCCGCGATCTGGTGTCCCGAGTGTGAGACCGCGATTTCGCAGGTCGAGATGGAGGACGACGAACGGGGCTCGCACTTCAACGACATCGCGTTCGAACTGGTCGGCGACGACGCGCCGCGCGACGAGTTCGTTATCTCCACGACCCGACCCGAACTGATCCCCGCCTGCGTTTCCGTCTTCGTCCACCCCGACGACGAGGAGAACCAGGATCTGGTCGGCGAGACCGCCCGCATCCCGATCTTCGGCCACGAGGTGCCGATCATCGCCGACGACCGCGTGGACATGGAGAAGGGCAGCGGGATCGTCATGTGCTGTACCTTCGGCGACCAGAAGGACATCGAGTGGTACCAGGCCCACGACCTGCCGCTGCGCGTGGCGATCGACGAGTCCGCGACGATGACCGACCTCGCCGGCGACTACGAGGGCATGTCCACCGAGGAAGCCCGCGAGGCCATCGTCGAGGACTTAGACGAGGAAGGCTACCTCCGCGACCGCTGGGAAATCTCCCACACCGTCCAGGTCCACGAGCGCTGCGAGACGCCCGTCGAGTTCCGCGTCTCCAAGCAGTGGTACGTCGAACTCCTCGATCACAAGGAGGAGTACCTCGAGGCCGGCCGGGAGATGGACTGGTACCCGGAGAAGATGTTTACCCGGTACAAACACTGGATCGAGGGCCTCGAGTGGGACTGGCTGATCTCCCGCCAGCGCGACTCGGGGATCCCGTTCCCGGTCTGGTACTGCGCGGACTGCGACCACGAGATCATGGCCGCGCGCGAAGACCTGCCGGTCGATCCGCTCAGCGACGAGCCGCCGGTCGACGCCTGTCCCGAGTGCGGCCACGACGAGTTCGTCCCCGAGGACGACGTCTTCGACACGTGGGCGACCTCCTCGCTGACCCCCCTCATCAACGCCGGCTGGGACTGGGATGCGGAGGCCGAGGAGTTCACGATGGACAAGCCGGAGCTGTATCCCTTCGACCTGCGCCCGCAGGGCCACGACATCATCTCGTTCTGGCTGTTCCACACCGTCGTCAAGTGCTACGAGCACACCGGCGAGGTGCCCTTCGACGCGACGATGATCAACGGCCACGTGTTAGACGAGAACCGCGAGAAGATGTCCAAATCGAAGGGCAACGTCGTCGACCCCGACGACGTGCTCGCGGACTACCCCGTCGACGCGGTCCGCTTCTGGGCCGCAAGCGCCGCGGTCGGCGACGACTTCCCCTACCAGGAGAAGGACCTCCGCGCCGGCGAGAAGCTCCTGCGCAAGCTCTGGAACGCCTCGAAGCTCACCGATACCCTCGCGCCGCGCGAGCCCGAGGAGCCCGAGGCGCTCGAGCCGATCGACCGCTGGCTCCTCGCCGAACTCGACGACGCCATCGAGGAGTTGACCGCCCAGCTCGAGGAGTACGAGTTCGCGAAGGCCCGCGACCGCCTGCGCACGTTCTTCTGGAACACCTTCTGCGACGATTACCTCGAGATCGCGAAGGGGCGCGAGGACAACCCCTCGACGCAGTACGCGCTGCGGACGGCCCACCGTACGTTCCTCGAGCTGTGGGCGCCGTTCCTGCCCCACGCGACCGAGGAGATCTGGCAGGCCGTCTACAGCGACGACCCGGATGACCTCGAGGACAACAGCATCCACGTCCGCGACTGGCCCGAGCCGCAGGGGTACGAGGCCGACCTCGAGGCCGGCGAGACCGCGATGGAGGTCATCTCCGCGCTCCGGCGGTACAAGAGCGAGCACCAGCTGCCGCTGAACGCCGACCTCGAGTCGGTTGCCGTGTACGGCCCGATCGAGGGCTTCGAGGACGCGATCCAGAACGTGATGCACGTCCAGGAGCTGACCGTGCTCGATGCGGAGCCCGAAGTGACGACCGAAGTCGCTTCGATCGACCTCGACTACTCGACGCTCGGACCGAAGTTCGGCTCGAAGGTCGGCGAGATCGATTCGGGCATCGAGAGCGGGGATTACGAAATCGACGACGAGGCGGGCGTCCTCCGCGTCGCCGGCGAAGAACTCGAGGCCGACCTCTTCGAGGTCGAGTACGAGCGCACCTACTCCGGTGACGGCGAGATGATCGAGACCGAGTCGGCGGTCGTCATCCTCGAGGACTGATCCGATCGGGATGCGACTCGAGGACTGAACGGACTCGAGAGCCGACTCGAGGACTAAACACTCACATTTTCGTTCGTTTCGCGCTCCTTTGCAGTAACAGAGCGTGTCTCTCGTCTGCTGACTCGTCGATCAGTTGGCGATAAGTCGGGCGATCCAGACGATCGGGAGGACCGGGATGGCCAGACCGGTGACGAGAAGCAAAACGGCGATCACGATTTTCTCGGCGCGACTCGACTCGTGCCAGATCGAGCGCCACATATCGTCGATCGCCCGTGCCGTTCGTTGGAGTAATCCGGCCATGGTCGGTGTTGAGTCTAGAGACGGGAATCGCCACGGCCTGCAAAGGACCGGTCGTTCTCCCGTTTCACCGGGGGAGACGTCGGAACCTGCTTTCCCACGCTGATTCTCTCCGGATGCGGCAGCCGTTTGTGTCAGTTACCTACGGTCACGAGGCGACGACCGGTTCGACACGGCCTGCCACCGGCGCCACCTGAAGCGATTTCCCGCTCGAGCACCGAGGACCACTATGCAGCGGTGCGACCAGCGAACGAGATCGCCCGAAAGAGAGGGTGTGCGAGCCCGAAACCGAGGTCCCACGGGGGCGGTAGCGTGACCGACGACCGACTCCCGTCCGAACACCTCTCGCCGCTCGCCGCGCTCGTCGACGAGGTACTCGCGGGCGTCGGCTACGAGGTGGCGGCCGCCACCGACGCCATCGACGACGCGGTCCCCGGCTACGGCGGCCTGTTCGATCCCGCGACCGACTCGGCCGAGTTGCGCCGCGCGCTCGAGCGCCTGCTGGACTCGGGGCTCGCCCGCCCGTCCGTCCCCGAGCCGACGGGCGACAGCTTCGTCCTCTACGTCGACGGCAGTTCGCGCGGTAACCCCGGTCCCGCGGGTGCCGGCGCCGTCATCGTGGACGCTGCGGGGGACGAACTCGCCCGCCTCGGTCGACCCGTCGGCTCCCGAACGGGGAACAACACCGCCGAGTACGTCGCCCTCCAGCTCGGACTCGCCGAGCTGTTGACTCGCTACGAGCCGCGAACGCTCGAGGTGCGTATCGACTCGATGACGGTCATCCGGGACGTCTGGGGTGGCGAGGAGCCGACCGAGTCGGGCGTCGACACGTACAGCGAGGCCGTTGCGGCGGCGCTCTCGAGCGTTCCGGACCACCGGTACACGCATTTGACCGACAGCGACCCGAATCCCGCGGACGCGCTGGCGACGGTAGGCGCCGATATCGCGGCCTTCGGTCCCGGATAGGAGCGGTACGCCGCTTCCGATTCGGAAGCTCGAGTCATCGAAACCCCACTATGGTAGCTACGAGACTGGCGGCTCCGATATCGCCGCTGGCTCTACTGCGCAGTTGTGAGCATAGCTGGCTCCGCAGCAGTCGTCTCAGTCGTCGCCGGCGGCACCCGTCCCGACCGCCGGGAGCGTGAACGAGAACGTCGTTCCCTCGTCGGGTTCGGAGTCGACCCGAATCTCGCCGCCGTGGCGTTCGACGATGCGCCGACAGAGCGAGAGGCCGATACCGGTCCCGGGATGGTCCTCGCGGCTGTGAAGTCGCTGGAAGACCTCGAAGATGCGGTCCTGATCGTCGGGATCGATCCCGACCCCCTCGTCGCGGACCGAGACTTCCCACCTGTCTCCCGCTCGCTCGGCGCTGACCCGTACCCGCGGCGGGTCGTCGCCGCTGTACTGGATCGCGTTGGTGAGCAGGTTCTGGAACACCTGCCGTAACTGGCTGGCGTCGCCGTCGACGCGCGGGAGGTCCTCGGCTTCGATGTCGGCGTCGCTCTCCTCGATCCGGACCCGGAGGTCCTCGCGGACGTCCGCCAGCAGGTCGTTCAGATCGACCGGCTCGAGCGGATCGCCCTGCGTTTCGACCCGCGAGTACTCGAGGAGGCCGTCGATCATCTCGCGCATGCGCTCGGCGCCGTCGACGGCGAAGTCGATGAACTCCTCGGCGTCGTCGTCGAGGTCGTCCGCATAGCGGCGCTCGAGGAGTTGCAGGTAGCTCGTGACCATCCGCAGGGGCTCCTGTAAGTCGTGGGAGGCTGCGTAGGCGAACTGCTCTAAGCGCTCGTTCGAGGCCTCGAGTTGCTGCTCGTAGGCCTTGCGTTCGCTGATATCCCGAAAGTAGACCGACAGGCCCGACTCGGAGGGGTAGACGGCAAACTCCAGCCAGGCGTCGAACGTCGCGGCTTCGATTTCGAAGCTAACCGGCTCTTGGGTTTCCATCGCCGTCTGATACTGCTCTCGGAAGAACGGCTCCACCGCGTCGGGAATCGTCTCCCAGACGGGCCGGCCGAGCAGGTCCTCCCGCGAGCGGTCTAAAATTGCGACCGCCTGCTCGTTTAAGTGGGTGTACCGCCACTCCTCGTCGAGCGCGTAGAACGCGTCCGAGATGCGCCCGAGGATCTCGCTCAACTCCGTCTCGAGTTCCGCCTTCCGCTGCTCGAGTTGGCGTTCCCGGGCCTTGAGTTCGGTAATATCCTTCGCCGCGGTGACGATCCGCTCGAGGTCGCCGTCGGGGCCGTAGACCGGCGCCGTATTCACGCGGAAGTGCAGGCGGTCGCCGTCGGGCGGTTCGAAGACCAGCTCCTCGTCCAGGACCGGTTCGCCGGTCTTCATCGCGCGTGCGGAGGTCGTCTCGCTCGAGTCGAGGAGGGTTCCGTCCTCGTCGTAGATCTTCCAGTCGCCGGTATCGACGGGGTTGTCGCGGAACTCTTCCTCGGAGAGGCCAAAGGCCTCCTGGGCGCGTTGGTTCGCGCGGATCGTCTCCCGGTCGGCGGTCTGGACGGCGATCGCGATCGGCGCCGTCTCGAGGAGCTTCTCGGTCTGGTCGTGTTCCCGACGGAGTTGCCGTTCGCGTTCTTTCCGGTCGGTGATGTCGTCGATCGAAAGCACGACGAGGTCGTCCCCGCCTTCGCCCGCGATCGGCGTAGCGGTGATCGACCGCCAGCGCCGCTCGCCGTCCGCGCGTTCGACCTGACACTCGTAGTCGGCGACGGGCTCGCCGGTGTCGAAGACCCGTTCCCACGGTCGGTCGTCGCTCGAGATCGGTTCGCCGTCGGCGTCGTAGAGCGTCCAGCCGTCGACGTCGTCGGGTTCGCAGCTGCCGTCCGGACACGGGAGCCGCTCGAACAGTCGTTCGTTCCCTTGCACGATCGTCCCGTCGGCCGCGACGACGCCGATCCCGACCGGCACGGTCTCGAGGATGCGTTCGGCGAGCGGCCGGTCGTCCTCGCGTTGCCGGTCGGACTCCTCGAGTCCCGGAGATACGTCTCGGTCTGCTCGCTCGTTTCGCTCGTTCCGCTCGTTCGGGTCGTCAGTCGACCGTTCCGCCGGCCGCCACCAGACGCGGGTCCCGTCGATCTGCTTCGTTCGAAACTCGCCGCTCTCGGTCAGTTCGCGCAGCGTGGCCCGGGCCGCACGAGTGCTACACGTCAGTCGGTCGGCGACTTCCCCGGCCGTGATCGGCGCGCCGGGCTGCTCGGACTCGGCGACGACGTTCCGGACGTCCTCGAGCGTGACGTCCGGAGCGGGACCGGGAACTCCCATAGGACCACTCTAGCGACAGATCAATAAACGTGTGGCGCTCGGGCTGACACTCCGTCAGATGCTGTCGTATACCTCATTACGGCTTTTCTGACGTTGCTCCCGGCTGGTTTTGGCCGGCTTACGAGCCGCCGGTTGTCGCCGGTCCGCCGTCGACCCGAAGTGCGAGCTTCTCGGCGCGGATGGCGAGCGCGAGAAAGAGTGCGAGCAGCGTGAACGTCACTTCACCGGCGGCGATGACGCCGAGTGCGTCCGCGCCGAGGAACATCGGCGTCTCGCGCGCGACGGGGATGAACGTGTGGTGGGGCTCGCCGACGATCGGCACGAAGTAGTCGACGACGAGGTTACTTCCGTACCAGACGAGCGCGACGGCGACGCTCCACACCGGGAAGTCCGAGATGCGGTGGAGCACCAGCGCCTGGACGACCATCGCGAGGTGGCTCCAGAAGAGGAACTGGTACATCAGCGGGTGGAGGTAGCTGTAGGCGTCGGCGAACGCCAGCAGCGTGTACGGCGTCCACAGCCCGAGGATGATGTTTCCGAAGAACGCCAGCGCCGTGAGCCACGGCTGCTCGCGCCCCAGTTTCCAGCAGCCGATCGCCAGCGCGATCAGCAACGTTGCCATCGGGCTGTCGGGCACCCACGGCCACATCGCGGTCGGCGTGTGCGCGAACTGGCCCGAGTAGTACCAGAAGCCGAAGGCCGTCCCCGCGAGGTTGATCGCGACGACCAGCCACGCGAATCGAAGCCCTAGATCTTCGAGCGTCTTCGGCACGGGTGCGAGGTACGTCGGCAGCGGATCGCGGTCCGGCAGCCCGGTCGACGTGCTCATCGTGTTCGTCAGGCGCGACGAACGGGGGGAGCAAAACGGTAGCGGTATCGGCGTCCGAATCCGGTACTCGGTTTCCCGTCGAACTAACGGGCTGGGCGTCGTCGGTTCGCCCGTCTCCGTACTCACACCCATGTCAGCCGACCCTCCCCACACCACGTCGCGCTCCGACGGCGATCGATCGCGCGTGCGCCTCTCGACCGGCCACACCGTCTCGCTGCCCCTCGAGCTTTCGTTCGCGATGGGCGGGGTCGTCGTCCCCGCTCGTCGACGACGGCTCGAGGCGGCGCTCCCGTCGGCACTCGAGCCGCTGGCGATCGCACCGGGGATCGGCTGCGTCGCGCTCGTCGGCATCCGGTACCGACGGGTCGGCCGCGGGGACGAAGCCGGCGACGGCGCCGGTCTCGAGCCCTACGACGAGTTCGCCGTCATCGTCCCGGCGGTCCGCGGCGCCCGCACGTCCGTCCCGCTCGCGCAGGCCCTCGACGGCGAACTCGGCGGCTACGTCCACTGGCTTCCCGTCACGACCGACGCGTCGGTCGCGCTCGGCCGCGAGATCTGGGGGTATCCGAAGGAGCGGGTCGCCCTCACGGTCGCCGACACGCCGCGGGGGATGCGGATCGCCGTTAGCCGGCGGGACGGCAGCCGCGGTGACGATGCCGGAGACGGCGACGACCTCGCGGTACGACTCGAGGTTCTACGCCCGCTGATCGGCGGCCGACGACGAGATCTGACGCTTCGGAGCTACAGCATCACGGACGGAGCTCTCCACCGCGCGCAGGCTCGAATCCGCGGTGAGATCGCGATCGGGTCGCCCGTCGGCGCGAACCTGTGTGTCGCGTCCGAACTGGCGTCCGAGCTGGGGCTCTGGCGACGCCCGATCGCCCGACTGTACGGCGCGGACGTTCGAGCACGGTTAGAAGCCGGCGACGCCGTCGAGTGAGCCTCGAGTCCGAACGCGGCGTCGGCGCATCCGAACGCACCAGCCGGCGTCGCCGTAAAGGACACGCGTAAGTGCGATCGATCCTAACGCCGCACTATGGCAGATACGACCGACGCTGATGCCGACCTCGAGGAACTGCGCCGGGGGACCGATCTCGTCAAGCGCGGCTTCGCTCGGATGCAGAAGGGCGGCGTCATCATGGACGTCGTCAATAAAGAACAGGCTCGCATCGCCGAGGACGCCGGTGCGGTCGCCGTCATGGCGTTGGAGGCCGTCCCCGCCGACATCCGCAAGCGCGGCGGCGTCGCCCGGATGGCCGACCCCGCGGACGTCGAGGAGATCGTCCAGGAGGTCTCGATCCCCGTAATGGGCAAGTCCCGAATCGGGCACACGAAGGAAGCCCAAATCTTGGAGGCCGTCGGCGTGGACATGATCGACGAGTCCGAGGTGCTCACGCCGGCCGACGACGCCTACCACATCGACAAGCGCGAGTTCACCGCACCCTTCGTCTGCGGCGCGCGGAACCTCGGCGAAGCCCTCCGGCGCATCGACGAGGGCGCGGCGATGATCCGTACGAAGGGTGAGGCCGGCACCGGTGACGTGAATCAGGCCGTCCACCACCAGCGCAACATCAAGGGCGCGATCCGCAAGATCGAGGGTATGACCCACGAGGAGCGGGAAGCCTTCGCCCGCGAGATCGAGGCGCCCGCCGAACTGGTCCACGAGACCGCGGAGATGGGCCGGCTGCCGGTCGTCAACTTCGCCGCCGGCGGGATCGCGACGCCGGCCGACGCCGCCCTCATGATGCACCACGGCTGCGACGGCATCTTCGTCGGCAGCGGTATCTTCGGCGCGGAGAACCCGCCCGCGATGGCCGAAGCGATCGTCGAGGCGACGAACAACTGGGACGATCCCGAGGCGCTCGCCGAAATTTCGAAGAACCTCGGCAAGGGGATGAAAGGCGACGCGAACGCCGACCTCCCCGAAGAGGAACAGCTGCAGGGCCGCGGCGTCTAGAACTGCGACGAATCTTCCTCCCCTTCTGAGCTTTCCCCCCGCTCTTTCTCACTACTCGAGCGTTCGGTACCCGCTTCGTTACAGCGTCTCGAGTCGATTGCCCTCGTCTCTCGACCGTCTCCGTGAGTTCTGTGTTAGGACCGACTCGAGATCCCAATGGCACCTTAATCCATATAAGGTACATTATGTCACATAATAGAATAAATACTATAAATATCCGTATCGTAGCCGGCGGTGATGTTCGACGCAACAGCGGATTCCGAGACGGAATCCACGTACGAGTGCCTCCGGTGTGGGAAGCTCATCACGGCCAGCAAACATCCGGGCAACTGCCCGGAATGCGGGGCAGGGATCCAGAATCGGGCGAATTCTCTCGAGTAACCGTACCTATCGATATCGATCTACATGGCTTCGAACGCAACAGCGGCAGACGTCCCAGCGGGGGAGGACGAGGAACCAGTCGACGAAGAATCGGCGCAGAAAACGGCGCTTCGGCAGCTCGAGCACGCCGCGGATCACCTGTCGCTCGATCCGAACGTCGTCGAGCGACTGAAACACCCGGCCCACGTCCACGAGGTGAACGTCCCGATCGAGCGCGACGACGGCTCGCTCGAGGTCTATACCGGCTATCGGGTCCAGCACGACAGCGTGCGCGGGCCGTTCAAGGGCGGACTGCGCTACCACCCGGAGGTGACGCGCGAGGAGTGTATCGGCCTCTCGATGTGGATGACCTGGAAGTGCGCGGTGATGGACATCCCCTTCGGCGGCGCGAAGGGCGGTATCGTCGTCGATCCGAAGGACCTGAGCGAGGCCGAAACCGAGCGGCTCACCCGCCGGTTCACCCAGGAGATTCGCGACGCCATCGGGCCGAACAAGGACATTCCGGCGCCGGACATGGGGACGGACCCGCAGACGATGTCCTGGCTGATGGACGCCTACAGCATGCAGGAGGGGGAGACGCTCCCCGGCGTCGTCACCGGCAAACCGCCGGTCGTCGGCGGTAGCGAGGGCCGCGAGGAGGCCCCCGGTCGCAGCGTCGCGATCATCACCCGCGAGGCCTGTGACTACTACGACCAGCCTCTCGAGGAGACGACGGTCGCCGTCCAGGGATTCGGCAGCGTCGGCGCGAACGCCGCGCGCCTGCTCGACGAGTGGGGCGCGACGGTCGTCGCGATCAGCGACGTCAACGGCGCCGCCTACGACCCGGACGGCATCCCGGTTCAGGAGATTCCGTCCCACGACGAGGAACCCGAAGCCGTCACGGAGTACGCGAACGCCCACGCGGACCAGATCATCACTAACGACGAGCTCCTGCGACTCGACGTTGACGTGCTGATCCCGGCCGCGATCGGCAACGTGATCACCGAGGCGAACGCCGACGACATCTACGCCTCGCTCGTCGTCGAGGGCGCGAACGGCCCCACGACCAGCGCCGCGGACGCGATCCTGACCGAACGCGGCGTGCCGGTCATCCCCGATATTCTGGCGAACGCGGGCGGCGTCACGGTGAGCTACTTCGAGTGGCTCCAGGACATCAACCGCCGCTCGTGGTCGCTCGAGCGCGTCAACAGCGAACTCGAGGCCGAGATGGAAGCGGCCTGGAACGCGGTCCGGACGGAGGTCGACGAGCGCGGCGTGACCTGGCGGGACGCGACGTACATCGTCGCGCTCGATCGGATCGGCCGCGCCCACGAGGCGCGCGGACTCTGGCCCTGACGCGATCGCTATCGGTCGTTTTCTTTCTCGCTCACGACCGGAGCGACGACGTCGTCCGTCGAGAGCCGCGGCTGCGACACTCAGTGGTTCCGGACGCGTTGCCGACGGGCGACCCGGGAGCGGTAGGCGCGGTCGTTTTCTCCTCGCGAAGCGTACCGTCGCTATGAATAGCGCAGCGTCACCGTCCACCCTCGAGCAGTTGTTCGATCTCCTCGAACCGACCACCGAGCGGTTGCTCCGGGACGCCGACGGCGAGTCGGACGAGACGCTGTCGGCGACGGCGGCCGAACTGCTGGACGTCGTCGCAGCACTCGAGGACGTCCTCGGCACGATCGATCTCGAGCGGTTCCCGGCGGCCGTCGACACGGCCGCGCTGGTGGACCTCGTCGATCCGGCTGGGATCCCGGCCGCGATCCGCGAGCGCGACCTCGATCTCGCGCTCGATTTCGGGACGATCCGACGCGCGATCGTCCTGCGGGAGCTGTGGAACAGCGTCGACCTCCTCGCGTTTCGCAACGAGACGGCCCAACTCAGGGCCGAACTCGAGGACGTCGTCGATCTCAGTGCGCTCGAGGGGACCGGCGGCGAGTCACAGGCGATGGCCGATCTCGAGGCGTTCGTCGACGAGATCACGCCCGACGCGCGGCGCGCGGCGATCCAACAGCAGGCGATCAAGGGCATCGAACCGGCGCGGAACGCGGCCCTCGAGGACCACGCGGCGCTCGAGGACCTCTACGCGTCCAAACAGCGCGGGACGGGCTACGCCGGTCGTCGGCCGGTGTCGAAGAATCCGACTGCGGTCTCGACGGTGCCGTACGGACCGCTCCCGGCCGGCGTCTCGACCCGCGTGTCGACGGTGCCGGCGAACGTCCGCGGGACCAACGTCGATCCCCTCCCGCGCGTTTACGCGCGCCGATGGCCGGGAGGACGGCCGACCCGCCGCTAACCCCGGCGTAGTCATCTCCACCACCTCCGCAGTGGCGGCACTATCCTGGCCTGGATCGCTGCGAGCAGAAGGAGATAGGCACTTACCGCCCCCACGCACAGCGACACCGCGACCGTCGGTGCGAGGTGCGCGCCGACTGCGGCGCCGCCGATCGCGAGCGCGAGCGACGCGAGTTGGACGGGCCGTCGCTCCCAGTACCGTCGAATCCGGTCGGGGTCGCGAGACGCGACTATTTCGAACGCGATCGTTGCGGCGGCACCACAGCCCAAATAGAGAATCGACAGTGACGCGTCGACGAGTATCCCGATCACGGCGAACGCGATCAGAGAAACCAGCGCGAGCGCGGCGTCGATTCCGGCTTCGGTCTCCATCACATCGGGGTCGCCTCGAGAGGATCGGCGTCACTCCCGGTACAGCCGCGCGCCCTCGCCGACGCGGGTCTGGTAGGCCCGGCTGTCGATGCCGACCGCCTCGAAGGCCTCGAGCATCGCCGACGCGACCGCGCGCTGATCCCGCCGGTGACAGACCGCCAGCACGCCCGGGCCGGCGCCGCTGACGGTGACGCCGGTCGCGCCCGCGTCGAGAGCGGCGGTGCGAACCTGCTCGTAGCCGTCGATCAGGCTCGTTCGCTTCGGGGTGACGATCGCGTCTTCCATCCCGCGACCGACGAGTTCGGGGTCGTCCCTGGTCATCCCGACCGTCAGCGTAGCGGCGTTCCCGACGGTGTCGACGACGTCCTCGAGCGCCGCCTCGTCGGGGACGACTGCGCGCGCGTCGCGCGTCGAGACGGCCGTCTCGGGGAGGCAGGCGACGACGGGGATCGACGCGTCGACCTGCGTGACGCCGTCGTCGGTCGCGATGGTAAACCCGCCCAGCAGGGAGGGGGCGACGTTGTCGGCGTGGGCTTCGCCGGAGACGAGCGCCTCGCCCTCCGCGGCGATCGGGACGAGTTCCTCGCGGGAGTAGCCGCGGTCGTAGAGGGCGTTGAGCGCGACGGCCGCGGCGGCCGCGCTCGCGGCCGAGGAGCCCAGGCCCGAGGAGGGGCGGACGCCCTTGTCGATGTGGATGCGGGCCGGTGCGTCGAGCGCGTCGGCGACCGCGCCGACGGTGTTTTGCGCCGGATCCTCGGGGATGTACTCGCTGCCGGCCCCCGTGACGTTGATCGTCGTTTCCGGCGCGCGCTCGACCCGAACGACGTCGGCGGGCGTGCCGAGAGCGACGCCGAAGACGTCGAAGCCACTCCCGAGGTTCGCGCTCGTCGCTGGTGCCCGCACGGTGAGCATGGCCAGTGCTTGCCACAGTGCGGCCAAAAAGGTAGCGAACGACGGCGGCGACTTTTCCCTCAGTCGTCAGCCTTCGCGTCGACCGTCCGCTCCGGATCGACGAACCGGTCGAGGCCGGCGAGCAGCCCCGCCGAGAGGACGGTTCCGGCGAGTGCAAAGCCCGCAATCGTCAGGAAGAATCCCGTCGTGGAGAACGTCTCGAGGACGAACCCGCCGACGGCGATGCTCGCCGAGCCGATGCCGAACTCCCCGAGGTAGGTGTAGCCGTAGGAGAGTCCCCGCGTGTCGGCCGGCGTGTAGACGGCGACGGCGTCCTGGTAGAACGGCTGGATCGCGAACAGGAAGAAGCCGAAGACGCCACAGAGCGCGACGATCGCGCCCAGTCCCAGCTCCACGACGGGGACGAACGCGAGCGCGAGCACCACGAAAACCGCGAAGATCGCGGCGAGGCCGCGCTCGGGATCGACGCGATCCGTCAGCTTGCCGCCCGCGTACTGGCCCGCCATGCCGACGATCAGGAGACCGACGTAGATGTAGCGACTCGGCTCGATCCCCTCGAGGTCGGTCGGGAGCGGCAGCCCCTCGATCGCGGGTGCGCTGTGGAGAATCTCGGGGAGGTAGGTGAGCATCCCGCGGTAGTACAGTCCCTCGAAGGCGACGATGACGAAGATCAGCGCGAAGGCGCTCGCGAACAGCGTCCGGGAGTTCGTCAGGAGATCCGACAGCGAGAGGGCCTCGTCCGCACCGGCCTCAACGCCGCCGTCGACGGCCGCGGTCGGATCGAAGTCGGCCGTGAGTCCGTAGAGGACGGCCAGCAGCCCGGGAACGGCCAGGATCGCCGCGACGAGTCGCCACTCGAGGAAAATCAACAGCGTGGCGGCGACGAACGGACCCAGCGCGATGCCGACGTTGCCGGCGATGCCGTGCCAGGCGAAGACCGTCCCGCGTTCCGCGACGCCGGTGCTGATCAGCGAGAGGCCGGCGGGGTGGTAGACGCTCGCGGCGACGCCCCACAGGATCAGGCCGACGGCGACGGCGTAGATCGAGGTGCCGACCGAGAGCAGTAGGAAGGCGACGCTCATTCCGCCGAGACAGGCCAGAATGAGCCGCTTCGGGCCGTACCGATCGGCGAGGATGCCGCCGGGTAGTGCGCCGGCGCCGAAGGGTGCGTAGCCGAGGGCGACGATGAGGCCGAACAGCGCGACGCCGATATCGAACTCGTTCAGCCAGACGACGAGAAAGATCGGGATCGACGTCTCGAACCAGTGAACCAGCGCGTGCCCGGCCATCGTGAAGCCGGCTATCGAACGATCGTTCGCGTCCATGCTCGATTCTTCGTTAGAACCGCACGCTCCGCGCACTTAGCCGCTTGGAACTGTGGACGAGGCCGCTCACCGCTCGGGCTTAGGGACGAATACGAACGGGTTCTGCCGCCACGCGTCGTACCGCTCGGCGTTTTCCGCGACCGACCAGACGCTCTGGGGCCACGATCCGAGCACGTCCCGTATTCGTCGGTACGAGAGGAGGTTCTCGCCGCCGATGACGAGTTCGAACCGTTCGGCGAAGTGGTCAGGATCCCAAGCGGACGTTTCGTCCAGATAGTCGGTCGGCGACTCGGCGATCGACTCGAATATCGACTGCGCGTACTCGTTGTGATACGTGATGAGCAGGTATCCGCCGGGCACGACCGCATCGAACAGGTTCTGCAGTGCCCGCTCTACGTCCGCGACGTAACAGAGCGTGTAGAACGAGGAGACGACGTCGAACTGCCGGTCGGGGTCGAACTCGGGGAGGACGGCTCGCTCGAACGTGACGTCGGCGTCCGGTGCCACGGCCGCTTCCCCCCCGTCGAACGCGTCGCCGGTTCTCCTCGAGGACCGGTTCGGCGGCGTCGTATCCGAAAACCGTCGCCTCCGGGTACCGCTTTGCGACCTCGAACACCGCGGCCCCCGGACCGCAGCCGACGTCCGCGTACGCGTCCGGAATCCCTCTCTCGGCGAAGAATTCGCGTAGCGGCTCGAGCAGGTGGACGGCGCTCGCGCTCGCGGCTTTTCGCTCGCTCTCGTCAGCGTCGCTCCAGTACTCCGTCCAGTCGATCGTTCCCTCGTAGGAATGTGCTGTCACTCTCGGAGCTCCTCCGAGGAACGGAATACCAGCGGCTCTTCCAAAAATATGTCGGAGAGAAACTATTTACTTCTTACTTACTATTTCGCCGTACGTAGTAATAAGCGTTAGCCACCGTCCCCGCCGGTCGCGTCGCCGCTCGAGACTAGGCGGCCGTTTGATCGCCGTCCGAATCGGCGTCGTCCTCGCCGACCCCGACGGCCTGCGAGATGTCGACGTCGTCGGGTTCGTCCTGCCCGCCGACGACGAGTTCGCCCTCCTCGTTCTCGACGTAGACGTCGTCGGCGAACCCGCCCTCCGCGTGGGGGTGCTCGGGGTTCTCGAGTTTCTCGGGCGTCGACGGGGCCTCGGGGAGTCCGCCGCGGGGTTCGAACTGTCCCAGCGGGTCGTCGATCGTGATGTCCCACCGCTCGAAGAACTCTCGATAGCGGTCGTAGTGGTCCTCGAGTTCGTCGCCCGGGAACTCCATCATCTCGGTCCAGCCGTGGTTGTAGAAGTCGAAGTTAGCCTGGATGTGAGTGATCTCGCGGGCTTCGGCCTCCGAGTAGCCGTCCTGAAGCGCGCGCAGGTAGGTGTCGACCGTTGCATCGAACAGGCCGTCGAGGTGCTCCTCCCGCTCGTCTGCGTGGTCCGGATCCGCCTTGCCGAGGAAGACCTTCGTGTGCATGCGGACGAGGCCGGATTTGGCGACCGAGCGGACGACCGGCGTCTCGAGTGCCTTCCGCGAGGCGAAGTGACGTGCGTTCTGCCGAAGTTTCATACCCCGTCGTACGGCGGGCGACGTAAAGAGCGGTTCGGACAACAACGTAGGCGCGGCGGGTATCGACTGCGACGACGCGCCGCGTGCTCGAGCAAATGGCCAGTTCGTCGACAACTGGGGTCGCCGGTGGGGGCAATACTTGCTGGTATAAATAGCCCGTCGTATGACCCGTCAAATTATATGATTCCTGCCCCCTGTGCAGTCGAATCGGACAATCGTTTGGACCGTTCAGCGAGCCAGTCAAAATAGACGAGATAGCAACCCACTTTAACCCGCATTACGAACGGTCCGGATATGACAGAGTACGTCATCATCGGTGACGGGATCTCTGGCAGCTCGGCTGCCGAGACCCTCCGGGAGGAAGATCCGGACGCGAAGATTACCGTCATCACCGATGAAGGGGAAGCACTGTATAACCGCATTCTCATCAAGGAACACGCGAAAGGCAAGCTTCCCGAGGCGCCGATCTCGATCCACGACGAGGAGTGGTACGACGAGCGCGACATCGACCTCTCCCTGAATACCCACGTCACGTCCGTCGATACCGACGACAAGACCGTCCACACCCACGAGGGCGAGGACATCGGCTACGACAAGCTCCTGATCGCGACCGGCGGCACCCCGACCCAGCTACCGGTCGAGAACAGCGACGCCGACGGCATTCACCACTTCTGGACCTTCCAGGACGCCCGACGCATTCGCGAGGCCGCCGAAGGCTCCGAAAAGGCCGTCATCGTCGGCGCCGGTCTGCTCGGCATCGACTTCGCGGCGGTCTGTGGCGCCCAGGGTATCGAGGGCAAGTACCTGATGCGCGGCGACCGCTGGTGGCGCTACGCGCTCTCGAGCGACGGCGCGGAGATCATGCACAACGGCATGCGCGACAAGGGCGTCGAGCCCGTCTTCAACAGCGGCGTCGACCGCTTCGAGGTCGACGACGACGGCCACGTCGAAGCCGCGATCGACCCGAACGGCGAGCGCTACGAGTGCGACTGGGCGGGCGTCGCCATCGGGCTGACGTTCAACACCGAGTTCCTGCGCGGCTCCGGTATCGAGCAGGACAACGGCATCGTCGTCGACGAGTACATGCAGACCAACCTCGAGGACGTCTACGCGGCCGGCGACCTCACTCAGTTCTACGACGTGCTGCTCGGCGAGCAGGCCCAGAACGGCTCCTGGGGCTCGGCCAAGGAGCAGGGCCGTGTCGCCGCGGTCAACATGGCCGCCGACGCCGAGGACGAGGAGTTCGAGTGGGTCTCCTCCTACTCCATCACGCACTTCGACTTCCCGTTCCTCTCCTTCGGCCACCCGACGCTCGGCGACGAGTACGCCGAGCGCAAGTACAGCGACACCGAGTGGCGCCGTATCGCCTTCAAGGACGGCAAGATCGTCGGCGGCGTCCTCATCGGCGATCTCTCGCCCCAGAGCAAGTTCAAGCAGCTCATGCGCGAACAGCGCGAGGTCGCCGACCAGCAGGAGGTCCTGCTCGAGAAGCAGGTCGATCTCGACGAACTCGCACCCGCACAGGAACAGTAAGAAGAACGGCCGAACCGAATCGATCCGTCTTTTCGCTGGTCGATTTCCGATCCCGTCACCGATGATTTCGTTCGCGTCCGCACCGGACACTCGAGTGCGACCGCGGGGCGGCGCGACGGACCGAAGGGGTGCTTGCGTACGCACCCTGAGAAACGAAATGCGTAGCCGAGGTATGCTTGTGGGAACCTCGCACATGAGTACGAAAACGCCGAGCAGAGCGGACATCGTCCGGCCGATCGGCCGTCCGTCGACGAAGTACCTCGTGGTAGCCGCCGTCGCTACCCTCGCGTTCGTCGTCTTTCTCGTCGGCTGGACCTACCAGCTCGCGGAAGGCATGGCCGTCACCGGACTCTCCGATTGGGGGACCGGCGGCGGCGTCACGTGGGGGATCTACATCGGCGCGTTCATCTGGTGGGTCGGGATCGCCCACGGCGGAATCATCCTGTCGGCTGCCGTCCGACTGCTGGGTATGGACCGATACATGCCGATCGCTCGCCTCGCCGAACTGATGACGATCGGCGGCCTCTCGGCTGCGGGCTTTTACATCATCGTCCACCTGGGCCGACCCGATCGGATGGTGACGAGCGTCGTCGGTCACTACCACATCACGGTCAACAACTCACCGCTGGTGTGGGACGTGACGGTCATTACGGCGTACTTCGTGCTGACGGCAACCTACCTTTCGCTGACGCTGCGGTACGACGTCAATCGACTGCGCGACGACCTGCCGGACGCCCTCGAGCCGATCTACAAGATCCTGACGATCGGCTACACCGAGCGCGAAGACGAGATCGTCCAGCGGATGGTCTGGTGGCTCGCGCTGGCGGTCATCATCATGGCCCCGCTCCTGCTTCACGGGGGCGTCATCCCCTGGCTGTTCGCGCTCCTCCCGACCTATCCGCGCTGGTTCGGCGGCGTGCAGGGACCGCAGTTCCTCATGATCGCGCTGACTTCGGCGATCAGCGGCGTGATCATCATCTCGTACTCGTTCCGTCGCGCCTACGACTGGGAGCACATCATCACCGACGACATCTTCCGGGGGCTGCTCCTGTGGCTCGGCTTCTTCTGTCTCCTGTTCCTCTGGCTGCAGCTCCAGCAGATCACGTCCGGGACGTTCTCGCCGCCCACCGGACTCGGCCACACCTGGGAGGCGACGCTGTCCGAACCGTTCTACATCCTCTCGATGACGCTGGTCGGCGGGGTCCTCGCGTACATCTTCGCCCAGACGATCCGTCCGTCCCTGTTCTCCAAGCGGCGCGCCATCGTCGCCTCGCTCGCGGTCCTCACCGCGACGCTGCTCGAGAAGGTGCTGTTCGTCATCGAGGGGTTCTTCCACCCCGCGTTCGACATCTACGCCGCGACGCCCGGGGTGTACGTGCCGAGCCTGATCGAACTCGCCTCCGTTACCGGTACGATCGGGATGGTGACGCTGATCTTCCTGCTCGTCTCCAAGGTCGTTCCGGTGGTCGAACTCCACGCGGTCGAACACCTGCGAGAAGACCGCGATCACGAGGACACCGTGATGGAGGACTGACTGCAGCTCCGCGGAGTTACACTACTTCGTCGTTCCCGATTTCGATTCCCGATCCCGATTTCGATTCCCGATTCGCGACTCGATACGTCCCCTCGATCGACGTGGGACGCGCTCGCGACGGTTCGATTACACGCCGACGCTCTGCGAAGACGAGACTACCGCACTGGCTACTAGCCGCCGATCGGCACGTTGAACCCCATCGCGACGACTACTCCGAGTACCCCTCTTGCAGGAACGTGCCCTCGGTCTCGTACACCGAGACCAACTCCTCGACGAGTTCCTCGGGGGATTGGCCCTCCTCGCAGTGGCTCTCGAGTCGGTCCATCAGGTCGTCGCTGATTTCGAGTGTCTGGGTCATGGTTGGGTAGAGTGATCCACGGGACCTCCCGAACGCGGTCGCCCGTCGTCCGCGCGGTCGCCGGAGCCTCCTTTCGGGCCCACGTCGGACACGGGTTTGTACTATTCCCTTGCAGTCAATCGTGCGGCCGGCAGCGGACGGGCCAGCGTTTACCCTCGGTCTCGTCGTAGCCGTCGGGTATGACGGCACCGTTAACGAACGACGAAGTCGGAAAGACAGTCGTTGACGCGGCAGGCAAAGAACTCGGTATCGTTGCGAAAGTCGACGGCTCACGGGCCTACGTCGACCCGAACCCGTCGCTCGCCGAACAGGCGCTGGCGTCGCTCGGCTGGGAGGGCGAAGACGAGGAAGACTACATCGTCACCGAGGATATGCTCGAGTCGGTCGGCGAAGAGATCGTACTGCGCGGCGAACTCTGACTCGATCCGGCCGCCGACCAGCAGCAATTCTCGAGTCAGTAGCGGCGCACGCAGTGTTACCGCCGGCGATCACTGACGGCGGCCGTTCGCCCGGCCCGCCGGGGAGGGGTGACGGCCGGAAAGGCTACCACAGAGCAACCGCGACTATGCACTCAAGGGGGCGGTCGGGGATGGGACCGGAAACCGAAGACGAGGTGATTCCGTGGTCGACAGTGAATACGAGTGCATACCCGTCGGAGTCGCGGAGTACGCCGTCACCGGCGAAACCCGACCGCTGAAGACGAGCGGCGTGGGATCGTGCGTAGCCGTAGCGCTCCACGATCCCGACCACGAAGTGAGCGGCCTCTTGCATTTCATGCTCCCCGAGTCCGACTCGCGGGACCGTCCGGAACCCGACGCCAAGTTCGCCGACACCGGCCTCGAGGCGATGCTCGACGAGTTCGAGCGCGAGGGCGGCGTCGCGGACCGGTCGTGGGCGAAACTCGTCGGCGGGGCGACGATGATCGAGTTCAGCGGCGCCGGCGGATCGATCGGCGACCAGAACGTGGCCGCCGCGAAGGCGCTGCTCGAGGCCCACGGAATTCCCGTTCGGGCGGTCGAGGTCGGCGGCAGCGCCGGACGATCGATTACGTTCGACCCGACGAACGGAGAGGTCGTGGTCAGGACTGCGGGCGGCACTGTCATTCGAAAGTAGGCGCGGCTGGTAGCTGACGAGCGCAAGCGCGGCTGTCTCGAATCGGCTGGCCGGTCCGGCGCCGAGTAGACAAGGTTTTGCTCGTCCGGCCCGTGGCATCTCGTGGAGCCAGGATCCCTGTCACACGCTCCATGGCTCCGTTCCCCGTTTTGTCCCTCGGTCCGCAATCGCGACCGTCAGTCTCCTCATCCGGTCTCGGTGACGATCCGTCCTCGTCAGTCGCAGTCTCATGCGTGTCGGTACCGCCTGCACCATCGAACGCCGCCAGAACAAACACGCTCGAGTGCAAACCACGGGCTAATGGATCCGACGGCACTCCGCGAGACGATTCCGGGCCTCGAGTCGGGCGTCTACTGCAACTGGGGCGCGAGCGGGCCGAGCCCCCGCCGCGTCGTCGAGGCCGCCGAATCGGCGCTCGAGCACCACGAGTACGCGGCCCCCGGCGACGAGGGGATGTATCCCGCGGCGCTCGACGCCTACGACGACGCACGGACCGCTATCGCCGACCTGCTGGGTGCCACTCCGGACGAAATCGCGCTGACCGAGAGCACGACCGACGGCATCAACCGCATCGCCGGCGCGGTCTCACTCGAGTGGGACGAAGCCGACACCGTCGTCCGAACCGACCTCGAGCACGCCGCGGGCGTCCTGCCGTGGCGGCGTCTCGAGCGTCAGCGCGGGATCGACGTGCGCGTCCTCGAGACCGATCGCGGGCGACTCGACCTCGACGACGTGAAAGCCGCCGCGGCCGACGCGTCGCTGTTCTGCGTGAGTTCGCTGACCTGGACGCACGGCACCCGGCTGCCGATCGACGAGATCGTCGACATCGCCCACGATGCTGGCGCGACGGTGCTGGTCGACGCCGTGCAGGCGCCCGGGCAGGGCCCGGTCGACGTCACCGAATGGGACGCCGATTTCGTCGTCGGCGCGGGCCACAAGTGGCTGCTCGCACCGTTCGGCTCCGGCTTCCTGTACGTCAACGAGGACGTCGCTCCGGACCTCGTCCCGCCCGCGATCGGCTACCGCAGCGTCGAGGATCCCGAGGCCGCCGAGTACCAGTACGCCGCCGGCGCGCGGCGGTTCGAGGTCGCGACCGCGAGTCCCGTCCCCCACGCCGGACTGGTCGAGGCGATCGACTGCCTCCAAGCGGTCGGCCTCGAGACGGTTCGGGATCGGATCGAACGGCTCACGGAGCGGCTCAAGGACGGGGTTCCGGACGAACGGTTGCTGAGTCCGCGCGAGTTCGAGTCGGGGTTGGTGACGATCGATGTCGACGACCCCGAGGCGACCGTCGAACGTCTCGCCGAGTACGACATCACCGTCCGTTCGCTGCCGTCCCCTGACGCCGTGCGGGTCTCCGTCCACGCCGTCAACACGCCGGCGGACGTGGACGCGGTGCTCGAGGCGCTGTCGCTGTAGCTCACTGTTAGGGAGTCGGCCAGTCCCTTTATTCAAAACTACTATCGAAACCGGATTTGCCAATTTAGAAATCACGTGTACAAACTGAATGAATGGGCATTTATATCTGATAGATGGGTTCGGATTCCCTGTTCAGTCAATCAGTCCGGCTCCGTATAGCTACAATCTATCCATATAGTTTAACATTCGTAGACTGCTACTACTGGTATTTTAACTATTCAACTAATCTTTTACGCAACTCTCCACCGTCCTATAACATATATGTACAACCATTAACTTGCTGGGGGGCGCCGGATTTAACCATGCCATACGATGGCAAGGGGCACGGTTGGAAGTGGTATCGGCGGGGAGTAATGAAAGCGGGCGGGGCGGCCGCGGTACTCGGGCTACCGGGGGTTGCCAGCGCACAGGAAAGCGAAACCGAGACCGAAACAGAATCGAGTCGAGAATCACCGGACCCAACGGACCGAATTACCGGTGCTGAGCGTCTGTCGGTGCGTGATTTTCACGAGGAGAACTACGAAATCACCCACATACACCGCCGGAAAGAGGCGGTCGAAACCCTGCTGAAGGATCCCGAAGCGAACAGCGTCGCGCGAGAGTGGATTGCGAATTTCGTCGGATACGAACCGCTCTCGAACCACCTCGACGCGATCAGCATTCAGGGACCGACGGATTACACCGTCGAAGGCGGAACCGACCAGGGGGGCTGGGAAATCACGGCGCGGAATCGGCAGACGGTATTCGGCCTCGTCGATCGGCAGCACAACGAACTCGTTGCACTCAACATCTCCGACCCGATCGACGTGTCGTGGCAGGAGGAGTATTCGGACGCGGAACTCCAGCGAGTACGGGTTATGCGCGATCACCCGGACGTCCAGGAGTTCGAGCAGGACAGAGACACGTGGGCGGTGTTCAAGGTGGCCGAGGAGATTTTCGCCTGGAAGGACAGACCGCACGGCGAAGTCTCATCGCTGATCTTCTACGGGGTCGGCGACGACGAGGTTTCGGTCGCAGTCGGCTATCTCGACGTGACCGATCCGGAAAACCCCGAGTTGGTCGACTTGCACTTCGTCGAGGACTTCGTCCGGTATCCGGTTCAGGAAATGGCCCGGCAGATCGTTCCGGCCGATCAGACAGTCCTCGGGGAAGTGCCGGCCGTTCCGATCGAGCAGCGCCCGCTCAAGACGGCCGAAGACGGGTTCCACCGATTCGATCTGCTCCCCGAGGAGTCGTTCGAGCAGGACAACTGGCAGATCGAGTGGGAGCCGCCCGAAACGATGGGGGTGACGTTCTACGGCGATTACAACGGACGACCGGTCTTCCGGACGATGAACGCGATGGCGACCCCGACGGGCTATAACTTACCGCCGCGGGAAGGTCGAAACACGGTCGACTGGTTCTTCCCCGATCACGAGCCCGTCTTCACCGGCCACCACCTGTACTGGGACATTCACAGTATTCCGTTCGGTGGGCCGGGTCAACTCGGAAAGATCGACTATCCGGAACGGCGAGGGCATCCGTCCGGATTCCAGTTCCGCACCCACTACCACACCGGGGCTCAGGGACGGGGGAGCGTCGACTTCCACTCGGGAGCCCAGTTCGGACCGTACAACTACAACATCTCGTACGAGTTCTTCAGCGACGGCCGAATCGTTCCAATCTGGCGCCGACACGGACCGGGACACGAAGTGGAGTCGCTGCGGACCTACGGCGCGACGGAGAACTGGGACGGCGAAGAGAACGTGACAATGCAGTACCTTCACTACACGGCGCTCGAGGTGACTCCCGGGACGACGGACGGCGTCGAAACCCACGTCTTCGACGGCGATCAGTGGATCACCCCCGATCAGGAGTTCTACCTCGAGGGGGAACCCGGACAGAAAGTTCGCTTCGAGAACCCGGACGGAAGCGAGCAGATCGACATCCCGATGGATCGGGACCTGGAACTCGTCGTCGTGCCGGTCGACTCCGACGAGATCGGACCGGCGGACTCCCAGAAAACGCGGGTCGAGGACCTAGACGCCGAACTCGAGTTCTACCATCCGTCGCAGTACGTCGACGGCGACTCGATCCAAAATGAACGAGTGATCGCCTGGCTCATCATGGAAGGCACGGTAGCGGAGGTACCGCACCCTGCCGCCGTGAGCGGATACGTAGCGCAGTGTGAATTACAGGTCGAGGGCTACGGCGACTGAATACTCGCGCTACGCCCTCGCTCTCCGATCTTTTCGCGTTACGGACGGACGCCCTGGGATCTACGAGGGATGCTGGTGGCGCAACTTCTCGGCGATCTGTCCGGGAACTTCGGTCCCACAGTCTTTGCACTTCCAGGTCGGATAGACGCCCCCGCCTTCCTTGACGATGTCCTGGCGAAACTGGAGGGTCGCGCCACAGAGGCAGCTGTGGGTCGTCTGGGACATACGGGCACAGTACCGGCCGAACGTACAAAACGTCTCCTCCAACGAAACACCGCTGAATCGGGACCCTACTCCGGATCGACTTCGCTGGGTTCCGACTCGCTCGATTCGGTGGCCTCGGCGGCCGCCTCGGCCAGCGTCTGTCGCTCGTCGAAGTACGCCGGCGCGTCGCGCTCGAGTTCGAACTCGACGACGCGGGTCATCGCCGCCCGGCCGTCCTCGGCGTCCGACTGCAGTTCCTCGGCGAGTTCGGTGTAGTCCGCAGCCAGTTCCTGAAACGCCTGCATTCGGACCTGCTTCGCTTCAACGACGGTCTGTTTCTCCTCGAGATCCGCCGCCATTTCCTCGACGTCCTCGACGTCGACCTCGTCCGCGCCCGGGTCGGCGGTCGACGTCGGCGCTGCCGTCCCCTGCGTGTTCGCGCCCTGTTGCTGCTCGAGCCGCGAGCGGATGTCCGCGACCGTCTCTTCGATCTCGTCTAAGAGATCGTCCGCTTCCTCGCCCATCGTTTCGACCTGCCCGGAGAGGAGCCCGGCCTGGGTTCGGCAGTACTCGACGAATTCGCCGACCGACAGGTCGGGCTCGGTGTCGTCGCTCATGACCGACCGTTCGCGCTTCCGGCCGAAGTCACTTTGGGCATCGGGTGGGGGACTCCATCGGATCGAAGGCGGCTCGAGATCGGCTTCGTGATTACTGTTACCAAATACCTCGTCATTCGGGTTTCAGACCCGTTAAGTTCCTCGGGCCACTGATACACCTACAATGAATCGGGTATCGAGTCGCGCGACCAGCTACTCACGACCTATCGCAAGCGAGACATGAGCAAGGACTACATCCAAGTCCGCGGAGCGGAGGAACACAACCTCAAGGACCTCGACGTGGAGATCCCCCGCGAGGAGTTTACCGTCGTCACCGGCCTGTCGGGCTCGGGCAAGTCCTCCCTCGCGTTCGAGACGATCTACGCCGAGGGCCAGCGCCGGTACATCGAGAGCCTCTCGGCCTACGCCCGGAACTTCCTGGGCCAGATGGACAAGCCCCAGGTCGAGACCGTCGAAGGCCTCTCCCCGGCGATCTCGATCGACCAGAAGAACGCCGCGAACAACCCGCGATCGACCGTCGGGACCGTCACCGAACTGCACGACTACCTGCGACTGCTGTACGCCCGCGTCGGAACGCCCCACTGTCCCGAGTGCGGCCGCGAGGTCGGCGAGCAGTCCGCCCAGAACATGGTCGAGCGCATCCTCGAACTGCCCGAGGGGACGAAGGCCAAGCTCGCGGCGCCGGTCGTCCGCGACCAGAAGGGCGCCTTCGAGGACCTGTTCGAGGAACTCGTCTCGGAAGGGTACGCCCGCGTCGAGATCGACGGCGAGGAGCACGACCTCACGCTCGACGACCCCGATCTAGACGAGAACTTCGACCACACGATCGACGTCATCGTCGACCGCGTGAAGGTCTCCACCGAGGACCGTCCACGCATCATCGACAGCGTCGAAACCGCGCTCGACGAGGCGGAGGGCGTCCTGAAGGTCATCCTCCCGGATCCGCCGGCGGAAGCGGCCGAAGACCTCGGCGAGGAAGCCCGCCGGACGGGTGCGCTCGGTGACGAGGGCGACGACGATGACGACCGGTTCGTCGTCGAGTTTTCGAAGGATCTGGCCTGCACGCACTGCGGGATCGACGTCCCCGAAATCGAAACCCGCTCCTTTTCGTTCAACTCGCCCCACGGCGCCTGTCCCGAGTGTGAGGGGCTGGGCGAAACCAAGGAGGTCGACGAGGATCTCGTCGTCCAGGACCCCTCGAAGCCGCTCAAGCACGTCTTCGAGGCCTGGAGCTACAACCGCTCGTACTACCAGACGCGGCTCGACGCCGTCGCCGAGCACTTCGACGTCTCGCTGTCGACCCCGTTCGAGGAGTTAGACGAGGACATCCGGCGACAGTTCCTCTACGGCACCGACGAGGAAGTGCTGTTCAAGCGGCACACGAAAAACGGCACCCGTCGGAAGCGCAAGCAGTTCGAGGGCGTTATTCCGAACCTCGAGCGTCGCTACCTCGAGACCGACTCGGACTCGACCCGCGAGCACATCGAGGACTACATGTCGGTCACGGAGTGTCCGGCCTGTGACGGCACCCGCCTCAAGCCCGCCAGCCGCGCGGTGCTGGTCGACGGCACCTCCATCACGGAAATCAACGGGATGAGCATCGGCGACGCCTTGGAACACTTTGAGTCGATGGAAGCCGACCTGACCGAGCGCGAGAAGGTCATCGCCGAGGAGATTCTCAAGGAAATTCGTGCCCGCCTCGGCTTCATGGTCGAGGTCGGCCTCGAGTACCTCACCCTCGATCGGGAGGCCTCGACGCTCTCGGGCGGCGAGAGTCAGCGCATCCGCCTCGCGACGCAGATCGGCTCCGGCCTCGTGGGCGTCCTCTACGTCCTCGACGAACCCTCGATCGGCCTCCACCAGCGCGACAACGACCGCCTGCTGGACACGCTCGAGGAACTGCGCGACCTCGGGAACACCCTGCTCGTCGTCGAACACGACGAGGAGACGATGCGCCGCGCGGATCAGGTCGTCGACATGGGGCCCGGTCCCGGCAAGCGCGGCGGCGAGGTCGTCGTCAACGGTCCCGTCGAGGAAGTAAAGCAGTGCGAGGAGTCCGTGACCGGCGACTACCTCTCCGGTCGCAGACAGATTCCTGTGCCCGAGGAACGGCGCGACCCCGACGGCGCGTTGACGATCCTCGGCGCGCGCCAGCACAACCTCAAGGATCTGGACGTCGACATCCCGCTGGGCTGCTTTACCGCCATCACCGGCGTTTCCGGTTCCGGGAAGTCCACCCTCATGCACGAGGTCCTCTACAAGGGACTGGCCCGCCAGATGAACGACAACACGTCGGTCATTCCGGGCGACTACGACGACCTCGAGGGCCTCGAGGAGATCGAGACCGTGCGCCTGATCGACCAGTCGCCGATCGGCCGCACGCCCCGCTCCAATCCCGCAACGTACACCGGCGTCTTCGACCACATCCGCGAACTGTTCGCCTCGACGAAGCTCTCGAAACAGCGCGGCTACGAGAAGGGCCGGTTCTCCTTCAACGTCAAGGGCGGCCGCTGCGAGGAGTGTGGCGGCCAAGGGACGGTGAAGATCGAGATGAACTTCCTCTCGGACGTGTACGTCCCCTGCGAGGAGTGTGACGGCGCCCGCTACAACGACGCCACGCTCGACGTCACCTACAAGGGCAAGACCATCGCCGACGTCCTCGAGATGAGCGTCGAGGAGGCCTACGACTTTTTCGAGTCCTCGAGTCAGATCCGCCGACGCCTGAAGCTGCTGAAGGATGTCGGACTGGACTACATGAAGCTCGGCCAGCCCTCCACGACGCTGTCGGGCGGCGAGGCCCAGCGCATCAAGCTCGCCGAGGAACTGGGCAAGAAAGATTCGGGTGAGACGCTCTACCTGCTCGACGAGCCCACCACCGGGCTCCACAGCGAGGACGAGCGCAAGCTCATCGACGTGCTCCACCGGCTGACCGACAACGGCAACACCGTCGTCGTCATCGAGCACGAACTCGACCTCGTGAAGAACGCCGACCACATCATCGACCTCGGCCCCGAAGGCGGCGAGAACGGCGGCCAGGTCGTCGCCACCGGCACCCCCGAGGAGGTCGCGCAACTCGACGATTCTCACACCGGCCGCTACCTGCGGGACCTGCTTCCGAAGGTGGACATCGAAGGCCCGCGCGGCGAGCGCGTCGAACCGGTGTCGGCGCCGATGGACGACGACTGAGCCGGACGCCGGCGTTTTCGGTTCTACATCTCGAACTCGGCAGAAACTACCACGAAACCGGGCAGTTCGAGATCCGCTGGAACGGTGCGGACGGGTCGAATCCGGGCACCTACTACCGCCGGCCGCTGGGCGACCTCCTGGGACCGCTGTTCGAGGCCGGCTTCGACCTGCGCGCGCTCGAGGAGCCGACCCCCGACGAGACCCTCGCGGCGGAGCGTCCGGAACTCGCGGCCGAGATCGACCGCCGGACGCCCCGTTCGATCTGTTTCCGCGCGGAGCGGCGAGACGCGGCGGCTTCGGGAGTATTTGGATCCGAGAAACGGCGGTTCGTCGCCGCCGTTCAGTCGTCGCTCGCGATTTCGGCGGGCGTCTCCACCGAGAGGTGCACGTCCTGCCCGAGGGCGACGAGCGCGTAGACGGGGGCTCGCCGGGCCCACTCGTTGACACGATTCTCGTCGACGCCCTCGCCTTCGATCTCGATCTCCGCGGTCGTGTTCTCGAAGACGCCGTCGGTCGCCTCGAGGTCCGCGAGGCCGAAGAGGACAGCGGGGTCGAAATCGGTTCGGACGCGCGTTCGGAGGCGCTCGACGTCGACGCCGTTCGCCACGGCGTTGATCGTGATGCCGACGTTGATGCAGGCGGCCAGCGCCGAGAGCGCGACTTCGATCGGCTCCATCCGGTCCGTGCTGCCGGTCCAGCCGCCGGCGTCTAGCACCTCCTTCCACCCGCCGTACGGGATGGTGTACTCGCGGGTCTCGCGCGCGATCTCCTCGCCGCCGAGTTCGTAGCTATCGATCTTCGCCAGGCTGTGGGCGGCCGTCCCCTCGTAGGTCGCCGCCGCCCCGAGTCCGAGCTGGACCGCGTCGGGATCGTCGGCCGCGTGGTCGGCGAACGCCTCGAACGTCTCGAGGTCGACGCCGTGTGTGGTCTGGTCTGGTGTCATGGGTTGTCTCTCCTTCCCACGAAAGCCGAGGCGCTCGCGGGTTAGCTAGCTATCTGCCGCCCACTCGGCGAGCGCTGCCGGTTGCGCAGCCGATGACCGGCGGTCAGACGTCGCCGTTCGGCCGATGTCGGAGCAGCGGCGAAATAGCGTGCTCCGATACGTACCGTACGAGGGCAGCATCGGGGCGGATTGGGACAGTATTGGAGCGGAACAGAACGAGTGCCTCGAGCGCACGTCACGAAGCGGGTCACGGAATCACGACGCAGGTCACGGAATCACGACGCAGGTCACGGAAGCTCGACCGCCAGCGGCCGCGCCTCGAGCCGCGCGGCCTCGTACCTCGAGTCCGCCCACTCGCGGGCCGGCGGCGCGTCGGTGTCGACCAGCACGCAGACCGTGCCGCTGTCCCGCTCGTAACAGCTCACGGCGATCCGGTCGTCGAAGAGCCCGATCCCGTAGGGCGGCAAGTCGTCGTGGACGAACACCGCGAGGTTGCCGCTCTCGAACGGTTCCGAACAGTGGTCCGGGTACGTCTCGAGGATGTACGCGGCGAGGGCGGGCGGGTCGATGATCTCCGTCTCCATGCCGTCGACGATCCGCTGCCGGAACACGTCCTTGCAGGGTTCGAACAGGGCGATATCCGTGCCGACGAACCGGAACGCGGTCGTCCGCCGGAGTAGCGACTCGAACCGGTTCACCGGGGCGTACGGGTCCGCGGGCCGGGCGACCGTCACGGTCGCGTCGGCGCACATCTCGAGCGTGAACCCGTGGTCCTCGCCCGGCAGCCGGTGCCAGACGTCCCGGAGCGCGCGCTCGGTTTCGACGCGGTCGATCACCTCCTCCATCGCGGTCGCGACGGCGGCTCCGAGTTGCGTCGCCTCGTACCGGTAGCCGTCCCTGCGGACCCAGTTGCGGTCCTCGAACTCGCGCAGCGTGCGTCGGATGGTCGACGACGAAACCTCCGCCAGCTCGCGGAGTTCGGACCGGCTTCGCGGTCGCGCCGCGAGCGCGACGAGCGCCGCGACGCGGTGTTCCGAGCGCACGAGGTACGCGATGTCGTCGATCGGCGACCCCGCGGAAACGTGGTTGTTGGTAGCAGGGTTCATACGAGAACTACTCGTAGCGTCGCTATAACTATTCGTTCGCTCGAGCGCGACGGTCGCCGTCCCCGGTTCCCGGCAGAGGGTAGGAACGCGAACCGTCGCGAGACGCCGCCCTAGACGGTTTGCATGTGTTCGCGCCGAAGGTCGTCGTCCGTGTACTCCTGCCCGTGGACCTCCCGCATGTGATTCCGCGCCAGTTCGACCGTTTCGTCCTCGTCCTCCGACTGAATGATGAATCGGCAGTCGGCGGCCGCTTTTTCGCAATCGAGTCGGTGTGCTCGTGTCATCTCTCTGCTCCCCACGGCAGCTACGAGTCCGGAAGGGAGGTAGCTATCTGCTGCCCGAACGGCGGCGGTTGCCGGTCGGGCGGCTCCTGCACGACGGTCGTCGGCTGCGCGGTACACGCGGTCGCGACGCCGGTCGTGCCGGACCCACTTCGTTTGTACGAGCAGGTCGTAGCTCCGCTATGGCGACAGCGTACGTTGCACTCCGAGACCGCCTGCTCGTCTGTCGCGGTTCGGGACCGGACACCGACGACTGGATCGCCGAATCGACCCTCGAGGGTCGCGCTCTCGAGTGCGTCGCAGCCTCTCCCGACGCACCGGAACGTGTCTTCGTCGGCACCTTCGAGGACGGCCTCCACCGATCGACCGACGGCGGCGAGACGTTCGAGCGCCTCGAGACGGACTTCGTCAGCCAAGCGGTGATGTCGCTGGCGATCAGCCCGCACGACCCCGACGTCGTCTACGCCGGCACCGAACCGAGCCGCGTCTACCGCAGCGCGGACGGCGGCGACTCGTGGACGCACCTCGAGGGCTTGACCGACCTCCCCTCCGAGTCGGAGTGGTACTTTCCGCCGCGGCCGCACACCCACCACACCCGCTGGCTCGCGGTCGACCCGTTCGATCCCGACCGGCTCTACGTGGGGATCGAAGCGGGTGCATTCGTCTACAGCGAGGACGGCGGCGAGACGTGGCACGAACGCCCCGACGGCTCGCGGCGGGACAACCACAGTCTGGCGACCCACCCGGCCCGCGAGGGGCGGGTCTACTCGGCGGCCGGCGACGGCTACGCCGAGAGCGACGACGGCGGCGAGTCCTGGCGGCGGCCACAAGCGGGGCTCGAGCACACCTACTGCTGGAGCGTCGTGCCCCATCCCGGCGATCCGGATCGGGTACTCGTCTCGAGTGCGAGGGGCGCCTCGGCGGCTCACACGGCCGAACGGGCCGAGTCGTACGTCTACCGCCGAGACGATGGCGGCGAGTGGCACCGTCTCGACGACCGCGGGATTCCGATGGGCAACGGGGTCGTCCGCGCCGTGTTCGATGCCCCTGCACTCGGCACGGACGAGACGGCCGACGCTGAGGGCGTCGTCTACGGCGTCAACAATCAGGAGCTGTTCGTCACCACGAATTTCGGGGATCGCTGGCGCCCCGTCGGCATCGACTGGGACGATGCGCTCGAGGCGCAGGCGCCGCGCGGACTCGTCGTCGTGGAAGAATAGGTGGTCAGTTGTGAATCGGCGTCCGATCCGCGAGCCGACGCGGGACGGCGCCGCTGATCGTCGCGAAGGTCACGCCGACGAGCAGCCCGTAGACGAGGTGACCGACGGCGAAGAGCGCCGCGCCGAGCAACTCCGCCGCGAGCCCCGGCAGCGGCAGGAACGGCAACGGGAGCGCTCCCACGCCGGCCTGGGCCACCGCGGCTGGGAGGATCAGCCCGCCCGCGATGAGACCGACCCCCGTCCCGAACGCGATGCCGGCGACGACGTACTCGTCGAACGACGCGACGAACTGTCGAACCGACCGGCGCGAGACGACGACGGCGAACGCGATTCCGAAGATCATACTCACCGAGAGGTGGACGATCCACCCCGCGGCGAGCGTCGACGAGCCGAGCAGCGCGCCGAGGATCTCGAACACGTCCGGGCCGAGAAGGAGCACGAGCCCCATCCCGACGCCGCCGACGAGTCCCGCGAGTAATCCGCCGATCACGATCTCGATACCGGTGAGTCGCCGACTGTGTTTGTGTGTCTCTGCCATGTCTAGTGTTGCTCGCTCGAGAGGAATAACTCTAATTTCAGGCGCAGAGACGATTAACGAATATCGGTTTCGACTGTGTTCAGGGGAGCTACGAGTAGCTGCGAGCAACCGGGGATGGCTCTCGGCGGCGTGACTCGTCGCACGGACCGAGAGCCCGGTGACGGGTTCGAAATCCTTTTAGGCGCTACACGGGGATAGTAGGGTAACTGAGTGATATCATGGACGTCGACATCGTTTCCGAAGCAGACAACCCCATGTTGCACCGTACCGACGTGACCTTCGAGCTAACCCACGAGGACGCCACGCCCGAGCGCCTACAGGTTCGCGACAGCCTCGCGGCGAAGCTGAACAAGGACGCCGACGAGGTCGTCATCCGGAACCTCAACACGAAGTTCGGCATGCGAAAGACCGTCGGCGAGGCCAAGGTCTACGAGTCCGCGGACTTCGCCCGCGAGGTCGAGCAGGACCACATGCTCGAGCGCAACAAGATCGGCGTCGAGGAAGAGGCGGACGCTGAAGCGGAGGAAGCATAACATGGCGCGCTACGAACTCTACAACGACGACGGCAGCACGGACCGCGAGCAGTGCCCCCGATGCGGTGACTCCTTCCTCGCCGACCACGGCGACCGGAAGCACTGCGGGAAGTGCAGCTACACCGAGTGGGAATAACGCGTTCCAGCCGATTCCTGCCGGCCGTTCGCTCTCGAGTGCTCGAGTATCGCAGTGCTGAGAGCGGACCGAGAGCAGGAGTAGCGTAACCCAGACACGTGAGTTCTACTACCCGAATTCTCGGAATCGAGGGCACCGCCTGGGCGGCCAGCGCGGCGGTGTTCGATTCCGCGACCGACGACGTTGTCATCGAGAGCGACGCCTACCAGCCCGACAGCGGCGGCATCCACCCCCGAGAGGCCGCCGAGCACATGCACGAGGCGATCCCGCAGGTCGTCGAACGGGCCCTCGAGCACGCCCGCGAGACACACGACGGCCCCGCCTCCGAACCCCCCGTGGACGCCGTCGCCTTCTCCCGCGGGCCGGGGCTCGGCCCCTGTCTGCGGACCGTCGGCACCGCCGCCCGCGCACTGAGCCAGAGCCTCGAGGTCCCTCTCGTGGGGGTCAACCACATGGTCGCCCACCTCGAGATCGGCCGCCACACCGCCGACTTCGACTCGCCGGTCTGTTTGAACGCAAGCGGCGCGAACGCACACCTGCTCGCGTATCGGAACGGCCGCTACCGCGTGCTCGGCGAGACGATGGACACCGGCGTGGGCAACGCGATCGACAAGTTCACGCGCCACGTCGGCTGGTCCCACCCCGGCGGGCCGAAGGTCGAGGCGGCCGCCGAGGACGGCGAGTACGTCGATCTTCCCTACGTCGTCAAGGGGATGGACTTCTCGTTTTCCGGGATCATGAGCGCCGCGAAGCAGCGCTACGACGACGGCGTCTCCGCGAGCGACGCGAGCGGAGGCTCGTCGGACTCATCCGACGGTGTTCCCGTCGAGGACATCTGCTACTCGCTGCAGGAGAACATCTTCGGCATGCTGACCGAAGTCGCCGAGCGCGCGCTCTCGCTGACCGGCAGCGACGAACTCGTGCTCGGCGGCGGCGTCGGCCAGAACGCCCGCCTGCGGGAGATGCTCGAGGAGATGTGCGACCAGCGCGGCGCCGAATTCCACGCGCCCGAACCCCGGTTCCTCCGGGACAACGCCGGCATGATCGCCGTGCTGGGCGCGAAAATGTACGACGCCGGCGACACGCTCGCGCTCGAGGAGTCCCGCGTCGACCCCAATTTCCGGCCGGATCAGGTGCCGGTGACGTGGCGCGCCGACGAACCCGAATTAGCCGCCGGTCGCGGCGCGGCGACGGGCGAGCAGCAGGTGCAGGGTGCCGAGGCGCTGGTCGACCTCGAGCCCGACGCCGGCCGCGTGACCAAACGCCGCGAGTCCAAGACCTACCGCCACCCGCAACTCGACGATCGACTCCGCCGCGAGCGAACGACCCTGGAGGCCCGCCTGACGAGCCTCGCGCGCCGCGAGGGCGTACCGACGCCGGTACTCTCGGACGTCGATCCGCGGGAGGCGCGACTGGAACTCGAGTACGTCGGCGAGTGCGACCTCCGCGATTCGCTGACCGCTGATCGGGTCCGTGACGTGGGACGGCACCTCGCGCGGTTACACGACGCCGGATTCGTCCACGGGGATCCGACGACGCGGAACGTCCGCGTCGATGGCGACCGAACCTACCTCATCGACTTCGGCCTCGGCTACCACACCGACCACGTCGAGGACTACGCGATGGACGTCCACGTCTTCGACCAGAGCCTCGTCGGCACGGCCGACGACCCCGAGCCGCTGCGCGAGGCGGTGCTCGAGGGGTACCGCGAGGTCGGCGACGAACGGGTCCTAGAGCGTCTCGAGGACGTCGAGGGCCGCGGTCGGTACGTCCAGGACGACGACGAAAGCGACGCCGCGGACGCATAAGTTCGCTCAGTTCGCGTCGCAGGCGTCGCCGCTCGTCGTATCGACGCCGAGCAGGTAGTTGCCGCCGCAGAACCCGGTCGCGACGTTGGTGAGCAACCCGAGGCCGGCGATCCCCGCGATCGCGGCGCGTTCGGTCGAATCGTCCGAGTACGCCGCCGCTGCGGTGACGAGCAGCCAGATGCCGAGGACGCCGCGAACGATGCGATCCAGTCCGCCGACGTTTCGTTCCATATCCGTTCGCCACAGACGGCCGCAGGTGCGGTAGCGCTGCTGCCGAATATCTCGGTGCTATTTATATCCCCGCGCAGCGATACGTTTCACTGAGCTGTCAGCACTATCACGTTCGACCATGAAACGCGTCCGCATCACGCTGCAGCCGACCGGCGACTACGCCCCGCCGATCTACGACCTGCTCGCCGGCGGCGCGAACTACCTCGAGGCGGTTCGGATCGTCAACTGGAACGTGGCGACCCCACCGACGGCGTTTCTCCTGCGAATCCGCGGCGACTACCGGCGGTTCGAGCGCGTCCTAGAGGACAGCGAGGACGTCCGCGACTACGAGGTACTGCCGCTCTCGGAGCGGGAGTGTCACTGCTTTTTCGAGGGGGAGGTGTCGGCGGCCGCGCGGTCGCTGTTCGAGAACTTTACCCGCGGCGGGCTGCTGACGGTCCCGCCGATCGAGTGCAACGACGACGGCAGCAACACGTTCACCATCGTGGGGTCGGACGCCGACATTCAGGCCGCCGTCGAGGGCGTGCCGGCCGGCGTCGACGTGACGGTCGAGGCCGTCGGCGGCGACGGCGTCGCGCCGGAACGCGCACTCGACCGGCTCGCTCCCCGCCAGCGTGAGGCGATCGAAACCGCCCTCGAGATCGGCTACTACGACGCGCCCCGCCGCGCGACGATCGAAGACGTCGCTCGCGACCTCGAGTGCGCGACCGCGACCGCCGCGGAACACCTCCAGAAGGGCGAATCGGCGGTGATCGCCGCGCTGTTCGACGGGTGACCGTCGCTCACTTGCCGTCGCAGCGCTGGCTCGTCGCCGCGACGACGTCGAGACCCGGGCTGTAGTAGCGGATCGGCTCGGTCTCCGGCCGCTCGAACCCGTTCGCTGCCAGCAGCGTGTTCCGCTCGACGGTTGCAGTCGCCGGATACAGCGTCCACGGTTCGTGGTCAACGTCCGTGTAGCGAAGCGAGCCGTCCGGGGCCTCGGTGTAGAACCGGTAGCGCTCGACGAGGAATCTGGCTAACGGATCCGCAGGCGCTTCGAACGACTCTCCGGTCGGTCGGTAGGTCGCCTCGTACATACCGGGCCGTGAGCCGGGATGGCGCCGCCGACTCTCGAATCGGATGTGATCGCTGGCTGGCTCGAGCGAGATCCGCGCGTAGTAGTACGGGAGGTGGTGGAGAAAGCGCGCGCCGAGGACGCTCGCGATCCCGTCGGCGTCGAGGCTGAAGAAGTAGACGGCCGGCGCGCCGTCGCTGCCGTCCCGGGTGACGTACGTCCGCACGTTGATCTCGGGGAGTCGGATGCCGGCACGCGCCGGAAGGCCGCGCGGTCGAACCGCCACGTTGGTAAACGGGATCACCGACAGCCAGGCGTCGCCGTCGTGCGTGTCGACGGACAACTCGTCGGGTAGGTGCGCCTCGAGCAACTCGGCGTCGACCGGCCAGTTTTCGAACAGCAGGTGTCGCCAGCCCATCTCGAGCGGGAGGACCATGCGAATAGGTTAGTACGCCGACGGGAAGCGTGTTTCTATCGGGCGGGTGGCCCGTTCGACGCATCGATCGCAAGGGCCCGAACCGGACGGCGGGCGCGCTCTCGGCTGCCGAGACGAGCACGCAATACTCTTGACAGGGGAGAACGTATCACCGGGCATGGCAGACAAACCGAGCTCGGGAGAGATCCTCGGGGTACCGTACAACTTCGACCGGCCGAGCATCAGTCGCATGCTCTCGGCGTACTGGCAGCCCGGCGAGGGGATGCTCGTCGAGAAGCCGTTCGGCGTCGGTTACACCCTGAACCTGGCTAACTGGCGCTCCTGGATCGTCGTCGCCGTCGCCGGCGCGCTCCTCTGGCAGCAGGAACAGAGCGCCGCGAGCGTCGACGAGGACCGCGAGGACGAGCCGGTCGAAGTCATCGTCGACGACGACGAATAAGTCAGTCGACGGTAACCGACGTTCCCTTCTGTGCGGACCGATAGATCGCGTCGATCACGCGCTGGACCGTCAGCGCCTGCTCGACCGTGTTGAGCGCCGGCGCCTCGCCCGCGGTGACGGCCTCGAGGAAGCGCTCGTCGCTGCCCTCCCAGCCGGCGTGGTCGATGGCGCCCTCGGTGAGCGTCGCGTCCATGTTGTGGTCGGTCCCCTGTGTGCCGCTCTGGAACAGCGTCAGGTTCTCGCCGCCGAGCTCGAGCGCGGCGCCGGCCTCGGTGCCGCGGGCGACGAACTCCTGGGTTTCGGCCTGGTTGGCGGCCCAGGTCACCTCGAGCGAGATCGTCTCGTCGTCCGCACAGCGGATCATCGCCGTCGCGGAGTCCTCGACGTCGAAGACGGCCTCCTCGGTGGCCTCGTACCAGTCGCCGGGGTCGACGTAGTCGTCGCGGTCGCCGAACTCGGTCCGCGTGACGGCGAAGACTTCCTCGACTGCAGGGTACTCCATCAGGTAGAGTGCGAAGTCGATCGCGTGGACGCCGATATCGACGACGGCGCCGCCACCGGAGAGCTCTGCATTGGTGAACCACGAGCCGACGCCCGGAATGCCCCGGCGCCGGACGTAGTTCGCGTCGACGTGGGTGATCTCGCCGAAGTGGCCCTCCGCCTGGTACTCCTTGAACACCTCGGCGGCGGTCGAGACTCGGTTGTGGAAGTTGACCATGCAGAAGCCGTCGGCGTCGGCCGCGGCCGACGCGATCCGCTCGGCGCTCTCTAAGTCGTTCGCGAGGGGTTTCTCGCAGAGGACGTCGTAGCCGTGCTCTAGGGCGGCGACGACGGCCGGCTCGTGGAAGGCGTTCGGCGTCGAGACGGCGACGGCGTCTAAGTCTTCGGTCTCGTACATCGCCTCGAACTCCTCGTAAGTCGTCGCGTCGTACGCTCGAGCGAACTCCTCGCGCGTCTCGGCGACGACGTCCGCACCGGCGACGACCTCGTGGCCGAACTCCTCGGCGTTGGTTGCGTGGGTCTGTCCCATAAAGCCGAGTCCGACGACGCCGAGTCGGACGGGTGGTGACGAACTCATCGGTTGTAGTGACAGTGATTGTCACTCTCGGAGACCGAAAGCGTTCGCGTTGCGGAGAACGTTCCGGCTGGCACGCAGCAGTCACGCGCAGCCGGCAACCGACGGCTATATTCCCCCGGAGCACCCCGCCTCGCACAAGCTATGCTCGTTCGGTTCGTCACCGGCAACGAAGGCAAGGCCCGCGAGGCGCAGGCGTACCTCGAGGGGATCACCGCCGTCAATCAGGTCGAGTACGACTACACCGAGATCCAGAGCGACTCGCTTTCCGAGATCGCCGCCCGCGGCGCGCGCGAGGCCTACGAGGAACTGGGCGGCACGGAACCCGTCGTCGTCGACGACACCGGTCTCTTCGTCGACGCGCTCGAGGGATTCCCCGGCCCGTACTCGGCCTACGTCGAGGACACCGTCGGCGTCGAGCGCCTCTGGGACCTCGTCAGCGAGGAGGAGAACCGTCGAGCGCAGTTCCGGACGGTCGTCGCCTTCGCCGACGGCGAGCGGACGGAGACCTTCGAGGGCTCGGTCCGCGGAACGATCGTCGCGCCCCGCGGCGAGGGCGGGTTCGGCTACGATCCGATCTTCGAGTACAACGGGCAGACGTTCGCCGAGATGAACGCCGACGAAAAGAACGCGATTTCTCACCGCGGCCGCGCGCTCGAGGCGTTCGCGGAGTGGCTGGCGGAGTATCACTGACGCAGCGACCGTCGATCTGCAACCGTCGATCTGTCGTCAGTCTCCTTTTCCGCTCAACTGCGCGGATCCCGATCCGGTCCCGGATACTCGCCGCCCTCGACGGCCGCGTAGAGGCTCTCGGGATCGAACAGCCGCGCGAACGCGTCCGGGGGGCGGACGCTTACCGAGAGGTGGGGCTGCATCGAGAGGCCGGCCTTCGCGGACCCGAGCCCCTCGTCGTACGACAGCAGGTGCGCCGCGTTCCCTCGGTACGCGGACGCGAGCGCCGGATGATCCGCCGCCGGGTGGTCGACCGCGACCCGCTCGGCCTCGAGACGCGCCCGGTGGTCGGCCGCCAGCTCGGCGTCGGCGAGTTCGGTCACGAGCCGCTCGGTCCGCTCGAGCAGGTAGTCGCTCGCGACGAGTTCGACCCACGAGTGCCGACGGACGTGATCCAGCGCCGCGCGGGCGTCGCCGTCGATGAACAGGTCCGCCGCGAGGACGTCGGCGGCGGCGACGACGCGGGCGGGGTTCGGCCGATCGCCCCCGGGGCCGTCGTCAGGCGCCATCGTCGTCCTCCTCGGCTTCGGTTTCGGTTCCGTCGGCGTCCGCCGCCGCGGCGTCATCTAGGTCGTCGTCGACCGCTCGAATCCGCTCGAGGTCGACCCCGTAGCTCGCACTGCGGTCGAAGAGATCGCCCCAGCTCGTGGCTGTCATCGGCGGGTGTTCGGACGGCACGCAGAAAAGCGGGGTGTCTCGCTTCCGGTGGGGCCCAACGGTCGAACCCGCGCGGTAGCGAGGGCGGGACTACGCGGAGAACGCGCTCAGGAGGGACGGCGCGTGGTCATCGGGGTCGAAGTTGCCGAGGTAGGCGTCGATCGCGTCCTCGACTTCGCCGCGAATCGCCGGTGGAACGGCGGCGCCGTGGGCGATCGACGGCGGCTGTGCGTCGGAGTCGCGGAAGTCCCCGATCTGCTGCTGGAGGAACGGCGGGAACTCGCTCTCGTCGACGTCGACGCGGGGCGGAATCGAGCCCTTCAGCGGGTTGAAACGCTCCTGAGCGTCCGTCGAGCCGACGTAGCTGAGGAACGTCTTGGTGTCTTCCGGCGTCGGATTGTCCGCCGGATAGGTAAACGAGTCCATGTTGAGCGCGTACAGCCCTTCGGTCCCCGGGAACGGAACGTGATCCCAGTTGTCCCCGTAGTCGAACCCGTCTCTGTTCCGGTAGGCGCCGGCGGCCCAGTCGCCCTGGTGGATGAACGCCGCCTCGCCGTCGATGACGCGCTCGTTGGCTTCCGTGAACGACGTCGAGAAGTGGTCGTCCGGGAAGAACTCGACGTACTCGGCCAGGAGCGCGAGGGAGTCGCGAACTGCGTCCACGTCGTCGAACTCGCCGTTGATGAGCTCGTCGTAGGCGTCGGCACCGGCCTGTGCGAGGAAGATCGTCTCCCAGAGTTGGAAAACGGTAAACAGTTCGCCCGTCCCGTTTGCGAACGGCGTCGCCTCGGTGTTTTCCGCGACCGCCTGAAAGGCGTCGACGAGCGCCTCGGGTCCGTCGATCGATTCGGGATCGACGCCCGCCTCCTCGACGACCGCGACGTTGTAGAACAGGTTGTTGATCCGGTGGATGTTCAGCGGCACCGCGACGTAGGTTCCGTCCGGCCGCGCGGCCTCCTGTGGCCCCTCGAGGTAGTTTTCCTTCATCTCGTCGTCCCAGACGTCGCCCTCGATGTCGCCGAGATTATCGCCGAACTGCAGGAGGTTGGCGCCGGGCCACTCCTGCCAGGTACTCGGCGGGTCGCCGTCCCGGAGCCGCCTCGAGACGACGGTCTCGAGGTTGTCACGGGCGCCGCCCTGGACGTCCTGGACACCGAAGTCGATGTCGGGGTGGGACTCCTGGAATCCTTCGACGAGCGCTTGGATCGCCTCTTGGCCGTCACCTGCGGCCCACCCGTGAAGTACGTCGAACTCCTGTTCCTCAGACAACTGATCGAGACAGCCGGCCGCGCCGGCCAGTCCCACCGCACCCGCTGCCTGCAGGAAGGACCGTCGTGGCTGCCCCCCGCGAGTGTTCCGTCCCATGATTAAATAGTAACGTACCACCTGCGTTATCATGCAGCCGTCTTAAATGCTCTGGCACGGCGATTCGCGCCGAACGGTGATCGGTATCGCGGTCGGTAATACGACTCGCGTCGCTACGGGTCCGTCTCCGCTGGTTCTGGTGGTCGGCCGCTCCGCGAGCGCGGCGCGGGCCGCGCCGATCAGTCCTCGAGGCGTTCCTGAAGTTCCTGGACTTTCGACACTAACTCGATCGGCGGCGTCGTGTTCACGTCGATCGACTCGAGATCCTCGAGGACGTCCTCGGCGTGGGGGTCGACCGTCTCGTCAGCCTCCGCTTCGGACGCGCCGTCCGCCGGCGCTCCCCCGTCCGCGCTCGCGGACCCCCGGAACTGCCCGCTCGAGAGGTCGAACACCGTCTGGACGGGTTCGTTCGAGCCGCCGCCCTTGGCTTCGATGGCCTTCTCCTCGCGCAGGCGCTCGAGGACCGTCCGCGCCCGGTCGACGACGGGGCCGGGAACGCCGGCCAGATCGGCGACGTGGATCCCGTAGGAGCGATCCGTGGGGCCGTCCCGCACCGTCCGGAGGAAGGTGACGTCGCCGTCGCGCTCGTCGGCGGCGACGTGGACGTTGGCGACGCGGGGGAGTTCCTCGGCCAGCCCCGTGAGTTCGTGGTAGTGAGTCGCAAAGAGCGTCTTGGCCTGCACCTCGTTGTGGAGGTACTCGGTAGCTGCCCAGGCGATCGAGATGCCGTCGTAGGTCGCGGTCCCGCGTCCCACTTCGTCCAAGATCACCAGCGAGTCCTCGGTCGCCGTATGGAGGATATTCGAGAGTTCGCTCATCTCGACCATGAACGTCGAGCGGCCCTGTGCGAGTTCGTCCAGCGCGCCGACGCGGGTGAAGATTCCGTCGACGAGGCCGATCTCGGCGTCCTTGGCCGGGACGAAGCTGCCGATCTGGGCCAGCAGGACGATACAGGCCACCTGGCGCATGTACGTCGACTTGCCGGACATGTTGGGACCGGTTACGACCAGGAACCCCCGCTCCTCGTCCATCTCGACGTCGTTCGGGACGAACTCCGTCGTCTGCTCGACGACCGGGTGCCGGCCCTGATCGATCGCGAGCCGATCGCCCTGATGGAGGTCGGGCTGGACCCAGCGGTTCTCGGCGGCGTGGGTCGCCAGGCTCGCCAGCGCGTCGACGGTCGCCAACGCCCGGCCGACGTCCTGTAAGAGTTCGGCCCGCTCGGCGACCTCGTCGCGCAGTTCCTCGAACAGTTCGTACTCGAGGTCGCCCCGTCGTTCCTCGAGGCGCAGAATCTCGCGCTCTTTCTCCTCGAGTTCGTCGGTCGTGAACCGCTTGGAGTTCTTGAGCGTCTTGATCTCCTCGTAGTGGTCGGGGACGCCGTCCGCGGCGGACTTGCCGACCTGGATGTAGTAGCCGTCGGTCTTGTTCCGATCGACGGTCACGTGCGACAGGTTGTACTGGCGCTTCTCGCGCTCGGCGAGGGTATCGAGCCACTCTCGAACCTCCTCGTGGCGCTCGATCACTTCGTCGAGTTCCGGATCGTAGCCCCGGGTGAGGAGCCCACCCTGCGTGACGGTCGACGGCGGGTCCTCGGCGAGGGCTTCCGCGAGCGTTTCGCGGAGGTCCGCGGCGGCCTCGCGGTCCGGCCGGTCGACGATTTCCGACAGTGGCGAGTCGGCCAGATCGGGGTTCGACCGGATCGTCTCCGCGAGCGTCGGGAGCACGGCGAGCGTGTCCCGAACGGAGAGCAGGTCGCGGGCGTCCGCGCTGCCGTGGGTCGCCTTCGAGGCCAACCGCGCCAGGTCGTACGCCTCGCCGAGTTCGTCCCGCAACTCGTCGCGGGCCAGCGCTGCCGTCGACAGCGCCGCGACGCTCTCCTGTCGGCGCTCGAGGGTTTCGAGCGACCGTCGAGGCCGCTGGAGCCACTCCTTCAGGAGGCGGCCGCCGGCGCTCGTCTCGGTGTGGTCGATCGTCCGGAACAGCGAGCCCTCGCGCTCGCCCTGCATCGTCTCGGTGAGCTCGAGGTTGCGCTGGGTGGTCGCGTCCAGGGTGACGTGGTCGTCACCGTGGTGGGCCTGAATGCGGGTCATCGACGCGAGCACGCCCGCGCCGGTCTCCTCGACGTAGGAGAGGACGGCCCCGGCGGCCGCGATGGCCGAGTCGCCGACGGAGAGCCGCTCGACTGTCTCGGTGCCGAACTGCTCGCGGACTGCGTGGTCGGCGCGCTTGGGAGCGAACGCTTCGGTCTCGTGGAGGGTCAGCGTCGCGTCGATCCGCTCGCGGACGGTGGTCAGCAGGTCGTCGTCCGTCCGCGCGTCGGGCCCCGGGAGCACCTCGACGGGATCGAAGCGGTACAGTTCGGTCAGTACGTCGTCGCCGTCGTCGGCTTCGGCGACGAGGAACCGGCCCGTCGTCACGTCCGCGAACGCGAGCCCGTAGTCGGCGTCGCCGCTCGAGCCCGACCCGGAGCCGTCGACGACCGCCGCGAGGTACTGCGCGTCGGCGTCGGTCGTCTCGAGCAGCGTCCCCGGCGTGACGACGCGCACGATCTCGCGGGCGTGGCCGGAGTCGGTCTCGTACTGGTCGGCGACGGCGACCCGGTAGCCGCGCTCGACTAAGGCCTTGAGGTAGGGCGTCAGGTCGTCGACCGGCACGCCGGCCATCGGGTACGACGAGCCGTGGGAGGACTTCTGAGAGACCTTGAGATCGAGTTCGTCGGCGACGATCTCGGCGTCCTCGGCGAAGAACTCGTAGAAGTCGCCACACTGCATCGCCAGCAGATCCGCGTCGGTGTCTTCCTTGAGCGAGAGGAATTCCCCGACGATACCCGTCGCCTCTGTCATATACGCTCGAGGGTGTTCCGACGGGTAAAGTGCTACGGGTTCGGCTCCGGAGCAGCCGACCCCGGCGCCCGGCCTCGCGGGCCGGTCTCAGACGTCTTCGGTTTGCTGCACGTCCGCGAGCCGGTCGACCATTTCCGTCACGACCTGCACCTGCTGCTCGACGTCCTCGCTCACTTCGGCCAGCGACTCGACCTCGGCCGCGACCTGATCGGCGTTCGCCATCACCTCGTCGGCCATGCCGGCGATTTCCTCGGTGCTCGCGGCCTGGTCGTCCGTCGCGGTCGCGACCTCGTCGACCCCCGAGGCCGCCTCGCTGACGGCGGTCTCGATCTCCCCGAGGTTCTCGACGGTGTCCTCGACTAGGTCGACGCCGTCGTCGATCTCCTCGTTGGCGTCCTCGAGGCTTTCGACGGTCTCCTGTGTGTCCTCCTGGATCTGGTTGACCATCCGCTCGATGGTGGCCGCTTCCTCTTGGGATTCCTCGGCCAGATTCTTGACCTCGTCCGCGACGACGGCGAACCCGTCGCCGGCCTCGCCGGCGGTCGCAGCCTCGATCGAGGCGTTCAGCGCGAGCAGATTGGTCTGGTCGGCGATATCGTTGATCACGTCGACGATCTCGTCGATGCGCTGGACGCCCTCCCGGAGATCCTCGACGTCTTCGGTAACCTCGTCGGCCGCCTCCCGGACGCCCTCCATCTTGTCGATCGCCCGTTCGGCGGTGTCGGTCGTCTCGCCGGCGATCTCCTCGGCGCGCTCGGCGGTCGCGCTGACCTCCTCCGTGTTCGAGGCGATTTCCTCGACGGTCGCGCTGAGGTTCGACATCTCGCTGGCGATTTCGGCCGTCGACGACGACTGCTCGGTCGCGACGTCGTCGATCGTCTCCGTGCCGTCACCGATCCGCTCCGCGTAGTCCTCGAGTTCCTCGACGGTGTCCTCGAGGTCCTCGCGGACGGACTTCCGTCGTTGGGTCATCGAGGCGAGTTGCTCCATGAAGTCGTCGACCTTCGAGCCGATGACGAACTGCTGGTCCAGCACGGCCAGCCGGAGCGTCGAGAGGGTTCGCTCGACGGTTTCGTCGACGGCGGCCTCGACAGCCGCTGCGGTGTCCGTCTCTGCGTTTGCCGCTCCATCCGCCGCATCCTCCTCGGCGGCCGCGTCCGGTGTATACTCCGCCGTCACCTCGTCGGCGATCTCCTCGAGCAGCCGCTCGTAGTACACCATGTACGAGCCGACGTACTCGTTGAGTCCGGGCTCGACGAACAGATCCGCAGGGGCGAACTCGGCCCGGCGCTCGAAGAAGGCGGGGCCGTAGTCGCCGTCGCCGAACGCCTCGAGGTACTGTCGGTGCGCCCGTTTGAACTCCGCTCCGCTGAGCTCCGACGCGGCGAACGCCTCATCGAGCTTTCGGCGGGACCGAACGTTCTCGTAGTACTCGTCCGCGAGGTCGTCGCTGACCCGCTCGAAGAGGTGTGCCTGCTCCTCGAGGCGGCGCTCGTCCTCGGGACCGAAGCCGACGAACTCCTTGACTCGATCGACGCTCGCCCGGTCGAACGACGTGCGCTGTGGAGCGCCGGCGCCGCCCGTCGCCTGCCCTTGCTGTGACATGGTCCAGAGAGGGGACCTCGGTGCCATAAGTATTCTTGCCGGAGAATTATCTGTAATCGGAACTATAGCTCGAGATCTTCCCGGTCAAGGTGGGAAAACGAGAATCTACGCTTACAGATCGCTCGCACTCACAGCACATATCGAGTAGTAATCAGCATCGGCCGCCCGGTACGGCGATCGGTCCGATCGGGCCACGGTGTAGCGACTCGGGCGCTGCGCGTCCACGGTACGACGGCGTTGCGCGCCGTCGCAGGGAACGTTAAAACAGCAGTCCGCCGAGCGGCACGTCCTGTTCCGGTTCGACGAGGACGGGGAACTCGTCGTCGTCCGGGACGCCGACCGTCAGCGCCTCGGATTTGAACCCGGCAATCCGAACCTCGCCGAGGTTCGTCGCACACAGCACCTGCCGTCCCTCGAGTTCCTCGGGTTCGTAGTGGTGGTCCAACTGCGCGGCGGACTGTACCTCGCCGTGCTCGCCGAGGTCGATCCACAGCTTGGTCATCTTCGGCTTGTTCGCCTCCTCGAACGATTCCGCCTCGAGCACCTCGCCGACGCGGATTTCGACGTCGAACGGACTGTCGACCATGGCAGGTCGTGACGTGGACGTACTCCCGAATAAGGAATTGGATTCCGGCATCCGGACGCAGAAGTCCAAGGCTGCGCTACTCGAGTGCCAGTTCCTCGGCCAGCAGCGCCAGACTCTCGTCTTCGGACTCGGCCGCGTCGGGAACCACGAGCATGACTTCCTCGATCCCGGCGTCGGCGTACGCAGCCAGCGACTCGCGGACGTCGGCCGGCGTCCCGGTCGGCGCCGTCTCGAGGTAGCCCGCGAGGAAGAACTCCCGGGGCTCCTCGGGTTCGTCCGGCAGAAACTCGGTGCGGAACTGCTCGCGCTTCTTCTCGGCCTCGTCGGTCGTCTCGCCGACGAACGCGAATAGTTCAGCGGACTTCGTGATCTCGTCGTACCGCTGGTCGTCCCCGCAGTGCTCGCGTAGAACCTCGAGTTTCCCTTCGAATCCCTCGGGCTCGAGGGTGCCGTAGTTCCAGCCGTCGGCCAGTTCGGCGGCGTAGGGGAGGGTCACGTCCTCGCCCCCGCCGCCGATCCAGATCGGCGGGTGCGGGTCCTGCACGGGTTGGGGTTCGCAGAACGCGCGCTCGAGGCCGACGTCGAGATACTCCCCGTCGTGGCTGTACGTCTCGTTCGTCCACAGACCCCGCAGAATCTCGATCGTCTCGCCGAGCCTGTGGATCCGCTCGGCCGGCGGCTCGCGGAACTCGTAGCCGAAGCGGTCGTACTCGTCGGCGTACCAGCCCGCGCCGAGGCCGAGCTCGAGCCGCCCCTCACTTAGGCGGTCGACCGTCGCAGCCATCTTCGCCAGCAGTGCAGGATGGCGGTAGGACTGACAGGTGACGAGCGTTCCGAGGCGGATCTCCTCGGTCGCCTCGGCGAGCGCACTGAGCGTCGTCCAGCACTCGTGGGTCGCCCGCCGCCGGTCGCCGATCCACGACTGGAAGTGGTCCTCGAGCCATACCGAGCGGTAGCCGAGTCGTTCGGCCTCGCGGGCGGTCTCGCGGACCGTCGCGACGTCGGTGCCGTACTGCGGGAGGACGAGGCCGACGTCCAACTCGAGGGCGCTGGCGCTCACGATTCGTCACCTTCCGAGACTGCGGCGTTCAGCGTCAGCGCGCGCTCGACGAGCGTCTTCAGATCCGCGGCGACGAGCGTCACCACCGCCTCCTTGCCGACGGCGCCGCGGTCGACGACGGCGGCCGGCGGCTCGTCGCGGTCCTCGAACGCCCGCTGTGCGCCCCACTGCATCGTGCGTCCCTCGATCGCCGCGATCTCGGTCGGTTCGTCGGTGCGGTCGTACTCGGCGACTGGCCACTCGAGGCCTTCGAGCGCCGCCTCGACGTCCTCGTCGAACCGGCAGTTGACGGCGAACCGGAGTTCGGGGAAGAACTCCCGGGCAGCGAGCAAGAATCGTGCGACGTGGCTCGAGGCGCCGAACCGCACCCCGCGGTTCGGCCGGACGCCCGACAGCGTCCGGGTCATCCGTCCCTCGACGGCGGCGGTCTCGTCGACGGCCTCGGCGTAGGGCGTCGCGCCGACGACGTTCATCCCCACCTCCGGAACGAGCCCGGAGACGTCGGCCGCGACGAACTCCTCGACGACGGCTTCGACCTCCTCTGCGGTCGCCTCGCGCGCGGCCTCGTTGCGCAGCGACGCCATGTGGTTGACCGCGCCGTGGCCCTCGCCGACGTCGTAGTAGTACCGCACCGCCCGCGCGAGGAAGTCGGTCGCGCCGCCGACGGCGTCCGAGAGCGGCTGGCCGTTGGCAAGCCTGGCGGCGATTGCGGCCGCCAGCGCGCAGCCGGAGCCGTGGGTGGCCTCCGTACCGATCCGCGGGTGCTCGAACGCCCGCACTTCGTCGGCCGTGACGAGCACGTCCTGAACTCGCTCGCCGGGGACGTGCCCGCCCTTTACGAGGACGGCGTCGGCGCCCGTCTCGAGGATCTCCCGGCCGGCCTCGCGGGCGCTCTCCTCGTCGACGACCTCGATTCCAGTCAACACCTCGGCCTCGTCGGCGTTGGGGGTCGCGACGGTCGCCGCCGAGAGCAGGTCCTCGTAGGCGCGCTCGGCCTCGGGCTCGAGCAGCCGATCCCCGGAGGTCGCGACCATGACGGGGTCGACGACCAGCGGGAACTCGAAGTCGCGCGCCTTCTCGGCGACGAGTTCGACGATTTCGGTCGTCGCGAGCATCCCCGTCTTCGCCGCGGCGACGTCGAAGTCGCCCGTGACGGCCTCGAGCTGGGCCTCGACCTCCTCGACCGGCAGGACGTGCGAGGACTCGACGCCGCGGGTGTGCTGGGCGGTGACGGCCGTGATCGCCGACGTGCCGAAGACGCCGTGGGCGACCATCGTCGCGAGGTCGGCCTGGATCCCGGCGCCGCCGCCGGAGTCGCTGCCGGCGATCGTCAGCGCGACGGGACGCGTGTCGGGTGCTGGCGTTCTCATAGCTGGACGTATTTCTCGGTTATACAAATTGATGGTGGTGTGCTGGGCGAACGATCGTCGGCGCTCGAACTCAAGCGGTGCGACCACGCCGACGCCTATCAGTCTTCGCTACTCGCTCGCAAGGTCGGCGTAGACGCCCCAGGAGGCGTCGCCGGCCGGGTGTTCGATCCGTTCGCCCGCCTCGTCGACGACGCCGGTTCCCGACTCGACGCGGCCGATTTCGGCGACGACGGTGTCGCGCTCCTCGAGCGCCGCCCGCACGTCGTCGACGCCGTCGGGATCGACCGCGATGAGCAGCGAACCGCAACTGGTCGTCGCCCAGGGATCGATCTCGAGGGCGTCGCAGACCTCGCGGACGCCGGGGCGCATCGGGACGGCCTTGCGGTCCACGACGAATCGGGCGTCCGCGCCGTCGGCCATCTCGTTCAGCGCGCCCGCGAGTCCGCCCTCCGTCACGTCGTGCATCGCCCGCACCGGACCCGCCGCGGCCGCCGTCAGCGCGTCCCGGACGCAGTGGACCTCCTCGAGGCGCGCTTGCGCGTCGGCGAGCTCGCCGTCGGAGACGTCTATCTCGTCGGGGAAGAGGGTGCTCAACAGGCCGACCGCCTCGACGGCAGGGCCGGTCGTCAGCAGGAGTCGGTCGCCAACCTGTGCGCCGTCCGGCCGGACGATGTCGTCGAACTCGCCGACGCCCATCGCGGTCGCCGCGCCGATCCAGGGGAACGTGGGATCGGAGTAGCGCGCGGTGTGGCCGGTAACGACGGAGACGCCCAGATCCGTACACTCCTCGTGGATCGTCTCCCAGACCGTCGCGAACTCGTCGTCGGTCATCGCCTCGGGGAGGGTGAAACAGATCGAGAGGTGCGACGGCGCGACGCCGCTGACGGCCACGTCCGCGAGGATCAAATCGAGGGCGAACCGCGCCGCACGCTCGAAGCCCAGCGGCGGCAGGATCGATATCGGGTCGGTCGCCGTAACGAGTGCCTGGCCGCCGATCTCGAGGACGCCGAAGTCGACGCCGTGCTGGGGACCCAGCGCGACGTCGTCGCGGTCCGCGCCGAGGTTGGACGCGACGTGCCGTTCGAAGAACGTCCGATCGATTTTACCGAGGTCGCTCACGCTCGGACCGTCGCAGGGAGCGCTCTTAGCGGTGGTGATCCGTCCCGTCGTCGGACCCGGCCTCACCTCCGCGTTCGGAACCGCGCGGTACGTTTAATCCGCTGTCGTCCCAACGGTCGGATATGGTCTCTCGTCGCTGGCTGTACTTCGGCGGGTTCATCGCGTCCACGGCGTTGCTGCTCGGCGTCGGATTGCTCGGCGTGCTGGACGCGCTGTCGGTGCTCTCCGGAAGCGTCCCGCGCGGCGAGGAGTTCATCCTGCTGGCGATGGTCGGCGAAGCCGCCGAGTGGATCGCGCTCGGACTCGGTCTCGGGTTGCTCGCGGCTCTGTTCCTCGCGGCGACCGTCGTCTCCGTCCTGCGGAGCGCCTCGCTCCCCCGGAGCGACCGGCTCGTCGCGCTCGTCGAGCGACTCGAGCGCGAGTACCCCGTCCTGCGGCAGTTCGACGTCGCGGAGACGGTCGAACCGACGCCGGAGGATCGCAGGCAACGGCTGAAAGAGCAGTACGTCGACGGCGAGATTAGCGAAGCGGAGTTCGAACGGCGAATGGAGACCGCGATGGACGACGACCTCGCGGAGTCCTCGCGGTCGGGAACCACTACCGTCGACGTCGAGGAGCGGTCGTAACGCCGTTCTCGATCGACCGTCCGGTTCGACGTAACCGATTCCCGCATCATTTGTCGCTCGAGAAACCCCGAATGGTTACTCAAAACGGTCAAAAGCGTCGATAGCGAATCGGACGTCAATGGCGTACTCGTTCCCGACGGCGGGTCGATCCGACCTCGAGTTCTCCCTGGGCGAGTTGACGGGTGCGCTAGGGGATTCGATTACGGTGCTGCCGCTGCTGGTGGCGCTGGCCGCGACGACGAGCGTCTCCCTGCCGCACGTGCTGGTCGGCTTCGGCGTCTTCCAGATCGTCTGGGGCCTCTACTACGGGATGCCGCTCTCGGTCGAGCCGATGAAGGCGCTGGTCGGGCTGGCCATCGTCGGCTCCCTCTCGTATCCGGAACTCGCCGCGGCCGGCCTCCTCGCGGGCGGCGTGCTACTCGCGGTCGGGCAACTCGGCCTCGTCGGCCGCGTTCAGCGCGTCGTCGGCGAGCCGGTCATCCGCGGCGTCCAGTTCGCCGTCGCCCTGCTCTTGCTCGAGTCGGCCGTCGAACTCTCGCTCGGGGGTCCGGCTGTCGCGGGCGCCGGCCTCGCGGTCGTCGGCCTGCTCGCGCTCGCGGGCTACCGCCAGTCCAGCGTGCTGGTCGTCCTCGCGCTCGGCGCCGCTGCGGCGGTCGCTGCGGCCGGCATGCCGATGCCAACGGCGCCGGAACTCACGCCGTTCCCCGCCGGCACGCCCAGCCTTACGGCCGCCGCACTCGAGGGCACTGTCGCCCAACTGGGGATGACCGTCGGCAACGCGGCGATCGCGACCGCGCTGCTCTGCGGCGACCTCTACGATCGGGATATCTCGGCCGACGACCTCTCGACGAGCATGGGCGTGACCTGCCTCGCGGCGATCCCGCTGGGCGGCGTGCCGATGTGCCACGGCAGCGGCGGCCTCGCAGGGAAGTACGCCTTCGGCGCGCGGACCGGCGGCGCGAACGTCCTGCTCGGGATCGGCTACGTCGCGCTCGCGCTGGTCGCGACCGGCGCGCTGCTCGCCGCCTTCCCGACGGCCCTGCTCGGGGTTCTGCTGGCCGTCGTCGCGCTCGAGCTCGGCCGTGCAGCGCTCGACCCCGTCGACTGGGACGACCTACGGGCACTGGCGCTGGTCGTCGGCGTCGGAATCGTCGGCCTCGCGGTCAACGTCGGCGTCGCATTTGTCCTCGGTGCCGTCGCGTTCTGGCTGGTCTCGAGGGGCGACTGAGCCCGTCCGGCTGTTCCGTCAGATCGCGTCGTCCGAGTAAGTTCGCTCGATGAGTCAGACGAGAACGGCGGGGTAGAGAGAGGGCTTGTATGAATGTCTAATTACATCAGTTTTGTTCCACATACTCACGCTTATTTCCGTACCGGGGGAAATGACACTAATTTTATCCCTGTCGGATGGGAGCAATAGCTATGGAACACGCCCCGTCGCGGCGCAGATTCCTCCAGTTTTCCGGGACCGGATTGGCCCTCCTCAGCGGCTGTTCCCTCCCCCGTACCGCGAGGACACGAACTGCGGGCAGTGCCGGCGTGTCGACGTTTCAGTACGATTCCGCCCGGACGGGAGGGCCGCCGGGTACGACCGGTCCAACCGATTCGGTCACCGAACGGTGGACCGCCCAGACGGACGGGTGGGCCGGGAAAGCGCTTGCGGTGATCGATGACACCGCCTACGTCGGGAGCGACGGTGGGTCAGTCTACGCGTTCGACGGTGACGGCACCGAACGGTGGACCATCTCCACGGGCGGGCGGATCGACTCGGCGCCGGCAGTCGTGAACGACACCGTCTACGTCGGGAGTCACGAGCGCCACGTCTACGCGCTGGACGCTGCCGACGGTACTGAACAGTGGCGCTCCGAGACCGGCCAGTTCGGAATTTCGTCACCGACGGTGGTCGATGGAACCGTCTATATTGGAAACAACGGTGACGGACAGCTCTACGCGCTGGACGCCGCCGATGGCAGCGACCGGTGGACGTTCGGGGTGGGATACAGCGTCACGGCCTCGCCGGCGGTGGTGGACGACACCGTCTACATCGGGAGCGGGAGCGCCGCTTACGCACTGGACGCCGCTGACGGTACCGAGCGGTGGACGTTCGAGACCGACGCCCTCGGAAACGCGACGCCAGCGGTAGCCGACGGCACCGTCTACCTCAGATGGAATCAGAAGGTCTACGCGCTGGACGCCGCCGACGGCACCGAACGGTGGGCTTTCGAAACGGACGACTCTACGGCCACTCCCGGAACGGCACCGCCAACGGTAGTCGACGATACGGTTTACGCCGGAGTGAACGATAGCATCTATGCGATAGCTGCCAACGACGGCACCGAACGGTGGTCGTTCGAGACGGGGGAACGAGTTCGATCCTCTCCGGCAGTAATCGACGACTCGGTCTACGTCGGCGGCGATGACGGTATCGTCTATGCATTGGACGCTTCCGACGGCACCGAACGGTGGCGCTTCGAGACGGGAGATCGCAACACGTCGATATCGTCGCCGGTGGTGGTCGACGGAACCGTCTACGTCGGTACCAGCGACGGGGCCGTCTACGCGCTCACCGAACAGTGACCTCCGTAGCGGAGCCGAATCGAGTACCTCCGCGTCCAGTTCGTCGTGATCGGTTCCAGTTCCCCTGTGCATCCCCGATTACAACTTCCGCAGGGGGCAGCACCTCGAGAGTGGAGTGGATACGTTTTTGCAACCGCCGCGAAACAACCCGATATGGATCTCCAGCAGGAACTCGCGGGAATCACGTGTCCGGTCGCGACGCCGTTCGACGACGCGAACGAGATCGACGAGGACGCCCTCACTGACCTCCTCGAGACGCTCGTCGCGGGCGGCATCGATGCGGTCTTCCCGAACGGGACGACGGGCGAGTTCGCCAGCCTCTCGCCCGACGAACGGCGCCGCGTTCTCGAGTTCACAGTCGACCAGATCGACGGCGACGTACCGGTCGTCACCGGTGCAGGCGCGACCAGCGTCGCCGAGACCCTCGAGTACCTCGACCAGGCGGCCGAACTCGGCGCCGACGCCGCGGTCGTCGTCCCGCCGTACTTCCACGCGGCGAACGCGCCGGCCGGTAACGAGCGGTTCTTCGAGGCCGTCGCGGATGAGTCGCCGCTGCCGCTGTTGCTGTACAACATCCCGGCCTGCACCGGCGGCGAAATCGCGGTCGAAACCGTCGAAGCGGTCGCCGAGCACGACAACGTCGTCGGCCTGAAGGACTCGAGCGGCGACCTCGAGTACTTCCTCGCGGCGATGCGGGCGACGCCCGACGACTTCCTGCACCTGCAGGGGTACGACGCCCTCCTGCTGCCGTCGCTGCGGATGGGCGCCGACGGCGGGGTGAACGCGCTGTCGAACGCCGTCCCCGAAGCCTATAGCGAGCTGTACGAGACCGCCGAGAGCGAGCGCGGCGCGACGCTGCAGAACGCGATCGCGGACCTGTTCGAAGCCTGCGGCGCGTACGGATTCGCTCCGGCGACGAAAGCGGCGCTCGAGTACCGCGACGTGATTCCATCGGACGCCGTTCGGCCGCCGCTTGTGACCGTTCCCGAGGACGGCCGCGAAGCGATCGAAGACGCGGTCGACGGCGTGCTCGAGGCATGAGCGAGGAAACCAACATCCACCGCCTCGACGAGGACACCGTCGCCCGCATCGCCGCCGGCGAGGTCGTCGAACGCCCCGCCAGCGCGGTCAAGGAACTCGTCGAGAACAGCCTAGACGCCGACGCCGACCGCGTCGACGTCACCGTCGAGGAGGGCGGCACCGAACTCATCCGGGTCGCCGACGACGGCCACGGGATGAGCGAGGCGGATCTGCGCGCCGCCGTCCGCGAGCACACGACCAGCAAGATCGAGGGGCTCGAGGACCTCGAGTCGGGCGTCCGGACGCTGGGCTTCCGCGGCGAGGCCTTGCACACGATCGGCTCGGTCTCGCGGCTGACCATCTGCTCGCGACCGCGGGGCGCCGACGGCGCGGGCACGGAACTGGTTTACGAGGGCGGCGAGGTGACGTCGGTCGAGCCCGTCGGCTGCCCGGAGGGCACCACCGTCGAGGTCGAGGACCTCTTTTACAATACGCCCGCTCGCCGGAAGTTCCTCAAGACGACGGCGACGGAGTTCGCCCACGTCAACCGCGTCGTCACCCGCTACGCGCTGGCGAACCCGGACGTGGCGGTCTCGCTGACCCACGACGACCGCGAGGTCTTCGCCACGACGGGCCAGGGCGATCTGCAGGCCGCGGTCCTCTCGGTCTACGGCCGCGAGGTCGCCTCCTCGATGATCCGCGTCGAGGTCGATGAAGACGAACTGCCGCCCGGCCCCGTCGACTCTGTCTCGGGACTCGTCTCTCATCCCGAAACCAACCGCTCGAGCCGCGAGTACCTCGCGACCTACGTCAACGGCCGGGCCGTCACGGCCGACGCGATCCGCGAGGGGATCATGGGCGCCTACGGCACCCAACTGGGCGGCGACCGCTACCCGTTCGTCGTCCTCTTTCTCGAGGTGCCCGGCGACGCCGTCGACGTGAACGTCCACCCGCGCAAGCGCGAGGTCCGGTTCGACGACGACGATGCCGTCCGCCGGCAGATCGACGCCGCGGTGGAGTCGGCGCTGCTCGAGCACGGCCTGCTCCGTTCCCGCGCACCTCGGGGTCGGTCGGCGCCCGACGAGGCGCGGATCGAGCCGCGCCGCGGGACCGGGGCGGACTCGAGCGCTCCGTCGGAGACGAGTACCCAACGCTCCCTCGAGGACAGCCGTTCGACTCCGGAGCGGACGGATTCCGCCGAGTCTACGAGCGCCGACTCGAGTCGCGACGCCGGCTCCTCGTCCGCCGACGGTTTGAATGCCGACCGCTCGCAGTCGACCTCGAGCGAGCCCGAATCGACGATTGGGGTCGAATCAGCCCCGGATTCGGACCACGACGGAAACCCGTCGTCTCCCTCGAGTACGAGCGCAAGGTCGACGGACCGCCTCTCTTCCGACTCGGGATCACCGTCGGCCTCACGAACCGACCCCGCGGATGGCGCGGCACCGGCGACGGAATCCCCCTCGAGTACCGAGAGTCGCGAGAGTCCCGAGAGCGCCCCCTCGAGTTCGAACGGCTCCGACTCGCGGACGGTCGCCGACGACGGCTCGACTACCGATACCGACCGAACCGAGTCGGCCGATTCGAACCGAAAGTTCGACGGGCCGACCGAACAGCGGACGCTGGCCGGCGAGCCCGCGACCGGCGACGAGACCGACTTCGACTCGCTGCCGCCGCTTCGGGTGCTCGGCCAGTTCGACGACACCTATCTCGTCTGCGAGACCCCCGACGGGCTCGCGCTGATCGACCAGCACGCCGCCGACGAGCGGGTCAACTACGAGCGGCTGCGGGACGCGTTCGCCGACGACCCCGCCGCGCAGGCGCTGGCGTCCCCCGTCGAACTCGAGTTGACCGCCGCGGAGGCCGAAGCCTTCGAGGGGTACGAGGACGCCCTCGAGCGGCTCGGCTTCTACGCCGATCGCGTCGACGAGCGCACGATCGCCGTGACGACCGTCCCGGCGGTGCTCGAGGAGACCTTGGAGCCCGCGAACCTGCGGGACGTCCTCACCTCCTTTATCGAGGGCGACCGCGAGGCGGGCGCGGAGACGGTCGACGCGCTGGCCGACGAGTTCCTCGGCGACTTAGCGTGCTATCCGTCGCTGACGGGGAACACGTCGCTGACGGAGGGCTCGGTGGTCGAGCTGCTCTCGAAGTTAGACGACTGCGAGAATCCCTACGCCTGCCCGCACGGGCGGCCGGTTGTCGTCCGGATCGACGAGGACGAAATCGAGGATCGGTTCGAGCGGGACTATCCCGGCCATCAGGGTTGAGGATTGTTTGAGTTCGTTTCCCACACCTCCCGAACCTATTTCTTTTCGGCCGCTAACACTTCGGCTGCATGTTCCAACCCGAACACCCCAGCAACCGTGAGTCCGGCGCGGCTCACGGCTGGGTTCCGCGAGAACGCGACTGATTCTCACCTAGTAGTTATCGTACTGTCCGCGACGCTCCCCAGCGCCTGCTGTGGTAACGGTCACATCGACAGACAGCTCGAAGTTGATCTCGTTGATCGCCGGCTTGAGACCGAGTCTGACCGCGAACTCGAGCGGTGCGTTCATTGTACAGGGACGGTTCGAACTGACCGTCGAAACCGTCGTGACGGGTGGTCCGATGCGACGTAGCGAGATGCTCCCATTCGCGAGCCGCGAGGCGGACGGTCACGAGAACGCGACCGTCGCACTGACGATGCGGGCGGGACTCGTCCGCCGGTTCGGTAGCGGCCTCTACGGCTTCACGCCTATCGGCCAGCGCGTTCGAGAGAATATCATCTCGATCATTGCACGCGAGATGAACGCCATCGGCGGGCAACGGGTCAGGCTTCCCTCGCTGAACGACAGCGGGATCTGGAAACGGAGCGGCCGCTGGGCGAACTTCGATGACGAGATGTTCACGCTCGAGAATCGGGACGGGAAGCACCTGTGTCTGGCACCGTCCCACGAAGAGGGGGTCGTCCACCTCGTGGATGGGGTCGTCCGCTCTTACGAGGATCTCCCCGTCCTGCTGTACCAAGTAACATCAAAGTACCGCGACGATCACGCGCGAAACGGTCTCGTTCGGACGAAGGAATTCACGATGAAAGACGCCTACAGCCTACACGCGACAGACGATTCGCTCGAGACCTACTACGACCGGGTCCGTGCAGCGTACGTACGGATCTTCGATTTGCTCGGCCTCGAGTTCGCGATTACTGTCGCTGAGAACAGCGTTATGGGCGGATCGAACTCCGAGGAGTTCGTCGCGCTCGCCGACACCGGAACGTGCGTACTTCACCGGTGTACGGCCGCAGACTGTCGATTTGGCGTCACTGACGAGTCGCCGACCGCGGACCTGTCGGCCGGAGATCCCTGTCCCGAGTGCGGCGGCCGGCTTGCGGCTGGTGAGGGAATCGAGATCGGCCACGCGTTTAAACTTGGGACGCGGTATACCGAACCCGCGGGACTGACCGTCGACGACGCCGACGGCGGCGAACGAGACGTGGTGATGGGCAGCTACGGCATCGGTATCGAGCGACTTCTCCACGCGATCGTCGAACAGCACGGCGACGAAAACGGGTGTTACTGGCCCGGTAGCAGACATGATCGGGTGGCGCCGTTCGTTACTTCGATCGTCCCCCTCGAGTACGACGGCGACCTCCGCGACGTAGCTGATCGCCTGTACGACGCGTGCGGTCGGGATGAGACGCTCCTGTTTGACGACCCCGAGCAGACGATCGGCGAACGGTTCGCCGAGAGCGATCTGCTCGGCGTTCCCTGGAAGGTGATCCTCGGGAACCACTATCGGGAGACCGGCGAGATCGAACTCGAGGCGCGCGATGGCACGACGCGATACGCGCCCGTCGAAGCTGTGGCCGACATCGTCGAGCGGGCCGCGCCTTAGTCGCTCTCGGCTTCGAGATCGATCCTCTCGACCAATTCTGCGATCGTGTCCCGGTCGCGATCCGGGGCGACGGCCTCGGCTTCGTCCGAGACGTCCGCGACGCCGTTCTCGAGCGGGAGGATGCCGCCGGCGACGCCGAAACTCGAGTCGGTCGGCCAGACGGCGACGTTGGCTTCGGCGGCGATGCGGTCGGTCTCGGACTGGCCGTCGTCGCCGTCGGTATCGTCGGCCGACTCGCTGGCTCCCTCGAGCGGATAGCTGACGTCGAGCACGTACCACTTGCCGGCTTCGCCGTTCGGCCCCTCGAACTCGAGGGTATCGCGGGTGTCCTCGACGACCAGCCCCTCGTCCTCGACGGTGTCGACGAACTGGTTCTTCGCCTTGGGTGCGGCCTTCTCGAACACGGCCGACGGGGAGACGCCGATCGTCGACAGCGACGGCGAGACCGACAGGTCGACGACGAACAGCGAGCGGAGGGGGATCTTGCTCGCGGCCAGATCGGCGAGTTCGGTCGGCTCGAGGGGTTCGTACAGCGTCGTTTCGGCGGTGATCGACGCGACCATCACGCTCGACTCGCCGGTCTTGGTTCCGGCGGGGCGCCACGAGTCGGAAAGCGACGCCGGCAGGTCTGCGGTCATCGGACTCGCGTACGCGGGCGGTCCTTTTCGGTGTGTTGCTCTCTGGCGCCGGTTGCGAACGGTGCCGGGCGGGTAGTCAGTCCGCCCGCAGTCCGTCGAAGTAGATCGCCCGCCGCTCGTCGGCCGCCGGTGTCGTGACCAGCGAGACGCCCACGGTGAGGACGAGTCCGAGCGCCATGCCGACGAGGCCGGCCGTCCAGCCCAGGTAGGTCCCCTGGAAGACCGTCGTGGCGACGGCGACCAGCGCGGGCGTGACCTCGCCGAGAAGCGGGACGACCGCGAGCGCCTCGAGCGCGCCGACGATCGCGCCGACGAACAGGTTCCCGAGGTAGAACGCCTGGCTGCCGAGGATGCCGGCGGTGATGCCGGTGCGGGTCGTCCGCCGCCAGTAGAGCGCGACGAGGACGGGCAGGGCGAGCTGCGCGAAGCCGCTGAAGGCCGCGTCGCCGATGTCGAACAGGGGCGCGGGACTGAGCAGGCTCGCGACGAACGCACCCGTCGCGAAGACGACGACGCCGGCGCGAGCCAGCAGGTCCTCGCGGCGGTCCGAGAGGTTCCGGTCGACGAACGGCCGGTAGAGGTCCCGCGTGAAGTACGACGACCCCGACAGTAGCATCGAGTCCGAGGAGGACATCATCGCGGCCATCGCGCCGGCGATGACGAGCGCAGCGAACCAGAGCGGCGTGTACTCGGACAGCACGGCGGGGAGGACGTTGCCGCCCTCCGGCACCGAGACGCCGAGCCCGCGCGCCCACGCGCCGAGCATGAACGACGGAACAAAGAGGAGAACACAGAGGATCGGCCACAGCGCGAACGATCGTTTGAGCACCGTCCGCGACCCCGCGGCGAAGAACCGCTGGTTCACCTGCGGGAACATCGCGACGCCGAACCCGATCGTGATCGCCGTCGAGAGCATCCAGCGGGGCGTGTAGTAGTCGCTGCCTAACGAGAGGAACTGTGCAGTTTCGTCGCTCGAGGCCAGCGCCGCCGTCGCGGCGCCGGGCCCGCCGACTTCGGCCAGCAGCCACAGCAGAGCGACCCAGGTCGTGACGAGCATGAAGGCGCCCTGCAGGGTGTCGGTCCAGGCGATCCCGCGCATTCCGGCGACGACGACGTAGAGAATCATGAACGCGGTGATCAGCCCTGCACCGGCCGCGTAGGGGACCGCGCCGTCGGTCAGCGCCTCGAGCGCCGTCCCGGCGCCGACCTGCTGGAGCATGACGTAGGGGAACAGCCACAGCAGACTCACGCCGGCGACGAGACCGCGGAGTCGTTTCGAAGCGAAGCGCTCGCCGAGCATCTCGCCGAGGGTGACGTAGCCCCGCTGCTGGCCCAGCAGCCACTGCTTGTAGCCGATGACGTACCAGAGGATCGCGAAGATGATCCCGTCCATCAGGCCCATCACGAGAATCCACTCGGGACCCTGCGCGTAGGCGACGTTCGGGCCGGCGAAGAAGGTGAACGCCGACAGCAGCGTCGCGAAGGTCGTAAAGAGGAGGACGACGGTGCCGAGCGTCCGACTCGCGAGGTAGAAGTCCTCGGCGGTCCGATCCGTGAGTCGGTAGGCGATCAGCCCGACGGCCAGCGCCAGCAGGAGGTAGCCGACGATGATGCCGAGTTGCAGCGGCAGCGAGGCCGTCACGGCGCATCACCGCCCGACGGCGAGCGCGCGTCGTTCGGTTCCGCGTCCCGTTCTACGGAGCGCGGTTCGATGCCGAGCCCCCACGCTCGCTGGGCGAAGTACCAGAAGACCAGCGACGCGAGACCCATCCAGCCGACGTGCCACCAGAGCCACAGCGGCAGTCCGGCGACGGTCGCGTCGTTGCCCCAGAGGAACCACGGAATCGCCAGTGCACAGAGTACAACCCCAACGACGATCCACCCGCCGAGTTCGAGACGTCGCATATCGGCGCTCAGTAGTCGATGTGGGTAATTGTTTCGTTCGGTACCCAATATTGAAGACAATCGTTCTTCAGCCCTGCGCGTCGTCGATCCCCGGTCAACCGTCGCAGTGACAGCCGTCATCCCGGTGCCCGCCAGCGATTCCGCGTAGCTAAAAGATCCCTTTCAGGTAGGAAAAGGAGTATAAGTGTCGGAGAGAGAATGCTATCCGACCCAAATGGCCCGTCTGTTCCCCTTCCGATCGGAAACGTCGCCAGAGGAGGGGCAACCCCGCGTCGTCGAACTCGAGGGGGAGGACGCCGACGCGGTGTTCAGCGCCCTTTCGTCGACGACGGCTCGCCGGATCTACGCACGCCTCGACGAGGAACCGGGGACGCCCAGCGACGTCGCCGACGCCATCGACTCCTCGATTCAGAACGTTCGCTACCACCTCGAGAACTTAGAGGAGGCCGGCCTCGTCGAGGTCGTCGACACCTGGTACTCCTCGCGTGGCAACGAGATGAGCGTCTACGCGACGACCGACGGGCCGTTGATCGTCACGAGCGACGAGTCGACGGCCTCGCAACTCAAGACGGCGCTGTCGCGGCTGATCGGCGGTATCGGCGCGCTCGCCGGCGGGAGCCTCCTCGTCCAGTACGGACTGACGGAGTGGTTCGGAGCGGCTCGGACGGAATCAGCCGGCGACGGCGGCGGTGCCGGCGGCGCTAACGGCGCCGCGGTGTCGGAATCGAACGATGCAGCCGACGACCGATCCGGTAACGGCAACGGAGCAGAAGGCAACGGCGCCGACAGTGCAGACAGCAGCGACGGCGACGAGGAGGGAGGAGACGACATGTCGATCGCCGAGGAATCGTCCGACTCCGCAGACGGAGACGGTGGGACGGATACCGCCGACGCAGGCGCCGAGGACGGCGCAGATGCGGGCGGCGATTCGGCGACCGATATCAACGAGACGTTCGACGCCGCGCCGGACGGCGGCGACGGCACGCTCGAGAACGCGGCCGACGGCGGGGCCGAAGCGGCCGACGCCGTCCTGCAGACGGTGCCGCCGGGACTGCTCTTCTTCCTCGGCGGGCTCGCGGTGTTGCTCGCCGTCACGCTCTACTGGTACTGGTATCGGCCCGCGTACTAGTCGGACATTCCGGATGTCAACAGCTATTTGCCCGTCACGACCCACATTCGTCATAAACGGTCTCTGTACGCCTCTCGCGTCACCGCCTCCCCCGCCGGGGAGAGATCTCCAATGGAAGACACGTCGAAATACCTCATTCACGCGGACGTCACGGCTGACGGGGTCGTCGAGCGGAGCGACGTCGTCGGCGCCGTCTTCGGGCAGACCGAAGGCCTGCTCGGCGACGAACTCGATCTCCGCGATCTCCGCCAGTCGCAGAAAGTCGGTCGTATCGACGTCGAAATAGCCAGTACCGCCGGCCAGTCACACGGCCACCTCACCATCGCGACCAGCCTCGACAAGGTCGAAACCGCGACGCTGGCCGCCGCCCTCGAGACGATCACCCGGATCGGTCCCTGCCGCGCCGATCTCGAGGTGACCGAGATCGAGGACGTCCGGGCCGCGAAGCGCAAGGAGGTCGTCGACCGCGCGAAGGAGCTGCTGCACACGGCCTTCGACGACAGCGTGATGAGCTCCGAGGAGATCCTCGCGGAGGTCCGCCAGCACGTCCGCGTCGAGGATATCACCGAGTACGAGGGTCTGCCCGCCGGCCCGCGGGTCGCCGAGAGCGACGCGATCATCGTCGTCGAGGGCCGCGCAGACGTCCTCACCCTCCTCAAGTACGGGGTCAAGAACGCCATCGCGGTCGAGGGGACGAACGTCCCCGATGCCGTCGCCGAACTCACCCGTCACCGGACCGTCACCGCCTTCCTCGACGGCGACCGCGGCGGCGACCTCATCCTCGAGGAACTCTCGCAGGTCGGCGACATCGACTACGTCGCCTTCGCCCCGGCCGGAGAGTCGGTCGAGGAACTCGACCACCACCAACTGTTCGCCGCGCTGCGGAACAAGGTTCCCTACGAGACGGTTTCGGGACTGAACGAGCCCCGTGAAGCCGTCGCCGCGACCGACGGGAGTACGACGCCCGCGCCGGCTCCGGACGCGACCGAGACGTCCGACACGACCGACGAGACGAACGGCAGCGGCGCGGGCACCGACTCGACTGCGAGCGACGCCCTCCCGCGCTCGCCGGCGATCGACGGGACGCGATCACCCCGCGAGTACGAGTCGGCGGGAACCGATCCGACGCAGTCGCTCGAGTCGAACGCCGCAGGCAGTACGCGATCGGCATCGGACTCGAGCACTAGCGCCGATCTCGAGGATGAGATGCGGCCCGCACCCGCGAACGACAGCGAACCGAGCTCCGGAACCGAGAGCGCCGAGTCAGCGGCGGACACCGGGACAGACGCCGGGGCTGCGGCCGAGCCCCGTGCGGACGACGCGGACGCGACCGAACCCGAGCCGACGACCGTCTACGAGCACGCCACCGACGTCATCCGGGGAGACTCCGATCGCGTTCGATTCCTCGATGCGAACGGCGAAGCGATCGACGACGCCGACGCCGGCGAGGCCTACGACGCCCTCGAGGCCCTCGAGACGGTCCCGTCGACGGTCGTTCTGGACGGGATTCTTTCTCAACGACTGCTCGATCTGGCGGCCGACCGCGGCGTCGAGCGGATCGTCGCGGACGCGCTGGGACAGTTCACGAAGCGACCGACGGACGTTCAGATCCACGCGATCGAGGGCGTGGCCGAAGAACCGCCGAACGGCAGCTGACATACCGTCGGTTGGTTGAACCGAAATCTCGAGGCTGATCGAGTAGAACCGGAACCGGATCGCACCGGAACAGGACACCGCACATATTCGCCCTATTTTCCGTCCTGCCGTGTGTAATCGTTGCGCAGAGCGCCCGTAGGCCGGGATATTGATATACGGTCCACGGGAAGGTGCGATAATGAGCCCACCACCGGCCGCCGCACTCGCACTCCTCGGTATCTGGGTGCTCATGGTCTTTTTCGTGACGAACGAGACGGGGTACGCGCAACTGCGTTCGGACGGCGACGCTGTCAGGGTTCCCGAGCCCGAGATCGAGCCAGAACCCGACCCCGCGACTGCCGAGTGCGACGGGGCCGCTCGAGCAGACGCCGACCGGTACGACTCGAGTAGCGGGACGACGAGTGACCAGGTCTCGGACCCGAATCAGGAGCCGGAACCGTCCTCCGGCATCCACTCACCGGCCGACGATTGAGTGTCCGTCGAACGCTCCTTCGAGGCCGACCGCGGCCAACTGCGCCTCGAGCAGGGCCCCGGTCGCGACATCGCAGTTAACGGCGATACCCGGCCCGCGCTGCTCGACGTGGACCGACCCGATCCCGTCGGCATCGGTTGCGAGGCCCTCGAGTCCCTCGCGGACTGTCGTAACCGATAGCTCTTCATCGCCGACGAGTCCGTACGTGAGCTCGCTCCAGCCGTTCTCATCTGGCTCGACTGAAACGGAGACGCCAAGCGACGCCGTGTGCTCGAGGATCGGTGCGAGCGACCGGGACCGACGGCCGTCGGCGAGCACCGATCGAATCTGCGCTCGCGTCCCGGCGTCGGGGGCTGCGGTTACGGTTAGATCGCCGTTTTCGCTCCCGTCCTCGAGTACCGTTCTGGCGGCGGTCGCGGGCGAACCGCTGCTGGCCGACGCGGGCCCGCGAACGGCTGCGGCCCGGTTCGACCGCTGAACGACGGTATCGACGCGGGCCAGTCCGTTCGCGTGCAGCGACCGTCCGTCCGTCCGCCCTGCACTCGGCCCTCCAGTTTGCCGCCCGTCGTATCCGACGACGAGCCTCGAGTCGGCCACACCGACGGCGAACGGACCGTCAGGCGTCGCGTACCGGTCGACGCCGTTTCGGTCTCCGACCGCGGCGAACCCGCGTCGTCGCAGGGATGATCGGACGGCATCGGCGTCGATCGATCCGTTCGCGACGACCGTCCCGGCGACGAGGTCGCCGCCCGCGATGTGACCGGTGCCGGTAGCCGACGCGAAATCCGCGAGCGAGACTCCGTCGAATCGTCGCTCGAGCGTCTCAACGACGGGTGTGAGCATCTCCGGTCGTCCCGCCGAGCGGATCGCGGTTCGATTCGCCTCGAGGGTCACCGTCGCCGCGCCGCGGTTTCGGGTCTCGGATCGTGCGGTAGCCGTATCGCCGGAGCGGGCGGCTGCACTCTCTGCGGTGCCGAATACTGCCGCTCCGCCGGTGACCAGGCCGGTCACCGTCCGAAGCAGCGATCGTCTCGAGTCCATACGCGGTCTCCACGGGGACGCTATAAAAACGGGGTTCGGCGTTTTCCGAACGGGAAAACGAGTTGCGACGACTCGGGTGGCTCAGCCGAAGACGGCAAACGAGAGCACCAGCAGCGCACAGACGAGCGCGCCGGACAGCGTCGCGAGGAAGTTCACGCCCTGATTGCCGAGGAACGAGCCCTCGAGGGTCGCCCCGAGCAGGCTGTCGACGGTCATGCCGACGAAGCCGGCGGCGACGATGATCGCCGCGCCGGCGACCCCGACTTCGGGGAAGAGGACGTAGGAGATGCCGGCGACGACGGCCGCGCCCGCGAGGCCGGCGAGCTCGCCCTGCCAAGTGACGCCGCCGTCCGTGCCGGGTTCGACCGGCTCGAGCGTCGTGATCAGCCGCGGCGTCTCGAAGACGCTGCCGATCTCGCTCGAGAGGGTGTCGCTCATCGCGGTCGCGACCGAGCCGGCGAACGCGAACAGGAAGACGCCGGGCTCGAGTTCGCCGGGCAGCAGCGACGCCGAACTGGCGGCGTAACCGAGGACGGCGGCGATCGCGACCGCGGCGTTGCCGAGGACGTTCCCGCTGCCGCGCGCGCCGTCGTTGTCTTCGGCGACGCCGAGTTGCTCCTTGCGGTCGTAGCGGAACTTCGTCGACAGGCCGCCGATCCCGAAGAACGAGACGAGGACGACGAACCAGCCGTACCCGCCCAGGACGATCGTCAGCAGACAGAGGAGGACGCCGGTGAGCATCCCCGCGACGGAGGCCGTCTCGAGCGCGTACGCGAGGTAGCCGAATCCGACGGTCACCGCCAGCGCAGCCGCGATCTCGACCGTCCCCAGCGCCGGCTCGAGTTCCGCGAGCAGCCACAGCAGGAAGCCGACCGAGAGCATGACGACGGGATCGTCGTACAGCAGGAGCATGTCCCGAAGCAGGGCCGCGAGCAGGGCGCCGGTGGCTGCGAGGAAGACCATCGTCGGCAGCGCCGACTCGAGCGACGGGCCAAGCGCCGTGCCGTCGATGACGGCCGTCGCGACCTGCCCGACGACTGCGGCGACCGTCGCGACGGCTGCGAAGACCGTCACGCGGGCGACGTCGTGGTCGGTGCGCAGGCGAGCGAGTTGCTCGCCGAGGTTCCCGTAGCCGACGAGGACGGCGGTGCCGACGAAGACTTCGGTCGGCAGCGACGCGCGCACGCTGATCAGTCCGAGTGCGACGATCGCTAAAACGAACGTGATGAGACCGTAGAGGCGGCCGTCCTCGTAGTCGCCCGGATAGGCGAGGAGATCGAACAGCGGGCCGTCGGTGATGACGGCGGACCCCAGGAGGACGACCGCAGCGACCACCGCTGCGACCTGCGGACCGAAGAGCGGAACGACGAGCGCGAGCGTACACAGCGCCGCGAAGACGCCGGCTCGCCGGACGGGTGCTGTCACGATATCGGTGTCTTTCTGTCGGGTTTACTTGAAGGTTCCCGAACTCGCCGCAGCGGACGTTTCGACCGTGTCAGTAGGTCTCGCGGGAACCGTGACCTTCGAATCCCGTCACGATGCGAGCGAACCCGTAACCGGTATAGTACCGGACCGGAAACCGGGAGGCGTGGGACTGTACGAACGGTACCTCGCCCTCCGAATCCGCCGCCACGAGGCCGCCCCGCCCGAGCACGTCGCCCTCGTCATCACCGAGCGCGACCTCCTCGAGGAGGGCGCCTACGAGACGCTCACCGACTTCTTCGAGTGGGCGTTCGCGTACGCCTCGCGGGTGACGGTCTACGTGAGCGTCCTCGACGCCGACGCCATCCCGACGCTGCGGCGCGAACTCGAGGCGATCGACGGCCCGGGCGGCCGCGAGGTCGCGGTCCGCGGGCCCGAAGATCGGACGCCGGCGGACGCGCCGATCCAGATCGGGATCGGCCTCGGCGGGAAACACGAGTTCACGAGCGCCGTCCAGACGCTCGCCGAGAGCGTCGACGCCGGCGAACTCGAGCCCGCGGAGATCGACGACGAACGGGTCGAGGAACACCTCGTCTTTCCGTCGGAACCCGACCTCGTCATCAAGACCGGCGCCGAGCGGCTCTCGGATTTCATGATCTGGCAGTCGGTCTACTCGGAGCTGTACTTCACCGACATCAACTGGCGGGACTTCCGCGAGCGAGACTTCCTGCGGGCGGTGCGGGAGTTCTGCAACCGGTCGCGGCGGTTCGGTCGCTGATCTCGCCCCTTCATTCGGTTGGCGGCGTCGGCTACCAGGTATCTCGGTCCGATCCGAAGTCGTCGCGTCCCCAGTCGTCGTCCCAACCGGTTGGCTCTCGCTGTCGGGCATCCTGTTCGTCGGCCGCCTCGTCGATATCGACGTCGTCGTAGATGTCGATGTGGTGAACTGCGCTGGGCGAGAGCAATCGATCGCCCTCGAGCTCGAGCCAGCCGTTCGGGTGGATCAGCACGGGGCCCTCGTAGAGCACGTCGTCTTCGCCCGTTCCGTCGTAGATGACGACGTCCTCGTACGCTTGCGTTGCGCGATCAAGTTGTGACGGCGTGAACAGTGTGGAGGGATCCATTACCGGATGTGGTTCGGCGATTGACAAAGTAGTCGGGGTCGAGGTTTGAGTCGGGACGGATTCCGGCGACCGTCGTCAGTCGGCGACGGGCTCGTTCCCCTCGAGGTCCTCGCCGACGGCGAGTTCGTCCTCCGTCGGGCGTTCGCTCGTCGGTAGCGAGTCGCGGAACCGCTCGACGATCGATCGGGCTTCGGTGAGCTCCGCCTCGCTAACCGCGCCGAGCAGGGCCAGCGCCCGCCGGGCGCGGGTCCGCCGCCACGATTCCTTGCGGTGTTCGTAGGTCCGAATCCCGCGGAGGAAGTCGGCCTTCGAGAACTCCGGCCAGTAGGGCGTACAGAAGAAGACGGCCGCCTCGTTGCCGTTGGCGTGCCAGGGCAGGAAGTTCGAGGTCCGCTCTTCGCCGGCGGGTCGAATGATCAGATCGACGTCGCGAACCGGCCGGTCGTACAGCCGCCGCTCGATCGTCTCGACGTCGATCTCCTCGGGCTCGAGTTCGCCGGCGTCGACGTCGCGGGCGACGCCGCGGGCGGCCTCGAGCAGTCGCGACCGGCCGCCGTAGGCGAGCGCGATGTTGAGGACGAATCGATCGTAGTCGCCGGTGCGCCGTTCGGCGTAGTCGACGGCGTCTTGGACTCGTTCGGGAAGCATGTCGATTTCGCCGATCGCGCGGATGCTGACCTCGTTCTCGTGGACGCGGTCGGCGTCGGCGAACTCCCGCAGCTTTTCACAGAGGAGATCGAACAGCGCCTCCTTCTGCTCGGCCGGTCGATCGAAGTTCTCCGTCGAGAACGTGTAGAGCGTCAGTTCCTCGACGCCGATCTCCTGACACCACTCGAGGACCTGTTCGGTCGTCTCGGCGCCCGCACGGTGGCCCTCGTGGGGCTCGTCGCCGTTTTGCCGAGCGTATCGTCGATTCCCGTCCTGAATCACCGCGATGTGGGTCGGCGCACCGGAGATCTCTCTGGTCAGCAGTCGCTCGTAGGCCGCGTCGACGCGCTGACGGAGCCACCGCTTCATCGGTTGATTTGAAGGGACCAATGACTATGTGTCTTGTGTGTTACTCCACGACGGGAAACGGGTCCGTCCGCTGAGATTTCCTGTCGGATGGTACCGCATCACGGTCGATCGAACCGTCCGAAAAGACCCGTCAAACGACCCGCTCACGGCTCGGCGGAATCGTGACGGCTATCTGTCCGGCGAGTCTCGGTGCGGCTAATGGCTGACGCGATCGACGACGACCTCTACCAGCGTACCAAGGCACTGCTCGAGCCCGGCGACATCGAACTGAACGCCGCGGTCGTCCACACCGACTACGACGGACAGGCGGACGTCCAGATGATGCAGGCGACGATCGACATCGGCGACATCGTCGCCGAACACGCCGGCTACGACCCGAAAGACTGCTACGTCTACTCGGGCAACGACGACCCCGATTTCTCCTCGAACCAGCACCAGGGGCTGACCTTAGAGGACGAGGAGTTCGTCTGGGAGTGCCAGCAGCTGCTGCGCGAGGGGAGCTTCGACATCGTCATCTACTACGAGGCCAGCGCCGACCACGAGGCGATCCTCGAGGACATCCGCGAGCTGGGATACGACGTGACCGGCGTCGAGGGCTCGGAGTAGCGACGGAGCGACCGTCTCGCAGTCACGATCCGTCCCGCTCGAGCCAGTATCCACACCGATTACGGCTCGGTAATCAAGTATCGGCAGCCGGTTCTCACGGACTGGGAATCCACCCGTCGTACATAGGGTTACTCTGGCAACCGTTGACTAGCAGCGCCGCTCGACGGTCCCTGCGCACTACCCATGACTCAACAGATCGCCACTGCGACCGACGGTCGACAGCCGCAGGAAGTAGCGTCCGACGTCTCGACCGGCGAGACCGAATCGGCCGACGCGTCGGTTCGAGCAACGTGTCCGGAGTGTAGCGGTCGGATCGTCCACGACGCCGAACACGGCGAACGCGCGTGTGCGGAGTGCGGGCTGGTGCTCGACGACGACGAACTCGACTACGGGCCCGAGTGGCGGGCCGGCGACGACGAGGACGCCGACGAGCGACGCCGGGTCGGCGCACCGCTCACCGAGCGGCGACACGACAGGGGACTCAGTACGACGATCGGCTGGCAAAACAAGGACGCCTACGGCAACGAACTCTCCGCGCGGAAGCGATCACAGCTCCGGCGCCTCCGGACGTGGAACGAGCGGTTTACCGCCAAAACCGCCCAGGAGCGGAACCTGAAACACGCCTTCGGCGAACTCGAGCGCATGGCGTCGGCGCTGGACCTGCCGGAGCCGTGTCGCGAGACCGCTGCCGTGCTCTATCGTCGCGCCGTCGACGAGGAACTACTGCCCGGCCGCTCCATCGAGGCGATGGCGACCGCCTGCCTCTACGCGGCGGCCCGCCAGCACGGAACGCCCCGGACGTGGCCCACCTTCGAGTCGGTCAGCCGCGTCGAGATCGCGCGGGTCCAACGCGCCTACCGCTACCTCTCGCGGGAACTCGGCCTCGAGATCGCCCCCGCCGATCCGCTGCAGTACCTCGGGCAGTTCGCGTCGGCGCTGTCGATCAGCGACGAGGCCGAACACGTCGCCCGCGAGATCCTCGAGACGGCCAAGGAAGCGGGTATTCACGTCGGAAAGAGCCCGGCGGGGCTGGCGGCGTCAGCGATCTACGCGGCGGCGCGCCTGACGAACGAACACGTCACCCAGAAGACCATCGACGAGCAGACCGGCGTCAGCGAGTTCACGATCCGGAACCGGTACCAGGAGTTGCTCGACGCGTACGGGCCACACGCCGAGTGCTAGGTCGAGACTCGGTCGTCGTCGAGAAGGCGTCCGAATGCGAACACTAAAGACGACCACCGCCCGACGGTCGACAATCCCTCGTTCGATGATCCCACTCCTGCACGATTTCACCGACGAAACGGTCCTCGTCGTCGGCGGCGGTCCCGTCGGCGCGCGAAAGGCCCGCCGATTCGCCCGCGAAGCCGCGGTCGTCGTGGTGAGCCCCGACTTCGCGGACCGGGAGTTCGGTGAGGTCGACCTGATCCGTGCCGCCCCCGACCCCGACGAGGTCGACGGCTGGCTCGAGCGCACCGACCCCGCGCTGGTCGTCGCCGCGACGGACGACGAGGCCGTCAACGACGCCCTCGAGGCGGCGGCTCGAGACCGGGGCATCCTCATCAATCGCGCGGATCGGGCCGGCGAGCGCGACGCGGGGAGCGTCGTCGTTCCCGCGACCGTCCGCGAGGACCCGGTCGTCGTCTCGATCTCGACCGGCGGGACGGCGCCTGCACTGAGCAAGTATCTGCGCCAGGAACTCGAGGAGACGCTGGCCGGCGCCGGCGAGATGGCAGCACTCTGCGATGAACTACGATCGGCGCTCAAATCGCAGGACGTCGCGCCGAAACGGCGCCGCGAGATCGTCACGGATGTCGTCAATTCTCCGGACGTTTGGACAGCTTTACGTAGTGGCGATTCCAATACTCGTCAAGTGATTGAGGACGTGCTCGGCGACGAACTACCACCATCCGGAGGTGAGCGTGCGTGATTCCGTCGGGAGTCGTGTCGGCCGCGCGAGTAACCCACGAGAGCGGGACCGTCGACGAACTCGCCGCTGTGAGTCCGGACAGCCAGCCGGCCGCCGTCTCGCAGCTCCGCTCCATTCCCGACGTCGAGGAGGCGTACGTGCTCTCGACGTGTAACCGGGTCGAAGCCTACGTCGTCAGTCCCGACGCGGCGGTCGGGCAGGCCGCACTCGAGCAGTTCTTCGCGCCGGCCGACGACGACGCGATCGTTCACACGGACCACGACGAGAGCCTGCGGCACCTGCTGCGGGTCGCGGCCGGCCTCGAGTCGGTCGTCCTCGGCGAGGACCAGATCATCGGCCAGGTTCGGGGAGCCTACGAGGACGCCCGCGAGGCCGGCGGCATCGGCTCGATGCTCGAGCCGGCCGTCACGAAAGCTATCCACGTCGGCGAGCGCGCCCGAACGGAGACCGAAATCAACGAGGGCGTCGTCTCGCTCGGCTCCGCGGCGACGAAACTCGCCGCCGCGGAGATCGCCCTCGAGGGGGCGACCGCGCTGGTTGTCGGCGCCGGCGAGATGGGCCAACTCGCCGCCCGCAGCCTCGCGGACGCGGGCGTCGACGACCTGGTCGTCGCGAACCGGACCGTTTCCCGCGCCGACCACCTCGCCGCGGAACTCGACGTCGACGCCGCGCTCGAGGCGGTGCCGCTGGAAGCCCTCGAGACGGTCGCGCCCGAGGCCGACGTCGTCGTCGCGGCGACCGGCAGCGAGGAGCCGGTGGTGGAACCCCACCACCTGGAACTCCAGACCGACGGCGGCACGGAGACCGACCGCGTCGTCGTCGACCTCGGCCAACCTCGGGACGTCGATCCGGCCGCTGCCGACCTCTCCTCCGTAGCCGTCTACGACCTGGACGACCTCGAGTCGATCACCCAGTCGACCCGCGAGCAACGGGCCGACGCCGCCCGCGAGGTCGAAGCGATGATCGACCGGGAGTACGAACTACTCTGCGACCAGTACAAGCGCGCCCGCGCCGACGAGGTCATCGCCGCGATGTACGAATCCGCCGAACGGATGAAAGAGCGCGAACTCGAGACGGCCCTCTCGCGGCTCGAGGACGACCTCTCGCCGGCCCAACGCGAGGTCGTCGAATCGATGGCCGACGCGCTGGTCAGTCAGTTGCTCGCGCCGCCGACCAAGAGCCTGCGACAGGCCGCCGCCGAGGACGACTGGAGCACGATCAACACCGCGCTCCAGTTGTTCGACCCCGACTTCGAGGGCGAGGGCTCGACGCCCCCGTCGCTGCTGGCCAACGCCGAGCGCTCCGATCTCCGGATCGGAACGGCCGACGACGACTGAGTGCCGCTGTTCTCGCCGGTCGTCGTTCGATTTCGGTTTCAGTTTCGCATTCGAGTTCGATTTTCGCCCGTCTCGAGCCCGGCCGATAGTCGCGTCCGGTAGGTACGTCTGCGCGAGGGGGCCCGACTCGAGACGCGCCGAAAAAATACGAAATACGAAATCAACGGGGCGGTCGATCAGAAGCCGCCGCCGAAGAATAGGTCGAGGAAGTCCTGCACCGCGAAGACCGCGAGGACGAGCGCGAGCAGGACGAGCGCGGCGTTGACGGCGTTCACAAGTCCGGAGTTGCGGTGTTCACCCATCGTTTCGCGGTCGTTGACCGCCCAGAACAAAAGCGCCGCCGCGAGCGGGAGCCCGAAGATGCCGTTGTAGGTCGGGAACAGGATGACCATGTCCACGACCGAGAGATCCAGCGCGGCGCTGATCAGCGGCGATGCGAAGCCGGTGGCGGTCCCGGCGGCGAACAGGAGCTTGAACAGCCGGTCGTTCTGGTCGACGTCGATCCCCATCGCCTCCGGGATGATGTACGCCGGCGTCCACATGATCGGGATGATGCTGTTGAACGCCGCGGCGATGACGCCGACGACGAACAGCACCATGGCCCACGTTCCGAGCACCTCGACTAAGGCCTCACCGGGCGTGATGAACGTCTCGAGTTCGGTGTAGCCCATCGGCCGCAGCAAGGCGGCCGAGACGATCAGGATGGCGACGGTCGTGATCCCGCCGACGGCGTAGCCGACCGCGAGGTCCTTGCGCGCCTCGGGCAGGTCGCTCGCGTCGGTCCAGCCCTTCCGCTCGACCAGGATCGATTCGAGGAAGAAGTTGGGCCACAGCGCGGTCGTGCCGAGCAGGCCGGCGGCCATCGTGAGCGCGCCGAGGCTGTCCGGCGTCGGGACGAACCCGAGCGCGAGGGAGCCGATGTCGGGACCGCTCGGGACCGCGACGACGGCGTAGACGACCATCATCGACAGCATCATCGCGATCATGATCGTTTCGACCCGCCGGTAGTTCAGCAGGCCGACGGCCACGGCGGCCGCGGTCGTGACGAGCGCGATCGGCTGCCAGCCGATCGCCCCGTCGGTGAGGAAGGAGACGCCGGCCCCGACGGCGGCTACGAGGCCGAGCGTCCACGCGACGCAGCCGATCGAGAGGAACAGGGCGATCGCGGTGGCCGGGCCGCGGCCGAGCTTTCGCCGGACGAACGTCATCAGCGACGTGCCGTGGATGCCCAGGCGGGCGCTCATGTCCTGGGCCATCACGCCCAAAAGCGCCGCGCCGACGACGGCCCACAGCAGCGCGTAGCCGTGCATCACGCCGGCCTGGCTCGCGATATAGACCGATCCGGAGCCGAAGTAACTGGCGACCATCACGAACGCCAAGCCGTACTCTCGGATTACGGCGGGTATCTCGCGGACTGTCCCTCCAACGAACCGCTCGTCGAACTGATCTTTGACTGCCATGTCGGTATGTCAGCGTTCGGTCAGCTCGTTGCGACTCGTCGATTACGTCACTGTACAGCGAACCGTACCGCACCGCAACCGGTCGCATGTAGGTAGTCCGATCTAAAAAATGCGGTTGTTTCGCCGCGTTTTATCAGTTATTCGTCCTGAGATCGGTCGAATCTCGGTCTCCATCGGTCTCATCGTTCGATACGTTGATTTCGACGATATCCGACGTAAGCGGCGCTCGAGGGGCGGAATCACTCGCAGTCGCAGCGGCACAACCATTATTTGAGTGGCTTCCGTTCGGTCGGCCATGGGCGACTTACTGTCCGACGACGAGATCGAGGCGGGGCTTCCCGACAACTGGACGCGCGAGGGCGACGAGATCGTTCGCACCTACGAGTTCGACGAGTACCTCCGCGGCGTCAACTTCGCCCAGATGGTCGGCGAAATCGCCGAGTCGCAGTTCCACCACCCGGAGATCGTCATCCGCTACAAGGAAGTCGAGGTGCGGCTCACCTCCCACGAGGAGGGCGGCATCACCGACGACGACCTCGAGATGGCGGAGTTGATCGAGTCCGAGCGCAACGCTGAGTAGCGATTCGAGTCCGTTACTATCGGAGTCGTAGTCGTTTCCGAAACCACGATTGAAACCGGCACTGAGACGAAGCGAGATGGAAGGGAACTACGTCTTCGCCGTTCAAGTCCGCCTCGAGCCCGCACGCGACGGGATCAGCGTCGAGCCCTCGAGCGCCGAAACGACCGTCACCGTCTTTCGCGAGGCGCCGGAGCCGGGCACCGAGGGCTGGCTGTTCTTCCGGAACACGCTCTGGCGGGGCGAGGTTGCCGATCAGGAGTACGCCTGCCAACTCGCCGAAGGGTGGCTCGACCAGCCCGTCGAGTCGGTCTCGTTTCGCGAACTGCAGGTCGACGAACAGTACTTCGACGCGCTGAAGGCCGCAATCGCGGCCGATCTCGAGGCGTTCAACGCCGACGCCGTCTCGGAAGTGCTTTCGAAGTATCTCGGCTCGAGCATTCGGGTGACGGATTCGTCCTGATCGCTCCCGATCGCTCTAGATTACGAGAGGGTCAGGACCGGTACACATTTACTCGAAGATCACGTACTCCTGTGTCCCGATGGTCTCCGAGTACGACTTCTGGTTGCTCGATCTCGACGGTACCCTGGTGGACGTCGACTGGTCGTACACCCGCGACGTGTTCGACCGGGTCGGCGATCGGCTGGGCCGGGAGTTCTCCGATCGGGAGGCTGAGATCCTCTGGAACGGTCTGACCGGCTCGCGGAACCGACAGCTCCGCGAGTGGGGGATCGACCCCGAGGCGTTCTGGGAGGTGTTCCACGACGAGGAGGACCCGATGGTCCGGGCCGAACAGACCTACCTCCACGAGGACGCGGAGTTCGTCGGCGACCTCGAGGCGCCGGTCGGGCTCGTTACGCACTGCCAGGAATTCCTCGCGGAGCCGGTGCTGGACAACGTCGGCATCCGGGACTGGTTCGACGCGCGGCTGTGCTGTACGGAGGAAACCGGCTGGAAGCCCGATCCCGAACCGGTCCAGCAGGTTATGCGCGACCTCGGCGTCGCGAACAACGGCCACCAGGGCGTCCTGGCCGGCGACGGGGACTGCGACGTCGGCGCGGCCTGGAACGCCGGCCTCGACGCGATTCACGTCGAGCGCCTCGGCCACGACCGGCGCGGCCGGTGCGTCCTCGGAGACTACCGCGTGCAGTCGTTCGACGAACTGTTCTAACCATCTTGATTCCGGACTGTCGGTCACGAACCGTCGACCAGCGACGCCTCCCCGTTCGACTGGAGTTCCTCGTCGACCAGCGTCTCGTAGGCGCGGCGGAACCGCTCCGAGAGCGCCTGGTGCGAAATCCCCAGTTCGTCCGCCAGTTCGGCCATCGAGATCGCGCGCGGAATCTCGAAGTAGCCGTACTCGAGCGCCGCCTCGAGGGCCTCGCGCTGTTGGGGCGTCAGTCGGCTGCTGGCTTTCGTGTGCTGTGCGACGTCCGTAACGTCGGTGAGCCGCCGGAGGTCGGCGTTGACGCCGCGGTCGACGAGCCGATCGTAGGCGTCACAGAGCGTGCCTCGATCCGGAAATCGCGCACGGGCTCGCCACCAGCCGTTGGTCCCCCGCGCCTCGAGCAGCGAGCCCCCGTCTGCGAGCAGCACATCGCACAGTCGTTCGGGCCCCGCTCCCCTGACGAAGTCCACGGTGAACAGGTGGCGGGCCGACGTCTCGACAAGGAGTTCGTAGGTTTCGACCTCCGGATCGGCATCGAACGCCGTCTCGGCGCGCGAGCGCCCGACGCCGGCGACCCAGATACTGGGCGGCGTCTGCGAGACGACCGGCTCGAGTTCGAACGCCGCGTCCGGCGCGTGCTCGAACGCCGTCTCGAGGAGCGCGTCCGAGGCCGGCAGCCGAAGCTCGGCTATGGTAGCCATCGAGCGTCGTACACCGCCGCGAACTAAAAACCGCTGTTGTGCGGCCGCTGACTGTCGGATTCGTTGATTTGTCGACACTCGATCGGCGTCGATCGCCCCCGATCGCTCCCGATCGCCTTACCGGGTCGCGACTTCGTCAGCATCCGCGAGCACCCGCTCGAGGTCGCGGACGCCGTCCTTGTCGGTCCGGTCCGGATTCGCCACGATCCGCACCGGCTGGGTGCCGACCGGCGCGAACGCGAGATCGAGCCGCTCGGCCGTCTCGCGGAGTCCGAGGCCGGCGTCGGCGTCGCCGGCGATGACCTTCCGGGCGGGGCTCTCGTGGGCGCGCAGCCCGAGGTCGAAGCCGTCGATCGCGTCGACGATCTCCCGGCGGTCGACGCCGCGGTCCTCGGCGATCTCGGCGGCAGCCGCGCCGAGGCTCGTTCGCAGCCCGGAGTCGGTCGTCCGGTTGACGAACCGGAGATCGCGGTCGATCAGGTCGTCGAGGTCCTCGATCTCCTTCGGGTTGCCGGCGCGGGCGATCAGCCCCCACTCGCGCTCCCAGCGGCCGAGTTCGACCGCGTCGACCTCGCGGTCGATCGGGCCGGCGACGACGGCGACGTCGGGCACGCCCTCGCGGAGCCGCCGCAGCGCCGGTCGGGAGCCGACCGAGAGGTAGCGCGGGTGCTCGAGGCGGTCGAGCAGCCGGTTCAGCGTCGGATCGTCCTCGCCGACGCCGAGCAGGGTCGGCGGCCGGACGTCCGGCGAGAACAACCGGACGTCGACGGACTCGCCGTTCTCGAGGTAGTCGGTCTCGGGCGGGACCTCGACGACGCCGTCGGCTTCGGCGAGGCTGGTGGTCGCGCCGGAGCCCTTGTCGACGGGGTAGACGAGGGTGTCGCCGTCGCCGTCCGTTACCAGACCGACCGGCATCAGCCGCATTCGACCCTCGCCGTAGCGCTCCTCGCGAGCCATTCGGCCGGTGACGGTCGTGGCCTTCGGTTCCGGAATGCCGGCAGCTTCGCGGATCGCGGGCGCGACGAACGTGCGGAAGACCATCATCGCGGAGACGGGGTAGCCGGGGAGGCCGACGTACGCCGAGTCACCGGAAGACGAGCGGCGCTCGCCTTCCGAGCCGTCCGAGCGCGGCTCGGAGACCCCCAGTCGGCCGACGAGCATCGGCTTCCCGGGCTTGACGCTGACCCCGTGGAGCAGCAGTTCGCCCTGCTCCTCGATGACCCGGTAGATCACGTCGACCGCGCTCGCGCTGGTCGACCCCGAGGAGAGCACGAGGTCACACTCCGCGGCGGCCTCCCGGAGGATCCGTTCCATCTCGTCCTGCTCGTCGCCGGCGTGGGGGTAGAGGACGGCCTCGCCGCCGGCGTCCTCGACGCCCGCCGCGATCGTGTAGCTGTTGACGTCGTAGATCTCCCCGCGGTCGCTGTCGACGTCCTCGCCGGGGCGGACGAGTTCGTCGCCCGTCGAGACGATGCCGACTTTCGGGCGACCGCGGACCGGTACCTCGTCGATGCCAAGCGCCGAGAGCAGGCCGATATCCCGCGGCGTGATTCGCGTCCCCGGGCCGAGCGCGCGCTCGCCGGCGGCGACGTCCGCACCGGCGAACATGACGTTGTCGCCGGGCGCGACGGACGTGCGGATCAGTACCTCGTCCCCGTCTGCAGCCGTGTCGGTTCGCTCGACGGGCACCATCGCGTCCGCCCCGTCGGGCATCACCGCACCCGTCGAGATTTCCGCCGCTTGGCCGTCCTCGAGTTCCACCTCGGGTTCCTCGCCGGCGTGTACCTCGCCGACGAGTTCGAGGCGAGCGGGGTCGGCCTCGTCGGCACCGAACGTGTCTCGAGCCCGGAGGGCGTAGCCGTCGAGGGTCGCCCGGTCGAACCCCGGCACGTCGAGTTCGGCGTCCAGTCGCGCCACGAGGACCCGGCCGCGGGCCTCCTCGAGGGGGACGCGTTCGACGCCGGCCGTCAGCGACAGCGAGTCGATCGCTTCGCGGGCCTCCGCGGGGGAGGCGAGATCGCGAAACTCCTTGCGGTCCATACCGGTCCTTCGGGGTCGGAGGCTAAAAACGTCGGTCGAATTCGATTCCGCGCGCGGTCGAACAGAAATATTCCGGGACGTGAAGACATTTGTCGGGGGATCGCGAACGGCCCGGCGTGGCTTTTCGCTGGAGTTGGAGCGACCTGCCGAACCCGTTCCGGTGGCTCCTGCTGGCGGTCGGCTACGCCCTCGCGCGAGTCGGGATCATCGACGCGGAGCGCGTCGAACGGACCACCGACCTCGCCTGGCCGCGGATCGTGACCGGGATCGCCCGGATGTCCAAGTCCGCGGCCGACGTCGCGATGGTCGGGATGGCGCTGGGCCCGGCGGCGATCGGCGGCGTCGGACTCGCGACGCCCTACTGGGGGATCGGCTTCGCGTTCGGCGGCGGGATCGCCGGCGCGACGATCAGCCTCGTCTCCCAGCGGTACGGCGCCGGCGCTGAAGAGGACCTCTCGCGGGCGGTGACGACGAGCGCGCTGATCGTCGCCGCGCTCGTGATCCCGCTGGCGCTCCTGTTCGGCGCGGTGCCGGAACGGCTGATCGCGCTGGTCGGCGACGACGCCGACTCGATCGGCTACGGCGCCGCCTACCTTCGGACCGTCGCCGTCGGCCTGCCGTTCGCGGCGCTGAACCTCATCGGCAGTCGGACCCTCGTCGGGGCGGACGACGCCTGGACGCCGATGGTCCTGCGTGCCGGCGGCGCGGTGGTCAACATCGCGATCAACGCGGTTCTGATATTCGCGTTCGGAATGGGCGTCGTCGGCGCGGCGATCGGCACCGCGGTCGCGAACATGCTCGTCCTTGCGGCCTTTACCGTCGGACTCACGACTGGCCGGCTGCCGCTGATCGGCGCGTTCCCCGTGACGATCAGCCTCGCGTGGCCCCACGCGACGGTCGCCGAGATCCGGACCGTCCTCGAGATCGGGACGCCGCTGGCGTTTACGAACATCGCCCGGCGGGCCGCCCAGTTCCCGATGCTCGCGCTCGTCGCGATGTTCGGCCCGAACGTACTGGCCGCGTACATCGTCGCCCGGCGCGTCCGCGGGCTGATGAACACGCCCGGTTGGGGCTTCTCGCTCGCCTCCTCGAGCCTGGTCGGGCAGGAACTCGGCACCGGCGACGAGGGCGACGCCGACACCTACGGCCGCGAGGTGCTCTGGTTCGGCACGGCGGTCTACGTCGTCAGCGGCGCGTTCGTCCTCGTGTTCGCCGAGCAGGTCGGCCGCGTCTTCGTCGACGATCCGTCGATCCTGCCCACGGTAACGTCGTTCATCGCCGTCGCCTGCGTCAGCGTCGTCTTCCTCGGGATCAGCAGCGGCGCGACCGGCCCGCTGCGGGCCAGCGGCGACACGAACTGGCCATTCTACGGGCAGGTGCTCGGCCGCTACGTCTTCGCGATCCCCGTCACTGCGCTGGGCGTGTACCACGTCCCGCTGCCGTACCTCGCGAGCGTCACCCCGCTGGGAATCGGTACCCTCTACGCCGCGTTGATCCTCGAGACGCTCGTCCCCGCCGTCGTCACCTACTACCGGTTCGAGGCGGGCCACTGGAAGGCGATCAGCCGGACCTACCGGCCGGAATCGTCGCCGAGCGACTAGTTCCGTTCCCGTCGGCCGCAGTTTATAAATGAACAACAATGAGTGACTTTTTAGGCTCGAGTGGTGAACTGCGTGGTATGGCTACCCATGGCTTTCAGGACGGGGGGAACGCGGGCGCGTCGCTACCCGATGCGGTGCCGTTCGACCTGCCCCACCTGACGCGGCTGAGCTGGGAACTCGGCTCGCGGGTCGTCGACGACGAGGAGGCGACGCTGCACAGCGAGTGGGAGCCGGCGGGTCGGACGTGGCAGCTTTCGATCTTTCGGGTGACGAGCAACACCATCGTTATCCGCGTCCGAACGCCCGTCGGGCGGGAGAAATTCTACGGCGCCGCGGAGCTGGATCTGGCGTCGGCGCTGCCGGAGCTGCGATCGGCGCCGCAGTGGCGCCGCCTCGAGTGACGCGACGGCGGCCCATCAGGTGACGTCGACCGTTCGTTCGAACTCCCGAATAGTCTCGTCGCTGCCGGCGACGATAATCTCGTCGTCGGGTTCGATCTCGGTCTCTTCGTCGGTGATGATCGTTCCGTCCCGGACGATACCGACCAGCGTCCAGCCTCGTTCGGTATCCCGCCGGAAGTCGATCGGCGAGTCGCCGGTAAACGGCGCGGCGTCGGTGCGGACGATCCGAATCTGACTCGTCGGATCGACGACGCGCTCGCCGTGGACCTCGGCTGCGACCAGCCGCGCCGACGCCTGCTGGACGGAGAGCACGTAATCGGCCCCCGCTTTGAACGCCGGCGTCACCTTCCGCGTGTCGGTCACGCGAGCGAGTATTTCGACGTCGCCCGAGAGCGACCGCGCCGTCGCGATCGTTAAGAGTGCGCTCGCGTCGTCGTCGACGGTTACGATCAACGCGCTCGCCTCCTCGAGGCCGGCCGCTCGAAGGGTCCCCGGTTCGGTGATATCGCCGACGATATCGGGCTCGACGACCGCGTCCGCGGACTGGTCGACGACCGTCACCGACACGTCGTCGGGGAGCGCGTCGACGGCCGCCGCGCCGCCCTCGCCGGCGCCCGCGACGAGGATCCGTTCGTGTCTCGCGGGATAGGACGGCCGGACGCCGGCCACCTCGCTCGAGACGTCGTCGATCTCTCCCTCCGGTCCGGCGACGACCAACACGGTGTTCGGCGTCAGCCGAATGTCGCCGGGCGGGGACAGCCGGAGCACGCCGTCGAACCAGCCGCCGACCAGGGTCAGTTCCGGGTGGTCCGCGACCGGCGAGTCGCCCAGCCGAACGCCGTGCAGCGGACTCTCGCGCCGAACGAGGATCTCCCGAACCGTGATCGACGCCGCGTCGGCGTCCTCGACCGCGACGGGCGTCGTCGCCTTCTCTGCGAGTCGGCGACCGATGAGCGCGTGCGGCGCGACGGCTCTGTCGACGCCGATTTCGGTCAACGCCGCGTCGTGGCGCGTCGACTCCGTGAAACTGATCGTCCGCAGGTCCGGATTGGCCTCCAGCGCCGTCAGCAGGATGCTCGCCGTCCGATCCTCGGCGTCGGTGATCAACAATGACGCGTCCCGGATCAGCGCTCGCTCGAGATCCGCCCGGTCTTCGGGGTCGCCGTTGATCGCCTGATAGCCGTCGTCGGAGAGTCGCTTCGCCTCCTCCTCGTCGGACTCGATGAGGACGTAGTCGATGTCGAGGTCCTCGAGTTCGTCGAGCAGGACGCCGGTGTCGCGACGGTACTCCGCGACGACGACGTGGTCGTCCTTGGCCGTGAGTCGGTCGTCGAGGTGGATCGGCGTGCGCTCGAACAGCGGGATGACGAGCACGCGGAGGGCGACGAACCCGATCAGGATGCCCGTTACCTGTATCGTCACCATCAGCAGGTTCATCACCGGCGTCGCCCACGGCGAGTCCGCGCCGAACCCCGTCGTCGTCATCGTCTCGGTGACCGTCTGCAGCGACCGGAAGATCGAGTGCGGGCGGTGCTCGAGGTAGCGCATTCCCAGGTTGTAAATCACCGTGTAGAAGAGCACGACGGCGACGACGGCGACCGCGTAGATGAGCACTAATCGATGCCGGCGCGTCAGGCGCCGCGGCACGCGGTCCGCGAGGGATCGGCGGTCGGGCATGCGGTAGTCCCTCGTACTAGCGGCTACGGGCCACTAAGCGCTCGGTCTGAACAGGCAACGTTCCCCGTTCGAGAAATCGAGGGGATGCGGCTGTCGTTGTTTACGGGTTAATTTCCCAGTCCTCGACGGCGACCGTTTCACCCTCGGGAATCCCCTCGCGATCGTCGTCGACGACCACCCAGCCGTCGGCCAGCGCGACGCTCGAGAGCACGCCCGAGCCGCTGGCCCGGGTCGGCGTCGCCGCAAACTGCGGTTCGCCCTCGTCGATCTCGTCGGGGTCGCGTTCCTCGAGTTGCACCCGCGCGAACGTCCGGGTGCCGGGTTCGCTCGGAATCTTGCGCTCGAGGACGGCCTGCGTCGTCGGGTGCGGATCGGGCTCGGTGCCCTCGAGCCAGCGCAGCGTCGGCCGGAGGAACTGGACGGCGTTGACGATGCAGGCGACGGGGTAGCCCGGTAAGGCGAGGACGGGCGTGTCCTCGACGATGCCGAGACAGACCGGATGGCCGGGCTTGAGGCCGACCCCGTGGACGAGCACCTCGCCTAAGTCGTCGATGACCTCCGGCAGCAGGTCGCGCTCGCCGACCGAGGAGCCGCCGGTCGTGACGACGACGTCCTTCGTCAGATCGCGCTGGATCGCCACGCGCAGCGACTCGGGATCGTCGGTGACGACGTCGCGGTACGTCGCCCGCGCGCCCCACCGCTGGGCCAGCCGCGAGACGGTCAGTCCGTTCGTCTCGACGACCTCGCCTGGCCCGGGATCGCCCTCGACGAGTTCCTCGCCGGTCGGGATCACGCCGACCGTCGGCTGCTGGGCGACCGAAACGCGGTCGTAGCCCGCCGAGCGGACGAGTCCGAGGTCGGACGGCCGGAGCCGGTGGCCCGCCTCGTAGAGGTGCTGGCCCTCCTCGACGTCCTCGCCGATCGGCGCGACGTTCTCGCCCTCCGCGACGGCGTCGCCGACCTCGAGTTCCGGTTCGCCGGCCGCCTCGAGTTCCGCGACCTCCTCGATCATCACGACGGCGTCGGCGCCGTCGGGCAGCGCGCTGCCGGTGTGGACGCGCGCGGCGGTGCCGGGTTCGACCGCCGCGTCGGCGCCGATCCCCTCGGCGATTCGCAGCACCTCGGGCGAGCGGTCGCTCGCGCCGAAGGTGTCCGCGGCCCGGACGGCGTAGCCGTCCATCGCCGCCCGCCGGTAGTGGGGCACGTTCCGGGCGGACTCCAGCGGCGCGGCGAGGGTGCGGCCGTCCGCGCGCTCGACGTCGACGGTTTCCGTGCCGGTCGCACACGGTTCGTCCTCCGGCTGGCGCTCCTCGATCGCCGCCCTGAGAATCCGGCGCGCCTCGTCGACCGGCGTCCGTACCTTGAACCCGGCCTCGGTGCGCTCGCTGTCGGCTCCCTTCATACTCTGAACCGGGGTGCCGGAGGGCAAAAGCGTGGGGGACTGACCGCCGTCCACGTGCCCTGTTCGCTCCCGCTCGAGTCGCGAGTCGAATCACGCGCTCGAGTTGCTGCACGGCGGTTCAGGCCGTCCAACTGCCGACCCGGACCGATGTCGGATATACTATCTGTTCGGCACCCTGACTGTCGGTATGGTCCCGCTGCCGGTCGATCCGTTCGTCCTCGCCCTCCTCGCGCTCGCAGCCGTCGTTTCGCTGGTCGCGCTCGGCTACGGCATCGCCGAACTCCGCCTCGCGGTGCTCGTCCTCCGGTCGCGGCCGAGTGCCGTCCTCGAGACGCCCGGCGGCGGCCCGGTCGAACTCCGCGGCACCGCCAAACCGGTCGGCGGCGTCCTCCGATCACCGTTTACCGAGACGCCGTGTCTCGCCTACGAGTACGTCGTCGAGGAGGAACGCGACTCGAAGAACGGCCGCCACTGGACGACCGTCGCGTCGGGTGACGAGTACCTCCCCTTCCGGCTCGACGACGGCTCCGGCAGCGTCCTGATCGAACCGCCGGGGGCCGACTTCCGGCTCGCGACCGACGCCCGGATCGAGGTCGACGGCGGCACCGAACCGCCGGCGCCGATCGCCCGGTTCATCGATCGCACCGAGGATCTCGACTCGGAGAATACGTCGATCGACCTACGGGTGTTCGAACTCCGGACCGGACGGGATCGGCGCTTCGTCGAACGGCGCCTCGAGCCCGGCGAGACGGTCCACGTCCTCGGCACGGCGCGGTACGACCCGTCCGCCTCGAGCGCGGCGGGAGACGTCAACGCCGCCGTCGGAATCGACGAGCGCGCGCTGTCCCCGAGTCGATGGCTACGACTTCGTCACCGGCTGTTCGGCCATCCGTTCGTCATCGCGGAGGGTTCGGAGCGGTGGCTCGGGCTTCGGGCCGGCGCGGTCGGGCTGGCGTCGATTCTGGGCGGCGTCGCCGCGCTCGGATTCGTCGTCGCCGTCGCGGTGTAACCGGTTGGGGCGTGTTATCGCACCACTGCGGTACCGCGGGCTTTTTCGTATCGGCGTTCGAACCAGTAGCCATGTCAGCGCTCCGCGACGCGTTGCGGGACCTCTCCGACGACGTCTTCTTCGATCTGCTCGAGAGCGACGACCGGTACCTGCTCGTCCTCGACGTCCCCGGAGTCACCGCCGACTCGATCGACCTCGCGATCGAGGACGGTCGTCTCTCCATCGACGCCCAGCGGCAGAAGGACCTCCCGGACGACTACCGCTACCTCGAGGAGAACCGGTCGCTGTTCTTCGACGTCGAGTTGCCCCTTCCCGACGACGCGATCGAGGCGGACCTCGACGCCGGCGTCGAGCGGGGCGTCCTCGAACTCTCGATTCCGAAGCGGCCCGCGGACGACGAGACGACGATCGACGTCGTCGAGGGACGGATCCGCGAGGGCGACGACGGAGACGACGAACCCGCCGGCACCGATCCCGACGCCGACCCTGAACCCGAATCCGATCCCGAACCGAGGTGACCGAAGCTGGTATCGCTTCGCGCGTACCGACGATTCGTCCTCGTCGCTTGGCAGTTCCTCCCGCTGTTGCTCGCGTACGCCCGCGACCGTCGCCGGTTCCTCCTGTTCGGCTCGCGGCGGCAGGTCGACCCCGAGACCCACCGCGAGCGCGCGGAGGTGCTGCTCGAGTCGCTGCTGACCCTCGGCCCGACGTTCATCAAACTCGGCCAACTGCTATCGACCCGCCCCGACATCCTGCCGCCGGAGTACATCGACGTCCTCTCGGCCTTACAGGACGAGGTGCCCCCGGCCGAGTGGCGCGAAGCGAAGCGGGTCCTCGAGGACGAACTCGGCCCCGTCGACGAGCGGTTCCTCGAGTTCGACACCGAACCGATCAGCGGCGCCAGTCTCGGACAGGTCTACCGGGCGCGGATCGATCCCGACGCCGCGGACTGGGACGGCAGCGACGGCGGCCCGACAGCCGTGCCGACCGGCCCCGACACGACCGGCGGCGAGGGACCGCCCGGACAGGAAGTCGCGGTGAAGATCCGCCGCCCCGACATCGAACCCCTCGTCGAGGCCGACCTGCGCGTGATCCGCTGGTCGCTGCCGATCGTGATGTTCTTCGTCGACGAGTCACGGTCGTTCTCGCTCGAGAACCTCGCCGACGAGTTCTCGCGGACGATCCGCGAGGAGATGAACTACGAGCGCGAGGCCGAGATGCTGACCGAGATCCGCTCGAACTTCGCGGATGACGACCGCTTTTGTATCCCCGCCGTCGCCGAGAGCCACTCCGGGCCGCGCGTGCTCACGATGGAGTACATCCGGGGGACGAAGATCAACGACCTCGAGGAACTCGAGCGCAAGGGGATCGACCGGACGCGGGTCGCGGAGAACTTAGAGCGGGCGTACCTGCAGATGATCATGGACGACGGCGTCTTCCACGCCGATCCGCACCCCGGAAACCTGGCGGTGACCGACGACGGGCGGATCGTCTTCTACGACTTCGGCATGTCGGGTCGGGTCGACCCGTTCATCCAGGAGAAGATCATCGAGTTCTACATCGCCGTCGCCAACCGGGACATCGACGGCATCCTCGACGCCCTGATCGAGATGGGGACGCTCTCCCCCGATGCCGACCGGGCGGTGATGGCCGAGGTGATGGAACTGGCCATCCAGGACGCTCGCGGCGAGACGCTCGACCAGTACCGCGTCCGGGGCATCGTCGGTCAGATCGAGGATTCGATCTACGAGTTCCCCTTCCGACTGCCCAAGAACCTCGCGCTCGTCCTCCGGGTGGCGACCGTCGTCGAGGGGGTCTGCGTCACGCTCGATCAGGATTTCGACTTCATCTCGACGGCCACCGACTACCTCACCGAGGAGGGCTATCGCGAGGAGTCGATCCGGCGCTACGTCCGCGAATCCGCCGAGCAGATCCGTCAGTCGGGCGAGTCGCTGACCCGGCTGCCCCCCAAGGCCGAGGGGGCGCTCGACCGACTCGATCGGGACGACCTCTACGTTCGCATCGGCGTCGAGGACTCCGACGACGTCTTCGCTAAATTCGCAAAGCGGCTGATCTACGGCATGCTACTGACGATGTCGCTGTTCTCGATGGGCGTCCTCTACGCGCTGGGCGCGCCCGAGGCGTCGGTCGTAGCGGCCGTCTTCTCGGTCGTCGTCATCGTCCAACTCTACCGCTCGTTCCGCAAACCCAAATCGACCCGCGTGCGGCCGCAGTTCACGCGCCAGAACCTGCGACAGCGACGGCAGCAGCGCGAGGAGTGACCGCCGTTTGTCCGCCTCACCGTTTCGCTCCGGGCGCTCACTGCTTACCCACCCTGCTGAGAGTGTCGCTCGGTGAGAGGGTCAGCCGGTCCGCTGAATACAGGGCGTAAATCGGCCTCTCGAGCGCGCTCGGGTCGCTACGCAGTGGCTCCCGCCGCGTCGTCTTGGTTCGGCGCGTGTTCGTCGTAGTAGTTCACCAGCACGTGAAGATAGACGAGTTTACACGTGAGTGCGACCCCACCGCCGAGCGCAGTCACCCGCGGGTTGCGTTTGTACGCGCCGTAGAGACCGTAGCAGTATGCAACGGCGTTCAGACCGTTGAGAGCGCCGGGAAGGCTGGCCTCGAACACGTCGTGGCCGTCTTCCAGCCAGCGTTGCTCCCCGAGGACGCTACGGCTGATCCACGCGTCCTTGGTCTCGGGTTCCGGGAAGAGAACCGGATTGCTGGCGACGTAGAGAAGGGTGAGACCAACCAGCCGCCAGTCCCGCCGGTACAGTCCGAGCAGGAGGATCGGTCCCATCGGGAGGCGCGTGTAGCCGCTCCACGGATTCGTGTGTCGCGCCCAGAAGTCCTCTCCAAGGGCGTCTGTGAGAGCCATAAGATCACCTACGCGGGGAACTCGTATCAACCTACTGAATATACCCGTCTATGCAGCACGCACTCCCGCTCAGGTGCTGCCCGTTTCAACAGCGCCGCTGCAACCTACTTTTCCCTGGCGCTCGATGTGGACGTATGGAGTACGATCGGATCGCGGACCTGCCCCTCGAGATCGACGCCGTTTCGACCGACCGCCTCGAGCGCGAGACCTCGAGCGACTTTACCCGCGTCACGACTGTGTTTTCGCTGTCTGGTCCCCGCGACGACGACGCGGTCGTCGGCCGCGGCGAAGACGTCACCTACGAGACCGCCGACCACGACCGGCTGGCCGAGACCGGACTCCCCGATCTCGCCGGCGAATACACCCTCGCGTCGTTCTCGGAGCACCTCACCGACCTCGACCTCTTCCCGGGCGGCGCACCCGACCGCGAGGTCTTCCGGAACTACCGCCGCTGGGGCCTCGAGAGCGCGGCGCTGGATCTGGCGCTTCGCCAGAACGGGACCGACCTCGCGAGCGCGCTGGATCGCTCAGCCGAGCCGGTCCGGTTCGTCGCCAGCACGCGACTGGGCGAGCCGCCGACGGTCGACCGCCTCGAGCGACTGCGCGAGCGGGTGCCGGACCTCGAGTTCAAACTGGATCCGACGCCGGAGTGGGACGCGGCGCTCGTCGACGATATCGTCGACGCCGTCGGTCGGGACGCCGTCCGAATCCTCGATCTGAAGGGCCACTACGAGGGGACCGAGGTCGACACCCCGCCGGACCCGGCGCTGTACGAACGCGTCCTCGAGGCGTTCCCCGAGGCGGTGATCGAGGACCCCGCGCTGACCGACGAGACGGAGCCCCTGTTCGACGACCCCGCCGTCCGGGAGCGGGTCTCCTGGGACGCGCCGATCCACGGGCTCGCGGACGTCGAAGCCCTCCCCTGGGAGCCCGACTGGCTGAACGTTAAGCCGTCGCGCTTTGGCTCGCTCGAATCGCTGCTCGAGACGATCGATTTCTGCCGGGAGCGCGGAATCACGATGTACGGGGGCGGCCAGTTCGAACTCGGCGTCGGTCGCGGCCACCTCCAGTTGCTGGCGTCGCTGTACTACCCCGACTCGCCGAACGACGTCGCACCGGGCGCGTACAACGACCCCGACGTCGGGGACGGACTGCCGGCGAGTCCGCTCGAGCCGCCGGCTGCCGTGGACGGATTTCGGTGGGACTGAGATCCCCGTCGGCTCGTGACGTCCGAACGGGTCGCGTCGTGGCTGCGGGGCCGCTCGCGCCGCGGTTCAGGGGACTACTCGAGCGAGCGGTCGCTCGAGCGTTCGGGCGGGTTTCGGACCGCACCGATCGTACTAGTTCACCGCCGCTTCGGGATCGAATTTCACGCTGTGAGACCTGTTACCGGACCGAACTCGAGGAAACGCATTCCAAACCGTTTATGGACGTCGGTTGATTACCCCGGGACATGGCGAAACAGCAGAACGAAGTTCGCGACCTCCAGGAAGGTAGCTACGTGATGATCGAGGACACGCCGTGTAAAATCAACTCCTACTCCACGGCAAAGCCCGGCAAACACGGCAGCGCCAAGGCCCGCATCGAGGCCGAAGGCGTCTTCGACGGGAAGAAGCGCTCGCTCTCCCAGCCCGTCGACGCGAAGATCTGGGTCCCGATCATCGAGCGCAAACAGGGCCAGGTCGTCTCCGTCGACGGCGACGACATGCAGGTCATGGACTTAGAGACCTACGAGACGATCACCATGCGCGTCCCCGAGGACGCCGACGTCTCCCCCGACGAGAACATCGAGTACCTCGAGATGGAAGACCAGCGAAAGATCGTCTAATGTTCCCCGGGGCGGCTGACGAACGCGAGGGGACCGACGCGGCCGGTACTGCCGACCGTGGAGGCGCGAACTTCGTGGTCGTCGGTGCGCCCCTGGACGCCACGACGACCTTTCAACCGGGGACCCGATTCGGTCCTCGACGGATCCGTTCTTTTGCAGAGCCGTTCGACGACTACGACCACCGGACGGACCAGCACTTTTCCGACCTCGGCGTCGTCGACCGCGGCGACGTCCGCGCGTGGGACGACATCGAGGAGTACCTCGAGTACCTGACGAGCACGCTGCGCGAGGCGGTCTGGAACGACGCCGTGCCGCTCCTGCTGGGCGGCGAACACACCGTGTCGCTGGCCGGCGTCCGGGCCGTCGAACCCGAGGTGTTCGTCTGCCTGGACGCCCACCTCGACCTCTATGACGCCTACGACGGCAACCCGCTGTCCCACGCCGCCGTCACCCGGCGGATTCTCGAAGACGTCGACTCCGTCGAGGAAGCCGTTATTCTCGGCGCACGCACCGGCAGCGAAGCCGAGTGGGAACGCGCTGACGCGGACGACGTGACCGTCATTCCACCCGAGGAGGTCGGCGCATTCACGCGCGAGAACCTCGCAGATCGCGTTGCCGACCGCGAGACCTACCTCAGCGTCGACATCGACGCCGCCGATCCCGGCTACGCGCCCGGGACGGGAACGACCGAGCCGTTCGGCCTCGAGCCGCGCGAACTGCGCGACGTCGTTCGCACCGTCGCGCCGCACGCCGACGGGTTCGACGTCGTCGAGGTCAACGATCGCGACGACGGCCAGGCCGCGTCGCTGGCCGGCAAACTGGTCCGAGAGTTCGTCCTTTCACACGCCGCCGAACGGCTCTGACGGGCGGCGATCGGTCGTTGGATCCGCGATTCCGTCCGGACCTCAAAGTTCATCGAATCGAATATATCGATAACCGCCACAGTATCGTGGTGCGGACTATCGTATACCGTGATTTCCCCCTACTAGTTAGGGACAATCATTGGGAACGCGCTCGCCAAACTGCGGAGCAATGACAGCGTCGCAACCATCCGAACTCGATCTCGAGACAGCCTACGAACTGCTGGCACACCCGTACCGTCAGCAGTTGCTCCGGTCCGTAGCGCCGGACGAACGGCGATCAGTCGCCGCCCTCGTCGACGAGATCGCGGCTCGAGAGTGCTCCGATTCGGTCGGGGAGCTCGATCACTCCGTTCGCCAGCGGATCGAAATCGAACTCGTTCACGACCACCTGCCGCGGCTCGACCACCACGGCGTCGTCGACTACGACCACGAGTCGAAGGAGGTCGTGTTGACGGCGCCGATCGATCAGAACAGGGCTGACGGCGACGAAACCGACGTATTCGGCGAAGCCGGCAACGCCAACGAATCGGCCGCAGCCGCGGCGATCCTCGAGCGCATGATCGACGTCTAACCCTCAAGCGATCGGCCGTCGCCCCGCTCAGAACGGCGACGACAGGTACTCCTTGGGGATCGCGTTTCGAACCGTCACCAGCGGATCGACCACCTGACTGATCTCGAGGCCGCCGGTCAGGCTCGAGAACAGGTAGGCGTCGGTGTCGTCGAACCCGTGTTCCGCGGCCAGTAGGTCGACCGCGTCCCGGTTCGCGAGTTCGCAGGCCGCCTCGAGCGTCTCGGCGCTGGCGATCGGCTTCCAGGCGTCGGCGGTTTCGACGAGCGGGCGCTCGAGATCGACGGCGGCGTCGGTGGCGCTAATGACGTCGACGGTGACGTCGATCTCCGTCGCGATTTCCGCACCGGTCCCGCACATCTCGCCGTCGGCCATGGCGGCCTTGCAGTCGCCCATCGCGAGCATCGCGCCCTCCTGAAAGACGGGGAAGTAGACGGTGTTACCGCCCGTCACGTCCGTCGTGTCCAGATTCCCGCCGTGATCGTGGGGGACGAGGGTCGTGTACGACTCCGCGGCGGGCGCGACGCCGATCGTGCCGATGACGGGCTCGACCGGGACCTCGAGATCGTCGAACGCGATCGTCGGCTCCGAATCGTCCTCACTGTCACCGTCAACGGGTGTGATTCGCGTCCGCGGCGCCTCGATGTCCTCGTCGCCGTCGAGCAGCCCGAAGCCGTCGATGGTGATGACGCGGCCCCGGTCCTCCGCAAGGCGAACGGCCTCGATTTCGACTCCCAGTACGTCGCCCGGTTCGGCGCCCTCGACGGCGATCGGGCCCGTCGCGGCGTTGACTTCCTCGGGGATCGACTCGATTACGTCCGACTCGGTCTGAACTGCTCCATCTAAGCTGTCTCGCGTCTCGATCGTCAATTCTGTGCCCGGCTCGACGGTATCGACCGCCTCGAGACCGGGCGTGAACTCGTAGATCGCTCCGTCCTCGTGGGAAATCGTGCGACGCGACATGCGCGGACGTACGGCGGGGCGCGTGGTAAATCGAATCCTCTCCCCGGACGATTGCCGCGGAACGCGGCCGCCGCGACGAGTCGTCGCCGTCGCGGATGATCGCGTCACAACCGCAATCGCAAGCATACAAGCCCCGGCGCCGTCTATCCACGCCCGACCATGGCCATGGACCTCTCGGAGTTCACCGCACGGCTCGACGAGGAGCTACGCCACGACGACTACGCCGACCTCGACGCGAGCGCGAACGGCCTGCAAGTCGGCCCCGACGAGGCCGAACTCGAGCACGTCGCTTTCGCCGTCGACGGCGTCGAAGAGACCTTCGAGCGGGCGATCGATGCCGGCGCGGACGCGCTGGTCGTCCACCACGGCATCTCCTGGGGCGGCTTCGACCGCGTGACCGGCCGCACCTACGACCGGATCGCACCGCTGATCGAGCACGACTGCGCGCTGTACGTCTCCCATCTCCCGCTGGACGGCCACCAGGAACTGGGCAACGCCGCCGGCGTCGCCGACGTCCTCGACCTCGAGGACCGCAAACCCTTCGGCGAACTCGGGCCCGAGTACATCGGCCAGCGCGGCATCGCGAGCCAGTCGTTCGGGGCCGAGGAACTCCGCGAGCGCCTCGAGAGCGAACTCGTGACGGACGATCACTCCGTGCGGGTGCTCGACTTCGGCCCCGACGAACTCGAGGACGTCGCGATCGTCACCGGCAGCGGCACCGACTGGCTGGACGAAGCCGTCGACGCCGGCGTCGACGTGCTGGTCACGGGCGAAGGGAAACAGAAGGTCTACCACGAAGCCCGGGAGGCCGGTATCACCGTCGCGCTGGCGGGCCACTACGCGACCGAGACGTTCGGCGTCCGATCGCTGCACGATCTCGTGGAGGACTGGGGCCTCGAGACGAGTTACTTCGAGGTTCCGACGGGGCTGTAAGCCGACCCTGACGCGGGTAGGTTGCGGGTTGCGTCGCCCGCTCGACCGAACGGCCCGGTTTATGCGGCCGGTCTCGAGCCGGCCGGTCGTCGCCAGACCAGGACGGCGAACGTCGCTGTGCCCCGCTATCGATCCCCTTCGCTTCGTACGGCGCGGCTTCTCGAGTCCTGCGTGCCGGAAGGGGGTTCGTAGCGTCCGCTAGTGGCCGGTTTCACGGCCGCTCGAGCCCGTCCTCGAGCTATTTTATTTCGTGACTTTTCGATCGAACTGACGGTACGGTCGGTAGTAGTGTCGTGTCGTTCGGTAGTTCACTGATTACAAACCGTCCATCTCTCGGAGTAGTCGTCACTCACCGGGCCGGCGAGGACGCCGGCGACCGGGAGCGAACCTATGACCGACGAACGCACCATCTCCAGACGGGACAGTCTCAGGGGTATCGCGACGACCGGCACGCTCATCGGCGGCGCCGGACTCGGCATCGGAACGGTTAGCGCCGGCGAAAACGGCGGTAACGGCAGCAATGGCGGCAGCGGCGACGGGAACGGCGACGATATGCCGCTCTACGAGCGCACCGCCTTCCAGGGGTGTCACACCGTGTTCGTGCTCTTCGAGAGCGCGGACGAGCTGCCGACGAACCTCTGGATTCAAACCTACAACGCGGAGCGTGATCGGACCGAGAACGTCGTGCGGCCGGTCATGGCCTCCAACGTGTACGCGTATCCCTCCAGGTTCGGTGACTACTACGTCGCCGAGTTCAACGCCTTCCAGTTCTACGACCGCACGGCCGACAGCGGCGATAAGGTCCTCTCGGTCACCTACGACGGCGAGACCGTCGTCAACGAGAACTGCGGCGAGCAGTCGGGCGACGGAGACGACGGGAAGGAACACGAGGACGAGAATCACCACAAGAAGAAAGGCGGACACGCAAAGCGGAAAAAGAAGAAAGAGAAGGGCCACGACGGCGGGAAGAAGAACCACGACAAAGGCGGCGGGAAGGACGACGGCAGCGATGACGACGACGGTGACGATGACAGCGGAACGATCGACCTCGACGCACTCTCCCTCGAGGCGGTCTGCGTCGACAGCGAAACCGGCATGGCCCGGTTCCGCGTCGAGAACGAGAACGATGCCGCAGTCAGCGTCGGCTACACCGTCCACGGTGCCGACCGCAGCGGCTCCGTCGGCGTCGGGCCCAACAGCGCGACCTACTTCGACGTCGGCGGGACCACGTCGGAGGGCATGGTGACCCTCGATCTGGTCTACAACGATATCGCGCTCGACACGCAGGCGGCAAACACCGACGAGCAGTGCATCCCGCGTAACGACCTCAACCTGTTCCTCGACAGCGTCGACGCCGAGAACGACGAGGCGACGTTCTACGTGATGAACTACGACGAACCCGCCCGCAGCGTCGTCGTGCGCTTCCCCGGCACGGACGTCGAGGAGATCATCACCGTCCCCGCCAACGGCTCGCAGTACTTCACCGTTTCTGCCCCCGACGGCGACATCACGGCTGCCATCTTCTACGAGGGCGTCGAGATCGACTACGAACCGAGCGACTGACGATCGGTATCGGACGCCGCCGTCGACACCATTTTGATCGCGTTTCGGACGCTACCGACTCTTTTTCGACGCTGCTCGAGACCGTCAGTCGCTACGCTCGAGTCCGCGAGTCCGCGGGTCGAATCGCGCGGCCCGAACCGCGGCGTTCAAACCGCTGGCTCGCGGATGCGTGGACATGAGCGACGAGCACGAGTCCGAGAGTGACGCCGACGCGTCCGACGCGGATGGTGACGATCACGATCACCACGGCCACCGCGAGCCCGACCGCGAGACCTTCTCGCACGATCCCGTCGGCCACGCCGAGGCCCGCGCGGGGATGACCGTCGGCGAACTCGCCGACGAGTACGGCAACGCCGGCGTCGGTGCGGCGAACCTCCACGAGGCCGTCGACGTCACGGAGTCGATGTTCGACGACGACGTGACCGTCTTCTTCGGTCTCGCGGGCGCGATGGTCCCGACGGGAATGCGCCGAATCGTCGCCGACCTGATCCGGGACGGCTACATCGACGTGCTGGTCACGACCGGCGCGAACCTCACCCACGACACCATCGAGGCCATCGGCGGCAAGCACCACCACGGCGCGGTAACGGCCGAGGGCAAGACCGAGCGCGAGCACGACGAAACCCTGCGCGACGAGGAAGTCGACCGCATCTACAACGTCTACCTCCCCCAGGAGTACTTCGCGACCTTCGAATCGCACCTCCGCGAGGAGGTTTTCCCCGTCCTCGAGGAGGAAGGCGTCGTCTCGATCCAGCGCCTCACGGAGGAACTCGGCCGCGCGAACGCCGAAGTCAACGAGCGCGACGACGTCGACGAGGGGCCCGGCATCGCCGCGGCGGCCTACGAGAACGACGTGCCGATCTACTGCCCGGCCGTCCAGGACTCCGTGCTCGGCCTGCAGGCCTGGATGTACTCCCAGACCTCCGACTTCTCGCTGGACGCGCTGGCCGACATGACCCCGCTGACCGACATCGCCTTCGAGGCCGACGAGGCCGGCGCCTTCGTCGTCGGCGGCGGCGTCCCGAAGAACTTCACGCTGCAGACGATGCTGGTCGCGCCCGACGCCTACGACTACGCCGTCCAACTCACGATGGACCCCAAGCAGACCGGCGGCCTCTCCGGCGCGACGCTCGACGAGGCCCGCTCGTGGGGCAAACTCGAGAAGGACGCCGACAACGTCTCGGTGTACGCCGACGCGACGATCACGCTGCCGCTGGTGGTCGCGGCTGCGCGGGAGCGGCTCGAGGACGCCTAACGCGTTACCCGTCGTCGGCTGCCTCCGAGCGCGACTCGACGCGCTCGAGGACGATCCGATCCGCAAACCGACCGTTCTCCTCGGCTTTTCGATCGCGGTAGGTGTCGAGTTCCTGCTCGGAGAGGTCCTCGAACTCGCGGATCGCGTGGACGACCTCCAGAATATCGGCTAACTCCTCGCGGTCGCGGCTCTCGACGTATTCGTCGACTTCCTCCTGGAGCTTTGCGAGGAGATACCGCTCGTATTCATCGCCGCTCACGGCTCGAGTGACCGGAACGTCACCGTTCCGTTCGACGATTTCCGGAATCGAATCTCGAACGAGCTTGTCGTACTCTCGAGACACGGTCGCCCTTCCGACGGCGGCGTATTGAAACCCACACGTCAGTTGCGCCGGTCCCGCGACTCGAACTCGAAGGTCTCGCCGTGCTCGAGATATTCGACTCGATCCTCCAACCCCGCCTTCTCGACGGCCGCTTTGAAGTTCGACAGCGGCGACCGGAACACCTCGTAGTCGTTGTAGTGGATCGGGATCGCCGTGTCGGCGTCGATCAGGTCGACGGCTTCGACGCCCTGCGCGGCGTCCATCGTCAGCAGGACGCCCAGAATTCGCGTGCCGCCCAGATGTAGTAGAGCGAGATCGATCTCCGGATACCGCTCGGGAATCTCCTCGAGCGCGTCGTAGACGAGGGTATCGCCCGAAATATAGAGCCGCAGCAGCGGCGGCTCGTCGGGAACGACGTCGTCCGGACGGAACTCGAGCATGCTACCCATCACCGGCGGCAGGCCCTTCGCGACGACCGGCGGGCCGTGACGGCCGGGCATCGCAGTGATCGTGAGTCGAGCGTCGCCTTTCCGGATCCGACACTCCTCCCAGGTCTCGAGCGGGTGGGTTTCGCGAAAGCCCTTCTCCTCGAGTTCTTCGGCCGCGTGCGGGGTCGTCACGATCGGCAAATCCTTGTCGAGTTTCGCCTCGGCGACGCGATCGAAGTGGTCGCCGTGGTAGTGCGACAGCAACACGAAATCGATCGGCGGCAACTCGTCGATGTCGATCGCGGGGTCGGTTCGCCGGCGGGACTTGATCCCGTACCCGAGGTGGACGTGGTCCCCGCTGTGGAGGAAGTTGGGATCGGTGAGGATCGTAAAGCCGGCGTACTCGAGGACGATCGTCGCGGTGCCGACGAAGAAAATCGATCCGTTCTCGAGGTCGGGGTCGTCCTCCTCGGCGGCCGGCAACTCGAGGTCGATGGCCCGTATCTGACTCATGGACGTGGCTCCACCACGCGCCCGTTTCAAGCCCCATTCGGACTGGGCGAGACTACCGCGTCGGCTGATACGAACCGGACGTCGCCGCCGCGGCCGTGGCCGCACATGCGCGCTCCACGCTCAACCCGCTGGGTCCCGAATCCGACCCATGACGACGGACCCGCTCGAGTACGAGGTCGCCGTCGTGGGGGGTGGCCCCGCCGGCTTGACCACGGCGCTGTACACGACTAGACTCGGCCACCGTACCGCTGTCTTCGAGAAAGAGGGCGGCCGGCACGCGGCGGTCTCCCACGTCCACAATCTGTTGGGTGTCTCCGAGAACGTCTCCGGCGAGCAACTGGCGACCCACGCCGTCGACCAGTTCGAACACTACGGGGGCGACTTCTACCCCGACGCGGTCGAATCCGTGACGCGGCTGGACGGCGGCGAGAGCGGCGACGAACCGCGATTCCGCCTCGGGGCCGCCCACGCCACCGTCGACGCCGAGCGGGTCGTCTTCGCGACCGGCTTCCGCGACCGCAGTCCGGACGTGCCGGAACTCGAGCGTTTCACCGGTCGCGGGCTGCACTACTGTCTCCACTGCGACGCGTACTCGCTGGGGGACGGCCCCGTCTTCGTGCTCGGGCACACCGAGAGCGCGGCTCACGTCGCGATGACGATGCTCAATTTCACCGCGAACGTCGACCTCCTGCTGGACGGCCGCGAACCCGAGTGGGGCGACGAAACCGAGACGAAACTCCGCGTGCACCCGGTCGACCGGATCGAGACGTCGGTCGTCTCGGCGTACGAAGACGAGGCGATCGCCGAGGACGAACCCCCGTGGCTCGGCGGTCTTTCCTTCGGCGACGGCACGGAACGGGACTACCTCGGCGGCTTCGCGATGTACGGCTCCTCGTACAACGCCGACCTCGCCGCCGATCTTGGCTGCGAGTTGGGCGAAAACGGCGCGATCGACGTCGACGAGCGCCGGGAGACCAGCGTCGACGGCGCCTACGCCGTCGGCGACGTCACCCACGGGCAGAACCAAACCACCATCGCCATCGGCGACGGCGCCTACGCCGGACTCGCCGTCCACAAGGATCTTCGCCGGTTCCCGATGTCGGTCGCCGACCTCGAGGCGCGCGGCGCCGAGACAGAGGGCGACGGCGAACCCGACACCGACGCCGCCGACCTCGAGTGGGACGACCTCGAGGTGCCCGCCAGCGCGCCGAGCCTGCGGGCGCAGATGCGCCGCGTTCGCGACCTCGAGACGCATCCGGGGCTCCGGGGGCCGTCCCCGGGTCGGGAGTGACGACGCGTCGGTCTCGACTTCCCGGGCTGCCCTGTTGTGTCAAGGTGTTGTTTTTATTGTGGCCGTGAGAAGACGACGGCATGACGGCGATCGTCTTCGACGTCGACGGAACGTTGCTTCGCTTCGACCGGCCCTATCGGGAAATCGTAGCCGGCGCGATCGAGACCGTCCGCGGCGACGCGCCCGCGGCGTGGCTCGACGCGTACGAGGAGGCGTTCTTCGAGTCGTTTCTCGCGTTCGAATCGGAACCAGTCGAGCGAGCGTTCGGCCGGATAGACGGCTGTTCGGACCCCGAACCGTACGCGACGGCGCTGCTCGAGGCCGAGATCGAGGCGCTGTCGCCGCCGGACGGCGTCCACGACGACCTCGAGCGGCTGACCGCGGAGACCGACGCCGGTCTTGGCGTGCTGACGAACGGCGTTCGTGACTGGCAACTCGCGAAGCTCCGGGCGTTCGATCTGGAGGACTACTTCGACGCCGCTGTCGCCTCCTACAAGGTCGGCGTCCACAAGCCGGCGACGGAACCGTATCGTGCGCTCGAGGAGCGGCTCCCGGCACGGCGGTACGTGATGGTCGGCGACAGCGACGACGATATCGACGGCGCGGCCCAGGCCGGCTGGACGCCGTACCGGTACGACGGCGGCGGCTTCGGCGACCTGCCGGCGGCCGCCGAGGTCGATCAGTAGCGCAGTCGCTCAGTCGCCCAGTCGCCAAGTCTCCCGGTCGTTCAGTAGGTGCGGTACGTCGCTGAACCGACGTCGATCCGGACGAGCGTGTTTTCAGCGTAGGCATCCGGCTCCGCGTCGTACTTCGCGTTGATCCGGCGGCGAGCGTCGGCCGTCTCGGACTCGTCCTCGACGATCGTCGCCGTTCCGAGCAGCGTCACCATCCACTGCGTTTTGCCCGCGTCGTCCTTCTGGATCGACAGGGAGACGCGCGGGTTCTCGCGGATGTTCGCCAGCTTTCGCCCCGTCGTCACGATCTCGACGACGCCGTCCTCGTAGCGGTACCAGATCGGTGCGACGTGCGGGCGGCCGTCCACGCAGGTTCCGAGGTGGGCCATCAGCGGCTCGCTCTCGAGGAGTCGCTCCGCTTCGGATGGGACCGTCATTGGCAGTGACAGTGTCGCGGAGGACGCCCAAAAGTGCCGTCCCTATCGACGGTCGGCGTGTTCCCGTCGAACCGAACGACTGACGTATCGGTACCGCGGCCCGAATGTCGGATCGATTACCTGTAGCCGGACGGTTTATTAGCCGAACGGCCGACGTCCCCGTATTCACCGACTTCGCCATGACTGACGTGCCCGCCGCGATGACGCCGGAGTCGACTGACCGCCCACTCACGGTCGGATACGTAGAGACGAGTCCCCCGACGACCGAGGCGGTCCGCCGGGCCCTCCGGGACCGAATCGATCGGGTGACGGTCGAGCCACTCTCCGACGGGGCCCAAGCGGTCGACTCTGCTGCGGCCGGCACGATCGACTGTCTCGTGATCGGAGCCGATCCGGCACGCGACGTCACCGAACTCCTCGAGCGGATTCGGACGGCGACCGAGCGACTGCCGGTTTTCGTCCTTACCGACGGTCGCGATGAACCGGTCGCGAGCGCGGCGCTCGAGGCCGGCGCGACCGGCTGTCTCCCGGCCGCGAGCGTCACCGCGGCGGGCGATCGGTTCGCGATTCGAGTCGAGCGCGAAGTAGAGCGAGCAACCGAACGTCGTGAACTCGAGACGAACGGTGCTCGGTTTCGGGCGTTTACGGAGAACGCGTCGTTCGGCGTCGTCACTGCGGCCGCGGACGGGACCATCCAGTACGCGAGCGACGCCGTCGAAACTCTGCTCGGCTACGACCCCGAGGGCGTGATCGGCGAACCGCTAACGACGCTGATCCCGGCCGACTACCGCGACGATCACCTCGCGGCGTTCGCTCGATACCGGGAGACCGGCGACCGGCAACTCGAGTGGGACTGGATCGAACTCCCCGGTCGCCACGCCGACGGACACGAGGTTCCGCTCGGCATCTCGTTCGGCGAGGCCGTCGTCGACGGCGACCACCTGTTTACGGCTGTTTTGCGGGATCTCTCCGATCTCCGTGCGCTCGAGCGCGAGCGCGAAACGATTCTCGATCGGATCGCCGACGCCTTCGTCTCGCTCGACGAGGACTGGACGTTTACCTACGTCAACGACCGCGCGGTCGAACTGCTCGGTCGCTCTCGGGAGGTCCTGCTGGACGAGGGTCTCCGAACCGCAGTCCCGGAGTTCGCGGAGACCGACGCGGCGCGACAGCTCGAGGAGGCGTTCGAAACCCAGTCCGCGACCACGTTCACCGATTTCTTCCCGTCGCTCGGCTGTTGGTTCGAGGTCCGAGCGTATCCGGCCGACGACGGCGTCTCGCTCTTTCTGACCGACGTCACCGACCAAATGCGGGCAGAACAGAATCTCGAGGCCAGCGTGACGGCCCTGGAGTCGCTGTACGATATTTCGACCCGGCCCGACGCCTCGCGCGAGTCGAAGGTCGACGACCTGCTCGCACTCGGGCAGGAGTATCTCGACCTGCCGTACGCGTTCCTGACTCGGATCGACACGGACGACCTGACCCAGACCGTCGTCCAGTCCCGTAGTTCTCACCCGCAGTTGCAGCCGGGCGACTCCTGTCCGCTCTCGCAGGCGTACTGCCGGAAGACGATCAAAACCGACGAACTGGTCACCGTCGCGGACGCGCCCGACGAAGGCTGGATCGGCGATCCGGCCTACGAGACGTTCGAACTCGGGAGCTACATCGGCGCCAAGGTGACAACCAACGGCGAGATCTGGGGAACGCTCTGTTTCGCCTCGAGCGAACCGCGGTCCGGCGGCGGGTTCTCCGAGACCGAGCGGACGCTGGTCAAACTGATGGCCAAGTGGGTCAGCTACGAAACCGAACGCGCGCGCTCGCGGGCCGCCCTCGAGCAACAGAACGCCCGACTGCAGGAGTTCGCCAGCGTCGTCAGCCACGACCTCCGGAATCCCCTGAACGTCGCGCAGGGTACGCTCGAACTCGCGCTCGACGGGGGCGGAGACGGCGGTGAGGACGGTAACGGCAACGAGCGTGAGCGCGAATCCCGTCTCGAGGAGTGCCAGCGGGCGTTGGACCGCATGGCACGACTGATCGAGGACCTGCTGGCGCTCGCCGAACAGGGGGCGACCGTCAGCGACCCGAACACCGTCGCCGTCGCCGACGTCGCTACGAAATCGTGGGCGATGGTCGAGACGGACGGCGCCGCGCTCGCGCTCGAGGTGCCGGGGGACTATCGGATTCGGGCCGATCCCGACCGGCTCCAACAGCTGTTCGAGAACCTGTTCCGGAACGCGATCGATCACGGGTTGGCGGGTGAGGAGGACGCTGATACCACTGGCGACGCCAGCGACGATTTCACCGTCACCGTCGGCACGCTCGAGGACGGGTTCTACGTCGAGGACACCGGAGAAGGGATTCCCGCCGACGAACGGGAGCAGGTGTTCGACACCGGCTACACGACCGCGACGGACGGGACCGGATTCGGGCTCAGCATCGTCAATCGCATCGCGCAGGCACACGGGTGGGACGTCGAGGTAACGGGCGGTCGAACCGGCGGCGCACGCTTCGAACTGACGGACGTTCCGCACTCGGAGCGGTCGGAATCGGCGTAACCGACTGCGAGCGATCGACCCTATCCGTCGCGACCGCGACTCGCGCGAAGCCGCTCGAGATCGAGCCGGAGATAGTACGTCAGGGTGCCCGTAAGGCCGCGCTGATCGATTCGCCGGCCCGAGGTTTCGACCAGCGGCTCGGCGTAGTAGCCGGTCGGGTGGCTGCTCGCGAGTCGGCGGCTAAATGCCGTATCCTCGTTCGGGACGTTCGGAAAGCCGCCTGCATCTTCGAAGGCCTCTCGGCGGACGAGGAGGTTGAATCCCGGCAGAATCGGCCGCTCGAGGTGCGGAAAGACGTGGTTGATCGTCGCCTCCATGAGCTTCGTCCGTCTGGGCCCCGTCATCCGGCAGTGGGAACTCACCGCCGCGAGGTCGGTAGCCGCCGCGTACCCGAGTAGTTCGGTCAGGTAGTCCGCCCGTACCCGCGTATCGGCGTCGATGAAGGCGAGCCAGTCGCCGCTGGCGCGCCGGGCGCCGTAGTTTCGGCCGGCGGCGATGCTCGTCCCCGGCCCCTCGAGCACCGTCGCGCCGTACTCGCGGGCGATGGCGGGCGTCGCGTCGCTCGAGTCCCCGTCGACGACGAGCACCTCGTACTCGTAGTCCGTATCGAGGCCGGCGAGGCTGGCGAGCGTGCCGCGCAGGTAGTCGGCCTCGTTGCGGGCGGGGACGACGAAACTCACGTCGACGGGAGCGCCGTCGCTGGACACTGCCGCGCTGCCGGCATCGCCTCGCGGTTCGCTCGCCATTACACTCGAAATCCCAACGGGTGCAGGCTTAGTGATGCGGGCTTCGCTCGCCACGTCTGGGTCGGTCGCGCCCTCTGAGGGCGGGCCGTGTGCAGTTCGGCAGTCGGGATTTGACCGTTGTCGGTGCGACTGCGTGCGGTTTGGTGCCACAGCACGATCGTGGATTATAGAACATGAACTTTTATGATGGACGAGCCTGTAGCCGCTGGTACAGATGTCGGTCGTACACGTACGCGCAGCAGCCCCGAAACGCCGAGCAACGTCTGCATCGCCCGTCGACGATCCGCGCACTCGTACACCACTACTCGATCCCGAACACGACCGACATGACGACACGAACCCACACTCGACCCCAGACTCAGACCCGAACCGACGCCGAATCGACACCCGAACCCGCTACTGAGCGATCGACACCGCCGTCCTCGTCCTCGAGTCCGCCCGTTGCACCCGAGACATCGGCGGAGCGGACGTCTAGTACCGCCAGCGCACCGGCGATGTTCTCGCATCGGAATACGGATCGCCTCGAGAACCTCATCGACGAGTGGAACGCCGCGTTCGCCGCCGGCGGCTCGTAACTCGGTCCGTCGCGATCCAAACCGTCTTGGACTCGAGTCCCGTAGCCTCGCGTGGCCGATGACGATGCACCCGCTCCGAGCCGGACTCGGCACCCGGTGACGACGAGCCCTATGAGTGCCGAGGCCATTACAGCAATTCTGATGCTGCTTCCGCCAATAGCGGGGAAATTGCGGCTCATATTCCGAACCCCGTCTACGCGCCGAGATTCTCCGATGGGATCGAGAAGCCGCCCGGTCGTCCGTTGGAACGAGTCGGAAAGACCGCAGCAGTGTCACTTCGCCGATGGCGCAACGGCGGACCGCAACACAACTAGTCGCCGTTCTGCCACTCCCGTTTTCGTCGCTGGTACGTTTCGTCTTCGGTCACTCGATCGAGATACTCGCGGTACACCTGCGAGATCTCGAACTTTTCGTCGTCGTACCACTGCTGGGGTTCGCGCTCGACGCGATTTCCGTCCTCGTCTTCCTCGTACTTCTGTCCGCCCGGGTACTTGGCGTACCTGAGCGAGCGAGTCCATCCCATCTGTAGGTACTTTCGTGCGAGGTCCATCCCGGGAAACTCGTTGGCTCGCTTGTACTCCTCGAACTTCTGGTAAATGTCCGCAGCGGCCGCTTCGGCCTGCTCGAGACTCTTGATCGACCAGAGGGGCAACAGTTCGTCCTTGTACGGCTGCATCTTGAAGACGCCCTGCTCGCCGCGCCCGATCTCGTACTCCTCGGGGGACTCACGAAAATCGATGTCGTATTCTGGATCGTCGCTCACGGCCACTCACCCGGATCGACGCATACGGCCTCGGCCTACATCGGTTTTACTCGGACTGCCCGTCCCACGTTCTCGATGATGCGGGTGGCAGCCGCGGCCAACGGAGTACGGTGCGGTCCGTGAGCACGCCACTGCGATGGGATTTGCCGGATTCCGTTGTACACGTGAGTCTGTCCTGTTCGAGTGGCGAGGCCACTGCGTTACATATGCGACGAGCCGAATGCTGGGACACTCCACGCGGTGGCTACGAGCACGCAAGAACCACCGATAGCACAATGATACCGCTGTCGTGATAACAGGGCTATCCGTAGACGTTCGACAGTACGTATGAGTGAACGACCGTCAGCGAATCGCTCGATGCCAGTACCAGTCGGATCGTTCAGTTGCTTCCTCGAGAAGGACGTTTTCGCCGTCGTACTGGGCGGCCTCTTCCGATGACAACGTCTCGGACCAAGAGACTCGCTCCGCCGTCCTTGCACCGGGACCGTGATTCTCGTACTCCGCGTACGTGACGTCGTCCACCACGGCCGGTCGCGACCAGTCGTGCCAGCCGGCCGGGTGAATGTGGTCGCCCATGTGCGACCGTAGAAACGCAACGTGAGCGTGATCTCGCCAGGGTCTGCCCAGGTACACCTCGGAAACGTCCGGCTCGGCGGTTAGCGTACAGTTGTCGAACACGAACCCGAACGGTTCGGTCCGCGGCGTGGAGGCGGCCGTAATGTACGAATCGGCTTTTGAGTGTACCTCGCAGTTTTCGAATACGGCTGTGGCGCCGCCGAACACGAAGTCGGTCGTCCCCTCGAGGTAACAGTCGTCGAAATACTGTCGCGCTCCCTCGCCGGCGGCGTAGACCGTGTCCTGATTCCCGACGAACCGACAGTGTTCGAAGACGGCGCGATCGGCTTCGACGTGCAGCGCGACGGCTTGCCCCACCTCCGGCCCGGCACTGTTTCGCACCGTCAGGTTGCGAGCGCGGAAATCGTTCCCGCACACCCGCAGCGTGTACGTGAAGAACGTACTGTTGCGGCCGCGATCGATTCGGTCGAAGTGATCGTCGTGGGTGATGACGGTCCCGTCCGCGCTCTCGCCGATCAGGTCGATCTTCGGATTCCACGAGTGGACCGTGACCTTCTCCTCGTACACGCCTTCTTTCAGAAAGATCGTGATCCGGTCTCGAGGGAACGACTTCGCGTCGTCGATCGCCGCCTGGATGCGCTCGTAGTCGCCGTTGCCGTCCGGATCGACGACGTAGTCGTACCGGTCCTCGCTCGCACTCATTCGTACACTACTGCCGTCCGCGCTGCCACCTATGTTCTTCGGCGAGCGTTCGACCGCCGGTGAACTGCCGAGCGGTGTCGGACGACGGCAGCGCCGCTCGAGACCGGCGGCTTGGGGCCCTCTTCGACGCGGGGGCGGCGAGACTAGGCGGGACGACGCGTGAGGAGTTCGCTGCCCGGCTCGAGATCGGTCGCTCGAGCGATTGGCCGCACACCGATATGATTTGATGAAATTGTACGTAAAATATACTATGAATTCGAACCTAGAAAAATCTTAATACAAACTGTAGTTAATTTCTCCGATGATGTCTAAGAAGTTATCGCGGTTCGCGACGCGACGAACGGTCCTGCAAACGTCGGCCGCGCTGCTGGCCGGGAGCGCGCTCGCATCGTCGTCGGCACGCGCCGATCACTACGACTCGAAGATCCACTACGAACCGGAACTCGACGAGGACAACCTCCAGGAGCTGTCCGTTCGAGGCTACGACGTCCTCGAGGACGGCGTGAAAGTCGATCTCGGCGAGTACGAGGGGTACGTTCGGCTGTTCGCCGAGGATATGGCCCGCGTGTCCGTTCTCGAGCGCGGCGCGGACGAGTACGAGTCCCGCGGGATCGCGAAGGGGCGAACCGAGTGGGACGCGCCCGAGTTCACCGTCGACGCGACCGACGAGCGGATCGCGCTCGAGACCGCGACGATCACGGCCGAGATCAACAACGGGCGCTTCGGCGTCAGGTTCCGCGACGCGGACGGGACCGTCATCAACGAGGACTACCTCGAGAAGGGCTCGCCGGGCTACGAGGACGGCAAACCCTACGCGTACAAGAAGACCGACGAAGACGAGGCCTTCTACGGATTCGGCGAACAGCCCGGCAACGAACTCGACAAGCGGGGCGAGAAGCTCGAGCACTGGAACACGGACCAGTACGCCTACGGCGCGGACAACGACTACGTCTACACGTCGATTCCGTTCTTCGTCGGCGTGAAGGACGTCGGCGCCTACGGAATCTTCTTCGACGATCCGTACCACTCCGTGTTCGAGATGGCGACCGAGTCCGACGACTACTACTCCTTCTTCGCCGACGGCGGCCAGCTGACCTACTACTTCGCCTACGGCCCCGAGATCGAGGGGGTGCTCGAGCGGTACACGGAGCTGACCGGGACGATGGAACTGCCGCCGAAGTGGGGGCTCGGGCTCCACCAGAGCAAGTGGGAGTACACCCCGGAGGAGATCGTCGAGACCGCCGAGACCTACCGCGAGAAGGGGATTCCGCTGGACGCGATGCACTTCGACATCGACTACATGAACGAGTATCGCGTCTTCACCTGGGACGACGAGTACCGCGAGGCGCTCGATCGCGTCGAGTCGGTTCCGGGGATCAGAACGGTCGCGGTCAACGACCCCGGCGTCGCCGCGGTGGAATCGTACGATCCGACGGCCGACGACTCGCTTGACGACTCGTCCGGGGACGAGAGTTCGTACGGCGACGAGTCCGACGGCGATACGACTGACGATGGGGCCGACGGCGACAAATCTGACGGCGACGATTCAGCCAGCGACACGCCCTACGCGGAGTCGCCCGACACCGGCACGCAGGAAGACGGCGTTTCCCTCACGACCGATATCCCGGACGACCACACTCGGTACGACGTCTACATCGAGGGGACGGAAAACGACTACTGGGTGAAAAACGCCGACGGCGAAACCTTCGTCGGGCGGGTCTGGCCGGACGAGACGGTCTGGCCCGACTTCGCCCGGTCGACGGTCCGTTCGTGGTGGGCCGAGCAACACGACGCGCTGTTCGACGCCGGGATCGACGGCATCAAAAACGATATGGCCGAACCGGCTGTGTTCCAGGAGAACGAGAAGTACGACTGGACGATGCCGGTCGACAACGTCCACGGGACCGGCGACGAGACGATGCGCCACGCGGAGTATCACAACATGTACGGCTTCGACATGGCCAGAGCCGCTCGCGAAGCCTACGACGTCTACAAACCCGACCAGCGTCCGTTCCTGCTGAACCGGAACCTGTACGCGGGCGGCCAGCGCTACGCGGCGCTGTGGACCGGCGACAACGTGAGTTCGTGGGCGCACCTGCGCAAGTCGATCCCGATGCAGCTGAATCTCGGGCTGTCGGGACTGCCCTTCGTCGGCCACGACATCGGCGGGTTCGTCGGTCGTCCGAGTCCGGAGCTGTTCGCTCGGTGGATGGAGCTCGGCGCGTTCGTCCCCTACTGCCGGAACCACGCGGACAGCCACACCAAGGTCGCCGACGGAGAGCCGCGGAATCAACACCCCTGGACGTTCGGCGAGGACGTCGAGGCGATCAGCAAGAAGTACCTCCGACTGCGCTACCGGCTGCTTCCGTACCTCTACAACGAGTTCCGCGAGGCCAGCGAAACCGGCAAACCGGTCCAGCAGCCGCTGGTGTTCCACTTCCAGGACGACGACCGAACCCGGGACATCGACGATCAGTTCATGTTCGGCGACGACCTGCTGATCGCGCCGGTCCTCGAGGCGGGCGCCACCGCTCGCGAGGTCTATCTGCCCGACGGCGAGCAGTGGGTCGATTACTGGTCCGGCGAGTCGTACGACGGCGGGCAGACCCTCACGGTCGACGCGCCGCTCGATCACCTGCCGATCTTCGTTCGGACGGACTCCATCGTCCCGATGCGTGAGGTCCAGCAGTACACCGGCGAACAGCCGCTGACGACGCTGGTTCTCGACGCGTACGTGGACGACGAAGCGACGTACTCGTTCTACGAGGACGACGGCGAGAGTCGCGCCTACGAGGACGGCGAGTACAACGTGACCGACTTTACCGTCTCGGCCACGCCCGGCGGCGTCGTCACGTTCGAACGCGAGTCGGTCGTCCGGAACTACGAGGACTCGCAGCTGTCGTCGTACGTGCTACAACTGAATCGATCGGACGCACCGCGGAAGGTGCAGGCGGCGTCGACGAAGTACGAGGCCGTCGACGACGCGGCGACCGTCGAAGCCGAACCCGAGACGTTCACCTACAGCGAAGCGAAGGACGCCGTGCTCGTGCACGTCCCCGCGGACGAAGACGAGACGGTGAAACTATTCTTCAACGGGAAGAACAGTCGCCGCGGAAACCCCGAGAACGAGAGCGCGTGATCAGACGGGTAACGACTCGCCCTCCCCCTGCGGAACGCCACGCAACCGGTTCGGGTACACTCGATCGGACACGTTCGCGTCTCGAGATGAACGTGATGACGATCACCTGATTGAAACGTTCGCCGAACGTGAGGGACGATGATGGCGTCGTGACAGACCTCGGAGCCTCGTCTCGTCGACGTTCAACAGATTCATTTCGATCCTCTGTGAGCCACATTTCGTGAAGATCGACCCCGCCGAACTTCGGGCTGGACTCGCCGAGACGAGGCGGTTCGTCCTCTCCCATCACCTCCCGTCGGAGTACCACCGCTGTTATTCGCCCAGTATTGGCGACCGACGGGTCCACGTCTGTGCTCGGTGTCTGGGCGTCTATCCAGGTATCGCGATGGGCGTTCTGACCGCGTTGTTCCTCCTGAACGACGTACCGCTGGCGCTCGTCGCTTTGCTACCGCTGCCGGCGCTTTGCGACTGGGCTCTCACGACGTTCCGTCCTGCTCGAGGCTCCAACGTCATCCGGACTGCGACCGGCACCCTCCTCGGCTGCGGCTACGGACTCGGTGTTGCGCTCTTTCTCCTCGAGCACGAACTGGCCGTCCTCGGGATCGGTGCCGTCTACGCCGTAATCGCCGGTTTCCTGCTCACTCGCGCCTGGTGATCACCTCTGCGAACAATCAGGTATTTATGGTAACTGTGTGAACGGATTCAGAGATCGATCGTGAAATACTGTATTAACTGCGGCGAGCAGATCACCGCCGAGGCGGCGGTCTGCACCCACTGCGGCGTCAATCAGGCGACTTCGCTCGAGGGAAGCCACGAGGAGCGCGGCGAGAACGAAAAGTACTGCGTCGATTGCGGGACGCTGATCAACAAACAGGCCGAGCTCTGCCCGGACTGTGGCGTCCAACAGCCGGCCGCCGGATCGACGAATTCGGACAAGGTCGCGGCCGGCGTGCTGGCGCTGTTGCTCGGCGGACTCGGGGCGCACAAGTTCTACCAAGGGAACGTGAAACTCGGGGTACTGTATCTCTGTTTCTTCTGGACCGGGATTCCAGCCCTGCTCGGACTGGCCGAAGGGATTCTCATGCTGATCGCCGACGACAAGGAGTACGAGGAGAAATACGCTGACGGGAGTCTGTTCGGCCGCTAATACTGTGTTTCGTACGGTAGAGCTATCGTAGTCCGACCGACTCACCAGATCTCGCGTAGGTTGCCCGATTAGGAGTATAAAAACGTCTCTTGAGGACGGCGCGTCGACGCCGCGGCATCGACGTCGACCGGAGACGGAAAGGCCGCTCTCGAGACGCCGTCAGTAGCCGTGTGACTACCTTATACGGGCTGATGGACACGATTTCCGACGACTGGTCGCCGAACTGCGTTCGAAACCCCACGTTCGTATTGTCGATACCCTATTTCGTCAATCATCGATGCCCAGCGCGAAAAAATATGAGTTATCCGTACGGAGTGCACTGGTCGAAACGGATACGTTACGCAACTAATCATGTCTGGCAAATACGACCTCGTAATCGTCGGCGGCGGCATCAGCGGCGCATCTCTCCTGTACACGACCGCGAAGTTCTCCACGATCGACTCGATCGCACTCATCGAGAAGGAACCGGAGATCGCGGCGATCAACTCGCATCACACGAACAACTCCCAAACGCTTCACTTCGGCGACATCGAGACCAACTACACCCTCGAGAAGGCCGAGGAAGTCAAGGAGGGCGCGGAACTGCTCGCGGGCTATCTCGAAAACCACGACGCCGACCGCGAGATGCACGACAAGCGCAGCAAGATGGTGCTGGGCGTGGGGAAAGAGGAGGTCGCCAAACTCGAGCGACGCCACGAAGAGGAGGGCTTCGGCGACCTGTTCCCGAAACTGCAGGCGATCGGCCGCGAGGAGATCGCCGAGTACGAGCCGAAGGTCGTGGAGGGCCGCGACCCGAACAAGGAGATGCGCGCCTTGCAGACGCCGGACGGCTACGTCGTCGACTACGGGCAGACGACCAAGTCGTTCGTCGATGAGGCGCGCGAGGAGTCGAACGTCGACATCTACACCGGCACGTCGGTCAAAGACATCACCCCGACGCTGGACGGCTACACGATCGAGACGACGAACGGTCGGTTCGACGCCGATGCGACCGTCGTCGCGGCCGGCTCGCACAGCCTCCAGTTCGCGAAGGAACTGGGCTACGGCCAGGATAAGGTCCTGCTGCCGGTCGCCGGGAGCTTCTTCCTCGCGGACGACCTGTTGAACGGGAAGGTCTACACGCTCCAGATGAAGAAGCTGCCCTTCGCCGCAGTTCACGGCGACGCGGACGTCCACGACTCGTCGATCACGCGATTCGGGCCGACGGCGAAGCTCGTGCCCACCCTCGAGCGCGGGCGCATCTCGACCGTCGGCGACTTCCTCGACGTGTTCGGGCTGAACGCGGCGGCGTTCCTGAGCTACGCGAACATTCTCGCCGATCGCATTCTGCTGCCGTACGTGCTCCGGAACCTCGTCTACGACCTTCCCGAGGTCGGTCCGCGGCAGTTCCTCCCGCACGTCCAGAAGGTCGTCCCCAGCGTCGAACTCGAGGACATCGAGCGCGCGAAGGGCTACGGCGGCGTCCGCCCGCAGATCGTCGACACGAAGAAGAAGTCCCTGGACATGGGCGAGGCGAAGATCGTCGGCGACGACATCATCTTCAACATCACGCCCTCGCCGGGCGCCTCGACCTGCCTGAAAAACGCCATGCGGGACACTCACCAGATCCTCGAGTTCCTCGGCGACGACTACGAGTTCGACGAGGATGCGTTCCGCGCGGCAACGATCGACAACTTCCCGCGCGCGAACTGAGGGCGCTCTCGTCTCGATCTGCCGTCCTAGCTTTGTCCACCCCGCACGACGATTCGACGGCAGTTCCGATCGGGTAGTCGGCACTCGCAGGCCCGACCGCCATCATCACGGGGCTCATACTGCCGTTCGATCGGTACACGTTTCAGTTCGGTCTTTGATACGACGAATACGATCACACGATTCACATGAGACGCCGAGCCCTCGCCGCCCTCGCGGCCGCGGTCGCACTGACGCTCCCCTGGATTGCCGTTCTGGGGAGTACCGCTATCCTCCCGTCACTCGATACTCTCGGGACGGTGATCGTCACCGGACTGGCCGTCCTCGGCTCCTCGTTCCTGCTCGCGTGGGCGGCTGAGACAGCCGAGAAGGACGTCCCGCAAGCGTTCGCGATTGCCGTGTTGGCCGTCCTCGCCGTCGCCCCCGAGTACGCCGTCGACGCGCTCTACGCTTGGAACGCCGGCGTATACGCTGGCACCGAGCGCGGGATCGAGGCGGGGAACCTCGCCGTCGCCAACATGACCGGCGCGAACCGGATTCTCATCGGCATCGGCTGGGCCGGCGTCGCCCTCTTTACGATCTTCAGAGCGGGCGCGTCCAGCGATCCGGCGGTCGACGACCGGCCCGGCGTCCTCTCGGACGTCGTGAAACTCGACCGCGAGATCGGCCTCGAGATCGTCTTCCTGCTGTTGGCGACGCTGTGGGCGTTCCTCGTTCCGCTGAACGGCGGCATCGACATCTTCGACATGCTGGTGCTGGTCGGCATCTACGTCTGCTACATCGGGGTCATCCTGCGGGGCGACGTCGAACCGGACATGGACCACGTCGGCGTCCCGGCCTACCTCCAGAGCTTCCCGAAACCGGGCCGGGTCGCCACCGTCCTCCTCCTGTTCGCGTTCTCCGGCGCGATGATCTTCACCGCCGTCGAGCCGTTCGCTCACGGCCTCGAGGAACTGGGCGAGAGCGTCGGTATCCCCTCGTTCTTTATGATCCAGTGGATCGCGCCGCTGGCCTCCGAGGCGCCGGAACTCATCGTCGTCGTCTACCTCGTGAACAAGGCGCGCTCGACGGCCGGCTTCAACGCGCTCATTTCCTCGAAGCTCAACCAGTGGACGCTGCTGATCGGGACGCTCGTGGTCGTCCACTCGCTCGCGCTGGGCCGGTACGGCGTCCTCGCGTTCGACTTCAAGCAGTCGGCCGAGATCTGGCTGACCGCCGCGCAGTCCTTCTTCGCCATTTCCCTGCTGATCCGATTCGAGATCTCCGTGAAGGAGGCCGTGGCGCTGCTTGGACTGTTCCTCTCGCAGGTCCTGCTCGAGTTCGCCATCATCCGCGAGTTCGTGACGCTCCCGTTCACGAGCACCGACGTCCTGCTCGCCTACAGCGCGATTTACATCGTCCTCGGGCTGGCGCTGTTCGCCCGGCGACGCCACGCGTTCGTGCGACTCCTCCGACGAACGGCGGGGACGGTCGGTGACGCGATGTCGTTCGGCGGGGAGCAGCCCCAGAGCGCGGACGACTGACGGAACAGCCCGAATGCTTTCGTTTCCAGCAGGACTGCTCACTGGTCTTCCCCCGGGGCAACCGACGCCGCTCCCGGACTCGACGCTCCGTCCCGCAATCGCACTCGCTCTGGCGCTGACCCACTTCTTCGCCGGTCGGCTGGGCGTCGGCGGCCGCATCCCTCGCAGTCGGTGGCTCTCCGCCGCCGGCGGCGTCTCGGTCGCGTACGTGTTCGTCCACCTCCTCCCCGAAGTCCACGAGGCCGCGACGACGCTCGACGCGTACGCATTGCCGACGCCGACCGCGTTCGCCGACCACCACGGCTATCTGCTCGCCCTCCTCGGGTTCGTCACCTTCTACGGCCTCGAGCAACTGGCGCGGCGGTCCCGGCGGTCCGTTCGATCCGAATCGGCCTCGAACGCAGAGCCGGAGTCGACCGCGGCCCGGAACCGCACCGACGCCGACGACCGACCCGCAACCGGGGTCTTCTGGATCCACGTCGGCGCCTTCGCCGCCTACAACGCGATCGTCGGCTCGCTGCTGTGGGACCGCGCGCTCGGCGCCCTGCTGCCCTTCGGCGTCGCGATGGCGCTGCACTTCCTCGTCACCGACGACGGGCTCCGCGAGCACCACGGCCAAACGTACCACCGGCGCGGGCGCTGGGTGCTCTCGGCCGCCGTCCTCGTCGGTTTCAGCGGCGGCGCCGTCCTCGAGGGAACTGAGATCCTCGTCGCGGTGTTCGTTCCGTTCCTGTCCGGGGGCATCATCCTCAACGTCATCAAGGAGGAACTGCCGTCCGATCGCGAGAGCCGGTTCTGGGCGTTCGCGGCCGGTGCGGCGGTGTACGCCGTGCTCCTATTGTTCGTCTGAGGCAGTCAGTCGATGTCGACCGACGGATGGCGGCAACCGATCGGTCGAACGGGAAGGTTTTACCGATCGACTGTCAGTCACCGTCTATGAGAATTCGACGCCCGCGCCGGCCGCGGCAGTTCCGCCTTGCGGACTCGGCACAGCAGATCGTCGGCGGCTTTCTCCTCGCGGGGCCGTTCGTGGTCACGCAGGAGGTCTGGGACCTCGCCGATAGCATGAACCGCTGGCAGCTGCTCGGCGTCGTGATCGTCGTGTTCGGGATCGGCTACGGCGCGCTGTACGCCGCGGACACGACCCGCGACGTCGACGAGGAACAGGAGGTCGCCGGGATTCCGCTCCGGTTCATCTCGCTGATGCTCGCCTCGTTCGGCTCGGTCACGGTGCTCGCGCTACTGCTGGACGCGCCCGACGTGTTCCTCGACGGTAAACCGTTCCCCGCCGTCGTCGAGACCACGTTCACGGCCGTCAGCGTCGGCTCGGTCTTCAGCGTCGTCGGCGCGGCGACGGCGGACAGCCTCTTCTCGAAGCCCGATAACGGGAACGGCACCTAAAGGTACGAGTCGTCGTAGGACTCCCCCGACCGGGATGCGTGAGAGTTCCCGCAGTCACCGCACTCGAGGCGGTCCATATTGTCTAGCGAGATGTCGAGCGACCCGCAGTTCGCACAGTAGAAGCCGAACTGTTCAGCATGGTCTGCGTCCTCGTACGCGGTATAAAAGGACGCCGCGGTCCCGGATTCTTCCTCGTCGCGTGCAATGTAGACCGTCTCGCCACCGTCGGTCGTCGCCGTGAGTTCTCCGTCCGTCTCTTCGGTTTCCGGGAACTCACCTTCCTCGGCGTCCTCGTCGTCCGCCTCGCTCGGCAACTCGAGGTCGGCGTCGGGATCCGCGTAGACGTACTTCACGAACGACTCCTCGGCGATTTCGACCCGGCGGTCGCCCTCGTGTTCGAGGCCGAACCGCTCGACGAACTGGTGGCCCTCGGTGTTGGCCTCGAGGACCGTGACGCAGACGTGGTCGGCGCCGCGCTCGCGGAGGGCGTCGGTCGCACCCTCGTACAGCGCCGTGCCGATGCCGCGGCCGCGGTGCTCGGGGTCGACGAACAGCCAGTTGAGTTCGCCCCACTCGCCGTCCCCGACGAGGCTGCCCTCGACGAACCCGGCGATCGCTTCGCCCTCGATGTCCTCGCCGGTCTCGGCGATCAGCAATACGGTTTCGTCGTCCTCGATCTTCGCCGCGACGGCCTCGTCGTTCAACTCCTCGTTCGTGATCGCGTCGATCTGGCCCGGACTGAGCCTGAACGTGGTCGTCATCGAACTGTCCACGACCTCCTGAATCCGATCGGCCTCGTCCGGTTCCGGGGCCCGAATCTCCATACCGGCGTTTCGACGCGAATCCGGATAAGCGAGGTGCCGGCTGAAACAAGCGGGAGCACGCGTTGCGCGGGACAAGACGGTTCAGAGTCGGTATCGGCTCGAGTGACTCACGCCGGCGCTCTCCTATCGCCTCGCGCTCGGACGTCGTGAGCCAGTTTCGACACCCTATACTGGGGACGAAACTGTTAATTCGATGGATCGTTCTGGTGTAGGTATGCAACAGCGATACGGCGATCTCGATTACCCCTTCCTGACGAAAGCGGGATTCCTGTTCGGGGTCGGATTACTCGCACTCGGCGGCGGCGCCGAGCTCATCGGTCACGCCGTCGTCGGCGAACTCCCCGGCTGGGAGGATCGACTCTTCACCTACTCGGAAGCGCTCGGTATCCTCATCGCCTTCTTCTCGGTGTGGATCTTCGGGATCTACCTCCCGCTTACCGAATAAGTCCCACTGACCGAACTCGGATCAGCATACCACTCGGAGAACGGCGGCGCTGTTAGTCGTCGCCGGTTTCCAGTTCGAACTGCTGGTTTTCGGCGACCTGATTCAGCACGACGCTCGTGTTGGACTGATTGATGTCGGGGTCGGTCAGCAACTGTTTGATCTGGTCGTTCATGTCGTCCGTATCCTGGAACTTGCCGATAGCGATGACGTCGTAGTCGCCGGTGACCTCGTAGACGGAGATCATCTGCTCGTGCTCCCGGAGCGTCTCCGTGATCTCGGGAAGCGCGTTCCCTTCGGCTTTGAGTTGCATGATCGCCGTCACGTCGTAGCCGACGGCGTCGTAGTCGACGATCGGCGTGTAGCCCTCGATGACACCCTCCTCCTCGAGATCGGAGAGGTGATTCGAGACGGTCGTCACGGAGACGTCCAGTTCCTCGGCGAGGCTGCGCAGGCTCGCGCGGCCGTTCCCGAGCAGTTCGTTGACGAGATCGGCGTCGAGATGTTCGTACGTCATGCCGTTCAGTAGGTTGCTTCCACTACTAGATGTTTACGAATATCCAGTTTTTTGCGTCGATTTCTATCTCTCTCAGATCCGGGCGTGCATATATCGGGGATCAGTGTGCTCTCTACGGATTCCGATCGTCGTTGAATTATCGGTTCAACTGACCGGCGTTTTGCTACCACGAGTTGCACTCGAGAGCGATAGTCGCGAAACAGGACAGAACGAAATCGAAACCGAACCCGACTCGAGAACGAACGATTTTTGCCCCGATTTTCCGAACCGGCGGTATGGAACGGCTCCTCGAGTCGCTGGACGACGCACCGATCATCGACAAGGACGGCTACGAGTACCTCGTCCACCCGATCAGCAACGGCGTACCGCGGCTCGATCCCGACCTGCTGCGCGAGGTCGTCGTCGAAGTCATGCGGACCGTCGACCTGGACGTCGACAAGATCGTCGCCCCCGAGGCGATGGGGATCCACCTCGCGACCGCGCTCTCCCTGCAGACCGACATTCCGCTCGTCGTGATCCGCAAACGCGAGTACGGCCTCGAGGGGGAGGTCTCGCTCCACCAGGAGACGGGCTACTCGGAGTCCGAGATGTACATCAACGACATCGAGGACGGCGACCGCGTCGTCATCGTCGACGACATGCTCTCGACCGGCGGGACGCTGGCGGCGATCTGCGGTGCGCTGGACGAGATCGGGGCCGAGATCGTGGATATCGTCGTCGTGATGCGCAAGGTCGGCGAGTCCGCGCTCGACGACACCGAGTACGAGGCGACGAGTCTCGTCGACATCACCGTCGAAGACGGGGAAGTAACGGTCCACTCGACCCATTGAGCGGCGCGGCTCGTCTGGCGGCGGCTCCGATCGGCGACTTCGGCTGGCAACCGCGACGGATCGATGTATGCACGCTCCTGCAACAATCAAGCACAAACGTGCATACTATTCGGCGAACGACCCGCGCTATAGGCTCGTTTACGAAACTTTTTATGCACCCCTCTGCAATCTGGCGCCCATAGATGGCAACTGACTCCGATGGGGGGATTCAACTCGAGTACGGCCTCGACGAGAAGCCGCCGGTACCGAAATCGATCCTGCTGGGGCTCCAGCACGTCGCGGTGATGATCGTGCCGGCGACGGCGGTGGCGTACGTCGTCGCCGGCGGCGTCGGCCTCGACCCGGCGGATACGGCCTACATCGTCCAGATGGTCCTGCTGTTCTCCGGCCTGGCGACGATGATTCAGGCCTACACCGTCGGCCCGGTCGGCGCGCGCCTGCCGATCGTCATGGGCTCGAGTTTCACGTTCGTGGGGGCATCGATCTCGATCGGCGCGGACTTCGGGATGGCCGCGGTGTTCGGCGCGATCCTCGTCACGGGATTCGTCGTCGAGGGTCTCATCGGCTGGCAGTTCAAACGCATCAAACCCTTCTTCCCGCCGCTCGTCACCGGCCTCGTCGTCGTCATCATCGGCCTCTACCTCATTCCGGTGGCGATGGATTACGCCGCCGGCGGCGTCGACGCGCCGGACTTCGGCGCCCTTCACAACATCGGTCTCGCCGCGCTCGTACTGGCGATCGCCGTCGGACTCAACATGCTCACCCGCGGCGTGACGCGACTGCTGTCCGTCCTCGTCGCCATCGCCGTCGGCTACGCGGTTGCGGTCGCGCTGACGTTCGCGACCGGCCTCGAACTGGTGGACTTCTCGCCCGTCGGCGACGCGGCGTGGGTCGCCCTTCCCAAACCCACCCGCTTCGGCTTCGAGTTCGAGCCGATCGCGATCGCCACCTTCGCCGTCCTCTTCCTCGTCTCCGCGATGGAGACGGTCGGCGACATGTCCGGCGTCACGGCCGCCGAGGGCCGCAACCCGACCAACGAGGAGTTCCGCGGCGGGTTGTTCAACGACGGCCTGCTGAGTTCGGTCGGCGCCGTCTTCGGCGCGTTCCCGATCACCTCGTTCTCGCAGAACGTCGGCATCGTCAACTTCACCGGCGTGATGAGCCGCCACGTCGTCGGCATCGGCGGGGTCTTCCTCGCCGTCCTCGGGCTGAGCCCGAAGGTCGGCGCGGCCGTCACGACCATCCCCAGCGCCGTCTTCGGCGGCGCCGTGTTGCTGATGGCCGGGATGGTCGCCGCCAGCGGCTTCCGACTGATCGTCACCCACGCCGACCTCGACCGCCGGAACACGGTCGTCGTCGCCGTCTCGCTGGGGCTCGGGCTCGGCATCGCGACGACGCCCGAGGCGCTCGCCGGCCTGCCCGACGCCGCGGAGACGTTCTTCGGCCAGCCGGTCATCGTCACCGCGCTCTCGGCGCTGGCGCTCAACACGTTCGTGCCCGGCGCGCAGAGTCCGCTGTTCGACGCCGTCCCCAAGGACGCGGACGGGTCGACCGGCTCGGCCGACGCCGCGACGGCCGGTCCCACCGACGACTAACGGAACCCGTCGCAGTCGTTTCTATCTCAATACCGAGATTCGTTATCCGGCCGTTAGAGGATGCTGTACCCGCCGTCGACGTACAGCAGGTGGCCCGTCATGTACTCGGCGTCGTCGCTCGCCAGGAACAAGTACGGCCCCGCGATGTCCTCCGGTTCAGCCATCCGCCCCATCGGAATGTCGGTGCCGATCTCGCCCTCGCGCTCGAGCGGGTCCGGAACGTCGGCGTCCTCGAGGATGAGCCCCTCGTCCCGCGAGCGGTCCGGGCCCTCGGCGCCGAACGCCGTCTTCACGATCCCCGGCGCGACGGCGTTGACGCGGACGTCGTAGGGGGCGAGCTCGAGCGCGGCGACGCGGGTGAGCATCATCACCGCGCCCTTCGAACTGTCGTACATCGAGTGGCCCAGTTGGGCGTACTCGGAGCTGATCGACGCTGTGTTGACGATCGTTCCCGGCTCGTCCCGGGCGAGCATGTCCCTGGCGGCCGCTCGGGTGCCCGCGAGGACGCCCCGCACGTTGATCTCGAGGAGCCGATCGAACGTCTCGAGGTCGGTCTCGAGCACCGAGCCGTGGCGGTAGATGGCGGCGTTGTTGACCATCACGTCGACGCCCCCGAACTCGCGGGCGGCCTCGACGACGGCCGCGACGTCGTCGGCGTCGGTGACGTCGGTTTCGACGAACGTTGCTCGACCGTCAGCGTCTTCGATGCGCTCGTGGGTCGGCGTGGACTCGCCCTCGCGTTTGGGCTCCTCGCGAACGTCGGCGACGATGACCGTCGCGCCCGCCTCGCCGAAGCGAGTCGCGACTTCGCGTCCGATCCCCGATGCGCCGCCGGTCACGATCACCGTCTCGTCGTCGAAGTCGTACGTTAACGCGCCCATATGTCAACTCTAACGAGGGTTCTCTTCAGTGTAAGGGATGCAGATAATCGCGAGTCGGAGAAAGGGACCGGCCGATCATACGGCCGTCCCGACCGTCTCAGCCGTTTTGGGTCGTACCGCGGGGAATGCGGCGCTTAGAAGGGGTACTCCCGCGGCTCGTGCTGGATCGAGATCCACTTCGTCTCGGTGATCTCGCGGAGGAAGGCGTCGCTGTTGTACGATCCCATCCCCGACGCGCCGATACCGCTAAAGGGGACGTGCGCTTCGTCGTTGATCGGCTGGTCGTTGATGTGGACGTTGCCGGTCTCCATGCGGTCCGCGATGTCCTTCGCGACCTCGAGGTCGCCGGCGTGGACGGCACCCGAGAGACCGAACTCGGTGTCGTTGGCGAGCTCGACGGCCTCGTCGATATCGGAGAACGGGATGACCGGTGCGATGGGACCGAAGTGCTCGTTGCACGCGGCGGCCATGTCGTTGGTCACGTCCGAGAGGACCGTCGGCGCGACGACCAGCGAGTCGTCGACGCCCTCGAGGGGAACGGTCTTGCCGCCGGTTTCCAGCGTTGCCCCTTGGTCGACGGTCTCCTCGACGTACTCGAGCATCTCGTCGCGCTGTGACTCGTCGATGATGGGGCCGACGATCGTCTCCTCGTCGTGGGCGCTGCCGACCGGGAGTTCCTCGGCGCGCTCGGTCAGGCGCTCGACGTACTCGTCGTAGATGTCCTCGTGGACGATGTGGCGGTTGATCGAGATGCAGACCTGGCCCTGGTGAACGAACGAGCCGAAGGTCGCGCCGTCGAGCGCGCGCTCGAGATCGGCGTCGTCGGTCACGACGAAGGCGTTGTTGCCGCCCAGTTCCATCGCGGGGACGGCGAGGTTCTCGCCGGCGAGGCTGGCGACGTGCTGGCCGACTTCCGTCGAGCCGGTAAACGCCACCACGTCGCTCTCGGGGTGGCTCGCCACGCGGTCGCCGATCTCGCTCCCGCGGCCGGTGACGACGTTCAGCACGCCGTCGGGGAGGTCGGTCTCCTCGAACAGCTTCGCGAACAGCAGCCCGCCCGTGATCGGCGAGTTGGTCGAGGGCTTGAGCACCACGCTGTTGCCCGCGGCGATGGCGGGCGCGACCGCTCGCATCGAAAGGTTCAGCGGGAAGTTCCACGGCGAGATGACCGTCACGACGCCCTTGGCCTCGCGCTGGACGATGTTCTCCTTTCCGGGGATGTTCGAGGCGGCGTGTTCGCCTTTCATCCGCCGCGGGAGCGTCGCCGCCTCGGTGGCGTGGTCGCCCGCGATGTGGATGGACGTCTCGCCCATGATCCGCGACCCGCCGACCTCGTGGGCCAGCAGGTCGACGATCTCCTCGCTGTGCTCCTCCACCGCCTCGTGGAACTGCCGGATGACCTCGGCTCGACGGGCCGGCGGTTGGTCCTTCCACTCCTCCTGCGCGGCGGCGGCCGCCTCGTACGCCGCGTCGACGTCGGCTTCGACTCCTGCGGGGACTTCAACGACCGTCTCGCGGGTCGAGGGGTCCTCGACCGCGATCGTCTCCTCGCTCTCGCCCGCGGTCCACTCGCCGTCGATGTACTGGACGTCCCAGTCGGCCTCGATAGCAATGCTGTCGACCATGCGTTTACCACTTGGTAGAATATCGTAAAAGGGATTCGGCCAGCGAACACGCCGCCGGCTTCGAACCCTTCTCGGTTCTCGAGCCCGAACGAGAACGGGAATCGTCGCTGGGTTCGTGGTCGCCGCGTCGACGGCACCGCCGTCAGGACGACAGCGCGTCGGCCTCGAGCGGTGCGGCTCCCTCCCAGTAGGAGTCGAACGTCTCGCGAGCCCACGCGCGAATCTCGTCGTCGTCGCTGTCGATCGACGCCCGCAGGATTCCCTGCTCGTCGCGCACCAGCAGGTAGACGACGTCGTCGATGATCATCGCCGCGAGCGGGATCTCGTCGTCGTAAATACGGACGGTGGCGCGGTCGGTCTCGAGCAGTTCCCGCAACTGCGTCCGCAGCGCGGAGTCGTCTGCAAGCGCGTCGATCGCGTCCCGCGAGAAGACGCCCTCGAAGGTCTGCTCGCCGGTCTCGGTTCGCTCCTGGACGGTGGTCAGGTTCTGTTCGTTAAAGGCGTGCGAGACCGCTCGGACCTCCGTCGCATCCTCGAGCAAGGCGAGCAGGCGCTGCAGCGGGGCGTTCGGCCGCGTCTGGCTCGGCACGGTGATCCGCGCGTCGGCCAGTCGCCGGATATCGAACTCGAACGTCTCGGTCGGCAGGTACTCCACGATCCCCCGCAGCCGCCGCTCGGTCTCGAGGATGTCTTGCATGTCGGTAAAGCCCGACGCGACGAGTTGGCCGGTCGCCGTCGCGGTGTACTCGCTGCCGTCTCGCGTGATCCACGAGCGATCGGCGAAATCCCCCAGAATGCGGCCGAGCGTCGCCTGCGACGCGCCCGTTTCCTGTGCCAGTTCGGTCCGCGTGTACCGCCCCTCCGAGAGGAGTCGGAGCACGTCGACGCGGTTCGCCGAGAGCGCGAGGAACTCGATCTCCTCGAGCGCCGATGCCGACGGGTCCGTCGCGTTCATACGGGTACTCGCGTCCGCGTCGGTAAACAGCTTTCGCCCCGTGAAATAATTTCACTACGTGAAAGCGCGTAACGCCGACCCGCCTATTTCTTGCCGTGAAATATTTTCTGAACAAAACTATGCCCCTAACACCCCTACCGATAGATATGCTTCTCACGCTCTCCCTCCCCGGAGCATCGGACGCCGAGGTGATCTCCTCGTGGACGTAGATCGCCGAACGGCCGCCTTTTTCGTCCTCTCGAGTCTCTTCTTCGGGGGGACGTTCGTCGCGGCCAAAGCGGGACTGGAGTTCTTCCCGCCGCTGCTGTTCGTCGCGCTGCGGTTCGACGTCGCGGCCGCCCTGATGGCTGCCTACGTCGCCGTCACGGTCTCGCGCGAGGACCTCCTGCCGACGACGCGGGGCGACGCGCTGGGTATCGTCGCGACCGGCGTCTTCGTGATCGGCCTCTCGAACTCGCTGCTGTTCGTCGGCCAGCAGTACGCGACCAGCGCGGTCGGCGCGATCGTCTTCAGCCTCAACCCGATCCTGACGCCGGTGTTCGCAGCCGTGCTCCTCTCCAACGAGCGACTCTCCGCTCGCGGCGCGATCGGGATGGTGCTGGGTCTGCTCGGCGTCGTCCTCGTCGTCAGCCCCGACCCCGCGAACCTGCTCGGCGGCGACGCCGTCGGCAAGGCGATTCTGTTCGCCGGTGCGATCAGCGCCGCGTTGGGCGCCGTCCTCATCCGCCGGGCCGACGCGACCGTCTCGAGCACGGTTCGGATCGCGTGGGGACTGCCCCTCGCCGCCGCGCTCTCGCACGGGTTCTCGGCGCTGGCCGGTGAGTCGGCCGCGTCGATCGCGTGGACCCCCGGTGCGATCGCGGCGCTGGCGTACGTCAGCGTCTTCGCCGGCGTCCTCGCGTACATCGCCTACTTCGCCCTGCTCGATTCGACCGGCGCGATCCGCGCGAATCTGATCTTCTACGTCGTGCCGGCCGTCTCGACGCTGGGTGGCTGGGCCCTGCTCGGCGAGCACATTGCGCCGTCGGCCGCCGTCGGCTTCCTGACGATCTTCGCCGGCTTCGCGGTGCTGGGCAGCGAATCGATCGCCGTCCGCTCGCGGCTGCCCGGCCTCACGTTCGACGTGCCGATCGGGTCCGGGAAATCGGGCGACGACGACCGCCCCCCGATCGAGGAGGAGCCGCGCGGCTACCGCTCGGACTAACCGGTTCTGTCCGCCGTCCTCAGCAGCCCCCGCCGTCGGCCGCTTTCTCGAAACGCTCGAGGTGACTCGTACTTGAGCACGCCAGCCGATTTCTCAACTCCGGCCCCGGCCTACCGTCCGTACCTGTCGATCACCGGTGACGGGCTCTGCCGGTGTATCGACGTGCTCAGCTAGTATGTCGATGGCAAACTACGAACTCCACGACCGACTCGACCGTCTCTCGTCGGCCGACGCCGACCGCGATATCCTCGTGACGCTCGCCGTCCCGCCCGACGAATCGATCGGCGAAGCCCGCCAGCCGGTCGAAACCGACTACGCCGAAGCGACGCAACTCGACGAACAGTCGTTCCCGGAGCCCCTGACCGACGCTCTCGAGACCGTTCGCAGCGAGTTGAACGACTACGAGGAGGTCCCCGAGAACGGCCTCGCGATCTACGCCGGCGCGCCCGACGGCGATCTCGTGACAGCGGTCTTCGACGACCTCCCCGTGGCGATCGACGAGTCGATCTACGAGTACGCCAACGAGTTCGACCTCTCCCCGCTCGAGGCCGTCGCCGAACCCGACTCGACCTACGGATTGCTCGTCGTCGAGCGCGGCGGCGCCGCCCTCGGCCGACTCGACGATACCGGCGTCGAACCCATCGAGATCTTCGACAGCGACGTCCCCGGCAAGTCCAGCGCCGGCGGTCAGTCTGCCGAGCGGTTCGAACGCGACCGCGAACGGCAAAAGCGCGAGTTCTTCGACGAGGTCGCCGAGCGCGCCGTCCTCGAGTTCTGCGAGAGCGGCCCGGTCGACGGCGTCCTCCTCGGCGGTACGACCGGCACGGTCGAGGACTTCCGCGAGGAGGCCGACCTCGATCACCGACTCGAGGACCGGCTCCTCGGCGAGTTCGCCGTCGAGTACGCCAGCGAACAGGGCCTTCGGCAACTCGCGGAGAAGGGCCAGTCGGCGATCGACGAACGCGATCGGCGCGACGCCCGCGACGCGCTCGAGGAGTTCTTCGAGGCGGTCCGCGACGACGACGCAGCCGTCGCCTACGGCACGGACGAGGTCGACGACGCGCTCGAGTACGACGCCGTGGACACGCTGTTGCTCTCGACGGCGCTCGAGGGCCAGCAGCTCCGGGCGTTCGGCGACCGCACGATGGAACAGGGCGGCGAGACGGTCGTCGTGCCCGACGATTTCCCGGACGGGAGCCGCTTCGCCGAGGCCTTCGACGGCGTCGGCGCGCTGTTGCGGTTCGCGATCGACTGAACGGACACCGACGGTGGGGTTCACGCATTCCGCTGCCCTCGTCTCCGAACCTCCACAGTCACCCCTGCCGAACAGTACCGCACGCTCTTGGCTCGAGCTACCAGAACGAATAGTATCATTCGGATCTGAAACTACGTGTCGAAAGCGGAGCTGCAGTTGTCCCGGTGGACGTGAGGACCAGTAGACGTCGCGAACTGCGGCGACGGTAAGCGATCACCGATCGGGCGCACTCAGTCCGCGGACTGCTGGCAGTCACAGCCACCCTGATCGAACAGATCCTGCACCGTGTACTGGGTCTTGCACTCCTCACAGGTCACCGTCACGTTCACGAGCACGTTGAACTCCCCGATGTCGAGGACGTCGCCCCGCTCGAGTTGGTCGATCGTGTCCTCGGTAACGGCCGATGTCCGGTTCCGAAGCGCACCGAGCTTGTCCCGGCTTCGCTCGAGTCGCTCCTCGTCGCTGGGGGATTCGAGCGACGCCTCGAGACAGTCGGTCAGGTGGTTGTAGACCGTCTGGTGGGAGACGAAGTCGCTCTCGACGTCCTCGATCGGCACGGCGTCGCGCTCGAGTTCCTTGCGCGTCTGGACGCGCGTCCCGCTGCTGACGTCGTCGCTCGTGAGCAGTCGGTAGGTGTTCTCGACTTCGCCGTCCTTGTACTGGAGGCCGGCCTCGTCGAGCGCGGCGGCGAGGACCCGTTGGTTGACGTGTTCCGCGAGGTCGCGGGTGCTGTAGCGGTCCTCCGTCCGGTCGGTCCAGTAGCGGACGAGCTCGTCGTCGAGCCCCTCGAGGGCGTACTGGTCGGCGATGCGTCCGACCTTACAGCCGCACGGCTCGCTGGTGCGGTCGTCGGGCTTCGTGTCGGTCACTACCGAATGCTACCCGCCATCGCTAAAAAAGGTTTCCGCACGACGGACAGTTTACAGCAATACTGACGTAATCAGGCGGCGCCGATCGGTATCGCGAGCCCCCTGATTAGGCGCTCCGTTCGACGCTGAAACGCTTCTGCCCCCGCTGAATAATGGTACACGATATGGAAATAATGGAAACTCATCGAACAGAGTACAGTATGGGCATTCGAGGGCGGGCGGAAATAACTCGAGAGCCAGCGCCGTACGTCCGAATCGCTGCCGAGCTTACCGACCGTTCGTCATTCGACCGGTTCGACGACGATCGCCCTGAGATCGTTGACGTTCGTCCCCGTCGGCCCCGTTCTGAGCAGGGCGTCCGCCTCGTCGAGCACCGGCAACACGTCGTTGCGCTCGAGCGCGGCACGCCCCTCCGCATCCGGCACCGTCGTCGCGTCCGCGATCGCACCGGCGGCGTCGGTCGCACCGTCGATCCCGTCCGTGTCGACGCTCGCGACCACGATCCCGTCGGCCTCGAGGTCGAGCGCGCCGTTCAGGACGAACTCCTGGTTCGGCCCGCCGCAACCGGGCTCGTCGCCGAGCGTGACCGTCGTCTCGCCGCCTGAAAGCAGAACAGCGGGCGGCGATGCCGGCTCGCCGGTTTCGCGACACTCCTCGGCGATCGCGACGTGCGTGAGCGCGGCCTCCCGCGCTTCGCCGCGCACTCCTGCGGCGAGCACGAGCGGTTCGTACCCTCGCTCCGCGGCGGCTTCGCGGGCCGCCTCGAGCGCCGTGCGTCCGCTGCCGAGCACGTGCGCGCTCGTCCGGTCGAACGCCGGATCGTCGGCCGTCGGCGTCTCCGGTCGGTTCCCCCGTGCGCCGGCTTCGAGGTGGTCTCGAACCGCCGCCGGCACGTCGAGGTCGTACCGCTCGAGTACTCCGAGAGCGTCGCCGTACGTCGACGGATCCGGAACGGTAGGGCCGCTGGCGATCACGCTCAGGTCGTCGCCGACCACGTCGCTGAGGACGAGCGTCGCGACGGTCGCCGGCGCCGCGGCGCGAGCGAGTTGGCCGCCCTTGATCGCCGAGCAGTGCTTGCGGACGGCGTTGATCTCGTCGATCGTCGCGCCGCAGGCGAGCAGTTCCTCGGTGACCGCCTGCAGATCGGACAGTGATAGCGGCTCGGCGGGGGCTGCAAGCAGCGCGCTGCCCCCGCCGGTGATCGTCGCGATCACGAGGTCGTCCTCGTCCGCGCGCTCGGCGATCTCGAGCACACTCGACGCGTGCTCGACGCCGCGCTCGCTCGGAATCGGATGGTCGCCGGCCAGCAGGTCGACCGTCGCCGTCTCGCTCGGATCGTCCGTGACCACGGCGCCGTCGGTCAGCCGATCGCCGAGTTCGTCCTCGAGCGCCGTCGCGAAGTGACCCGCGGCGTTACCGCCCCCGACCAGAAGGACGTCGTCGTAGTCATCGAGGTCGTACTCGGTTGTCGTCCCGTCGACGGTCGTGACGGTGAGGGTGCCGTCGCGAACGACAATCGTCTCGTCGACCCGCGCGGCCGGGTGAGCGGCTTCGATCCCCGCCCGCAGGCACTCGAGGGCGACGTCGTGGGCGTCGGTCCGCGCGAGCGCGTCTCGATTCCGGAACCGAATATCAGCCATGCGACGCCGTACCGCGGAGAGCCGTATGTATCTACCGAGCCTGTTCGTCGCCCCTCGAGAGCGGCCACGTTCTCGAGTTGTGCTGCATTTCGTATAGCGAATAGTGATTTAATACCTGTGATCGAGGGCTCGATTGGCCGCCAGCAGGCAGAGGACGATCGCCAGCAGCGCGGCCAGCGCGCCGAAGGAGGCCGCCCAGCCGGCGACATCGGTAACGAATCCGACGGCGATCGAGCCCGTCGAGGCGACGATCATGTAGACGGTTCGGACGAGTCCGAAGCCGGCGCTTTGCTCGGCTTCAGAGAGGTGATCCATGAACCGCGGGAAGACCGCGGCGCCCCAGCCCATGCCCGTCCCGAGCAGCACGATACCGCTCGAGAGCGCCACCAAGCCGGTGCCGACGACGAGTAACGCGAGCCCCGCGATCCCGGTCGCCGCACAACAGAGGATACCGATATCGCGGCCCAACCGATCGGCGATTCGGCCGACGGCGATCTGGAGCACTCCCTGTACGATGAAATAGCCGGCGAACATGGTGCCGGCCGTCGTCGTCGCGTAGCCGTGGAATTCGACGAAAAACGTCGGCAGAAACGAGGCCAGTCCCTGCCAGGTGAAATCGAAGATGATGGCGATGACGCCGGTGTAGACGATCGGCGGCCGCGACAGCACCTCGAGCATCGGCCCCGGCGAGAGTCGCTCCCGGAGCGGTTGGTCGGGGCGGCGGGGCTCGGTCGGCCGTACGCGCCACGCGAAGAGCACGGCGGCCGGTACGGCGACGGCCGCCGTGATCGAGACTGCTGGCCGCCAGCCGTACCGGACGGCGATCCAGGAGACGACGACCGGCGTTATCAGCCCCGCGGCCGGCGCGCCGGCGTTGTGAATGCCGACTGCAGTTCCGAGATCGTCGTACGTTCGGGTAAGCAGCGCCGTCGCGACGCTGTAGTGGAGTCCGGCGGCGCCACCGAGCAAGACCGCCCCGAGCACGAAGACGGCGAAATGGGGTGCGAAGACGACGAGGAGACAGGTCGCGCCGGTGCCGCCGACCGACGCCAAGATAACGAGTCGCTCCCCGTACCGGTCGGCGAGGATCCCGCTCGGGTACTGCGCGAACGCGTACGCGAGCCACATGCCCGTCAGCGCGATTCCGACGTGAGTGTTGCTGACGCCGAACTCGCCCGTGATTTCGGGGACGACCGGGCTGAAGGCCAGTCGCCCCACCATCGTCGCGAAAAAGGCGAGCGTACACAGCGCCAGCACCGTCTCGCGGTACCGCCAGTCCATGCGACGGTTCCCACTCCCGTCTCGAGGAGGCAGTATCTGTCGGCCGGAATCAGCGACGGAAAAGCGGACGAACGACGGCCCCTCGAGCGACTTTCCAGATCAGTCGGAGCGCTGGGCCTCGACCGTCGCGACCGCCGCCAGATTCACGATGTCCTTGACTTCGTCGTCGCGCTGGAGGACGTGGACCGGTTCGGCCATCCCGGCGAGCATCGGGCCGACCGCCTCGGCGCCGCCCAACCGCTGGAGCAGCTTGTAGGTGATGTTGCCCGCCTCGAGGTTCGGCAGGACGAGCACGTTCGCCGGTTCGTCGAGGTCGGCGAACTCGTAAGTGCCCTGCAGGGTCTCCTCGACGACGGCGGTATCGGCCTGCATCTCGCCGTCGACGGGGAAATCGACGGCCGGATCGTCCCGCAGTATCTCGGCCGCGCGCCGGGGTTTGCGGGTGCCCTCGTTGTCGACGCTGCCGAAGTCGGAATAGGAGAGGAGGGCCGCGCGGGGTTCGACGTCGAACCGCCGGGCGATGTCGGCCGCGTGCTGGGTCACCTCGGCGAGCGTTTCCGCGTCGGGGTCCTGGTTTACCGTCGCGTCCGCGAGGAAGACGACCCGGTTCTTGAACGTCAACATGTAGACGCCGGCGGCGTAGTCGACGTCCTCGGCGGTGCCGATGACCTGCAGGAGCGGCCGCAGCGCCGACGGGTAGTGGTGAGTTAGCCCCGTTAGCATCGCGTCGGCGTCGCCCTGATCGACCATCACCGACGCGAAGTAGTTGCTGTCCTCGATGAACTCCGCGGCCTCCGTCCGGGTGATTCCCTTGCGCTTGCGCCGCTGGTAGAGCGCGTCGACGTACTCGTCGTAGTCGCCGGTCTCGGGGTCGACGATTTCGGGCTCGAACTCGAGGCCGAGTTCGTCCGCCGTCCGCTCGATCTCGTCGCGGTTGCCGATCAGGACCGGCTCGGCGATCCCTTGCTCCCGGAGCTGGTAGGCTGCTCGGATGATCTTCTCGTTATCTCCTTCCGCGAGCGCGAGGCGCTTGGGGTCGCTCTGGGCCTTGTTGAGGACGACGCGCATCATCTCGCGGGACTTGCCCAGCCGGGCCTCGAGTTCCTCGACGTAGGTGTCGACCTCGAGGTCGGTCCGGGCGACGCCGGTGTCGATCGCCGCCTGCGCGACGGCGGGTGCGAGTTCGAACAGCACACGGGGATCCATCGGCTTCGGGATGATGTACTCGGGGCCGAACTGCAGGGGCTGGTCGCCGTAGGCCTTGCGAACGGCGTCGGGGACGTCCTCCTTCGCGAGGTCGGCGAGCGCCTCCGCGGCGGCGACTTTCATCGCCTCGTTGATCTCGGTGGCGCGGACGTCGAGTGCTCCGCGGAAGATGAAGGGAAAGCCCAGCACGTTGTTGACCTGGTTCGGGTAATCGGAGCGGCCGGTCGCCATAATGACCGTATCGTCGCGGGCCTCCTTGGCCTCCTCGTAGCCGATTTCAGGTGTCGGGTTCGCCATCGCGAAGATGATCGGATCCGCCGCCATCGAGCGGACCATCTCCTGTGAGACGATGCCGCCGGCCGCGAGGCCGACGAAGACGTCGGCGCCCTCCATCGCTTGCTCGAGGCCCCCCTCCGGAACGTCTTTCGCGAACTCGCGGTTGTAGGCGTTCAGATCACCGGCTTCTGCCCGCTCGGTGGTGAGAATGCCGTCGATATCGACCATCGTGATATTCTCCCGCTTAACGCCCAGCGAGACGTAGAATCGAGCGGTCGCGACCGCCGCCGCACCGGCGCCGGCGAAGGTCACCTCGAGATCCTCGAGGTCCTTGCCGGCGATTTCCGTCGCGTTCAACAGCGCGGCACCGGAGATGATCGCGGTCCCGTGCTGGTCGTCGTGAAAGACCGGAATGTCCATCCGCTCGCGGAGGCGCTCCTCGATGACGAAACACTCGGGCGCCTTGATGTCCTCGAGATTGATCCCGCCGAAGGTCGGCTCCATTCCGGCGACGGAGTCGACGAAGTCGTCCGGATCGTCGTGGTCGAGTTCCACGTCGAAGACGTCGATATCGGCGAAGCGCTTGAACAGCACCCCTTTCCCCTCCATGACGGGTTTCGACGCCTGCGGACCGATATCGCCCAGTCCGAGGACGGCCGACCCGTTCGAGACGACGCCGACGAGGTTCCCCTTGACCGTGTAGCGGTAGGCCTCGTCGGGGTCCTCGTCGATCGCCCGGCAGGGGCCGGCGACGCCGGGCGAGTACGCGAGGCTCAACTCCCGCTGAGTGTTCGTGGGCTTCGTCGTCCTGATCTCGAGTTTCCCGGGCGGCCGCTCCGCGTGGTACTCGAGGGAGTCGTCTTCGAGTGACATACCGTCCGTTTCCAGTATGCAAGCAAAAACGTATGGGGTGGCGTCGATATCTGACCGACCCGTCGCTATCCCGCGGTTTTGGCCGATACTTCTGCGTGTTTGTCAGCCGATCGCTCCGAATCCCGCTTCGAGTGCGTGGCCGGTAGTCTCCGCTCGCCCTCACTGCCACGGCTGTTGCAGGCACCAGTCGCTTGGCCCGGATTCGACTACCGCTACCCATGCCCGAGTTTACGGACGACGACCGCGGGAAGCCGGTCGAGAACGCCAACGGCGACCGGGTCGGGACGATCGAGACCGTCGAGGACGATATCGCCTACGTCCGACCCAACGCGGACGCCGTGGATTCGATCAAGTCGTCGATCGGCTGGGAGAGTCGCGCCGACGAGCCCCTGCCGCTGGACCACGAGGCCGTCGCCGAGGTCACCGACGACGCGATCCGACTCGAGGGATCGCTGCTCGAGCACGCGCCTGACGACGGGGGCGAAGAATCGACGGCCGACGCGAGTACCGACCGAACCGAACCCGCGGGGAGTATGAGCGGCATGGACGAGACGGACGTTTCGGAGCCGATGGAAGACGACGAGTCGGAGCCCGACGAGGCGACCGATCGCGGTCTCTCCGCTGATCCGTCTGAACTGACTGACGACGCGTCCGGGTTCGAAGTCAATCCCGACGATATGGACGACGAGTTCCAACGAAGCGACGCGACGGTCGACCCCGAGGAGGACGCCCAGCGATCCGACGCAGCCGTCAATCCCGACGACGCGGATGATGGGAGTGACGCGGACGCTGATACCGACGAGGACGGAACGTAACTCGCTTCTATCCGTCTCGAGACGATCCTCTCCATCACACGAATAAACGTATAAATGCTATATCAAAACCGTGAACTGACGGAATCGCTGCCGCGTGATTCAGTCGGTGAGAACGCCTGCTGTCAGGGCTCACGCTCCCGCTGTCGATGATCCAGACAAATCAGTCCCGCCCGCGCCTGAATCGCGACGAGTTTCCAGATCGGAATCGTCTCGTAATCGAGTTCGGTCCGAATCTCCCCGAGTCGGTCGTGAAAGACGTCCTCGAGCGTCCGCTTCGCGTCTAGCAACGTGTCGCGGACCTCGCCGTCGGCACTCATTGCGGCACGGTCGATCGAGCGGAGCAACATTCCGAGGTACGTCAGCAGGTGGTACTGGCGGATGAATCGCTCGTCGACGTACTGGGCGACGGTCCCGGGTTCGTCGGTCTCCGACACCGAGGTCGCCCAGTCGAGTTTCCCCTCGAGTTCGTCCTCGAAGTAGCCGAAGACGCCAGCCGCTTCGTGGGCCATCGGCGTGTCCGGCAGGTACTCGGCAACGGCGTCGAGCGGATCCGCGATTTCCTCGAGGAACGATCGGCGGTGCTGGACGCCCTCGCGGATGACGGCCTCGCGGGAGCGCTCGAGTCGAGTTTGATCGCCGATTCGCGGGGCGGAGAAGTACGGGAGTTCGACCGCGAACTCGACCACGTCGTCCTCGAAGCGGCTCGCGTAATCGTAGGCGTTGCCGCCGAGTAGCGGTTCGTCGGAACCCTCTCCGTCATCGTCGTCCGTCTCGGCGGCGTCGAACCGATCCGCGAACGTCGGGAGCCGGCGGACGGCGTCGTCGAACGCCTCGTCGATGAACCGCTCCGGCTCGCCGCGGTTGAGCGATACGCCGTATTCTGCCGGAAGCGACCGCAGCGCGTCGTGTAGCGGCTCGAGCGGTTCGGTGACGACGTAGTAGCAGCCGCCGAACGCGGTGTTGTGGAAGCTGTAGACGAACTCGGGGCGACGGGCCCCGATCAGGTCGGCCAGCGCTCGCGTCGCCGGAATTGGGTCGTCGAACGAGTAACCCTCGCGGTCGACCGGAAACGTGGCTTCGACCTGACGTTCCGGCGGCGGCCGGTAGAAGTTTTGCGCGTAATTCGCGAGCGTAAACGGGCCGTCGAACCAGCCCTCGTTCCGCCGGACGCCGTCCGGGTCCGCGACCGGGACGCAGACGAACTCGTAGTCGAGGGACGCGCGGAGGTCGTCGTTCGTCGCGAGTTCGTGGAGGAGGAAATCGATGGTCATCGACCCGATCGGTTCGTTCGGATGGGGCGCGCCGAGCAGGAGTGCGGTCCGACTGCCTTCGCCGACGGTCACTGCCCAGATCGGGTTCCCGTCGGCGCTTTCGCCAAGTCCTTCGTACGTTACGTGCTCGTGTACGTCGGCGAGTTCCCGATCGCGCTCGCGGTGCTTGCGGACCGAGAAAAACGACTCGTAGCGGGGAATCGACTCGTCGAGCCACTCGAACGTCCGCGCGGGCGGCGCTGACGGATCGCTCATATGTAGTTACATTGACTCCATTACACGTAGTTGTGGGTATCATTACACGAACCAGCGCGCTATCTGATCCGTCGCAATCGCTATCTTCTCGCGGTTCCGCCTCGAGACCGACCGCTCGGCGGCACGTTTACCACGGCGGCCCGCAATACTTGCCTCATGTCGCTTTCACCGGAACAGGAACTCGTCAGGGACAGCGTCCGGGAGTTCGTCGAGCGAGAGGTACGACCCGTCGCGGCGGAAGCAGATGCGAACGGGGAGTTTCCCGAGGACGTCTGGGACGGCCTCGCGGAACTCGATCTCACCGGGCTCACCGTTCCCGAGGCGTACGGCGGGTTCGACGCCGACCCGCTCACGGCCAGCGTCGTCTACGAGGAACTCGCCTACGGCCACCTCTCGCTGGCGACGGCGCTGTCGGTTCACTCGCTCGCGACCGCCTGCATCCGCGAGTTCGGTTCCGAATCCCACACGGACGAATGGCTCCCCGAAATGGTCGACGGGCGACCGGTCGGCGCGTTCGCGCTGTCGGAACCCGACGCGGGATCGAACCCCGCCGAGATGAGTACGACGGCGCGGCTCGACGAAGAGTCGGAGGAGTACGTGCTCAACGGGACGAAACAGTGGATTACGAACGGCGAGCGCTCCGGCGTCGTGATCTTGTTTGCGAAGGTAGCGGACGAGTCCAACGGTGACTCGGATGCCGACACCATCACCCAGTTTCTCGTGCCCAAGGACGCGGCGGGCCTCGAGGTCGGCAAGAAGGAGGACAAACTCGGCCTGCGGGCCAGCGACACGACGACGCTGGTGTTCGACGACGTTCGGATTCCAGCGGAGAACCGCCTGACGGAGGTCGGGAAGGGGCTGAAGGCCGCCTTCTCGATCCTGACCGGCGGCCGGATCGCGATCGCGAGCCAGGCAGTCGGGCTCGCGCAGGCGGCGCTGGACGACGCCCTCGAGTACGCGACCGAGCGCGAGCAGTTCGGCAATCCGATCGCCGACCACCAGGCGATCGCGCACAAACTCGCGGAGATGCAGACGCAGGTGCAGGCGGCCCGACTCCTCGCTCGCGACGCGGCGCGGAAGAACGACGGCGACGTCGATCCGATGGCCGCCAGCACGGCCAAGTACTTCGCCAGCGAGGCGGCGGTCGACGTGGCCAACGAGGCCGTCCAGATCCACGGCGGCTACGGCTACACGACCGATTTCGACGTCGAGCGCTACTACCGCGACGCCAAGGTGACGACGATCTACGAAGGGACCAGCGAGATACAGAAGGAGATCATCGCCCGGCATCTGCGGAAGTGAGCGGGGACAGCGAGCGCGGAGCGACCCCGGCCCCACGAGTGCACCGTCTCGCCCGTTCCTGCGCGATTCAGTTCACTCGTGTCGTGGTGTGTGGTACCAATACTTTAGGCGAATCCCGTCGATAGTGGCGCTATGTTCGATCAGGACGACCTCGAGGACATCCGCGAGGAGCGCGAGCGGTGGGAGGCGGAGACGCTCGAGCCGACCCTCGAGCGCCACGGTGAACGGCAGGATCGGTTCGCGACGGTGTCGAACCACGAGGTCGAGCGGCTCTACACGCCCGAGGACATCGCGGACTTGGACTACGAGGCGGAGCTCGGCTTTCCGGGTGAGCCGCCGTATACGCGCGGCCCGTACCCGACGATGTACCGCGGACGGACGTGGACGATGCGGCAGTTCGCCGGCTTCGGCACCGCGGAGGAGACCAACGAGCGGTTCCACTACCTCATCGACGAGGGCCAGACGGGGCTGTCGACGGCCTTCGACATGCCGTCGCTGATGGGGATCGACTCCGACCACCCGATGAGCGAGGGCGAGGTCGGCAAGGAGGGCGTCGCGGTCGACACCCTCCGCGATATGGAGATTCTGTTCGACGGCATCGACGTCGGCGAGGTCTCGACCTCGTTTACCATCAACCCCTCCGCGCCGGTGATCTACGCGATGTACGTCGCGCTGGCCGACCGCCAGGGCGTTCCCCGCGACGAAATCCGGGGAACGCTGCAGAACGACATGCTCAAGGAGTTCATCGCGCAGAAGGAGTGGGTCATCCCGCCCGAACCGTCGCTCGAGGTCGTCACGGACACGATCGAGTTCGCCGTCGCGGAGACGCCGAAGTTCCACCCGATCTCGATCTCGGGGTACCACATTCGGGAGGCCGGCTCGACCGCCGCCCAGGAGGCCGCGTTCACGCTCGCGGACGGCTTCGCGTACGTCGAGGACTGTCTGGATCGCGGGCTCGAGGTCGACGACTTCGCGCCCTTGCTCTCCTTTTTCTTCAACTCGCACAACTCGATCTTCGAGGAGGTCGCGAAGTTCCGCGCGGCGCGGCGGGTGTACGCCCGCATCATGGAGGAACAGTACGGCGCCGAGCAGGCCGAATCGAAGCGGATGAAGTTCCACACCCAGACCGCGGGCCAGTCGCTGACCGCCCAGCAGCCGCTGAACAACATCGTCCGCGTCACGATCCAGGCGCTCGCGGGAGTCTTCGGCGGCACGCAGTCGCTGCACACCAACAGCTTCGACGAGGCGCTGGCCCTGCCCAGCGAGGAAGCGGTCCGGGTCGCCCTGCGCACCCAGCAGATCATCGCCGAGGAGTCCGGCGCGGCCGATATCGTCGATCCGATGGGCGGTAGTTTCGCGATCGAGAAACTGACCAACGAGATGGAGGAGGAGATCATGACGTACCTCGCGGAGATCGAAGAACTGGGCGACGGTTCGCTCCGCGACGGCGTCCTCGAGGGCATTTCGGGCGGCTACTTCCAGCGCGAGATCCAGGACGCGAGCTACGAGTACCAGCAGCGCGTCGAGCGCGGCGAGGAGGTCGTCGTCGGCGTCAACAAGTATACGATCGAGGAGGACACCTCGCCCGAAATTCTCCAGATCGACGAAACGACCAGAGACCGGCAACTCGAGCGCCTCGAGTCGGTCAAGGCGGAGCGAGACGAGGAGGCGGTCGACGCGGCGCTGTCGGCGCTGGCGGACGCGATCGCGGGGGAGAAGACCGAGAACGTCATGCCGTACATCGTCGACGCCGTGAAGGCGTACGCGACGATGGGCGAGATCATGCAGGTGTTCGAGGACCGCTACGGCGCGTACCGGGAGGAGGTGACGCCGGCGTAGTGGCCGAGGCTCCGATCGCCGGCCCGGACGAGCGTTACTCCGTTTCGTGGACCACCACCACGGTCATGGGCGCTCGCCGCACGACTTTCTCGGCGACGCTCCCGAACAGTAGTCGGCTGGCCCCCTGTCGCCCGTGGCTGCCCATGACGATCTGGTCGAAGTCGTTGTCGATCGCGTAGTCGACGAGCTCCTGCGCGGGTTCGCCTTTCACTATCACCGTCTCGAGGGAGCGATCGGCCCCTGCCGTCATCTCGTCGGCCTCATCGAGGAGGTCCCGGGCCTGCGCCTCCGCCCGTTCGCGGCCCGGGAAGTCCTCCTCCGACTCGACGAACAGCGTCCAGTACCCCTCCGGGAGCCGGATAACGTGGACTGCGGTGATCTCCGCCTCGGGGTACTCCTCGAGCGCGTACCGGAGCGCCGCCTTGGCCTGGGGCGAGCCGTCGTACGCGACCATCGTCTTTCGAGACATGTGTACACATACCACTGCTATCGGCTTAACATAATCTTCTCCGCAGGTGGTACTCCCGTCGGTGGAGACAGTCTTCCGGCCGTGTGCGACCGTTACGCGCTCGAGTAGCCGGCACGACTACTAAGGACCTGCTCGTGATACGACCGCCGGCAATGACTACAACCCCGCCCGATCGAGAACCGGAGGGCGCCGTCGACGTCGACGGCCCCGCGGACGCGCAGGCGATCGTCTTCGTCCACGGCGCCGCCATGACGCGAAAGATGTGGCTGCCGCAGGGACGCGACCTCGCCGGCGAGTTCCGCGTCGTCGCGCCCGATCTGCCGGGCCACGGCTCGCGCGCCCGCGAACAGTTCCGGATGGACCCCGCGATAGACCAGCTTCACGACACCATCCGAACCCACACCGACGGGACGGCGATTCTCGTCGGCCTCTCGCTTGGCGGCTACGTCGTGACGGAGTACGCCCACCGTTACCCGTCGAACGTCGACGGCTTGGTACTCTCGGGCGCCAGCGTGAACCCGGTTCGCGGCATGGGAATCATGACGCGGGCAACCGGCGGCCTCACGCGGCTCCTGACGAAGCCGGATGTCGGCAAACGCGCCGGCGAGGAGTTCGCGACGCGGTGGGTTCGCCAGCGCGACCTCCCGCCGGATATCGAGCGCGAGATCATCGAGGCCGGCTTCTACCCGAAGCAGTTCGGCGATGCGGGCCCCGATATCGCGGGGCAGGATTTCCGCTCGAAACTGTCGACCTACCCCGGCCCGACGCTGATCCTCAACGGCGAGAACGACAAGCTCATGCGCCGCGGCGAACAGGATCACGCCGCGGCGGCCCAGGACGGGCGGATCGAAGTCCTCGCGGACGCCGGTCACATCTGTAACCTCCACCGGCCGCGAACCTACACCGAGCGGGTGCGAAACTTCGTCCAGCAGCGGGTGCCGACCGAGCCGTAGCACCTCGTGGCCGCCCGCTGTCTGCCGTTCCGGCCGCCGCGTTACCGCAACGACAATCTTTTTCGTCCTCTCGTGGGCGATTACGAACGATATGGACCTGCAGATCGACGGCAACGCGGCGCTGGTAACGGCATCCTCGAGCGGGCTGGGGAAAGCGTCTGCGACGGCGCTGGCCCGCGAGGGCGTAAACGTCGTCATCAACGGCCGCGACGAGGACCGACTCGCCGAGGCGAAGGCCGACATCGAGGCGGTCGCGACCGGCGAGGTCGTCGCCCAGACGGGCGATCTCACCGACGAGGACGACATCGAGCAGTTGGTCGAGACGACCGTCGACGAGTTCGGCGGCCTCGATCACCTCGTCACGAGCGCCGGCGGCCCGCCCTCTGGCCCCTTCCTCGAGACCGACGACGAGGACTGGTACGAGGCCTACGAACTGCTCGTGATGAGCGTCGTCCGACTCGCTCGCGAGGCCGAACCGCACCTGCAGGAGGGCGAGGGCGGCACGATCGTCAACATCACCTCCCGGAGCGTCAAGGAAGCCATCGACAGTCTCGTGCTCTCGAACTCCGTCCGGATGAGCGTCATCGGCCTCGAGAAGACGCTCTCGCAGGAGTTCGCGCCGGACGTGCGCGCGAACGCGGTGCTGCCGGGCCCCCACGAGACTTCGCGCATCGAGGACCTCGTCGAGCAGGCCGTCGAGCGCGGCGAGTACGACTCCTACGAGGAGGGCCTCGAGAACTGGGCCGACAACCCGCTCGAGCGCGTCGGCGACCCGATGGAACTCGGCAATACGGTGGCGTTCCTCTCCTCGCCCCAGTCCGGCTTCATCAACGGGCAGAGTATCGTCATCGACGGCGGGACGACCGGTTCGAACCTATAATGGAGCCCGTCGAGTTCGACGACGCCGAGACCTACGAGCCCGACGCGGACTGGCGGCGCGCCGCACTGGCCGGCAGCGACCGCTTCTCCTTCGAGTGGTTCGAGAAGCCGCCGGGCCACAGCTCCCCGATGCACGACCACGAGAACGAGCAGGTCTGTCTCTGCCTCGAGGGCGAGTTGACGGTCGTCACCGAAGACGACGAGGTCACGCTCGAGCAGTACGACTCCGTCTGGCTCGACGCCTGGGAGTCCCACCGGGTCGAAAACACCGGCGACGAGCGCGCGGTCGGGCTGGACGTGTTCGCGCCGGGTCGCTCGTTCGACTTCTGGACGGACCGCGAGGACGGAGACGGGACCGACGAGGACGACGCCGCCGACGAGAACGCATGAAGCACCTCGCGCGCACCCTCGAGGGCCGGCCGCTGCTGGGCGACGACGAGGGATTCGTCCCGCTGTCGGCCGCCGCGCCGGAACTCGAGACCGTTCGCGACGCCCTGCCGCGGGCCGCGGCGGGAACGTTACCCGACGTCGACGACGCACCCGCCGACAGGACCGCCGCCGCGGGGCTGCAGTTCGGCCCGCCGCTCGAGCGCGAGCGGTTCGGAAAGCTGTGGGGAATCGGCCTCAACTACGCCGAACACGCCGGCGACCTGGACGAGCAACGGCCCGACGAGCCGGCGAGTTTCATGAAGCCCTCGAGTGCGCTGGTCGGACCGGGCGGGCCGATCCGGCTCCCGCCGACCGAACGGAGCGAGCGGGTGACGGCCGAAGCCGAACTCGCGGTCCTCGTGGGCCGGGAGTGCCGGAACGTCGACGCCGACGCCGTCGACGACGTGATCGCCGGCTACCTCCCCGTCATCGACATGACCGCGGAGGACGTGCTGCAGCGGAACCCGCGATTCCTGACGCGAGCCAAGAGCTTCGACTCGTTCCTCGTCGTCGGGCCGACGATCGCCGTTCCCGAGCCCGGCGACGGACTCGCGCTCGAGGATCTGACCGTTCGGACGATCGTCGACGGCGAGGTGGCCGCCGAAAACGAGATCCGGAACATGCTGTTCCCGCCCCGCGAGCTCGTCGCGTTCCACTCGGACGTGATGACCCTCGAGCCGGGCGATCTGTTCAGTACCGGGACGCCCGGCGCGGCGCCGATCGAACCGGGCGACCGGGTTCGCGCGGACGTCGAGGGGATCAGGTCGGTCGAGGCGCCGGTCGTGCGCTAACGTCCGGGTCCGCGGACCGAGCGAACCGCCGGTCCGGACGCCCGTAGGACCGAACGACCGCTCGCCGACGACCGAACACTGTTTTAGGCTCCCGCAGCGACGCTCACCGTAATGGATCGACGGGTCCGCTGCTACGACTGCGGGAAGACGTACCGCCTCGAGGAGCGCCAGCGCTGTTCCTGCGGCGAACCGCTCTGGTTCGACACCGACGCCGACGCGGCGACCTTCGAGTGGCCGGACGACGACTGGACCGCCGGAATGTGGCGTTATGCTGACGTGCTCCCCGTCTCCGCCACCGCCACGGAGCCGATGGGTCCCGTTCCCGGCGCGACGCCGCTCGTCCGCGCCGCGGATCTGGACGAGTACGCCGGCTGTTCCCTCCACCTGAAGCCGGAAGGGCAGAATCCGACGGGGAGCTTCAAGGATCGCGGCACCGCGGTCGGCGTCGCGTACGGCCGTCGGGACGGTCACGACTGGATCGGCACCGTCTCCCACGGCAACATGGCGCTGAGCACGAGCGCCTACGCCGCCGCTGCCGGCCTCGAGGCGGCGGTCTTCGTGCCGGCGGACACCCCGACGGAACGGCTCGAGTTGATCGCCCGCCACGGTGCGCGGATCTTCCGCGTCGAGGGCGATTACGGCCGGCTGTACGCCGAGACGCTCGCGCTCGAGACCGACGGTGGACGTTTCGTCAACTCGGATACGCCGCTGCGGGTCGCCGGCCAGAAGACGGTCGCGTACGAGATCCTCGAGCAGTTCCGACCGAGCGCGCCGGACGCGATCGTCCTCCCGGTCAGCAGCGGCGGCCAGGCCAGCGGCGTCTGGAAGGCGCTCCGGGAACTCGAGACGGCGGGCCTGCTCGATTCCGAGGACGTGCCGCGGCTCTACCCGGTCCAGGCGGCCCCGTGCGATCCCATCGCGACGGCCTATCGCGAGGATCGAGCGACCGTCTCGGCGATCGAACCGGGGGAGACGATCGCCGTCTCGATCGCGAACGCCGATCCGCCCAGCGGCACCCGCGCGCTAACTGCCGCCCGCGAAACGGGCGGTGCGGTCGTCTCCGTCTCCGACGAGGCGACCCGCGAGGCGATGGATCGGCTGGCGACGACGGCTGGACTCTCCGTCGAACCCTCGAGCGCCGTTGCACTGGCCGGGGTCCGCGAACTCTCTCGGCGGGGCGAACTCGACGCGGACGACGAGGTCGTCACGATCCTCACCGGCTCGGGGTACAAGGAACGGTACGACGTCGACGTCGAGTCCCGAACACGGACGATCGATCTCGAGGCGGTCGAACGGGAACTCGCCGCCGTCGTCGGTTCGTAAACCGCTACGGGTCGCTCGCGTTCGCGCCCAAATCGTGGTCGTGCGCCTCGAGTGCTAGCGTCTCCGAATCGAGCGTGTAGTACCGCTCCCAGGCCGGCGCGAGGCTCACGACGCGGGTCCCAGCGATCTCGGCTTCGTGATGTTCGTGGTGGTGACCGACCAGACACAACTCCGGATCGATCGCCTCGAGAAGTTCGTCGACGCGCTCGCAGCCCGGATCGTACCCGTACGAGAGGAGCCCGGTCGGCGCCTCGTGGGTGAGGAAGACGTCGATATCCTCGAGTTCGCGCGCTTGCGCGACGTCCTCGTGCGTAAAGTGGCGACGGCGATCGCCCGTGAGCGCCGAGCGCGGCTGGTCGTACTTCGTCGGCGCGTAGTTGCCGGAGAGGCCGGCCACCCGCAACCCGTCGACCGTCGCGACCGTGCTCGCGAGCAGGTGGACGTCGGGCTCGCCGAACGGGCGCTCGTTCGCACGCATCGACTCGATAACGTCGAAGTCCTCGTTGTTGCCGGCGATGAACCACGTCGGCGCCGGCAGGTCGTAGTACTCGAGGTCGCCGACCTGAAGGACGCGATCGGGGTCGATCGTCCGGTAGAGTGCGAGGAGGGTCTCGCGCCGGGCGGGATCGGCGGCGTGGGCGTCGCCGAGGACGAGCATGGCGGCGGTACGGTTCCGACGCGGATAGCGTCGTTGCTCGACGAGCGGTACGAAGCGGTGCGCTCGAGCGGCACGCTATTTGTCGATCGCAAACGGTGCTGAATCGACTGCACGCTGGCGCGGGAGCCGCGCGGAGAGCGCAGTCACCTCCCCGTTGCCCCGTCGTAGCTCGGGCTAGCCCGGAGCGGTCCGCCGCAGTCCGGACAGCGCGCCCGGTACGAGACGGGATGCACCTCGGATTCGCACTCTTCGCACTCGTAGTGATTTTCGTATCGCTTCATTCTCCGTCTCCCAGTGCACGGAGTACAGGATTCACCGATAAAAATGTGGGGTGTGATATCGTCCGACACATCCGGCGTCCAACTTCCGGCGTCGAGTGGCATCCATCAAATCGATCCCTCGAGAAGAGCGGTCTGAACCGCGAATGTGGCGTTACGCCCGCTGCGTCGCCGATCCGATCTCGAAGATTTCCGTATAGAGGCCGTCTGCGAGTCGGTCCAGGTTCTCCTCCGCGTCGGACGCGTCCATCGTGTCGTCCATGCCCTGCCACTCGATCGTCAGCTTCGTGATCGGTGCCAGCGCGACGCCGCCGACGACGACGTCGCCGCGGGCGGTGTGGACGGTCCACTCGGTCCGCATCCCGTCGGACGAGCGCGTCACCGACTCGATCTCGCCGCCGGCCTCGACCCACCGCTCGACGAGTCCGTCGGTGATCCGGCGCAGTTGCCGTTCGCCTAACAGGTGAACGCCGATGCCGCCGGCTGCGAGAACGACGAAGGCGACGATCGCGAACGACACGCCGCCGTACGGGATGTTTACGGACGCTGCGAGCCCGGCCGTCGCAACGACCAGCCCGAGCACCCGGACGTCCACAGCGGTCGGCACCGAGCCGCTCCACTCGCCGCGCTGCGACGATTTCTCGAGTTGCATATCGGCTCTCCGTCCGACCGGCCGATAGCCATTCTCCTGCGTCACTGTTCGCTTTAAGTGAACGGAAGCGGGCAGCCCCGAAGTGGCCGTTCTGGTCCCTCCACGGGACCAATTCAGTCGGCTGTCACGAACGCGAGTGTGTCATCAATTTTATTTGGTAAGGTATTTCTTCTCAAGGTATGGTTCGCACTGCCGTTCAGTTGTACTCGCTGCGCGATATCGACGCACCGCTGCCGGAGGTCCTCGATCTGGTCGGCGAGACGTCCTTCGACGGGGTCGAGTTCGCCACCCGCATCCGGGACGACGAGACCGACCTCGAGGCAGTGATCGACGCCCTCGAGCGGAACGATCTCGCGGTCGCCGCGGCCCACGTCGGACTCGACGACCTCGAGAACGACTACGAGGCGGTGACGGAACTGTACGACCGTCTCGGCTGCCGGACGCTCGTCGTCCCGTGGCTCGAGCCCGAGCAGTTCGCGTCCGAGGCGTCGATCGCCGACGCGGCCGAGCGCCTCGCGGCCGTCGCGGACGACCTCGCCGCCGACGGGTTCGACCTGCAGTATCACAACCACGATCAGGAGTTCGTCTCGCTCGGCACCAAGACGGGCCTGGACGAACTGCTCGGGCGGGCCGAAAACGTCGGCTTCGAGATCGACCTCGGCTGGGCGCGAGCGGGCGGCGCCGACCCCGTCACGGTCGTCGATCGGTACGCCGACCGGATCTCCCACGCCCACTTCGCCGACGCCGACGGCGAGACGATGACCTGCGTCGAACTCGGCGAGGGCGACCTCGACCTCGAGCGCACCCTCGAGGCGGTCCGCCGCGCCGACGTCGAGTGGTACATCTACGAGCACGACAACCCCGAGAACCCCCGCGAATCGATGGCTCACGGCGCCGAGATGCTCGAGTCGTTCCGATAGCGTTCCGAAGCGGTTCCAGATTTGCTCCGTGACCCGAGGGCTGGTACTCTCCGAAGTCGATAGTCCGCTGTCGGCGGTCAACTGCGCGCTCGAGTCGGAACCGACAGCGGCAGGCTCATAAAGAACGGACGGATGAAGTCGGGACCCTATCCGCCGCGAGCCCCTCCGATCACATCCTACGACTGTATGTCTCGAGACTACGTTGACGAGCTGCGGTGGGGCTGGCAGTGTCCCCGGTGTGACGCGGACGCGACGGTAACGAAGGACCCCCGCACGGAGACGTTCCTGTGGGCGTGCCCCGAGGAGTCGTGTCCGGCCGTCGGATTCGGCTTCACGTCTCGCCGAAAGGCGCGAATCGCGCTCCGAGAGTACCGCGAACGGTATAACGACATCTACCGCTAAAATCAGGTCGCGCTCGCCGGGACGGGCCGCGCGCCGTCGTTTTCGATCCCAGATGCCGGTGACGGCGAGTCGATCGCCTCGAGCGACGACGGTGAGTCAATCGCCTCGAGTGATGACGGTGAGCCGATCGCGGCCGGTGTGGCGGATTCAGCGTCGGTCACCGACTCGTTCGACCCGTTCGTCTCCTCGACGACGTAGCGCTGGCCGAGCATCGGATCGAGCAGTCCGTTGACGCTGCCGCGGTCGTCGCGCAGTATCGGCGCGTCGTCGGTTTCGGGTTCGTCCATCCGGTTGTGGATCGCATCCTCGAGATCGACGCCGAGGTCGCGCTCGGCGTTGCGCTGCTGGAGTTCTCCGGTCGAAAGCTCGGTGGCGTTCTTCGTGGCGACGACCTCGATGTTCTGGATCGATTCGCGCTCCGAGGTTCGGAAGCTGTAGACCTCGGGGAAGACCCGCTCCATCGTCCGGTACTGAGCGCGGTAGAACGCGCCGGCGGAGCCGCTGGGTGCCGAGATGACGTTCGCGTACAGCATGCCGTCGTCGGTCAGCCGCTCCGATGCCAGGGTCATGAACTCTTCAGTCGTCAGGTGGAACGGGACCTGATCCTTCTGGTAGGCGTCGAGGACGATCAGATCGTAGGTCTCGTCGGTCCGCTCGAGGTACTGGCGGCCGTCGCCCGTGTGGACCGTCAGGTTCTCGCTCTCCTCGAGGCCGAAGTACTCCTTCGCGGCGTCCGTGACCGTCGGATCGATCTCGACGACGTCGACAGTCACGTCGTAGCGCTCCTCGAAGTCCTGTGGCCCCGTGTATCCGCCGCCGCCGATGAACAGCACGCGATCGATCTCGTCGGGGTCGTCGGCCATGAGCATCGGGAGGTGGAAGTACTTCGTGTAGGTGAAGACGTGCCGGTCGGGATCCTCGAGGTCCATCGCACTGTGGCGGGCGTCGTCCAAGTACATCGTCCGCACGTCGCCGTCGTCGACGACCTCGAGTTGCTGCTGGTAGGAGGTGGTGGTCTCGTAGACGACGTCGCCGCGGTAGTCGAGTGCGACGGGGCCGCCGCCGGCGGCGACGACGAGCAGGGCCGCGACGACGACCGACGCGGCCGTCGGCTTCCGCGGGAGCGACGGTGCCTCGATGGCCAGCGCGGTCGCGACGAGCATGAACCCGAACAGGAGCGCGATCTGGCCGATCGACAGCAGCGGGATCAGCAGGAACGTCGTCGCGCCGGAGCCGACGATGCTGCCGATGGTTCCGAGCGCGTAGACGTGGCCCGACGCTTCGCCGGTGCTTTCTTTCGCCGAGAGTTCGGCCGCGTAAGGGCTGATAAAGCCCAGCAGGTAGGTCGGCGGGCCGAAGAGGACGACCACCGAGGGTAAGGCGGCGTACCGCGCCGGGAGCGCGAGCGTCGACGTCTGGACGACCAACAGTTCGTTCGCGTAGATCACGACGCCCATGTAGACCGCCGTCGCGAGCATGATCCAGGTCATCTCCCGCGTCGTCGCGCTCGCGGCGCGCTTGCCACCCTGCCAGTAGCCGAGGCTCAGCGCGGCGAGACAGACCGTGAGGATGCCGCCGACGGTGTAGATGTGGCTGCCGTACTGCGGGGCGACGATCGGGAGCGCGAGAATCTCGATACCCATGCTCGTGACCCCCGAGACGAACACGGCGAGGCCGGGTTTCGTGGGGCGGTACGAGGCGATGGTCCGTCCATCAACGTCCATCACCCCATGGGACGGGGTCCGCGGGTGAGTACTTGTCGCCTCGGCGTACAGTCCTCGCTCGAGACGCGGCGACCGCGATAGCGTAGGTGCTAGGTGCTCGAGCGAACGGTCGCGAAGCGCCGGGAAATGGCGGATTCAGGACTGAACGACGGTATAGGTGAGCACGAAGAGACAGACGGCGACGACCGCCAGCGTCGTGAGGGTAAACTCGCGGGCGCCGATGAAATCCAATCCCCAGAGAACCAGCGCGGCAAAGGCCGTCGAGAGGACGGCGTTGAGGGCAGTCAGCAGCCGCGGATCGCCCTGTGACGACTCGAGTCCTTCCTGGAGTCCGTCCCGTTCCCCGTCGGATGCCATGCGTGGAAACGCGGCCGTTCGCCACTTAGCCGTTTCCCCTCGCCGGTTTCTTCGGTCCCGTTGTCGACTCCCGCGATCGTCGAAGCCGGTGTCCGGCACCGCTGTCACGCCACCGAGGTTTATGGCACGTAGCCCGAACGTGGCCGTATGCGGGAGGTCACCGCGTCGCGCGTCGTCGACGCTTCGCCAGCAGAGCTGTCGGCGCGGCTCGATCCGCCGACGATCGTCGAGGCAGAGGGGAGTTTCACCGTCGAGTCCGTCCACGAGCGCGACGGCGCGACGGTCGTCGTCGCCGGCGGTCCCGGACTGCAGGTCCCGCTCCGATTCGAAGACCGCGAGAGCGAACTCTACTACACGCAGGAGGGCGACGGCGGCCCGTTTTCGCACCTCGAGACGTGGCTCGACCTTGAGCCAGTCGACGGAGGCTCGGGGACGCGCGTCCTGCTGCGCTCGACCGTCTCGCTCGCCGTCTCGCTGCCGTTTACCGACCGGATCGCTGCGTGGAAACGAAGGGGCGAACTCGAGCGCGCCCTCGACCACATCGCCACGGAGTTCGCCTGAGGTACGGCGACCACCGACGCTCGACCGGATCGGTTCGCGGTCCGTCCCGTCGTGAGGGGAGCCGACGGGCCGTTCGCCGTCACGGGACGCGATATCTTTTTATCCGCAGCGTCACGCATGATTGATGATGGAACTCGCCGATCGAATCGCCACGTTCCGTGCGACGCTCGAGGAGTGGCTCCACGGGCTCTACCACGGAATGATCGCCCATCCGGCCACTGAGAAGATCGAACAGGAGGCCGAGGACCTCGAGGACGCGTTCATGCTCGCGTGTTTCCCCGATGCCTTCGGCATCCCGTCGCCGGTATCCTACTACACGGCCGAACTCCTGCCGTACCTCGGCGAGGAGTACGCGGCCTGGGAGCGTCGGATGTGGGATCGGCAGTCGCTGATCGAACGCAAGGGCCACCAGTACCACTTCTGATATGAGCGAGTCTACTACGACAACCCGATCCGAGGACGCGACTGCGGTCGATGATAGTACAGGGACCGAGTTCGTCTTCGTCGGCGGCAAGGGCGGCGTCGGCAAGACAACCGTCTCGAGCGCCTACGCCCTCGAATGCGTCGAGGCGGGACTCGAGACGCTGATCGTGTCGACGGACCCGGCCCACAGCACGGCCGACGTCTTCGAGCAGACGTTCGATGACGACCCGCAGCCGGTCGAGGGGTACGACGGGCTCTCCGCCATGGAGATCGACCCGGATCAGGAGGTCCAAGAGCACCTCACCGATCTCAAGCGCCAGCTAAACGACCAGCTGAGTGCGGGGATGGTCAACGAGGTCGACGCGCAACTCGAGATGGCCCACCAGACCCCCGGCGCGTACGAGGCGGCCCTGTTCGATCGGTTCATCGAGGTGATGCGCAACGCCGACCCCTATGATCGGGTCGTATTCGACACCTCGCCGACCGGGGCGACCCTGCGGCTGCTCGCGTTGCCGGACCTGCTTCAAGGGTGGATCGACCGGCTGATGGATAAACGCGAACACAGCATCGACCTCTACGAGAAGGCCGCGATCGGCAATCAGGCGCCCCGACGCGTGATGGACGGCGACCCGATCCTCGCACGCCTGCAGGCGCGGAAGGAACGGTTCGAGTTCGCCGGCGAGGTGCTGCGCGAGCAGTCGTCGTTCTACCTCGTGTTGAATCCCGACGAACTTTCGATCCGGGAAACCCAGCGCTCGCTCGCCCAACTGCACGACGCCGACCTCCCCGTCGAGGGACTCGTCGTCAACCGACTGACGCCGGAACCCGAGTCCCACGAGGAGGGGCGCGGCGCGACGTACCTCCGCCAGCGCGTCGAAACCGAGCGCGATCGCCTCGAGCGGATCGACCGGGAGTTCGACGTGCCGGTCGTCGCGACGATCGAAACCCGCGTCGAGGAGGTTCGAGGTAGCCTGCTCGAGGAGGTTGCTGCGGAACTTAACGTCTCAGTGAACTGAGTTATACGCGAGTTCCGTTCCCCGTTAGTTCGTATTTCGGCCGGGTAACCGCCTCTTGACCCGGTATTATTCTCGGTCTCATCGGACCTCAATGAATTATATTTATGGTCATCCCGCACTATCGGTCGCACGGGAGATACTACCATGGCAGGAGTGATCTGGATCGTGGCACTGGTGCTGGTACTGTTTAGCGTCGCGTACATCGGGTACGGGCGTTACCTCTCGCAGTTCGTCGACCTAGACGACAGTCGAGAGACGCCAGCACACAAGTACCAAGACGGGCAGGAGTACGTACCGGCCAAGAAACCGGTCTTACTGGGGCATCACTATTCGAGTATCGCGGGCGGGGCGCCGATCGTCGGCCCGATCACGGCCGCGCTGGTCTGGGGTTGGGTTCCGGCGCTGCTGTGGGTCGCGATCGGGAACCCGCTGATCGGCGCGGTCCACGACTTCGTCTCGCTCTCGAGCAGCCTGCGACACGAGGGGAAGTCGATCGGCTACATCATCGGCGAGTACGTCGGGGAACGCGGCAAGAACATGCTGCTGTGGTTCGCGTTCCTGCTGACGATTCTCGTCGTCGCGGTGTTCGCGCTGGTCATCGGGATCGTGTTCGACGCCTATCCGCAGGCGGCGACGGCGAGCCTCCTCTACGTGGGGCTCGCGTTCGTGTTCGGGTTCTGGCTGTACCAGCTGAACCTGCCGTTCTCCGTCGGCACGGTCGTGTTCGTCGCCGGCATCTTCGCGACGGTGTGGGTCGGCATCCAGTACCCGATCGCACTGTTCGGCGAGGTCGGCGGCTTCGACAACGTGACCAACACCGAGACGATCGTGCTGTTCGGCGAGACTGCGCCGTCGATCATCCCCGAACTCGGCTTCAACGCGAACGTCGGGGCGTGGGTGCTGGTGATGCTCGTCTACGGCGGGCTCGCGAGCGTCTTGCCGGTCTGGATGCTGCTCCAGCCCCGCGACTACCTCTCGTCGTTCCTGCTGTACTCCGGCGTGGGCGGCGCGCTGCTGGCCGTGATCGTCGGGACGTTCGTCACGACCACCAGCCAACCGCTCGAGTTCCAGATCGACGCGTGGTACGGGCTGTTCGGCAGCGATAACGCGGCCTACGAGTTGATGCCGCTGTTCCCGCTGCTGTTCATCACGATCGCCTGCGGGACGATCAGCGGGTTCCACTCGCTGGTGTCCTCGGGGACCACCGCGAAGCAACTCGATAAGGAGACCGACGCGCGCCTGATCGGGTACGGCGGCATGCTCGGCGAAGGGCTGCTCGCGGCCGTCGCGCTCTGTACGATCGGCGTCGCCGGCATCGCCGGCGCCGGCGGAATCGGGACGGCGCTGCCGAACTTCGCGACCGGCGGGGGCGTGATCCTCACGGCCTTCGGCATTCCGGAGACCTACGGCGCGCCGTTCATGGCGCTGGTGCTTGCTAGCTTCCTCCTGACGAGCATGGACACGGCCGTTCGACTGAGCCGGTACATGGTCGAGGAGATCGTCGGGACGCCCGAGACGGCGATCGAGGGCTACGGCGCGAACCGCTACGTCAACACGACGTTCGTCGTCGGCTTCGCCTTCGTGCTGCTGGGCACGGGGAGTTGGGAGGACCTGTGGCTGCTGTTCGGCGGCGCGAACCAGCTGCTGGCCGCGCTCGCGCTGCTGACCGGGACTGTCTGGCTCGCCAACTGGGACCGGAGCAAGCAGCTGTACAGTACCGGCGCTCCGTTAGCCCTGATGGCCTTCATCACGGTGTGTGGCCTCCTGTGGGTCGCGTTCTACCAGGTGCTGTACAGCCGGCTCCTGTCGGGCGACCCTACGGTCTGGACCTGGATCGCCGGCGGCGGACAGATCGTCATTAACCTGACGCTGCTCGCGCTGGCGCTGGCGCTGCTCCGGATCGGTTACGGCAACATCTCGTCGATCCGCGGTATCGGCGACGAACCCGTCGCAGCCGACGGCGGCGACGCAGAACGGACTGACGACTAACAGCTTATAGCTGGAGCCGGCGGGCGATCAGCCCGAGAATTCCCGGCTCCTCGCGCTCGATTTCTTCCCAGAGTCGAAACGCCGCTTCGACGTCGGCGTTCTCGTTGGCGACCAGTTCTTCCTGCTCCGGTGCGACGACGACCAGGTTGATTTCGTAGTGGCCGTGGTAGCCGTACTTCAGTAGCGTTCGCTCCGAAAAGTCCGCGACGCGACGGCCCAGGTCGTCGGGAATCGACGGCGCGACCGCGACGAACGTAAACTCCGTCGCGAAGTGTTCCTCGTCGGGCTCGAGCCACGCATCCGAATCAGCCAGTTCGTGCCCGAGGTCGACGTACCGATCGAGCGTGCGGTCGTCGACGCGGTCGACGCGCTGGACGAACAGGTGTTCGTTCGACTCGTGCTCGGCGAGCGAGATCGCCGGGTGGAGGAAGTGCTTCTGGCTGACGAGGTTCATCCGCCCGTACAGCGTAAAGCGCTCGCCGGCGACGGTGCGGTCCTTCTCTAAGTCGTAGTTGTGCATGAGCCGGTCGCTCACGCGGTCGACGTAGTCGTCGTCCCAGTCGGGGACGTCGGGTTCGCTCGTCCCCGTTTCCGACTCCGGTCCCTCGACCGAGTGCTCCGAACCGGCAACATCCCCACTCCGTCTCTCGTGGTCGCTCATGTCCGGTCCCCCGATTGCTCTTTCGTTCTTTTCGCGGCTGTCCGACCCCCGAGCGACTGCGAACTCGAGCGGCGGGCGGGCGCGTCTCGAGTCCGCGCGCCCGAATCGCCGTTCACGACACCATCGACCATGCGATGAAATGCCACGCCGAGACCAAAAGCGCGTCGCCCCGGGCCCGGAGCCAGCGCTTAAGTCGCGGCGGGCCGTACTGCTGGATGAATAATCATGCCAAAAGAACGCGAGGCCTGCGGTCGGTGTTCGACGTCGATCGCGCTCGAGGCCGTCACCGAGGGGGAGGACGACGGCGGGAACGGCGACGAACGCGCAGGACGCGACCTCTTCGGCCCGGAGCGGATCGAGGTCGACGAGGGGCGGCTCCGGTCGCTCTCTCCCGACGGCTGGATGGACCGCGTCTCGTCGCGCCTCGATACGGCGGTAGAGCGGCTCACTTGGGGCCGGTGAACGACAGCAAAAATCGAGCTGAGAGGGGGTGCGAAGCGCTCAGTTCGTCGTGATAACTTCGATCACGTCCCGCGACTCGACCTCGTAGTCCTTGCCCAGTTGCCGGTTCGTCCGGCAGTCGATCGCGTGGAGGAACCCGTCGCCGATGTCGGAGTGGAGGCTGTACGCGAAGTCCTCCGCGGTCGAGTTCGGCGGGATCAGGTAGCAGTCGGGCAGCACCTCGCCGCGCTCGTTGCCCAGCCCGTTCGCGCCGCCCGGGAACACCGGGACGACGCCGAGCACGTCGAACAGCGCCGTCTCGAGCGCGGCCTGGACGCCCGTCGCGCCGTACTCGGAGAGGAAGTCGCGAATCTGCTCTAAACCCTCCTCCTGCTCGCCCGAGATGTCGCCCGTAATTTCGAAGTCCGCATCGCCGGGGCGATAGTCGACGACGCCGGCCTTGTCAGCGGACTTGAGCGCCTTCTCGGCGTGGGCGCTGCAGGGAACGAACGTCAGGTGGTCGTAGTCGGGGTCGTCCGTGATCTCCGCGTAGTTCTCCTGGGCCTCCGGGAGATCCATCTTGTTCGCCGCGACGACCATCGGCTTGGTCTCCTTGCGGATTTCGCGGGCGAGCTCGAGTTTATCGTCGTCCTCCCACTCTTCGGGGTCGAAGCCGATGTCTATTCGGCGGATGAGCCGTTTGATCTCGTCCTCGTTGGTCTTGAACGCGCTCATCTGCTCGGCGAGTTCCTCCTCGATGGCGTCGTCTTCGGTCGTGTAGCCGGATTCGTAGCGTTCGATACCTTTCTCGAGGATACCGAGGTACCACTGGTCGAGTTCCTCCTCGAGGAAGTCGATGTCCTTCCGGGGATCGTGGTCCTCGGTGGGTTCGCCCTCGAGGTCGGTCTGGCCGGAGAAGTCGACGACGTGGACGAGCACGTCGGTTTCGTTCAGGTCGGTCAGGAACTGGTTCCCCAGCCCGGCGCCCTCGTGAGCGCCGGGGATGAGGCCGGCGACGTCGACGAGTTTCGTCGGGACGAACCGCGTGCCGTGATCGCAGTAGCCGACGTTAGGCGTACACTCCTCGTCGAACTCGGGGGCCGCGCAGTCGACGCGGACGTAGGCCTCGCCGACGCTGGGATCGATCGTCGTGAACGGGTAGGCACCCTCGGGCACGTCGTTCATCGTCGCCGCGTTGAAGAAGGAAGATTTGCCGACGGACGGTTTGCCGACCAGTCCGATCCGGTAACTCGTACTCATTAGCCGTCCCAGGAGCGGCCCGATTAAACACGTTTCCTTCCGACGAGAGTGTGTTACGAGAAAACACACGCGAATCAGTCGTTCGGTCGCGTCGGTCGTTCATCGTCGCCGTCGCCGAATCGCAGCGCGGTTCTGCTGCGCGTCAGCGCGAAGCGCTGACGATGGGTGGCTCGAGCACACGGATGGGAGAGCGCAGAGAATGCGTGACGTTACAAAGCCGATCGAAACCGAAACGGAACCCGCCGTTGCCCTCGTTAGCCGGAGATCGCTTTCCAGCTCCAGCCGGCGAGCGCGAGCCAGATCAGCGCGAGCACACCGAAGACGGCCCACTGCTGGGTCCCCGTCTCCGCGACGGAGCCGAACACGTCCATGACGCCGGTCGCCTGCATCAACGCGATCATAAGCAACAGGAGGCCGAAGATCGAGACGACGGCGACCCCGATCCAGTTACGGATCATCCACTGGTCCTCGTGTTTCGCCTCCTTCTTCGTGTTCGTCGGTTTCTTGGTTGGCTCCCGATCGGGTTCGGACATGGACGACGCTAGGGCCGACGTCCGGGAAACGGTTGGACCTGCAGGTTCCGGCTACGCGTTCATCCCGCAGTTCGGGGCCTCACCGCTTCGATTGAAGCCGGGCTGATCACTCGAGCACCGCCTCGAGCGCGTCCATCGTCCGATCGACCCGCTCCAGACGCGCGTTGTGGCCCATGTGGCCGACGCGGAGAACGTCGTCCTCGAGGTCGCCGAGGCCGGTCGCGAGGACGATGTCGTGGTTCTCTCGCATTCGTTCCTGCAGTTCCGCGGCCCGGCCCTCGACCTCGAGCGCGGTCACCGTCGGCGAGGCCGCGTCCGCTTCGGGATAGAGTTCGAGGCCGAGTTCCGCGGCTCGCTCGCGACACCGCTCGGCCGCCGCTTCGTGGCGCTCGAAGACGCTCTCGAGACCCTCCTCGAGCAGCAGGTCGGTCGCGGTCTCGAGGCCGGCGACGTTCGCCGAGAGGTGGGTGTAGGGGAACCACTCGACGTCCTCGTCGGCGGCGTTCCGCCAGGGCTCGAGATTCGTGTACAGCGACCGGGTTTCGACGGTCTCGATGCGCTCCCACGCGCGGTCGCTGACCGCGCAGGTCGTCAGCCCCGGCGGCGCGCTCAGACACTTCTGGCTCGCGCCCAGACAGACGTCGATCCGGTCGGTCGGAACGGGCGTGCCGCCGACCGCGGAGACCGCGTCGACGATCGAGAGTACGTCGTGGTCGTGCTCCTCGAGCGCGTCGAGCACCGGCTCGAGGTCGTTCAGCGTTCCCGTCGGCGTCTCGCAGTGGACCATCGTCGCGAGGTCGAACGGCTCGCCGGCGTCGGCGGCGCGTTCCAGTGCTTCGCGGACGGCGTCGGCCTCGAGGGTCTCCCGCCAGGGGAACTCGCAGGTGACGGCCTCGCCGCCGTAGTCTTCGACGAAGTCGGCGAAGCCGTCGCCGTAGAGCCCGTTCGAGAGACAGAGCACGCGGTCGCCCTCCTCGAGCAGCGAGGCGACGGCGGCCTCGAGGCCGAGAATTCCCTCGCCGCCGAGGACGGCGACGTCTCGGTCGAGACTCGAATCGTCGGCGTCCCCGCCCGCCGCGTAGATCCGCTCGAGGTTAGCCGTTAGCGACCGGTAGATATCGAAGAATTCGCTCTCGATATCGGGGTTCGGCGTCGGTTCGGCCATCCGCTGGCGCACCGCGTCGGGGACCTCGGTCGGCCCCGGCGTCATCCGCAGTCGATCGCTGCTCATATCGACAGCCGGGACCCCGAGCCCGATAAATCCCCGAGGCTCTCGAGCGGCTCGTCACCGAGCGCGTCTCCCAAACCGCCGCGCTCCCGGCGCAACGTGCCTCGGACGACCGGCGTCACCGGAAAGAACCCGAACTCGAGGCGCTCGATCTCCTCGACGGCGAACGCGTCGTGGCCGGCGAACCGCGAGACGGTATTCCGAGTGAGGTTACAGCCGCCCGACGCCCGGCTCCAGAGCGGGTTCAACAGATTCTGGCCGGTTCCGCGCCAGCCGTCGTTGCCGACGTGCTCGAGGAACCGAAACTCCCCGTCGGGTCGCAGGACGCGAGCGAGCTCCGCCAGCGCGGCGTCGGGGTCCTGGACGGTGCAAAAGACCAGCGCGGAGACGACCGCGTCGAACGAGTCGTCGGGGTAGGGCAGCGACTCGGCCCGAGCGTCGCGCAGGTCGACGGACAGTCCGGCCTCGCGGGCCGCTTTCGCTGCACGCGTGCGCATGTTCGGATCCGGTTCGATCGCGTGGTACTCGAGGTCGGCCGCCGCGCCGTCGGCGACGTAGGGGAACATCGCCCCGCTTCCCGGGCCGATCTCGAGGACCCGTCCCGAGAGGTCCCGTGCGAGGTACTCGCGGTGGGGTCTGAGCAGCACCGAGTCGGGGAGCAGATCGTAGAGCGCGGCGAAAACGGGGTGGTCGATGTCATCGGTTTCGGCCTCGGTCTCGGTTTCGGTCGTCGGTCGAGCTGATTGCTCCGACATGTGTGCACGTAGCACGGGCTCGGTATTCAGTCTACGCCGTCGAACAGCCGTCGAGACTGGCGTCCCCGCATCGCTCGTGCCGGCGACTCACCGCTCTCGTCTGAACCTCCAAACCCCCAGTATAACGGGTTCCTCGACACCCTTTTTGTCCTCGGTCTCATCTCTTTGCCCGACGAGCACCGTCCGGTACGAAGCACCTGCCCGGCTGCCGAAGCCGAGGATCCGTTTGTCTCTGGATCGCCGGGCGATCGGAGGGAATTCATGAGCAAACAGGTATCTACCCACACCAGCCGCTACCAGACAGCCGACGACGAACGCGGGTTCACGTCCACAGCGTCGACCGGCGATGTTCGCGGCCCGCCCGGATCGGTCGAGACCCACGACGACAACGACCACTTCGCCCTCATCTACGAAGATCGACAGCAGCAGTTCGAAACGGCCGTCCGGTTTATCAAAGAAGGACTCGAGCGCGGCGAACAGTGTCTCTACGTCGCCGACGACAACACCGTCGACGAGGTCCTCGAGGCGATGCGAACGCGCGGGATCGAGGTCGATCGTGCCCTCGAGTCCGGGGCGCTCGTCGTTCACACGGCCGCGGAGACCTACCGCCGGACCGGCGAGTTCGACCGCGAGGCGATGCTCGAGTTCTGGGCGGACGCCCTCGCGGACGCGACCGCCGACGAGTTTACGGGCCTCAGAGCGACCGCCGAGATGACGTGGGCGCTCGAGGACGACGAGACGGAACTCGACGACGTCTGCGAGTACGAGGAACTCCTCAATCCGCTCTACGACGGCGAAGACTACGCGGTCCTCTGTCAGTACAACCGAAACCGGTTCCCGGCCGAGGTTCTCCACGACGTCCTCAACACACATCCGTTTCTCGTCTACGAGGACGCGACCGTCTGTCAGAACTTCTACTACACGCCGCCCGAGGAGTACTTCGGCGACGACCGGCCGTCGCGGGAACTCGACCGGAAGTTGGCGACGCTCGTCGATCGGACCGACGCGCGAACGACGATCGAGCGCCGCGAGCGGTACCAGCGGGAACTCTACGAGACGATCGCGGACCCGACTGCATCGCTCGGCGAGAAGATCGAGCGCCTGCTCGAGCTAGGCCGCCAGCGGCTCGGCCTCGAGATCGGTTACTTCACGGAAACCCGCGGCGAGGAGTCGTTCGAGATCGTCGAAGCCGTCGGCGAGCACGACCGCATTCGGGCGGGCGTTACCGACTCGCTCTGTGACACGTACTGCGAGAAACTCCTCGCCTCGCCGGGAACGATCGCCGTGCAGGACGCGGCCGAGGCCGGGTGGACCGACGACCCCGCCTACGAGCGGTTCGGCCTGGACGCGTACTTCGGCACGACCGTCCACGTCGGCGGCGAGGAGTACGGCACGCTGTGTTTCGCCTCCGAGAGGGCGCGTCCCGTCCCGTTTACGGACGCCGAACGGACGTTCCTCGACCTGATGGGACAGTGCATCGAGTACGAACTCCAGCGCCGACAACGCGAGCAGTTCCTGCGGGAGAGCTACCGGATCACGGCCGACCCCGAGCGCGACTTCGACGAGAAACTCGAGGAGTTGCTCGAGTTGGGCTGCGAGTGGTTCGGCCTCGAGATGGGCGGGCTGAACCACCTCCCGGCGTGGGGCGGCGAGTTCCGGCTGGAGAAGGGGGTCGGTCTCGGCGTCGATCCCGACGAGGAACTGTGGTCGGATCCGGGGTACGGGTGTTTCTGCCGACGGACCATCGAAGCCGACGAACCGGTCGCGATGGCGGACGTTGGCGGCACCGACTGGGAGCACGATCGGATCCACCGCGAGTTCGGGTTGACGAGTTACATCGGGACGCGAGTGATGGACGGATCGACGCCGTACGGAACGTTCTGGTTCGGCAGTACGGAGCCCCGCGACCGGCCGTTCTCCGAGACCGAGCGGACGTTCCTCGAGTTGCTGGGCCAGTGGGTCAGCTACGAACTCGAGCGCGAACAGCGCGAACACCACCAGCAGACGCTGACTCGGATCGCCGCCGATCCCGATCGATCGTTCGAGGAGAAGGTAGACGATCTGTTCGAGTTGGGCTGCGAGCGGTTCGATCTCGAACTGGGCGGCATCGCGAAAATCGATCCCGCGACCGATTCGTTCACCGTACAGGCCGTAAACGGCGACTACGACCACGACCACCTCCAGCCCGGCGCGGAGGCGCCGCTCTCGGAAACCTACTGTCGGGCCACCGTCGACGACGACCCGCTGGCGGACATCACCGATCCAGAACGAGCCGGGTTCGGCAACACCCTCGCCTACGAGGAGTTCGGCGTCGAGACGTACCTCGGCACGCGCATCGAACTCGAGACCGAGCCCGATCGGACCTTCTTCTTCGTCTCGACGGGCTCGCGCGACCGCCCGTTCACGGACGCCGAACGGACCTTCCACCAGCTCATGGCCCAGTGGATCCAGTACGAACTCGAGCGAACCCAACGGGAACGAGCGCTCGAGGAGTCCAACGAGCGCTTAGAGCAGTTCGCCTACGCGGCCTCCCACGACCTCCAGGAGCCCCTGCGGATGGTCACGAGCTACCTCCAACTCCTCGAGAACCGCTACGCCGACGCCTTCGACGAGGACGGCCGGGAGTTCCTCGCGTACGCGGTCGACGGCGCCGACCGCATGCGCGAGATGATCGACGGCCTGCTGGCCTACTCCCGGATCGAGACCCAGGGCGATCCGCTCGAGCCGGTCGAACTGGACGCGCTCGTCGACGACGTTCGAGCGGACCTCCAGATTCAGATCGAAGAGACCGGCACCGAGATCGCGACCGACGACCTCCCCCGCGTCGAGGGCGACGCGAGCCAGTTGCGCCAGGTCTTCCAGAACTTACTCGAGAACGCGATCCAGTACAGCGGCGATACCCCGCCGGCGATCCGCGTCGATGCGACCCGCCGCGGACGGGAGTGGGTGATTTCGGTCGAAGACGACGGGATCGGCATCGATCCGGCCGATCAGGATCGGGTGTTTACCGTCTTCGATCGCCTCCACAGCCGCGAGGAGTACGAGGGGACGGGCATCGGGCTGGCGCTCTGTCAACGGATCGTCGAGCGCCATGGCGGCGACATCTGGGTCGACTCCGAACCCGGCGAGGGCTCGACGTTCTCGTTCACGCTGCCCGCGGTGCGCGGTCGATAATCGGCCGCCGCCGATTTGTGCTCTCTTACCGGATCGTATCCGGGATCCGCTCGATCACGTCCGTCGCAAGGACGCCCGGCCCGTACTCGGCCGTCGCGAGTTCGCCGCTCTTGCCGAGGATCCACGCGCCTAGTTCCGCGGCTTCCGTCCGGTCCATCCCCTGTCCGAGCAGCGAGGCCGTGATCCCGGCCATCGTGTCGCCGGTCCCGGCGACGGTCATCGCCGACGTTCCCGTCTCGTTGCGCAGCCGTTCGCCGCCGGTGATTATCTCGTCGACGCCGCCGGTCAGCGTAATGACCGCGCCCGTCTCCTCCGTAAACGCCTCGAGCGAGCCGTAGCCGTCCCGAATCGGATCGTCCTCCGAACTGCTCGGCGTGAGGATCGCACTCGAGAGGTCGGCGTCGAGCGCGGGCTCGATCGCGAGCGCGTCGACGACGACCGGCACGTCGACGCCGTCGATGGTCTCGCAGACCGCTTCGGTCTCCGCGTCGACGAGTCCGGGACCGATCACGAGCGCGTCGGCCCACTCGCAGATATCCAGGGTTTGCTCGACGGCGTCCTCGCTGAACCGCTCGCCGGCGTAGTAACTCGTCAGCAGGTTCGGCGAGTGACTCGCGACGATCTCGTAGATGTTCTCGGCGACCAGCGCCCGGACGTGGTCCGACCCGGTCCGCAGCGCCGCCATGCCGGTGATCGCCGGCTGGTTCGGGTAGTCGATGCTGCCGCCGACGACGGCGACGCGGCCGTTGTCCATCCCCGACTCCTCGGAGACGTTCGAGAGCGTTCGCTGGAGTCGTCCCATACGCCACTTCCCGAACCGGAACGGGTAGTGGTTCGGCAAGCGTGTTCCAGTCCGGTCGCCAGGGTGCGACCGTGCTCGAGGCTTCCCGACTTCCTCTTGCGTCGAACGTCAGCCCCGTCGTGTGCTACGGTAACGCAAAGGGCGTTGCCCGCCTAGTCCCGACCATGTTCACCACTCGAAGCGAAGCGGGCGATCGACTCGCGGCCGAACTCGAGGCGCGGGGCGTCGAAGCCGACGTCGTCCTCGGCATCCCGCGCGGGGCCTTGCCCGTCGCGCGGCCGGTCGCGGACGCGCTCGAGGCCGATCTCGACGTCGTCGTCGCCCGAAAGATGGGGGCACCGAACAACCCGGAACTGGCGCTGGGCGCGGTCGCCAGCGACGGCAGCGTCTGGTACAACGACGACCTCATCGATCGGCTCGGCGTCTCCGACGACTACCTCGAACGGATCCGCACGGAGGAAGCCCAAAACGCCCGCGAGAAGGCCGACCGGTACCGCGACGCCGACGGATTGCCCGATATCGAGGGAAAACGCGTCCTTGTCGTCGACGACGGCGTCGCGACGGGCGCGACCGCGACGGCGTGTCTCCGACAGGTTCGCGCGGCCGACGCCGACTACGTCGGCCTGGCGGTCCCCGTCGGCTCGCCCCAGTCCGTCGCGGACCTCGAGGCCGAAGCCGACGAAGTGATCGCGCTCGAGACCCCCGAGAACTTCCGCGCGGTCGGGCAGTTCTACCGCGAGTTCGGGCAGGTGACCGACGAGGAAGCGATTCGCTATCTCGAGGGGCTGGGCGGCCGCTCCTAATCGGAATCGGCCGTCGCCTCGTCCGCTCGCGGCAGTTCCGACCGCTGCGAGAGATACCAGAGCACGACGACCCACCCGGCGAGTGGAACCGAAAGGATGCCGAGGGAGTACATCGCCGGCCGCTCGAGATCGAGTCGTCTCGCGTCGACGTAGACGAGGACAGCGATCGGGAACTGGATCAGGAGGGCGGCGATGAGGAGTACGACGACCGAACTGACCATATCAACAGAGCCACAGTCTGGGGAGAAAAAAGTACGCGCGGTGTCACAGTGGTACTCCGCTCGAGTCAGCCCGATCGGGCCGCTCGCCATACCGAACTGACGTAGCGACGCCGCGTCGAACCGACACCCGTTCATCGTTCGAGCCCCTCCACCCGGTATGAGTATGCGCGTCGTCGTCACCGTCGACGACCGGGAGCCCGCGGGCCTCGTCGAGGCCGTCCGCGAGCACCCCGACGTGACGGAGGTCGTCGTCGACCGGCTCCCGTCGGGTGACATCGCGATCGACTCGATCGGCTTCGAACGGAAGACGCCCCGCGACTACGTCAGCACGGCGATGGGCCGCTCCGGCCCCGACCTCGAGGAGCAGGTCGCGCGGATGGCCGACTCCTACGACCACTCCTACCTCCTGCTGGAGGGCGACTTCCTCGACCTCGAGTCGCTGCGGACGGCCGTCTCCCCCGAGTCGATCCGCGGCTCGATGGCCTCGATTACGGCCCGCCACGAGGTACCCGTCGTCCCCTGTACGGATCGCAGCCGACTCGTCGACTTCGCGATTCGGCTCGGCCGGAAACACGCGGAAGATCCCTCGAGCCGGCGACTCCCGGTCGGCGCGGTCGCGAGTCGCAGGGAACCGACGACCAAGCGGATGTACGGCTGCATCGACGGTATCGGTCCCGAACTTGCGACCACGCTGTACGAGCGGTATCCAACCGTCGAATCGCTGCTCGCGGCCGACCTCGAGGACCTCACGCGGATCGACGGGATCGGCGAGACGCGGGCGGAGACGATCTACGCAGCGTTTCGGGAATGACAGAGTGGCCGATAGCGGCGTCGCCCTCCTACCCCTCGTCGCTCCGGCTTCGGAACCCGTCGCGGAACGCACTCGCGCTTCTGTAGCAGAGGTAGGCGGCTGCGATACCGATCAGCAGGCTCGGATCGGTAGTTTCGCCGCTGAGCGCCGCCAGCGCCGCCGAGAGTCCGACCCACGAGACCGCGATCAGAAAGAGGCCGATACCGCCGATCCCCAACAGGTATCGGCCGACGACGATCGGCCACGGCCCGCGATTGACGGCGCCCGCGCCGTCGACGCGGACGGCGGCGACTTCGGCCGCGACCTGCAAGCCGATCAGCAGCGAGCAGCCGAGGAGACCGACGAGTTCCGGACGCGACGACAGGATCCGCTCCGCACTCATCAATCCCGTGCCCTCGAGGACGATCGAGAGGGTCAGAAACGTCACCGTCGCTGCGGGGAAGCCAACCGTGACCGCGAGCTTGGCAACAGTCAGGTTGCGGGCGATCGCCGAACGCAGCGGGGTCGACATCGGAGGCTGAACGGCTCTTCTCTCGGACAGCCAATACGTCTGGCGGTCACTTGAACACGTCCGCGTACTCCGACCACAGGTCCCGCATCGGCACCCAGCCGTCCTCCGGTTCGACGCGTCCCGCGAGCACGGCGTTCAAGACTGCACCGAGCAGTAGGCAGAGCCCGCCGAGGTACACCCACGTCAGAATCAGGAGGACCGCGCCGGCGACGCCGAACAGGGCGACGCTCTCGGAGGTCGCGACGTAGAGCCGGAAGCCGCCGGCCAGCGCGGTCCAGGAGAGGGCCGCGAACGCGGTTCCCGGGAGCACCTCCCGTACCGAGACGTCGGCTTGCGGAAACCAGTAGTACATCGGCAGGAAGACGCCAGTCAAGAGCGCCGCGAGGAGGACAGACCCGCCCGCGGCAAGCGGGAGGCCACCAAGCACCGAGACGCTCAGTCCGACGACGCTGACCAGCGCGACGCCGACCGAAAGCGTCGCCGTCGCGAGGACGACGTAGAGCGCCGTCACGAGCGTCACGGTCGTCGCCGCGTCGACGTACAACGCGTCCTTCCGCGAGCCGTAGACGTCGGTGAACGCGCTGTTGATCGCCTGAAACAGCCGAACCGCACTCCACAGGAGGATACACAGCGCCAGCACGGCGGCTCGCCTCCGAGCGCTACCGTTTGCGGTCGCCGCCGCCCCCTCGAGTCCCGTTCCGCCGAGTCCGGTCGCACTCGAGACCGCCGCGAGCAGCGGCTCGAGCGAGTCGACCAGCGCGGCGCCGACGAGCGCGAGGATGAGCAAGGGGACGAGCGTATTGACGGCGTGGTAGGCCAGTCCCGCTGACTTGACGCTTAGCTGGCGCTCGCGGGCGACCGCGGCGACGTCGCGGGCGAGCGTTCGGAGTCTGGGTCTCGAGTCGGAGTCAGCCATGAACTGCGTTCGATCCCGCCCTCAACGGACGGCAGGAAGTTCCTTGTGCCGGTACGGTGTCCCTACCGGGCGGAGCCGACGCTGCTCGTGACTGGCTCGTGATCGAAATCGGACGAAGACGAGCGCAAGGAGAACGTCGCGTGAGCGTTACTCGTCCGCAACGACCGACTGCACGTGGCCGACGACGCCGCTTTTCAGCTCCACCTCCGGCCCCTTCGGATCGTCGCCGTAGATCGTCCCGATTTCGCCGACGATCGGCTCCTGATCCTCGGACTGGACGTCCTGATCGCCCTGCACGATCTCGACGGTGATTCCCTGGCGGAGTTCCTCGGCGGTAGGGCGTTCGCTCGACATACGGGTGGTGATCGGCCGGGTACGTCGAAAAGAATGCTGCCTGCACTCGCCTCGCCCGATTTGGCGCGTTGTGGCGATCTCGGTCGCGCGCCGTCCCGCGATTCCGTTACTCGTCGTGATTCTGTTACTCGTCGTCCTCGAACTCGAGGGCGACGCTGTTGATGCAGTAGCGCTTGCCCGTCGGCTCGGGGCCGTCCTCGAAGACGTGGCCGAGGTGGCCGCCGCACTCGGCACAGAGGACTTCGGTGCGGCGCATGCCGTGGCTGGTGTCGAGACGGGTCTCGACCTTGTCGTCGTCGACGTCGTAGAAACTGGGCCAGCCACAGCCCGACTCGAACTTCGTCTCGGAGTCGAACAGTTCGGCGCCGCAGGCCGTGCAGGCGTAGCTGCCGTCGTCCTTGTGGTCGACGTACTCGCCGCTGAACGGTGGCTCGGTGCCGGCTTCGCGGAGGATGCGGTACTCCTCGTCGCTGAGTCGCTCGCGCCACTCCGCGTCGCTTTTCGGTAGGTCGTCTGCGGTGCGGTCGTTCTCGGATTCCATACGTGGTGTAGGAGGGTGACGTTCAAGAGTTTGTCCGCGTCGCGCGAGTTCCCAGTTGTCTGCTCACAACTTGCGCTCGACCCCGTCGCGACGGCGTTACCGTCGCGTAATGACGTCCGTACTCTCGCAGTTCGGACACTGTGTCATCCGGCCCAGTTTCGGGACCTCGAGTCGGATCCACGCGTCGTCGCCGCCCGGCGCCTCGAAGCCGCAGTTACGACATCGTGAGAGCGCTGTGGCTGTGTCGGTGGCCATACGCGATGGTATGTCACCGAGTGCCATATAGGTTGCTCCGGGAGCGACGCCGCCGAATTAGGGAAGGATGGGGGAGCGTGTGACGGCACTCGGTTCGGCGGGCGATCGCGATTGCGGTCACGATCGCGTCTCGCCGATCGACTCGAGTTGCCGGTCACTCGGAGATCTCTTCGTCGGCCCGCCGCTCGCCGCGGATCGTCCCACGTTCCGTCGCCGGCGTTCCCTCGAGCGCGTCGCGTCGGCCGACGACAGCGTGTCTACCGTCGTCGTGACAGGGGCGACGACGTCCGGTTGCCGTCGGCGAATCGGACGCACGTGCGATCTCCGTGGGAGGAGTCCACGACTCCGTACAAAAGTGTTCGCAATTATATCAGTTTCGGAGTTGTGAAAGTAACGGTTTCGGTACGATTACCTCGATACCGCCTGCCGAGCGGCGCTGCGATGAACACCGGCTGACCGCGAACGTGCTGGTCGAAAACCTCCACTGTCTTAGGCCATGCCGTCTAACTACCCCCAATGACAGTTGCGCGTACCGTCGAACTCGAGGGCCACATCATCGATTCGGGGACGATGGGCCACTGCTTCGGCGTCGTGATGGACATGGGCGGCGAGTTCGAAGTCGAGGAGTTCGAGGTCGGCCGCCACAAACACGCCGAGACGTACTGCCGGATGACCGTCATGGCCGACACCGAAGAAGATTTGCGGGCGATCCTCCACGAACTCAACCAGCAGGGCGCGACCGTCGCCGACCCCCGCGACGCGACGCTCGAGCCGGCGCCGGAGGACGGGGTCGTGCCGATCGACTTCTACTCGACGACGAACCACCCGACCTACGTCCGCGTCGACGGTGAGTGGGTCGAGGTCGCAGACCCCGAGATGGATTGTGCACTCGTGGTCGAGCGGGGGGATCCGGCGGATCCGCAAGGAACCGGCGACGCCGGCGAAGGCGACGGTGAGCCACGGGTTTCCACCAAAGTCCTGAACGCCGTCGAGGAGGGCGACCTCGTCGTCACCGGCGAGACCGGCATCCGCGTCGAACCACCCGAGCGGCCCCGCGACGGCGGCGGCTCCTTCGGGTTTATGCAGGGCGGCGTCTCGAGCGAGCGTCCCTCCGAGTCGCTCATCGAGGAGATCGCCGACGAGATGCGCGAAGTGCAGGCCGAGGACGGGAACGTGCTCGCGGTCTGCGGTCCGGCGATCGTCCACGCAGGGGGCCGGGACGCCCTCGCGGACCTCGTGGGTGCGGGCTACGTCGACGCACTCAGCGCCGGCAACGGCTTCGCGGTCCACGATTTAGAGCGCGACCTGTACGGCACCTCGCTGGGCGTCGACACGGAGAACTTAGAGCACCCGCGGGAGGGCCACAAGCACCACATCTACACGATCAGCGAGATCGTCCGGCTGGGCGGCATCGAGGAAGCCGTCGAGGCGGGCGTCGTCGACGAGGGCGTGATGTACGAGTGCGTTGCGAACGACGTCCCCTTCGTGCTCGCGGGCTCGATCCGCGACGACGGCCCGCTCCCGGACACGATCACCGACTCGATCGAGGCCCAGAACGCGATCCGCGAGCAGGCCCACGAGGCCGACCTCGTGCTCATGCTCTCGACGCTGTTGCACTCCGTCGCCGTCGGGAACTGCCTGCCCTCGACCACCAAGACCGTCTGCGTCGACATCAACCCCGCGACGGTCACCCAACTGCTCGACCGCGGCAGCGCGCAAGCGATCGGCATGGTCACCGACATCGGGACGTTCATCCCCATGCTCCGGGACGAACTGCTCGAGTAGGTACTTGAGGCGGGAGGTGAGGACGGCGACGCCCCGCTCGCCGGTCAATAGCGGCTCCCCATTCTGTAATCACACTTGGACCTGCCTATCGCGCGCGCTCCAGATTCGTTATTACACTCGAACCCGAAACTACGGGCGATGGCCACCGGGGATGCACTCGCCGCCGCGGCTCTCGAGACGCTCCCGATCACCGTCGCCGTACTCGACGACGACGGCGAGATCCTCCTGACGAATCGCTCCTGGCGCGAGTTCGAAGCCGGCGAGACGGACGACCACGTCGGCTACGACTACGTCGCCACCGCTGCGATGGACGCGGACGACGACGAACACGCCCAGCGCGCGACCGAGGGCCTCGAGTCGGTGCTCGAGGGCGAGCGCGACTCGTTTTCGATGGAGTACCCCTGTCACTCGCCCGATCAGAAGCGGTGGTTCATGATGCGAGCGGGCCGGTTCACCGCCGATGATGCGGTGCGGGTGACGGTCGTCCACCTCGAGATCACCGAGCGGAAACTGGCCGAAATCGCCGCCGAGGAATCCGCCGAACAGGTGCGCGAAGAGCACCGCGCGCTGGAACACGTCCTCGAGCGCGTCGACGGACTCGTCCGCGAGGTTACCGACGCCGCGGTCGGCGCCGGCAGCCGCGACGAGATCGAGCGGCGGGTCTGTCGCCGACTCGTCGACACCGATCCCTACGTCCTCGCCTGGATCGGCCGCGTCGACGTGACGACGCGACGGGTCTCGCCCCGCGAGTGGGCCGGTCGGGACGACGTCCCCCTCGAGGACGACGATCTCGTTCTCGGCTCCGACGAGACGCATCCTGCCGTCCGCGCGCTCGAGGAAGCGGAGCCCTACGTGATTCAGGATCTCGCGGAGTTCGAGGACGCCGACCGGTGGTGGCCGACCGGAGCGGGCGAGCAGTATCACGCAGTCGCTGCGATCCCGCTGACCTACGGCGACGTCACCTACGGCGTGCTCACGCTCTTCGCCGCCGAGCCGGCGGTGTTCGACGAACGCGAGCTCCCGATCCTCGAGTCGCTCGCGGAGACGGTCTCGACGGCGCTGAACGCCATCGAGGCGCGGCGCATGCTGACGACCGAGACCGTCGTCGAACTCGAGGCGACGATCGAGGACCCGTCGCTGTTCGTCACGGAACTCGCCGACGCGCTGTCGACGACGGTCATCTACCGCGGGCTGACTTACGACGAGGGCGGCACGCCGCTGGCGTTCTTCCGCGTCGAAACGGCCGACGCCGACCGCGCCGTCGACGCTGCGACCGCCCTCGAGGACGTCGAGAACGCGTCCGTGCTGACCGAGTACGACGACAGCGTCGTCCTCGAGTTAGCGCTCGGAAACGGCGTCATCACCGCACTGGCCGACCACGGCGCCGTGATCCAGCGATTCGACGCCGACGATCGGGTACTCGATCTGGCCCTGGAGTTGCCAAACGGCCAGGCCGCCCGCTCGGCGTACGACCTGCTCGAGGAGCGGTACGATCGCGTCGAACTGCGCAGCTACCACGAGACGGACCAGCCGACGCGGACGCCCCGAGATCTGCAGTCGACGATCGAAACCAAACTGACGGACCGCCAGCAGACGGCGTTACGGAAGGCCTACTACGCCGATTACTTCGACTGGCCGCGGGGCGTCTCCGGCGAGGAACTGGCCGAATCGATGGACGTCTCCCGGTCGACGTTCCACCAGCACCTCCGGGCCGCACAGCGAAAGCTGCTCGAGGAACTGTTTGCCGGCGACCCCACTAGTGAGGCCTAGGTATTTTATAACCATCCGTCGTTGTCAGACATCCGACGGTCGGTGACGGTTGCGTTCGCGTCGTCGACTCGGATGAAGTTCAGCAATGCAACAGGAACACATCGACGCCGGCAAGGCCATCCAGCGACGGACGGGAAAGACGTTCTACCTCGCGACGAAATTCCTGCCGGAGCGAGTTCGCCACGCGACGCACGTCCTCTACGCGTTCTTCCGCATCGCCGACGAGGTCGTCGACGACGCCGAGGGCGTACCGCCCGCAAAACAGCGGGCCGAACTCGAGTCGCTCCGCGCGCAGGCGCTCGGCGAGGCCGAGCCCGAGGATCCCGTCCTCGAGGCGTTTCAGGAGCTGCGAACGGCGTACGACATCGACGACGCGACGGTCGACGAATTCGTCGACGCGATGCTGACCGACATCGAGACGAGCCGGTACGAGACCTACGCCGACCTCGAGTCGTACATGGGCGGCTCGGCGGCCGCGGTCGGCGTGATGATGACGGCGATCATGGACCTCGAACCCGAAAAAGAGGCGACGGCGCTCCCGCACGCCAGAAAACTCGGCGAGGCCTTCCAACTCACCAACTTCCTGCGGGACGTTCGCGAGGATATGCTCGAGCGCGAGCGAATCTACCTCCCTCAGGAGACGCTGCGGCAACACGGGGTCTCGAACGACGAAATCGAGCGCCTCGAGTACTCGGACGCGTTCGCGGCGGCGATGCGCGAGGAACTCCACCGCGCCGAGTCGCTCTACCGGGAGGGCGTCGCGGGCATTCGGTATCTCCCCGAAGATTGCCAACTGCCGGTGCTGCTGGCGGCCGTGCTCTACGCCGAGCACCACGCGCTGATCCGACGACAGGAGTACGACGTGCTCTCTTCCGAACCGTCGCTGTCGACGACGCGGAAGCTGTGGTGTCTCGCGAAGACGCGGTGGCACTGGCAGTGGACCCGCGACCCCGAGGCGGTCTTCGAACGGGTCTCTGCGGTGCCGACGCTCGAGTCGGACGCGGAGACCGACTCCGAACCCGGTCCCGGCCCCGACTCCGATCCCGACCCTGAGCCGCACAGACCCGACCGCGGCGACGGCCTCCCGACGCGATAATTCTAGCGCCTCGAGTCCGCTTGTGGACGGACTCGAGGCGCCTATCAAAGCCCCTGATATAGTGGATTCCCTTTCGTATCGCCGCAGTGCGTACCGATAGGTATGGCCGAACGCACCAGTTCCGGTCCGTTCGAAGTAACGGAGAACGACCAGGAGTTCGTCCGCACCGCCGCGGTCTCGCTGGGCGTCTGGCTCGCGCTAACGCTGCTCGCCGTCGGGATCCTGCTGGTGGCCGGCGACAGCATCACGAGCCTCTTCCTCTGACCGTCCGAGAACGCCTCCCCGCTCGAGGGCGTTACCCGCTCGAGAGCGCCGTTCGGACCATCGCCCAGTCGTAGCGATCGGTGCTGAACAGGCCGGCGCAGAACAGCCCCGCGACGGCCGCGGCGATCCAGTTGCCGTACAGTAGGTTGATCGCCCCCCACAGCAGCACGAAGCTCACCAGATCGTCCAACACGAACTCGCAGGTCCGGACGCGCTCGAGCAGCGCCGCCCGGTCGAAGGCGAGATCGACGAGCGCGACGGCGACCGCGCCCGAGAGGAGCCAGCCCCGATAGTTCGAGAGCGGGACGCCGTAGTAGCCGCCCGTCTCGTAGCTCCAGAAGCCGATCGCGACCGCGCCCGGATCGAGGACGAGGTCGACCGCGACGACGGCGGCGACGGCGACCGGCAGCCTGACCAGCGCCCGCTCGAGGCCGCGCGGCCACCACCGCTCGAGGACCAGCAGGGTGAGCAGAACGGCGTTCAGCACGAGCGGGATGAAAAACAGCGGCAGCGCGAGCGGTATCTCGCCGTTGAGCATCGGCCCCAACTCGATGCCGTACTCGAAGGCGCCGTAGGGCCAGTCCGTACGCACGCCGACGGTCTCGATCGCGTAGGTGTAGGCCGTCAGCAGACCGAGACAGGCCAGCGCCCGACTATCGATCCGGGGCAGGAGGCCGACGATCAGCGGCGAGCGCATGACCGCGGTCCCGACGAAGATCAACAGCGGATTGTACGCGAGCGGCGCCGGCAGGAGGTTCTCGGCGCTCGCGACCAGCAACAGCGCGCCGACGACGGGGAAGACGACCGCGATCGTAAACCGGTTCTCCCGGATCAGACGCTCGAGGCGGCGCTGGACGGCGGTCCGCGTCTCGCCGTGTTCTTGGGCGTGCGTAGCGGGAGCGCCGCCCGCATCGTGTGCGTCGGTCCTATCCATTGACGATCCTCCAGAGTCCGCCCATCGTCAGCACCGCGCCGACGACGGTGTTGATCGCCGGGAACCACCAGTAGGCCCGGTCGACCGCGACGCTCGAGGAGACGATCGCCCCGATTAGCGCCGGGTAGACGAGCATGACGGCGCCGAGTCGGACGTCGACGGCGGCGAACCCGAGGGCGCTGCCGAGCCAGCACGCCCCGCAGTAGGCGTAGGTGCGCCGTTCGCCCAGCACCGTCGCGGTCGTGCGGATGCCGGTCGCGCGGTCGGGTTCGATGTCGGGAATCGCCGAGAAGGTGTGCATGCCCATGGCCCACAGCCACGCGCCGAGAATGGCGATCGCTGGCGGCTGTGCGCCGGCGACTGCGGCGTAGGCCGCGGCGCCCGGCGCGACGTAGAGGCCGTTCGAGACCGAGTCCAGGATCGGCGTCGTCTTGAACCGAACCGGCGGCGCGCTGTAGCCGGCCCCGAGCAGCAGGAAGACGACGAGCCAGGGCCAGACCGCGGGCTCGAGAAGCGGCGCGAACACAAGCGGCAGCGCCGCACAGACGCCGACCGCGAGAGGAACGTATCGCTGGCCGCGGTACCGCGCTTCCTGCTCCTCCTTTTTGGGGTTCGCGGCGTCGATATCCCGGTCGTAGATGTCGTTGATCCCGTAGAGGAAGACGTTCGCCGGGAGCAGGAAGTACGCGAAGAGGACGACCGACGCGGGAGTGAAGAGCTCCGCTCGTGACTCCGCCGCGTACGCGACCCCGACCAGCACCGGTCCCGCGAGGTAGAGCCAGAACCGCGGCCGCGAGAGGACGAGCAGATAGCCGAGTCGATCGCGGAGCCCGGCATCGCCGGCCGTCGACGCGCCGCTCGAGGGCCGCGATTCCCGGTCGCCGGCGTCGGGGTTCGGGTCGTCGGTCATCGGCAGATCGGAGGATCGCGATACTGGGACATTCGTCTCGCAGTCACTCGTCTCCGTGATCCGCGAGCACCTTCTCCGCGGTCAGTTCGCCGCTGATGAGACACATCGGGACGCCGATCCCCGGCGTCGTGTCGCCGCCGACGAAGTAGAGGCCGTCGGCGCCCTTCGAGCGGTGGGGCGGCCGGAAGAGCGCGGTCTGGCGGAGGGTGTGGGCCAGCCCGAGCGCGGTCCCGTCGTAGCTGTTGTACCGGTTCGCGAAGTCCTCGACGCAGAACCGCTCCTCGACGACGATCCGATCGCGAAGGCTCGTGCCGGTGTAGTCGGCGATGTCGTCCAAGATCTTGTCGCGGTACTGCTGGCGGATCTCGGGGGTGTCCTCGAGACCGGGCGCGATCGGCACGAGGACGAACAGCGCGCTGTGGCCGTCCGGGGCGACGTCGTCGTCGGTCTCGGAGGGGACGCAAATGTAGTAGGCCGGGTTATCGGGCCACTGCGGGTCCTCGAAGATCTGGTCGAAGTGTTCCTCCCAGTCGGTCGGCAGGACGAGCGTGTGGTGGGCCAGGTCGTCGACCTCGCCCTCGAGGCCGAGGTACAGTAGGAAGGCGGAGGGAGCGTAGGTCCTGGACTCCCAGTAGTCGGCGTCGTAGCCGCGCCGTTCGGCGGGCAGCAGGTCCTGCTCGGTGTGGGCGTAGTCGGCGTTGCTGACGACCAGATCCGGCCGGAGCGGGCCGTCGGGAGTCTCGACGAGGAAGGCGCCTTCCCGGCCCTTGATCGCCGTTGCCGGCCGGTTCGTGTCGTACTCGACGCCGAGTTCCCGGCCGAGATCCGCGATCGCGTCGACGGCCGCGGCGACCCCGCCGTCGGGGTACCAGACGCCGAGGTTGAAATCCACGTGGCTCATCAGGTTGTAGAGCGCGGGCGTGTTCTTCGGCGAGCCGCCGAGGAACACCAGCGTGTACTGCATGATCTGTTGGAGCTTCGGGTGGTCGAAGTAGCCCTCGACGTGGCCCTGCATCGAGCCCAGCAGCGAGAGGCCCCGGGCCTGGCGCGCGACGTCGAGATCGAGGTAGTCCCGCAGGCGCGGTCGGTCCTCGTAGACGAAGTGCTCCATCCCGACCTCGTAGTTCTCCTTGGACTTCGCGAGGTATCGCTCGAGGGCCTCGCCGGCGCCGTCCTCGTACTCGTCGAAGACGTCCTTGGTCCGCTCGAGGTCGGGTGTGATGTCGACCTGATCGCCGTCCTTGAAGAAAATCCGGTAGTGGGGATCGAGGTGGGTGAGTTCGTAGTAGTCCGAGGGCGTTCGGTCGAAATCGGCGAAAAAGCGCTCGAAGACGTCCGGCATCAGGTACCACGAGGGTCCCATGTCGAACCGAAAGCCGTCGCGCTCGAGGTGACTCGCGCGTCCGCCCAACTGTTCGTTTTTCTCGATGACTTGGACGTCGGCGCCCGCGTCGGCGAGGTAACACGCCGTCGCGAGACCGCCGACGCCGGCCCCGATCACGACGACGGACGAACCGGCCAGCGATTGCATGAGTCGTTGTGAGTATCGGCCAACTGAAAAACGTGTATCATACATACGTCGGGTTCCGGACTCGTTTGCCGTTTGTCGGCCGCGCGTCCGGCGGGCGTAGCGCGTCCATCGGCCGCCCCGAGTCGATGCTTATATTCGCGTCCTGAGTTGGCGGATATTCGATCACGTGTCTATTTTTACGGGAGAATGTGAAAATCTGAGCCAGTTCGATACCGTCGGAAATGCCAACGTCTTAGTTCTTCAACCCACTCGTTTCCTCATAATGGCTGATCCCGAACCCGAATCCGAACGCTCCCCGCCCCCGCAGGGGGACGCGGACGATGCTGATTCCGGTCAGCAGGCGGAACCAGCGTCGGCTGACCCGGTCGCCGAGCAGGGTACGGCCGTCCGAGACGCCGTCGAGCGATCCAGACACGGCGCGCCGGCGGTCGGCTCGGTCGTCCGCGATCGATTCTCGTCCGACGAGGTCTTCCAACGGATCGTCGCGGCCGCCGACGAGGAGGTCACGTCCGGCAACCGGGAACTGTTCTTCAGCGGGTTGGCCGCCGGCTTCGCGATCACGATTACGTTTCTGCTGTATGCCTCGCTGTACGGTGCGACCGGCGGCGATCCGATCCTGAGTTCGCTGCTCTACCCGCTCGGGTTCATCTACATCATTATCGGCGGTTACCAGCTCTACACCGAGAACACGCTCCCGCCGGTCGCCCTGACCCTCGAGCGGTTGGCCAGCCTTCCGATGTTGCTTCGCCACTGGCTGATCGTCCTCGCCGGTAACTTCACGGGCGGCGCTCTCGGTGCGGTCGCACTCACGTGGGGCGGCGTCTTCGACCCCGATGCGGCGGATGCAGCGATGTCTATCGCACACCACGGAATCGAGACCTCGTGGTGGCAACTGTTCTTCAAGGCGGCCTTTGCGGGACTGATCGTCGCCGGCGTCGTCTGGGTGACCTTCGCCTCTCGCGATACGATCTCCCGCCTCGTCGTCGTCTACCTCGCCTTCCTCGCGATTCCGCTCGGCAACCTGTTCCACGTCGTCGTCTCGTTCACCGAGATGCTCTATCTGGTCTTCGCCGGCGAACTCGCCGTCCTCGTCGGCGTGACCGACTTCGTGTTGCCGGTGTTGCTCGGCAACACGCTCGGGGGTATCCTGCTGGTGACCGTCGTCAACTACTACCAGACCAGCGAGGAACGCCTCGAGTCCGCGCGGTTCGACGGTATCGAACGCCGGCTCACCCCACAGGAGTGGCTGTTCGGCAGCCTCGCCGGGCGATCGTACGTCCCGCTGATCGACACTGCGGAAACGACGGCGCCCGAGGACGACGAGACGTACCGGATCGTGGTTCCGATCGCCAATCCGCGGACCGAAGCGCCGATCGTCGAGTTCGCCACACGGCTCGCGAGCGATCACGAGCACGCGACCGTTCACGTCGAACACATCGTCCAGACACCCGGCAGCTCGGCGACGGCCGACAGACAGCGCGATCGGATCGTTTCCGAGTCCGAAGAACTGCTCGCCGATCTCGAGGAGATCGTCACCGGTCAGGCGGTCGACTGCCAAACCTCGACGGTCGTCACGCACCGATCGTTCGAGGAAATCTTCGACACGGCCGACCGCGAGCACGCCGACCTCGTGTTGATGGGGTGGGACGAGAACACGCTGTGGAGCGCCGCGCGGGCCGAACGACCGCTCAGCGAATTGACGACGCGGCTGCCGTGTGACTACCTCATCCTGAAGAACCGCGGGCTGGACACGTCGCGGCTCCTCCTGCCGACGGCCGGGGGTCCCGATTCGGACCTGAGTGCGGCGGTCGCGCGCACGCTCGCCGATACAGACGGGTCCGAGGTGTCCCTCCTGCACGTCGTCGACAGCCCCGAGGAGCGCGATGCCGGCGAACAGTTCCTCACGGAGTGGGCTATCGATCACGACTTACCCGACGCCGAGATCATCGTCGACGACTCGGGCGACGTCGAGGACGCGATCTGTCGCGCCGCCGACGATCACACGATGGTCCTGATCGGGGCGACCGAACGCGGCCTGCTCTCGCGGCTCGTCACCAGCACGCTCCATCTGGACGTCATCAACGAGGTCGACGCGTCGGTGTTGCTCGCAGAGCGACCGACGGAGCGCAGCCTCTACAAGCGAATCTTCGGTCGACGATAGCGCGCCGAACCGGATTCGGTCGACCGCGAGGCTCCGAGAGCAACCCTTTTTCGACGCGATTCCGATCGGACGACGCGGCAAGTGTCGGTCGCCGGTAACTCGAGCCGAGTTACTGCTATAACGCAGATCACCTTCTCGGTAGCTAGGCAATCGCTATCCCGCCAGCCCCTCGTCCGCTCCGGTCGGTGCCGGCATCGTCGGGGGTAGGTTTCAGTTCCTCCCAGTTGTACGCGACGTATGACGCAACTGACTGCCGCCATCACCGGCGGTACGCACGGCATCGGACGCGCCGTCGCCGACGCGTTCGCGGCGGCGGGCGCGACGATCGTCGTCGGGGCTCGAGACGGGGACGAGGTCGATGCGACCGTCGGGGCGCTCGAGGACGCGACGGCCGAGACCGCGACCGCGGCGGGGCACCGAACCGACGTTCGCGACGAGTACGACGTCGAACGCTTCCTCGAGACGGCCTCGAGAACGGGAGCCCGCAGCGGGGTCGACGTCGTCGTTCCCGCGGCCGGCGTCTACCACGGCGAACCGGGGGCGACGCCGACCGACGACGAGTCCTACGCGGCGTTCGACGACCACTGGCGGACGAACGGGCGCGGCGTCTTCGCGACGATCCGCGAGGCGCTGCCCCACCTGAACGACGGCGCGCGGGTGCTCGTCCCGACCGGACCGGTCGCCCGTAAGTCCGCTCCTGGGTACGGGTCCTACGCCATTTCGAAGGCGACCGCCGAAGCCGTCGTTCGCGGATTCGCCGCCGACACCGACTACGTCGTCGGCTGTCTCGATCCGGGGCACGTCGCGACGGACCTGACGGGCGGTACCGGCCGCGACCCAGCCGACGTCGCGGAGCTGTTCGTCTGGGCGGCGACCGAGGCCGACGCGGACGACCTCGACGGATCGGTGCTCGGGCTGCGGGAGTGGAAACGCGCGACGCGGTAGGCACGATCGATCGGAACCGGTATCGAGCGGTGACCGTCACCGCAATAATTAACTCAGTTTCGTATCCGAGTAGTTTTACAAGGCCGGATCGCGTACGGAGAAACGATGCCGGAAGTCACCGTCTCGGAACAACTGTACGAAAAGCTCGAGGAACAGACCGACGAGTCCATCGAGGACGCGCTGTGGGACATGATGCACCAGACCCAGCGCGGCTACCACTGACGCGGTCGGATTCGGTTGCTTCGACGCGGTGAGCGGTGCGATTTTTGGATGGGTTCCCGGGTAGCGACTGCTATCGGAAATCGAGCGCAGTAGCAGACGGTGCACTCCCCGTACGCACAACGGCACTGCTATCGCGGCGTACGCTCTCGGAGCCCAGTACTAGCGGAGAAAGCGACGAAATTAGTCAGCGCTGCGACCGCTATCAGTCAATGTGACCTTCGCGGCGGAGCTGGTCCGCGTCCTGGCTGGTGTAGCGCCACTCGATGGTGGCCTTCTCGTCCTGCCAGTCCCAGGGTTCGGCGACGACGATGTCGTCTTGCTCGATCCAGGTTCGGTATTTCATCCGTCCGGGGATGCGGCCCAGACGCTCCTCGCCGTCCTCGCAGCGAAGCTGAACGTGGTTTCCACCGAGGTGTTCGGTGACGACGGCGAATACTTCATCGTTGTTGGGCATACGGAGGTTCCGACGCCCGGAGTTTTCTGTCACAAGATAACTACGCACCGAAGACGTTTAAAAGGTTGGAGAGTCGTGGTAACACGCCTCCCGATACCGAAAATTCGTTTTCGAGACGCTGGGGTTCGGAAAACGAGCGTCGACGGACGCACCGGTTACAGTTCGCGGTCCGAATCCGGATTCTCGAGTTCCCACAGCACCTCGGGGAGGAAGGCCTCGAGGTTGTCGATGACCGACCGCTCGCTGACGTTCAGTCCCTCGCAGTGGTCGTGGGCCGAATCGCGGATGTCGACGTGGAGGTCGCCGTCCTCGCGCCAGACGCCGAGCGGGAACACTGAACACCGAGTCGGCTTCCAGTCTTCCTCAAGATGCAGCGAACAGAGTCCGTCCTCGCGAAGGAAGGCGCAGGCACAGCCGTCCTCGGCGACGTGGTCCTCGCGTCCCTTCTCCTCGCGGGTGACGAACTTCTCGCCGCGAAAGTCGGTCGTCGTCTCGGCGAGGTTCGCCCGCTGGGCTAACTCGAGTAAATCCTTGTCGTAGAGCAAGACCCCGTGGTGACAACACCAGGTGCAGTCGTCGACGCACTCGAAGGTGAGGTCGGGGTCGAACTCGACGACGACCTCGCGGTCGGGGTAGACTTCCACGCGGCGCGGGGCCTCCTCGGTGCTCACGGCAGTGGGGAGGGACCGCGCGCGGAAGTGTGTTGCTCCTCGCGGCTGCGACCGGGGTCGGCGCTGCGGCGCCGCGGCGGACGCTCCGTCAGCCGCAGTAACAGTTCCCGTCGGGACACGCCGTCGCCTCCCGCTCGCCGAACTCGAGGCCCAGTCCGGCGAGTGCGGCCCGGAGCCGCTGGTCCGCGCTCGTCTCGGGCCGGACCATCCCGCCGACCGCACCGGTCGGGGACTCGCCCGCGTCGATCGTCGCGACGACCTCGCGGCGCGCGTGATCGACGACGGCGACGCGGTTCGCCGTCTGGACCGGCACGTACAGCTTCTCCCGGCGCGGCCCCCACGCGCCCGAAATCGCGCTCCCGCCGACGTCGAGGACGCGGTCGACTTCGCGGTCCTCGAGGTCGAGGACCGTCACGGCCTCGGCGTCCGGCGTGAACAGGTAGCCCGTCTCGCACTCCGGACCGATCTCGCTCGTGATCGGCGTCGCCGGCAGGCCGTCCGAACGCGTGATGCGCTCGAGTTCGACGGGTTCGGTGGGCGTCGACACGTCCCAGATGCTCTCGGACCCCTCGCGGGGCACCTCGGGATCGGGACCGAGCGCGCCCTCGCCGTTCTCGACCAGCAGCAGGTCGCCGTCGAACGACGCCGTCGCCATGAACGGCAACACCTGTCCGTCCCCCGCGGGTTCGCCGACGTCGACCTCGGCCGCGGTCTCGAAGGGGTCTACCTCGACGACCCGAAGCCGTTCGGCGGCGATCTCGGGGACGAACGCGTACTCGCCGCCCGGGTCGAGCGTCGCGTCGCACGGACCGGTATAGCCGGTTCGGATCTCCTCAGTGACCTCGCCGAAGGTATCCCCGTCGCGGTCGGCGTCGATTCGAACGATCGCGTGGTCCTCGGCGGCCGCCGACTCGTCCGATTCGTCGGCGCCGTCCGATTCGGGATCGGGATCTAGCGTCGTCGTCCCGCCCGCGGCGACGAGCAGGTGCTCCTCGTCCGGCGTCAGGTTGGGATAGTTCGGCTCGAAGCCGGTCTCGACGCGGGCGACCTCCTCGAGCGTGTGCGCGTCCAGCGCCGCGACGCCGCCGTCGACGTTGAGCCAGAGGACGTCGTACTCGGAGTCCGCGCCCGTGCCGTACTGGTTGGCCGGAAACGACGCGGTGGTGTCGACGTGGACCGTCTCGAGGGCCTCGTCGCGCTCCGCGTCGACGACGGTCACCGTCCGGTCGCCGTTGTTGAAGACGTAGACGGTCGGTTCGCGCTCCACGGCCGCACCGTCGCCGAGGCAGCCGGCGACGGCGGCGCTCGCGCCCGCAGCCGACGAGCGCATGAGGCGTCGTCGGTCGATACCGGACGCGAACGGATCCAGCCGGTCCGATTCCGTCCGCCGATCGGTCGCCGTTCGGTCTCGAGGGGAGGCCATGGGATGGATCGGCTACTACGGGCGGGCCCTTAGCGTCGCCGCCAAACGCGCAGCGGAACGCGGCGTGAGCTGATTCCGATTCCGTCGATCGACGGGACGCGGGATACGGCGGTTTCGGTCTCGCCGTCTGGTTCAGGCGGTTTCGTCCGCCTCGATCACCGTATTCCGCAGCGTTCCGACGCCCTCGTAGGTGATCTCGACCGTGTCGCCGGGTTCGACCAGTCCCGGATTCGCCGGGCTGCCGAAGGCGATCACGTCGCCCGGCCGGAAGGTAAACCGCCGCGAGAGGTAGGAGACGACCTCGTAGGGATCGAACAGCATCAGTTCCGTGTTCGCCTCCTGCCGGCGCTCGCCCGCGACGTCCGTGTGCATGTCGATCCCCCGCGGATCGAGGTCCGTTTCGAGCCACGGCCCGAGCGGGCCGGAACCGTCGAAGGCCTTCCGCGCAGTCCGCCCCTGCTGGTCGAGCGCGTCGACGTCGTTCATGATGGTGTAGCCCCGCACGACGTCGGGCACTTCGGCCTCGGAAACGTCGTGGCAGCGCTCGTCGATCACCGCGGCCAGTTCGCCGGCGTAGGTGAGTTCGTTCGTAAATTCGGGGTACTCGATGGGCTCCTCGTGGGCCAGCAGCGACGCCGGCGGCTTGATGAAGAAGTCGGGTTCCTCGGGGCGCTCGTACTCCATCTGCTCCAAGGTCTCGGCGTAGTTGCGGCCGACGCAGTACAGCGCGGAGGGCTCGCAGGGCGGCAGGAGGTCGCCGTCCTCGCCGACCGCGTACGTCTCGTCGTCCGCGTGGACGACGCCGTCCTCGTAGCGTCCGCGTACCGGTCCATCGGATGTCTCGAGTCTCGCGAGTCGCATTATCGGCGCTGGGGCGTCCGGCGGATTAGTGGTACCGATTCCGGCGACGGACTCGGTGCTCGAGGACTTACGAGGATGCGATGGCAGGGTTCCCGCGACCGCGGCCAAGCTGAAAGGATCGTTTCACGCTGCGCCGGTTTTTATACGCCGTCTGACAGCATACGAACCGATGAACCGACGGACGATACTGGCTGCGGTCGGAACGACGACGGGCGCCCTCGCCGGCTGTGTGAGCGATCGGACGGACGGCGGGAACGCCGGCGGCGAGACGGGCGACGAGCAGCACGCGGCGACCGCGAACGGGTCGACCGGCTCGACCGACGGGACGGTTCGTAGCCACTTCGAGACCGAACCGACGCGACCGGAGTGTGAACTCGAGTCGGAAACGGTCACGGTCAAGTCCGGCGGCGAAACGGAGACGGCCGAAACGGCAACGACGATCCCGTACCCCGATCCCCCGGACTCGTTCGCCGACGACGCCGTCGTCGAGTACGTCGAGGCGTTCGATCACGCGCACCTGACTCACGACGTCCTCTGCGATCGGCAGGGGTCGGACGGCGCGATCCTCAGCATTAGCCACGCCGTTAGAGCGCGCGAGACGTTCGACCGAACGGACGGGATTACGCACGTTTTCCTCCTTCGAGCCGCCGGTGCGACCGCGGGCGTGTCCGGAAACGGTCAGAAATGGGCCGCCGACATCGGCTACGGCGGCGTCGTGTACGCGGTCGACGAGACCGGCGTCGCCAGGGCCGGGTTCCCCGAGGCGCGTCCGGGGAAGACCGGCGAGTTGGAATCGGAAGCGCCCGATCCGCTCACCGACGGGACGCTGGTCGCCGCCTTCGACTGAGACGTGCGTCCGTGCCGACCGCGACGACACGAAGCTCGTTCGTGGCATATGCAACCCCGATCCGTTTCTCGCTGCTCGTTCTCGCTAGACCCATGACAGCTACGTCCAACCGCACGAAACTGCTGAAAAACGCCGGCGTCGTCACGACGCTCATCGACGCCGTCATGGAGTTTTCGAAGGGCCGACCCAAGAGCGGCGTCCTCCTGCTGGGCTCCGCGCTCGCCTCGTCGCGGATTCCCGGCTTCGGCACCGCCGTCTCGCTCCTGCTCCGGGCCTACCGACGATTCCGCTAACGGGTCGATAGCAGTCGGTACAGTTTGCACTCGAGTCAGTACGTCTATCGCCCCGTCAGCAGCGGGCTGCGTCTCACTCCTCGAGCACGAGATACGTCCGCGCGCCGCAGTGCTCGAGCGAGACGCGTTCGGTCGAGACGTTCGCGCGGACGAACTCCTCGATGCCGGCCGTCCGGAGGTCGGTCACGTCGATGCGACGACGCCGCTCGGCGGTCGTCACGGTCCCTTCGCGTCGGCTGTCCACCTCGCTCCGGTCGTCGGCCGCGTCTACGATCAGTGCCATACCTCTCAATTGGACAGACGGTACGTCAAACCGATCCGTCCGGAGTGAAAGTGAAAGTGCAGGACATGAGACGTGTCCCCTCCAAATCCGTGTCGTCGACTCGGTCGTGGCGCTCCGACAGTCGTGCTACTGCGCGGCTCAGCCGAGTCGTTTTACGTCGACCTGGTGGGGCCCGTCGTCGGTCTCGAGCGTCACCGTCTCGACGATGGCGGCTTCGGCCCGCTCCTGCCACTCTTCGACGGCCTCGGCGTGGCGTTTTCGGAGCCGTTCGGCTTCCGCGTCGTCCAGCTCATCGAGAGTGTCCGCCGCGAGGTCGTCGAATTCGTCCTCGAGGTGCGGATACGCCGCCAGCACGTCGTCCGCGATGACGTCTTCGGGCGGAACGTGGATCGCCCCGGTTACCTGCGTATCGTCGACTCGATAGACGTGAAGCCGCGCCCGCATCCGGCCGTGGAACGGCGAGGTCACGCGGAGGACGGCCTCGCCGGGGTTCTCCTGCCCGTAGGCGTACGCGTTGACGGCGTCTTCCGCCGATACGGCGAGCGACCGGATCCGGGTTGGATCGCTCTCGTCGGTTCCGTCCTCTCCCATCGAGCAGTCGTTAGCGGCGAACGCGTTTAATTGCCCTGCCCCGGCGACCCGTCGGACGGCGTCGGTCGAAACACGCTGGCGCGAACGTCCGTCGAGACGCCGTGGGTCGCCGCGTCGACCGACGACGGTACCTGTTGGTCGATTCCCGCGTAGTGTGCGCGCAGCGACGCTCGAACGGCGTCGCGGACGCAAGCCCGCGTCGCCGCGCCGACCGCCGTTCCCGAACCCGAAAACGAGGTGGCCGGACCCGACGGATCGTGGCCGACGACGACCGCGTCAGTCGTGGTGCCGGGAAATCCGGTCGCCGCGAGCAGCGTCGCCGCCTTCGCCTCCGCGGCGACGGCGATCAGGTTCGCCAGCGCGCCGGGCTCGAGGGCCCGCGTCGTCCCGACGATGAGGTTGACGGTGCCGGTCGGATCCAATTCCGAGTCGAAGTCCGAGTCCGGTCCCGGATCCGCGTCGGCATCGGTCGAAGCATCGGGGGCCATCGGCAGCGCCGCCGGATTCGAAATGCCGGCGGTGGCGTAGACCGTTACCGGGCCACACTGGGCACCGCGGGCGTCCTCGAGGTCGACGCCGGTCAGCAGGACGGGCGGCTCGCCGCCGGCGTCGCGGGTTTCGTCCTCGCCACCGGCGACGGCAGTACCGTCTCCGTCGCCGCTATCGGCGAAGTCCGCCCGCTCGAGCCGTTCGTCGACGTACGCCTCGAGATCGGTCCGATCCCAGCCGTCCGGAACCGAGACGTTGTACGCGCAGTCGGCGGTCCGGCGGCCGCCGTTCCAGCCGGTCGAGAGCCACTCGGCGTCGGCGTCATGATCGGAGCGACGAACCCGGAGGACGCCGTCCCGACGCTCCGCCTCGTACGCGCGCTCGCGATCGCTGTCGTCGGTCGTCTCCATCGTCATCGGTCGCGGTTGCCCTGCACACCGAGCGCTGCGAGCAGTTCGTCGTTCGCCGCGCGATCCTTGACGGCGACGCGAACGTGGGACTCGAGGCCGCGGAAAGTCGTCGCGTCCCGAATCGCAACCCCGCGGTCGCGGGCCGATGCGATCACGTCAGCGACGTCGCGGTCGCCGACGTCACACAGGAGGTACGGGGCGTCCGACGAGTAGACGTCGAACCGCTCGCCGAGCGCCTCGCGCAGTCGCTCGCGCTCGCTCGCGACGCGCTCGCGCGTCTCCCGGACGAACTCGTCCTGCCGAAGGCAGTGGGCGCCAACCCGCGCGGCCGGCGTCCCGAGCGACCACGCGCGGCGGGCCGTCTCGAGCGCGTCGCGCCGCTCGCCGGTCGCAACAGCGAAGCCCGCCCGCAACCCGGGGAGTCCGAACAGTTTGGTCAACGAACGCGCGACGATCACGTTCTCGAGGTCGCGGTCCCGCGCGAGGGTGGCCGCCGACGGCAGGTCGGTGAAGCCGAGAAACGCCTCGTCGACCAACAGCGTCGTGCCCGCCCGCTCGCACCGAGCCGCGAAGGCGGCCAGTTCGTCGGGATCGGCCGCCTCGCCCGTCGGATTGTTCGGCGTGCAGACGACCGCGAGCGCAGCCGACTCGAGGCCCTCGCGCTCGAGGGCGAACAGGTCGTCGTACCGAATGAACCGCGGCTGTGCGCCCTGCAGTCGAACCTCGCGGGCGTACTCGCCGAAACTCGGGTAGGGAACCAGGGCCTCGTCGCCGGGCTCGAGCGTGATTTCGATAGCGAGCCGAATCGCCGCCAGTCCGCCGGGCGTCGGAACCACGTCGTCGGGTTCGCAGCCGACGAACCCGGCGGCCGCGGCGCGGAAATCGGGGTAGTCGTCGTCCGGGTAGCGCCGGGCATCCTCGAGGGCGTCGGCGTAGACGCCCTCGACGCCGTCGGGTATTCGGGGGTTCGTGTTCGCCGAGAAATCGAGGATGTCCGTGTCGGTCTCGCCGCCGTGGGGGACGCGCTCGGCGGTGCGGATCGCGGCAGGGTCCACGGTATCAGTCACCTCCGCATTCTTCGTCGTCGTGCTGTCCTCCCTGTTCGGCGTCGATCCCGAGCCGCGAACAGACCGTCTCGAACTGATTGCGCACGTCGGCCATTTGTCCGTCCGGCACAAGGGAGAGCGCACCGCCCATCGCGACGCCCTCCTTCGCCTCGCCGGCACAGTAGCGGTTCATCGCGACGTGGTCGCGCTCGTGATCGGCGAATCCGGGGTCCGTCACCGTTAGCTCACAGTCGAGACGCTCGCAAGCGGCCTCGAGATCGTCCCCCCGCTCATCGGCGACGAACGACGTCGTCGCGATCGACAGCGGTGCATCGACGCCGGCGTGGCGCAAGAGGGCGGCGACGGCAATCATCTGCGTGCCGCCCGCGAGCGTCACCCCGGTGCCGGACTCGAGCGCGCCGGCCGCGACGCCGGCTACCGTCGGCTGGACGGGATCGCCGACGGCGCGGATCGCCTCGAGCGGTGCTCCCGCGCACGCGCCGGGCTCGAGGTCGCTGGCTGCGAGTCCCTCGTCGACCACCCGGCGCTTGTGCTCGAGGGGGTTCTCGGGGAGCGAGGAGGAGACGCCGATCGGTTCGCCGAGCGCGGTGAGAACGCCCAGCGCCGTGGTGGTCCCGCCGGGAATCGTCTCTCCGATCAGGAGGTCGTCGTCGGGGAGGCTCGTGCCGTACCCGTGCGCGCGGTCGAAGATCGCCCCAGCGTCCGAGACGGCCTCGTCTTCGCGAACGTCCGCACCCGGCGCGACGTCCCCGATACCGACCGTCGGCGCGGTCGTCGGCTCGGCGAGGCCGGCGTCGACGATCGCGATGTCGAAGCCAACCGTTTCTCGCACGGCGCGAGTGACCGCCGCGGGCGTCGGACAGCCCGTCGGACTCACCGGCGTCACGGGCGCGCGGGTCGGCTCGCCGTAGGCGAGAATCTCGGCGTCGGCCGCGGGCGTGTGGGCCATCAGTTCCGGGGACGCGCCGGCGGCGCTTATCCCCTCGATCAGTGCGGTGTCGGTCGTGCCGGCTGCGAGTAGTACGCGCATCGTGTTGTCTCCGTATTACTGCGTGTCGGGTTCGTCTCGATCTCGTACGGGTTCGCCCGTTCGGTTCGGTATTCGCTCGGCTGCGATCCGTGCGTCTTCGAGTCGGTTGACGTTCACTGCGAGTCGCGGATCGTAATGGATGTCGATCGAATCGGCGTCGGCGTCGCCGACGACGTTGAGGCCCGTCGGCGCGAGATGCGAGCGCGACTCGAGGCGCGCGTCCACGCTGACGCCGAGCCGTCGTTTGAGTGCGACGGGGACGCAGACGGTCCGCGACCGGTCACTGTCACGGTGGCGGGCGAGCACCCGATCGACGACCGGCGCCTCGAGCAGCGGGAGATCGGCGGCGACGGTGAGGATCGGCGTCGAGACGTCGTCGCGCTCGAGGACCTGCATCAAATCTGTAACGTACCCCTCGCCCGGCGTCTCGACAGTCGTCAGGGCTTCGCGCTCGCGCGCGGCGCGCTCGAGGTGGGCCCGCGTCTCGGGTGCGTTCGGCGAGACGGCGACGGATATCGTCTCGACGCGACTCTCCGCGAGCGCCGCCACGACGCGATCGACCATCGGTGTACCGCCGATCGGATGCAGGGGTTTCTCGTGGGGGCTCTCGAGGCGCGTTCCCTTTCCGCCGCACATCACGAGAGCGTCCACGCGATCACCCCCGCGTGAACGCCGACGATGCGGCCGATCTCGTTCGCGGCGCCGAAGATGTCGCCGTTGATGCCGCCGAGGCTGCGGTTCGCCCAGTACCAGGGCAGGCCGATTCCGGCGAGCGCACTCCACGGTGCCACAGCGGCCGGGTCGGGCCAGACGAGGACAGTTACACCGGCGAGGACACCCGTCGGAACGACGAACCGTCCCGGCGTCGACGCCTCGGTGAACTGCCGGCCCATCCCCTCGAACTCCGCGGTGCCGAAGCAGGCCATCGCGGCCATCCCGAGTTTCGCGCCGATCTCGGCGCCGATCGCGATCCCGACCGCCGTCAGCGGCGGCAGATCCGCCAGCCCGAGCCCCGCGAGGGCGAGAGCGGCCACGGTCAGCGCTACTGCAAGCACGGCGCCGACACCGGTCGTCGTATCCTTCAGCACCTCGCGCCGCCGCTCCTGATCACCGTGGACGACGAGGGCGTCGCCGAGGTCGGCGATCCCGTCGAGGTGGTGGACACCAGTCACGGCATAGACCGCGAGCAGGTAGCCGAGCGCGACGGTCGACGCCGGCAGTACGTCGACGGCGAGCAGCGGCATCGCCGCCAGCGACCCCGAAACGAGGCCGACGATCGGAAACGCGGCGGGCCGCGAGCGGAACGCGTCCCAGTCACCCTCGCGGTGAGGGACCGGCAGTCGCGTCAGGAACCCGACCGCGGCGCGGATCGCGCCGGGCCACCCTCGGCCGCGTGCGGTCATCGGAGCGTCACCTCCGGCGCCGCGAGTCGAGGCGCCTCGAGCGGCGTCGCGACCGTATCGGCCGCGACCGCGTCGACGCCGATCGCCAGCGCGACGGCGACGAGCACCGCGACCGCCGCCCCGCGTCCGACGACGCGCACGGCTCGCTCGCCGTCAGCGACTGTGGGGAGCGGAGCGTCCGGGTTGAGGTCGTAGACGCCCGGCTTGCGGAGTCGAACCCCGAGCGCGCAGGCGAGCGTCGCCATCGGCCACCCGGAGTTGGGCGACGGCGGTGCTCGAGCCCACCGTCGCGCACGCTCTAGTGCGAGGTGGTCGCCGGCGGCGACGGCGATCGCCAGCGCGCTGAGCCGCGCCGGGAGCCACATCACGAGGTCGTCGAGTCGCGCGCTCGCGGTGCCGATCGGCTTGTCCGGGTAGCCCAGCATCGAATCGAGCGTGTTGACCCCCTTCACCCACGCGGCTGCGGCGGCCGCGGCCGGCGGCGAGAGCGGGGCGAGCACGGCGAACGGAACCAGCGTCGCCACGAGTCCGTCCGCCAGGTTCTCGGCCGCGCTCTCTACGGCCGCACTGCGAAGCTCCGCCGCCGAAAGCGCCGACGTATCGCGGCCGACGAGTCCGCGGACCCGGTCGCGGGCGGTCTCGAGGTCGTTCGCATTCGCGGTCGCTGCGACCACAGTGTCGGTAAGCTCGAGCAGCGAACGCAGGCTCATCGACAGAAAGAGGACGAGCGCGGCGGCGACGGCGCCCGCGAGCGGAGCGAGCGCGCTCGCGGCGATGACGAGGGTGGCAGCCGCGACGGCGGGTAGCAGCGGCGCGAGGAGGGCAATCACGATGCCGACACGGCGCTGCCGTCGAGGCGCGTTCTCGGTGCGGGTATCCGTCGCCGCGCTCCAGTCGCGGTCGAGCGCGCCCACGAGGCGGCCGAACCACGCGACCGGGTGGGCGGCGTTCGGCGGCTCACCCAGGAGAAGATCGAGGCTGAACGCCAGACCGATCATCCCCAGCGTCGCGATCACGCGGCTCCCTCCTGTTGGTCGCGGTCCGGCCCTGATCGCGCCGTTGGCGTCATCGCTCCGAATCCCGTGTCGATGCGTTCGCGTTCGATCGGTCCGACAGTCGTTCCGGAACGTCCTCGAGCGTCAATCCGTCGTCGCCGTCACCGTCATCGCCTCGGCCGTCGAGCAATAGCGCCGTCCCGCCAACTGCCTCGACGCCGCCGTCGGTGTCCGGATCGTCGCCGACGTGAACGAGGTCGGCCGGGTCGACGCCGAGTTCGTCGGCCGCCAGTTCGAAGATCTCGGGGGCCGGCTTGCGCCAGCCGCAGCCGACGCTCGTGACGACGGCGTCGAAGGCGTCGCGCTCGAGGTCGGCGCGGATCAGCGTTCGGGCGACGAGTTCCGGAACGCTGCAGTTCGAGCAGATCGCCACCGGCCCCAGTTCGCGGGCCGCGGCGACCGCTTCGCGGGCCCCGTCTCTGGTCGTCACGTCGGGGTCGAACGCCGCGACGACGGCCCGTCTGACCGCGTTTCGCTCGTAGTCGATGCCGCGGCTCGCGAGCGCGCGGGCGACGTGAGCCGGAAGCGGTACCTCGGCGCCCTCGGGGGCGTCGACGTGTGGCTCCGTGTACGCGGCCTGCCAGTCGTCGGGGACCGGAACGTCCCGCTCGGCGAGTTCGGTCGCGACGGCGTCGGCCGGATCGGCCGGCGTCTCGGCGGCCACGAGGGTTCCGAAGAGGTCGAACGATACTCCCACGACAGTGTTACTAGGACAAATTTACTTTAAGTAATCGGTCCGACGGCTCTCGGTGATCGACGCCGCGAGAAGATCGGGAAGAACTCGAGTGGCTCCCGTTAGGCCAGTTCCGCGAACGCGAGGTTGCCCGAGATGTTCTTGATGTAGATCTCGACGACGTCGCCCTCTTCGGCGCCGGGGACGAAGATCGTGTACTCGCCCTTCTCGGCGACACCGTCGCCCTTGCGACCGGTGCCGGTGATCTCGACGGTGTAGGTCTCGCCTTCCTCGACGGCGTCGGCCTGCTGTTGCTGCTGGCTGCTCGCGGAGCGCTTGGTGACCGGGCGGAACGCACCGCAGGCGTCACAGCGCAGCATCGGCGTGCGGTCCTCCCGGACGAGGCGGGTGTCCGGCAGACCACACTCCGAACAGAGGACGTACTCGTCGACGTAGGCGTCGACGGCCATGTCGAAGTCCTGCTCGGAGAAGGTCCCGTTGTATCGGCCGCGGCCGTCCTCGAGTTTGCCGCTGGTCCCCATCTCGCGCTGGATGAACCGGTGGAGGTGCTCGTCCTCGCGCGAGAGGACGTCGGCGATGTCGCCGAGGTTCGTAAAGCGCGTGAATGCGCCGTCCTTCTGGGTCTCGGCGTCCGGGATCTGGAGCCGCTGTTCGTCGCCCCCGATGTCGGGGACATCGTCCATCGCACGGTCGAGACTCGATTCGTAATCCATACGCGAACGAAGGAGATTGGAACGTAAATCCGTTCTGCTATCACGATCCGGCGACGGCGCGGCGATGACTATCGACGCTCTCGAGGGTCGGTATCCGCCCCACCGCGGGTTATAGCGAGTCGCCGCCCCGCTCGCTGGGCGATCCCTGTTTCTCGGCGTCCAACGCCGTAAGGTCGCGTTCGGCGTTAGCCTCGTTCGGACTGCTCGCTTCACCCGTGATCTCGCCGTACACCGCTTCCCGAACCTCCTCCGGGTCGTCGTACTGTTCGCCCGCCAATCGATCGAAGACGCTGCCCAGCGACTCCGTCTCGTTGGGCATGTCGATCGCCTCGTTGCTGTACTCCGAGGCCAGTTCCTCGCTCGTGACGGGATACTCGAGTTCGCCGAGGTGTCGTTGGACGTCTTCGAAGATGGCCTCGGTGTGGTCGGCCCGCTCCGACTTGCGCTGTCCGATGCGGTCCTGTGCGCGGTCGCGGTTCGGTCCGTCCTCGCTCATACCCGGCGCTTTCACGAGGCGAGCGAAAAGGGACCGGCCGGCGTTTGCGGGCCCGCTCGTCCTGTGGGAAGACGGCTCGAGCGCTCCCCTTTCCCGACGCCGCCTCCGGGATTCGAACCCTGCCACGTGTTATCTATCCCTATTTGAGCGGCTTGCACAATAGTCAACGATAGTTTATGTGTCCCCGACACCAACCCGGAATTGGCCCTGGTTGATGGTGGCGCGTTGCCCAGCGGCTACCTGTTCTCCAGGGTCATTCGTCATTTTCGACTCGGGCGGCGAGTGTAGCCGCTCAGGGTGACCGGACGAATCGCGGAAAAACTCGAGAACTGACGCTGCGCGCCGGCAGGTTACGGCGTCGCCGTTACGTCCCCGAAGCGCGGGATGACTTCCTCTTCGATCACTTCACAGAAGGCCGCCTGGTCGGGACTGTGGCTCTGGTAGACGATGTGGTTGAAGCCGGCGTCGACGTACTTCTCGGTGACGTCGACGATGTCCTGTGGATCGGTCGTGATAGTCATCTCCTCCTTGAGGACGTCGGGATCGACCTTGTCGCCGTGGCGCTGGACGACCCGCGGGTCGGCGATGTTCGCCTCGAAGAAGATGTCGAGCATCGTGCCGCGCCACGGGAGACACGGCTCGAGGGCGGCCTCCTCGCTGTCGGGGTCGTAGGAAACGTGGAGGTGAATCGAGCGGTCCATCTCCTCGAGGGAGTCGTTTCGCTCGGACCGCTCGATGCCCTTTCGGACCGACGGGAACAGTTCCTCTTGGACGCGCTCGGGCGATTCGAAGACGGTGACGTAGCCGTCGCCGAGGTCGCCGGCCATTCGGGCGAGCGTCGGGCCGTTGCTGGCGATGTAGACCGGCGGCATCTCGTCGGGGCCGGTGTAGAGGTTCGCCTCGTCGAGCGACCAGAAGTTCCCGTCGTAGCTGACGAAGTCGTTCTCGAAGAGGGCACGCATTATCCGGACCGCTTCGGCGGTGCGCTTGGCGGACTCGCCGAACTCGGGCATCGGCAGCCCGAGCGGGCTCTCGTTCAGTGCTTCGCCGGAGCCGAGTCCGAGGAAGATTCGGTCGGGGTACATCTCTGCGAGCGTCGCCAGTCGATGGGCGACGTTCCCCGGGTGATAGCGGTGAATGACCGCGCTGACGCCCGTCCCCATGACGAGGTCGTCGGTGCGCTCGAGGGCCGCGGGGAGCCACGACCAAGCGTTCCCGCCGTTGGCCGACGATCCGTCCTGCTTGTGGTCGAACCAGGGGTGGAAGTGGTCGTTCACCCACGCAGTATCGAAGCCCGCCTCCTCGGCGAGTTCGACCTGGTGCAGGCACTCATCGGGCGTAAACTCCTCGAGAGAGGCAAACCAGCCAAATCTGACCATATTTGTACCTCCGGTGACGGGGCACTAAGTCCATTCTTCACGGCGAATCTAACCGACATCCGTGACGCCGGCGGCGGCCGAACCGCCGTAACAAAGGCTCCACACCTGAATCCGTGCCGGGGACTTTTCCGCCCGGAGAGCAAGGTGGCCGTATATGAGTGAGCGAGCGGACGCCACCGACAGTGCGTTCTGGGGGAATGCAGATGAGTCCGCGGCGCTCCAGCGGTATCGGACACTCGTGAACGCGATCGACGACGGTCTGTATCAACTCGATGCCGACGGGTGCTTCGTCGCGGCGAACGACGTCCTGCTGGAAACGACGGGCTACGTTCGAGAGGAACTCATCGGGGAACACGTCTCCGTCCTCCTCGATGGCGACGACGTCACACGCATCGAGCGCGCAATCGACGACCGACTGGCGGCTGTCGGCGAAACGAGCGACGCGACCGCCGCGAACGACGCCGTCGTCGGTACGTTCGACCTCGAGATCGAGACCGCTGTCGGCGAGCGCGTCCCCGTCGAACTGCGGACCTCGCTGCTGCTCGAGGAGGAGTCGTTTCAGGGGACGGTCGGCGTTGCTCGCGACATCTCCGAGCGAAAACGCCGCCGGGAGTGGGCCGAAACGGCACTCGAGTCCTACGAGACGATCACCAGCGTCCTCGACGAGGCCGCGGTGGGTGTGTTCGTTCTCGACGAGTCGTTCGACGTCGCGTGGGCCGACGAGACCGTCTCTCGGTACTTCGGTCTCGGCCGAGCCGAAACGATCGGCCGCGACAAGCGAACGCTGGTCGAGGAGACCATCCGTGACTGCGTCGCGGACGGAGACACGTTCGCGGAGACGGTGCTGGCGACCTACGACGACAACAGCTACGTCGAACACTTCGAGTGTCGCGTCACGCCAGGCGAGGGCCGCGAGGAGCGGTGGCTCGAGCACAGGAGCAAACCGATCGAGTCGGGTCGCTACGCTGGCGGACGGGTCGAACTCTACTACGACGTGACCGACCAGTACCGCCGTGCCGCCCAGTTAGAGCGGGTCAACGAGGCCGTCAGCGAGTGGCTCGCAGAAACCTCGCGTGAGGCGGTCGCCGAGCAGGCCTCGCAGCACCTGCAGGACATTCTTCAGTTGGAGACGAACGCCATCTACCTCCTCGAGGACGACGGGACGCTCCAGCCGACGAGCTGGACCGAAGACGCCGAAGCGCTGCTTGGCGAACTTCCGACGTTCGAGCCCGCCGATGGGATAGCCTGGCAGGTTTTCGAGACCGGCGAGCCAGCGATCTACGACAACGTGACCCAAGCCGAAACCGTGTACAATCCGGCAACGCCGATCCGAAGCGAGATCGTCCTGCCGCTGGGCGACCACGGCGTCGCCCTTATCGGCTCTGAGCACGAGGCTGCCTTCGACGATGAGGACGTCACCCTCGCGAAGATCGTCGCGTCGAACCTCGCGGCGACGTTCGACCGAATCCGCGACGAGCGCCGTCTCGAGCGCGAGCGCGACCTCACGGATCGGATCCTCGACGCGATTCCGGTCGGCGGAATCGTCCTCGACACCGACGGTGAGGTGACACGGCTCAACGACCGCGCGGCGGAGTTGTTCGGCGTCACGGACCCGGCGTCGTTTGCCCTGCAGGACCGGCCGGTGTACGACGAAACCGGCGACCGACTCTCCCCCGACGAGTACCCGTCCGAACGGGTGCTGACGACGGGCGACCCGGAGTACGAACGCATCCTGCGGATCGAACGTCCCGAGGGCGATCCGCGGTGGCTGTCGGTCAATACGGTGCCGATCACCGACGAGCGCGGCGAAATCGACCGCATCGTCTCCGCCGCCGAGGACGTGACCGCCTTCAAGGAGCGCGAACGCAAACTCGAGAGCGAACTCCGAGAGGTGTTCGGCCGCGTCTCGGACGCGTTTTATGCGGTCGACGAGGACCTGCGGTTCACGCACGTCAACGACCGCGCCGCGGAACTGCTCGGGTACGACGAGGACGACCTGCTCGGTGAACGGATCGCAGACCTCTTTCCGGAATCGGACGAACGCCGATACATCCGCGAGCGTTTTGAGACGGCGATGGAGACCCAGGAGACGATCGACCTCGAACACTACTCCAAGATACTCGGGGTCTGGATCGAGGCGACCATCTATCCCTCCGAGAGCGGCGTTTCGGTGTACTTCCGTGATATTACTGAGCGCAAGGAGATCGAGCAGGAACTCCGCGAGAGCGAGGCGCGGTTCCAAACCCTCGCCGAGAACGTCGACGAGATCGTCTGGATGTCGACGCCCGATACCAAGGAGATGCTGTATATCAACCCTGTCTACGAGGACGTGTGGGGCCGGAGCCGCGAGTCACTCTACGACGACCCCTACTCGTTCCTCGAGTCGGTCCATCCCGACGACCGCGACCGCGTCGCCGAGGCCTACGGTTCACTACCCGACAGCGAGTACGACGAGGAGTTCCGCGTCGTCCGCTCCGACGGGTCGACCCGGTGGGTCCACGCTCAGGGCGTCCCGGTCCGCGACGAGGAGGACACGCCCGTTCGTATCGTCGGGATCGCCGCCGACGTCACCGAGCGCAGGGAGCGCGAACGGGAACTTCGCGAGGCCAAATCGCAACTCGAGGCCGCGACCGAAGCCGGCGCGGTCGGGACCTGGGAGTGGCACGTCCCCGAGGACCGGTTCGTCGCCGGTGCCTCGTTCGCCAGAACGTTCGACGTCGATCCCGAGGCGGCCCGCGAGGGCGTCTCGCTCGAGCGGTTCGTCTCGTCGATCCACGAGGCCGACCGCGACCGCGTCGAAGACGCGATCGATGAGGCCCTCGAAACCTGCGGCGAGTACGAGGCCGAGTACCGGGTCCGCAACGCCGACGGCGAGTGGCGGTGGGTCGTCGCCCGCGGCCACGTCGAGTGCGACGGGGACGGGAACCCGATTACGTTCCCCGGCGCACTCGCCGACATCACGGAACGAAAGCGGGCTGAACAGGCTCTCGAGGAAACGAAGACGCAACTCGAGACGCTGATCGGGGTACTGCCGGTCGGTGTTGTCGTCGCCGAAGCCGACGGCTCGCTCGTCAGGGCCAACGACGTTTCGAAGGCGATCTGGGGTGGCAACGTCTTCGATGCGGACTGTATCGACGATTACGAGCAGTTCACCGGCTGGTGGGCGGATACGGGAACCCCGGTCGCCCCCGACGAATGGACGATGGCTCGCGTGCTCCAAGGCGAGGAGGTCACCGAACCCGACGTCTTCGAAATCGAGGCCGACGGCGGAGAGCGCCGGACGATCGCCGTCCGCGGCATGCCGGTCCGGAACGCCGACGGCGAGGTCGTCAGGGGCGTCGTCACGCAGTCCGACATCACGGAGCGTCGGGAGTACCGCCGCAGACTCGAGACCAGCGAGCGCCGCCATCGGACGCTCGTCGAGAACTTCCCCGACGGCGCAGTCGCGCTGTTCGACGAGGACCTCGAGTACACCGCCGTCGGCGGCCACTACTTCGATGTCGTCGAGGCAGATCCCGACGACCGAGTCGGTCACCACGTCTCCGAGGTCTATCCGGACGATATCGTCGCCGAGATCGAACCAGCGTTTCACGCTGCCCTTAACGGCGAGGAATCCGACTTCGAGGTCACGTATAACGACCGTCACTTCCGGCTCCACACCGTTCCCGTCAGGGACGCCGACGGCGACATCTACGCCGGTATGGCCGTCGCACAGGACGTCACCGAACGCCGCGAGTACGAGCGCAAACTCGAGGACTCGAACGAGCGACTCGAGCAGTTCGCCTACGCCGTCTCTCACGATCTGCAGGAACCGCTCCGGATGGTCTCGAGCTACCTGAGCCTGCTCGAGGATCGGTACGAGGACGAACTCGATGACGACGGGCGGGAGTTCATCGAGTTCGCGGTCGACGGCGCCGAGCGCATGCGGGCGATGATCGACGGCCTCCTCGAGTACTCTCGCGTCGAGACACGCGGCGACCCCCTCGAGCCCACGGACCTGAACGCGGTCGTCGACGAGGTTCTCGACGATCTGCAGTTCCGCATCGAGGAAACTGACGCCGATATCAGCGTCCCGGAACTGCCCCATGTCGAGGGCGACAGCAACCAGTTGCGGCAGGTGTTCCAGAACCTGCTCGAGAACGCGATCGAGTACAGCGGCGACGAGCCCCCATCGATCACCCTCTCAGTAGATCAACGAAGCGACGACTGGGTAATTTCGGTCGCTGACGAGGGGATCGGGATCGATCCCGACGACGCTGATCGGATCTTCGACGTCTTCGAGCGGCTGCACACCCAGGACGAACACGCCGGTACGGGAATCGGGCTCGCGCTGTGCGAGCGGATCGTCGACCGCCACGGCGGCGAGATCTGGGTCGACTCCGACCCCGGCGAGGGATCGACGTTCTCGTTTACGCTGTCCGACGCGAGTAACACGGAGTAACGGCTATCGGATACCGATCCTGGCTATCGAACAGCTACGCTCCAGCACTCCGTCCTGCGAAAGCGAGACCGAGCAAGGACGAGCGAAGCGGTCGCTACGATTCTCCCGGGTCCTCGAGCGGCTCGAGTTCGGTTTCTCCGCTGTCTGTCCCTGGGTACTGTGCGAGTTCCACCGTCGTCGCCCCGTCGACGAGGAGGTGGTCGGCGCCCGGTGTCGGCTCGTCGGCCAGTTCTACGAGCCGGAGATCAGTCACGCGGACAGTGACGTCGCCGGACTCGGGCGGCGAGAGGAAGCTATACGGCATCACGTACTCGGCGTCGGCCGGCGGCTCGAGGTCGTACCGGAATCGGTGCCAGTCTCCCTCGGTTCCATCGGGGGAGTAACGCGTCTGGTCGAACGACTCGCCGCTCGTGTCGTCGTACCACGACAGCTGCACCTCGAGTTCGTCGGCTCCGTCGAACCGGTAGCAGCCGGTCAGTACCAGCGGCGCCCCGGAAATCGGGATTCGGTGACGGGGTGACAGCATGGCGCGGTAGCTGTTGTCCGCCGACCGCTCGAGTTCGAGTGCATTGACCGGCGAGCGCGGGACGTCCCCGGGTGCGAGGTCGGGACTGACGGCGGCGTGCGAGCGACCGAACCGCCACAGCGGCCCCTCGACCGGGGATTCCGTCACCAACTCGTTGCGGAAACTCCCGAACCGAAGTCTGTCGCGGCCGAACCGGACCGTCCCGTCCCCGCTGACGTCCGCCACCCAGCCGTCGACGATCCGAAACAGCTCGCCGTCGCCGCTAACCGTCTCCGTGCTCGAGTCGGGCTCGCTGCCGACGGTACGGACGCCGTCCGCGGTCAGTCCGAACGGATCGTCGGCCAGCGCCGCCGTGCGGCGAGCGAGGCGCTGTCGCGACCGCCCCGTCGCCGGCTGGGGTTTGTATCCCTGAATGACGACCGGCTCGGTGTTGGCTCGGACGATCCCGCTCTCGTCGACGTCGACGGTGAGGACGAACGACCGGAGCGTCGCCCAGAACTGCTGGTCGAAGACCAGATTGCCGAGCGTCCAGGCCACGAGCGCGCCGTCGCGGCGTTCGACGCCGCCGGTCACGTGGGGGTGGTGGTTGACGACCAGATCCGCGCCGCCGTCGATCGCGGCATCGATCAGGGCGACCATCTCGTCGGTCGGCTCGCGAACGTACTGGGTCCCGCCGTGGATCTGGACGACGACGAGATCGGCGGCGTCGGCAGCGCGCTCGGCAGCCGTTCGCAGCCGCTCCGGCGTCGGCTCGGCGGCGCCCATCGCGCCCGAAAGCTGGAGCGACGAGTCGGCGTCGACTCCCTCCTGCGGCTCGACTTCGTGCGTTCGATCGGGATTCCGGTCGGCGGACCAGTCGATGTCGTAGCCGCCACCGACGACCGTCGTACACGAGAGGAACGCCACCGTCGTCCCGCCGCGCTCGACGAGTGCGGGTTCCCACGCTGCGTCGCTGTTCTCTCCCGCACCGGAGTGGGCGATGTCGGCCGCCTCGAGCGTCTCGAGCGTCTCCTTCAGCCCCGGTTCCAGTGCGTCGAAGATGTGGTTGTTCCCCAGCGCCGCGTAGTCGATTCCGGCGTCGGCCAGCGCCTCGGCCGCGACGGGATGGCCCGTAAACGTGTAGGCTTTCGAGGGGTGGCACCATTCCGTCGTCGTCAGCGACGTCTCGAGATTGATCGAGCCGATATCCGTCGCCCGGAAGTACGGTGCGACGTCCGCGAGCAGTTCTCGGTGGGACGCGAGTCGATCGTCCGGATCGAGTTGGAATCGCGGGCGTAGATCGTCCTCGGGCGCGTCGTAGTACCGACGGCCGAACATCACGTCCCCGCCGAACGCCATGGAGACGGCGTCGTCTTCGGCGAGTCTGATCTCCGGCGTCTCCCCAGGCGCGACCGCGCGGACGCGACTGTTGTACCCGTCCTGGCGAACGGTCAACTGGACGGGCCCGCTCGCCTCGAGCGAAAAGCGCCCGTCTCCGTCCGTCGACGTCGGGTTCGGTTCGTCGCTCGCAGTGGGTGCCCGAACGGCGACCGACGCGCTGGCGATCGGATCACCGCCGACCGAGCGAACGACGCCCTCGATCGGTCGCTCGCGCTCGGTCGCCGTCTCCTCGCGCTGCTCGAGATATCCGCACCCTGCGACCCCGCTTGCGACGCCGACGCCGACGGTTCCGAGGAACTGTCGACGGTTCAACCGTCGATCTTTCATTTGATGATTGTTAGTATTCTAACTATAAGTGTATTTTTCGAAGTGAAAGAATGGGCGTAATAATATGGGAAACAGTTACCGACGCTTACGTACGGAGCGAAACCGACTCGAAAACGGATTCAGTGCGCTGGCTGCGTCCCAAACTGCACAGGACGACTGCGAGTATCGCAGCTACGGCCGGTTCCGTTCCCGCGACAATCAACTCGACGGTCATCGTTCGTGGATGGGTAAACGAGCACTCGAGCGTCGCGTCCGTACACCCGGTGTAAACACATCTCTCGGCGTCAGTTGTAATGCGACGAAGAAGGAAGTCCGCTCTCCCCGATTTGAACGCCGGAAGACGGTCACCTCGCTTCGCTCGGTGCTGCGACTTCCGAGCCCTCGTTCGCTTCGCTCACGTGGACGGGGGACAAGCCGATCGGTAGTCAGCTACGAATCGACAGGAAAACGAGTCCGCCCTCCCCGATTTGAACGGGGGACAAGTCGATCTACAGTCGACTGCTCTACCAGTCTGAGCTAAGGGCGGTCGCACTCATACGTAGCCGCCGAGGGAAACATAAGGGTTATCATTCGCAACGGGGATGGACCTGTCACGGAAGATGAACGGCAGAATGATTGATATGGGAGGCGTTGCAATGTGGTAGTATCCGCCCCATGAGCAAGATCACGTTCCGCGCCGACGACGACCTCGTCGAGGAACTCGAGGCGCTCGAGACCTCGAAGAGCGAGGCGATGCGGGAGGCGCTTCGGGCGTACCTCGAGGACGAGGTGAGCGGTGTATCGGTGCGGAACGGATCAGACGGGGCCGAAACCGAGACCACAGCGCGCGCGGACGAAACCGCGATCGACGATCTGGTTCGCGAGCGCGTCGACGAACTCCTGACGGAGCGACTGGCGGAGTTGGAACACAACGCGCACGGGCGCGAGCGACAGCCGCGCGCGCAGTCATCGCAGCCACAGGACGTCAACGTCACGATCGCGCTCGAGGACGGGCGGGCGCGGCGCGTCGACGAGGCACAGGATTCGGCGTCGTCACGGGCGCAGGCCCGGTCCGATTCCCGGCCCGCTCGCGAGAGCGAACACGGCCACGATCACTCGCAGCAGCCACAGGATGGGCCTCAGTCTCGAACCCAGAGCCGACAGCACACGTGCGGCCAGTGCGGCGAGGACGTCGACAGCGAGCACGTCTTCTGTCCCAACTGTGGGGAGAAGGTGTCCCGCCGGCTGTTCTGCGACTGTGGTGACGAACTGCGATCGGACTGGGCGTTCTGCCCCAGCTGCGGGCGTCGGACGGCGTCAGCGGACGTGCTCGAGTCGAACAGTCAGCGATCGTGACTGTTGTAAGACAGTGAGAGTTGCGTCTGACGAAACTTTTATTATCCAAGACAGTATTGCGTTTATTCGCGTAAGACGGTCGTCTTACACCGGCCGACGGACGTCGGAAACCGCCCGATGTCGGGCGATTCCGGTGTAAGACACGTCGCGTCAGACAGGGGCGCGCTGCCGTCTTACCTCAACGGGGAATACCAACCATGGAGCGTGTGACACTGCGCATTCCGAAACAGCAGATCGAGGAGGTCGAACAGTTAGTTGACTCGGGCGAGTTCCCGAACCGGAGTGAGGCGATCCGGTCGGCCGTCCGCGAGATGATCAACGAAGAGTACGACGGACAGACCGAGCAGTCCCGTCAGCGTAACTGGGCCAAGGTGTAACGATGCAGGATATCGTTCAGGACGCCCTCGAGAACGCCGAGCAGGAGGCCCGACAGATGGACGCCGAGTTCGACGGCGACGAATTCGGCGATCCACGGATCGTCATCGTCGGCTGTGGCGGTGCGGGTAACAACACCGTCAACCGGCTGTACAACATCGGCGTCGACGGTGCCGACACCGTGGCGATCAACACGGACAAGCAGCACCTCAAGATGATCGAGGCCGACACGAAGATCCTGGTCGGCAAGTCCCTGACAAACGGGCTCGGCGCGGGCGGCGACCCCTCGATGGGCGAGCGCGCGACCGAGATGGCCCAGGGCACGATCAAGGAAGTGCTCGGCGACGCGGACCTCGTGTTCGTGACCGCCGGCATGGGCGGCGGGACCGGCACCGGCGCCGCGCCGGTGGTCTCGGAGATCGCCAAAGAGCAGGGTGCGATCGTCGTCGGCATGGTCTCGACGCCGTTTAACGTCGAGCGCGCACGCACGGTCAAGGCCGAGGAAGGCCTCGAGAAGCTGCGCGAGCAGGCCGACTCGATCATCGTGCTCGACAACAACCGGCTGCTCGATTACGTCCCGAACCTCCCGATCGGCAAGGCGTTCTCGGTGATGGACCAGATCATCGCCGAGACGGTCAAGGGCATCTCGGAGACGATCACCCAGCCGTCGCTGATCAACCTGGACTACGCCGACATGTCCACGATCATGAACCAGGGCGGCGTCGCCGTCATGCTGGTCGGCGAAACCCAGGACAAGAACAAGACCGACGAGGTCGTCAAGGACGCGATGAACCACCCGCTGCTGGACGTCGACTACCGCGGCGCCTCCGGCGGACTGGTCCACATCACGGGCGGCCCCGACCTCACCCTCAAAGAGGCCGAGGGGATCGCGGACAACATCACGGAGCGACTCGAGGCGTCCGCGAACGTCATCTGGGGCGCCCGGATTCAGGAGAACTACAAGGGCAAGGTCCGCGTCATGGCGATCATGACCGGCGTCCAGAGCGCCCAGGTGCTCGGCCCTACCACGCAAAAGCAGGCCGATAAGTCCCGCGCGAGCATCGAAGGGCTCGACGAGGCCGACTTCGACGCGAGCAACAACGTCGAAACCGCGAAATCGACTACCGGCACCGGCTACGGTGCCCAGAGCGACGGCGGTCGCGAGGAAGTCGAACAGCAAAACGGCGTCGACGTGATCCGGTAGGCGGCACGTCGCCGTCCCGCGGTTCGCTCTCGTATCCGTTTTCGAACACCTGTTTTCCGTACCGTTCTCAGTGCCACTGGAGAGTAGCGACAACGGCAGTTCGGCCTCGAGGTTGTGACGACATTCGGCCAGAACTGGGTGTTTACGGCCGTATACGTCCGCAATAGGGGTCAGCAAATTCCGGTTCTACTCCTGACGCATCCGACGTTGGGTGTCCGCAGCTTCGAGCCGCCGTCGACGTGAGCGTCCACCGATAAAGATAGGTCGGCTCAATGACGGGAATCCGGTATGTCCCTCCAGACTGGATTGCAGGTCGTCGGACTCCTTACCGTCGGCTACCTCGTTTTACGGGGCTGCTCGCGATGGGACCGATCGGCTGGCTGGTCTTCGTCCCGATGCTGCTGATCGGCGGCTACCAGGTGCGCCGCGAGCGGCGCGAGTGGTCCGAGGCCGAACGCGAGCGGACCGCCCTCAACTACGGTCTCAACTGCGGATCGCCGGTCTATTCCGAGGGGTTCGGGGCAGTCGACGATTCGGATGCCGACGACGACGGCGACTGGCGAGTTCGCTACTGCTCGACCTGTGGGGTGCCGCTCGAGTCGTTCCTGTCTCCCGGCCCCGGCGGCTCCGAGACCAGTTCCGTCGACGACCGTTTTGAAACCGATACGGATCGGTCGGGTTCCGTAACGAACTGCTCGGACTGCGGTGCGCCCAACGATCCGGATCGAACGACGTGCAAGCACTGCGACGCCGACCTGTAAGACGGATTCGACACCAGTTGGAAAACAGGCGAATAAGACGGCGTTCGGACGAGAGGCCGGAATACGTCCTCAGACCAGCGTCTCGAGCAGCGAGCACTTCCGACAGACGTCTCGCGTCGTCATCGATCCACACTGCTCGCACTCCTGTAGGTCGGCACCCTCGCCGTTCCCGTCGTCGTCGTTGAACTCCGCGGCTACCATCTGGGCTAGTTCCTCGTACCCCGAGAGGATCGAGTGGCGGGTTCCGGGGTGGTTCTCCTCGAGATCGTAGAGCAGTTGCTGGATCTCGCCGCGGTAGGCCTCGCTGGCGTGGGGACACTCCGTGATGTGGGCGGGGAGATCGTTGAGGTGCGCGTAGAGGGCGACCTCCTTCTCGGGAACGTCCCGCAACGGCTTCGCGCGCGGAATGAAATCGTCTTGCTCCTCGCGCTCCGAGAGCGGACCGAGGCTGGCGTCGAAGTGTTTGGCGATCTGGGCGACGTCGCCCTCGAGGAAGTTCATCAGCGCAGTTTGGGCCTCGTCGTCCAGATTGTGACCCGTCAGCAGGAGGTCGGCCTCGAGTTCGTCGGCGTAGCGCTCTAAGATGTCGCGCCGGAAGACGCCGCAGTAGGCGCAGGCGGCCATGTTTTCGGGGTCGTCCTCGACGACGTCGTCCATCTGAATCCCGAACTCGTCCTCGTAGCTGACGAGTTCGTGGCGGATCTCGAGGTCGTCGGTGAGGTCGACGCAGGCGTCGACCGACTTGTCGCGGTAGCCCTCGATCCCCTCGTGGATCGTCAGCCCGACGAGTTCGATGCGCGGGTCTTCCGCGAACGTGTCGTGGAGGATCTGCGTGAGGACGACGCTGTCTTTCCCCCCGGAGAGGCCGATGACCCACGTTTCGGGGTCGTCGGGCGAGGCGTCCTGCGGCACGAGATCGTCCCGTCGGACGCGCCGGCGCACCCGCTTTTCGACCGACTCGCGGAAGTGGTCCTCGCAGAGGTGTGCCCCCGAGTAGGCGGCGTGCATGACCGCCTCGTCGTCACACCGGTTACAGTCCATCGGCGGATCCTTGCCGACGAGCGCGTATGTCCGTTTCGTCTCCCGGGCAGTCCCCGTTCGAGTCCGGCAGCGGAACGTCTCGACGCCGTACTGGCCGACCGAACGTATCAATCGGTACGCCTTTCGGCGTCCCTCGAGAGGGTGTCCGCATGGGAGCGTACGATCGGTCGCCGTCGACGGGGTACCGGATCGTCGACGAGTTTAACCGCGGGTTCGGCTGGTTCGCGCATCCCGACGAGGAAGGGTTGCGCGCGAGTCACGCTATCGTCGGAACGGGGGAGTCGGAGGCCGCCGCGTCCGACGCCACTTCCGATTCCGATTCTGATTCCGACGCTGATGACGGCGACGGCGAGGTCTGGCTGTTCGACCCGCTCGAGGCGCCGGGAATCGGCGACGAAATCGAATCGCTCGGCGACGTTGCGGGCGTCGTCGTCTGCTCCGACTACCACGCGCGCGACGCCGGTGCGTTCGCACGGCGGTTCGACGTTCCGGTCTACGTTCCGGAGTGGCTCGAGCGAGTTCCCGAGCGCGTCGATGCGCCGCTCGAGGTCGTCGACGGCGAACTCGGGACGTCCGGATTTGTGCTCCGCGAGTCGCGCCCGCTGCCGGGCTGGCGGGAAGCGATTGCATACCGCCGCGCAGACGCGACGCTGTACGTGCCGGATCTGCTCGGTACTGCACCGCCGTATCTCACCGGCGACGAGCAACTCGCCGTTTACCTTCTCTGTCGACTCCGTCTACAGACTGCAGTATTCGAGGGGATCGCACCCGAGCGGATTCTGCTCGGCCACGGCCCCGGCGTCTTCGACGACGCGGCGGCCGTCCTCGCCGACGCGCTCGAGACCGCGCGGCGGGGATTCCCCCGTGCGCTCGTGACGAACGGGCCGACGCAACTGCGGGCGCTTCTCGACGCGCTGTAAGTCGTACTCGAGGGCAACAGCTCGAGCGTCTCAGGCCGGAACTGCCGCTTCCTCGTCGTCCGCCGTTTCTTCGACAGCCTCGGCGCCCTCCTCGAGCGCGGCCAGCAGCGTGTCGATGTGCCGGTCGCGGCTCGCCGAGGAGAACAGTTCGTGGCCGCCGTTGTAGAGGACGACGTGCTCGGCGGGGACGCGCTCGCCGATCGGCCGGAGGTCGATGACCGGATCGCGAAGCGAGCAGAAGACGACCGCGTCGTGGTCGATCGCGAGCAGTTCCTTCTGGGCGTGGCGCGTCTCGCGGACGAACGCCGGCGAGATCCACCGCGGCAGCGTCGCGAGCTGGTGGTCGGTCGCTTTCTCGCCGAGCGCCGATCGATCCATCTCGCCGACGGGGAGGAACGGGAACGTCGTCGGTATCTGGGAGACGGCCTCGAGAGCCAGGTCCGGGTAGCCGTCGCCGTACCCCCACCACGGGCTCAGGTAGACGTGGTTGTCCGCGCCGTCTAAGGCCTGCGCGACGAGTGCGCCGGCGCTGTGACCCAACAGCTGGTAGCCGTCGAGGTCGAGGACGTACTCGGCGATCGGCTCGAGCCAGTCGGCTTTGAAGTCGTCGATGTTCGTGGGGAGTTCGAACGCGTGGACGCGGTAGCCGGCGTCGGTCAGCTCGCCGATGAGCCAGCTGACGTTCTCGTGGGTCCAGCGGTTCCCCCAGCCCATGACGAAGACGAGTTCCTCGTCGCCGTCCTCGTTGAAGACGCGGTGTCGCATATGATTCCCTTCGGTCGGTAGCGATAAAAAGGTGCTCGCTTGACACGATTTGCGACAGTCTCGGCGTCCGGCTCCACCGCGACCGAGGCTGCGACTGCGACTGAGAAACGGTTTTGCGCCTCGAGCCCCCAACTCCGGTAATGACTGGCTTTGACCGCAGCGACGCGGTCGATCGACTCGAGGAACTCGTCGACACCGTCGAGAACGACCGGATGCCCGTGCCGGTGCGGGAGGTCTGGGCGTTCGGCGACGTCGCGCTCGGGCTCGACCCCGTCGAGCGGCTCGACGTTTACCTGACGAAGGACATCCTGATGCGCGACGACAGCGCGAACGAGGGTACCGACGGCTCCGACGAGCCTGACCCGGAAGCGCGGTTTCGCGAGTCCCACGGCATCGAGGGCGTCGGCAAGTCCGTCCGAGCCGACTGGGCCGCCGAACACCCCGAGTATCTCCGAGCCAACGCGGCCGGCCACGCTGCGCCCGAGAAGTGCCTCGCCGCCCACCTGATCGGCGACGAGGACGAGCCGATCCACCTCGAGGTCTGTAACTCTCCCTTCGAGGACAACGTCACCCAGCGGCTGCGCGGCGCGAAGCTGCGCGACGACTACACGCAACTGCTCGATCCTCGCGGCGTCTGCCTGTGGGCCGACGGCGTCCGCAGCGACGAGGCGTTCCGCAAACTTCGTGAGAGCGAACTCGCCCTCCCGACGCTCTCGTCCGCCCTCGAGATGCTCGGGATGGACGGCGACGAGGCGTCGGCGGCAGCCAAAGAACTCCACGCCTGGCGCGAGGAGCAAGAGGGCGTGACAGTCCGTGGCGACGTCGTCTAACCGGTCGCTCGCTTACTGGTCGTCTCGTTCTCGCTCGATCGGCGCGTTCTGTAGGTTCGTGACCGTCGCCCGAACGCGCTCGAGCAGCGCCGCGGTCGCATCGCGATCGAGGTAGACGGCACCGCTTTGGCGGTCGTACTCGACGACTCCCGCGTCGACGAGCGCAGGGAGATGCCGGTGGTGAAGCGCCGACTCGAGGGTTTGCCTGTCGCGATCCGTGGTGCCGGTCGCTACCGTCGCCTCGTCGGCGAGATAGTCGACGAGTTCCTCGCACGCGACGATATCCGCGTCCGTTCGTAGGACGTACCGACAGAGCGCTCGGCGGTACGGATCGCTCAGTGCCTCGAATCCGTTATCGATCGGAACAGTGCCGTCGTCCCCCGTGTTCCACCCAACCATCGATCACTACTGAACATGTCTACCGGTTAGTTACCACGCGTAAGTATTCACGCTATTTATTAGTGTTCGAAACTCTCGCGGTGTGGGCCGAAACCCCGAAGGGAGAGCGGCGTCTGCATCACGTACCTATACCGATGATCTTCGCGACGCTTCTCGTCGACTATCCCATTCTGTCCGAGACGCTCTCGACCGCTCCCGACGCGATCGTAACGTGGGAACAATCGGATCTCACCGCCGACGGTGACCACCGGATGCTCGTCTGGGTGGACGGCGACGACGACGCGCTCGAGGCGTTCGACGACGCGCTCGAGGCGGATTCGACCGTGGCCGAACCCCTGCGCGTCGTCGACTTCGGCGACCGACGACTCTACCACCTCGAACTCACCTGCGAAGGGCACCGAGACAGCGTCTATCCGACCGTCATCGAAGGGAGCGGCGTCTTACGGGACGTCACCGCGACGGCCGAGGGCTGGTTCTTTCGCGTCGCGTTTCCGAGCGCCGAGACGTTCGGCCGATTCCACGAGTTCTTCATCGAGCGGGACCTCGACGTCGAGGTTCGACAACTGTACGACGAGTCCGACGGGGCCGGAGATTCCAACGACAACCCGAACTCGACCCCGCCGACACAGTTCGGTCTGACCGCCAGCCAGCGCGAGACACTCGTCGCCGCCGTCGACGCCGGTTACCTCGATATCCCCCGTTCCTGTTCGCTCGCCGAACTCGCGGATCGGTTCGACATCTCGTCGAACGCGGCGTCGGAACGGTTCCGTCGCGGCGTCCGAACCCTCATCGAGAACACGATCTATCCCGAGGACCGGTCGCCGTGACCGCATTCGGGATCCCTCGAGGTGCGCATCGCTCGAATCAGGCGATATCGCGCCGGCCGAACCACCACTGACTCACAGCTAGCAGGGCGATCGTCATCGCGACGAGCACGCCCGCGTCGACGAGGTCGTAGCTGCTCTCTAAGAGGATCGCGTTCGGATCGAAGTACCGCATCGGCGCGATTGCGCCGACGGCCTCGTAGTCGGTCCCCCCGAGCAGCGACTCGAGCATGAACAACCCGAACGTGACGCCGAGCGCGAGCCGTTGGGCGATGCTCGTTCGGTCGACGACGACCGAGGCGACGAGGCCGATGCCGGCGCAGGCGAACAGATAGGGAACGGCGAACGCGTGGAGCGCGAGCAGGTCCGCGGCGGAAATGGGTTCGTCGACCAGCGCGGCCGCGACGTAGACGACGACCGGTACGACGGCGTTGACGACGAGGATCGGGACGGCCAGCGAGGCGAACTTCTCCGCGACGGTGCGGGCCCGCGAGACGGGCATCGAGAGGAGGATATCCATCCGCCCGTGTTCGACGTCGCCGGCGATCGTTCCGGCGGCGAGGTAAGCCAGGTAGAGCCCGAGCATGATCGTCCAGCCGAAGATGTAGAGTTCGAATGCGAGAAAGCCCTCGAGGACGGCCATCGTTCGGATGTCGAACACCTGGATGACGCCCTCGGGATACGCCTGCAGGAACTGCTCGTCGACGTCCTCGAACGAGCCGCTGAACGAAGGATAGATCCAGATGACGACGACGGCTAGCAGCGACATCGCGATCGACAGGTAGAGGCTCCCCTTGAGCCGGTGACGGCCGTCGTACCGGGCGAGTTCAAGCATCGTCGGTCACCTCGGTCGCGGCGCCCGCGTTCTTCCGTTCCCCCGCCGGCGACTCGAGCGCGGACGCGGACTCCGCCTCGCTGTCGCCGTAAAACCGCATGAAAACGTCCTCGAGCGGCGCTTCCTCGATCGAGAGATCCAGCAGCCGGTACTCGCGAAGCCGCTCGAGCAAAGCGTTGACGTCGCCGGTGAACGTGAAGGTACACTCCGTGAACGCGTCGGCTGCGGCCTCGGGCGCTCGGCTCCCCGTCGCGGAATCGGCGTCCGCAGAACGCCCAACTTCGAGGTCGTGCACGCCGGCGAGCTCGAGCGCCGCCGCCGGGATCGGGTCGTCGGCGCGGAGGTGGACGACCTTGCCGCTCCGGTCGAGCAGGGCGTCGACCGGTTCGACCGCGACGAGGCGGCCGTTTCGGATGATGCCGACGCGGTCGCAGAGTCGTCGTACCTCGCTCAGGACGTGCGAGGAGAAGAACACCGTCACGCCGCGGTCGCGTTCGGCCCGGAGGAACTCGGCGAACCGCTGCTGCATCAGCGGATCGAGTCCACTGGTCGGCTCGTCCAAGATGACGAGGTCGGGATCGTGCATGAACGTCGTCACCAGCCCGAGTTTGCGGACGTTCCCGTGGGAGTACTCCCGAACCTCGCGATCGAGCGGCGGATCGAACAACTCGAGCAGGTCCGCGCTGCGCTCGTCGCCTTTGATCGACGCGTGCAGGTCGAGAATCTCTCGCCCGGTCGCCGACTCGTCGAACGCCGGATTGTCGGGCAAGTAGCCGAGCCGGCGTTTCGCCTCGAGCAGGGCCGACTCGTCGGTGACGTCGCGGCCGAGCAGCCGCGCGGTGCCGGCCGTCGGCGAGATGAACCCGAGCAGCGTGCGGATCGTCGTGGTCTTTCCCGCGCCGTTGGGTCCGAGGTAGCCGAAGATCTCGCCGTCCTCGACGTCGAAGGTCACGTCGTTGTTGGCCAGCACCGTCCCGTAGTCCTTGGTTAGTCCCTCGAGTTCGATCGCGGCCATATCGTCCGCAAGGCGGGCCACCATCATGTAGATGTGCCCCCGCTGACACCGATTGCGACGCTCGACGGCGGCGACTACGGCTCCGATCCGGCGCCGTCGACCCGGCCGACGGTGACGAAGAACGGCACCGTCTCCTCGCGCTCGTAGTCGCCGGTTTCCATCTGGTCGACGACGTCCCGACCCATCTCCCGCCACGCGCTCCGGAGGTCGTCGTACTCCGCTGCGGTCAACGCGCCCTCGAGCATCGTCTCGCGGTCGTCAGCCAGCCCCGCGCCCGTCGCCTTTCGGCGGGCCTCGAGCAGCGCCCCCTCGTCGTAGGGCGGTTCGACCGTTCGGACGTGATCGTACCGGCGCGTTTCGAGCACCTCGAGGCCGGCGTCCTCGAAGGCGTCGCGGGCGTCGGCCCCGAGCGCGACGTCGGTGTCGACGCCGTCGAGGTAGGCCCGTCGCGCCCGCCGCTCGAGAGCATCTTCCCGGTCGACGCTCGAGTCGACCTCGACGGCGGCGTTGTTCGGTTCGACGGCGGCGACTAGGTCCGCGGAGACGCGGGCGAACTCGGACACTGCGGCCGCGGGGTCGGGCAGGTTGATCAACAGCGCCTGACAGACGACCAGATCGAAGGCGCCGTCGGCAAACGGCAGTCGGAGCGCGTCGCCGGCGACGACCGGCACGCGCTCGCCGGCGACCGCGAGCAGCGCCGGATCCGCGTCGCAGCCGACGACCTCGCAGTCGGCCGGCGATTCGGCCGCGAGCACGCGGCTCAACTCCCCGGTACCGCAGCCGACGTCCAGGATCCGCTCGCGGGACTCGAGGTTCAGTGGCTCGAGGGCGTCGCGGGAGTCGTCCCACATCCCCCGGCGGGTCCGGCGAAGGTAGTCTTCGGAGAACTCGCGCACGGGCCGGAATAGTGGCGTCTCGAGTAAAAACGGGTCGATTCGACGCGGAAGTGGCGATCGAACGGCGACGACCGCCGCTCGTCGTTACTCCTCGCGTAGTTCCTTGACCTTCTGGATGTTCCACTCGAAGCCGCGGCCGTCCTCGGTCGGCGTCTCGAGCGCGAACGGCAGGTCCCGCAGGTCGGGGTGGTTGACGATGGCCTTCATGCCGTCTTCGCCGATGTAGCCCTCGCCGATGTGGGCGTGTTCGTCCTTGTGCGTGCCGACGTCGTGCTTCGAGTCGTTGAGGTGGATGTACTCGAGGTACTCCAGCCCGACCTCGTCGTCGAACCGCTGGACGGTCTCGTCGACGGCCTCGGGCGTGGTGAGGTCGTTACCCGCGACGAGCGTGTGGGCGGTGTCGATGCAGATACCGATGTCCGTCTCGGTGCGGTCGATGATGCCCGCGAGGTGCTCGAACTCGCCGCCGAGCTTGGTCCCGCTGCCCGCGTCGGACTCGATCAGGATCTGCACGTCCTCGGGGACCTCGAGTTCGTCGATGAGACTCGCCGCGTTGTCGAGGCCGCCCTCGACGCCGGCGCCGGTGTGTGCGCCGAGGTGGACGTTGACGTACGGAATTCCCAGCTGCGCGGCGGCGTCGAGCTCCGCCTGCATGCTCTCCTTGGACTTGCGCCGGAGGTCGTCCTTCGGCGTACAGAGGTTGACCAGATACGCGGAGTGAATCACCCACGGCCCCTCGAGTTGTTCCTCGGTTTCGTCCTGGAAGCCCTCGGCGGCCTCGTCGCTGATCTCGGGCTGGGCCCAGACCTGCGGCGAGGTGGTGAAGATCTGGCCGCAGTTGCCGCCGAACGCCCGCTGGCGGTGGACCGCGTTGCGGATGTCGTCGTACGGCGGGGTTTCGTCGTCGGAGGAGACGCGCGAACCGGAAATCGACACGTGTGCGCCGACCTTCATGGTCATGGATTCCCGTCAGTACCGGTTCGTGATAGGTACTTCGGACCCGGTCGGCGCCGACTCGAGGTACCGGCCGCGCTACTGCTCGCCCGCCTCGAGCACCTCTCGATTCCGGACCCACGCGTCCGATCCGTACTTTCGATCGGCGAGGTCGCGGGCGGCCTCGAGTTCCCCGTCTCGCCACTCGCCTGCGTCGGCGTCGCACCAGTCGCCCAGCGCGTCACCGATCGTCGCCACCGCCTCTTCGCGAGTGATCTCGCCGCCCGTCTGCTCGCTGATGCTCGTCACGCGGTCGCGGAACGTCGCCGGCTCGAGGTCCGCGTCGAATGTTCCGACGTGGCGCTCGGGTTCGAGAGCGAAGCTGATCGAGCCGTGCTGGATGACGACGTCGCGCTGGCGGTACTGGGCGTTACCGCTGATTTTCTTCGGGACGGCGTCGACCTCGTCGGCGGCGCCCGCGCTCGAGTCCCCACCGGCGGGTGCGACGATGTCGTGAGCCGGATGGATGTCCCGCAGGTAGCACGACGGCTGGTAGATCGCCTCCTGTTCGCTGGCCGCGAAGTCCGCATCGACGCCCAGTCGGTCGAACGCCTCGAGGATCGGCTCGCAAAACAGCGCGTAGCACTCCATCAGGTCGCCCGGCACCTCGTCGGCCGGCGCGACGATCGTGTAGGAGATGTCGGCGTCTCGGTCGTGGTAGATCCCGCCGCCGCCGGTCTGTCTCCGGGTGACGTCGATCCCCTCACGCTCGCAGTAGTCCCAGTCGACCGTCTCGGCGTCCTGCCGGTAGCCCAGCGAGAGCGCGCTCGGCTCCCACGAGTAGGTTCGGACCGTTCGGATTCCGTCCTCGAGGGCCGTCTCGGCGGCGACCTCCTCGAGGGCCATCTGGATGGCGCCGTCGCGGGCTTCGTCGCGGATCAGCCGCCACTCGCGGCCCGCGAGGTCCGCGTCGTCTGCGCGGTCTGAGACGTCGGTCATACCCCTTCAGTCGCGCTCGAGCGAATTAGGGTTACGGGATCGACGACGCCCGATTCGGCTCTTGGGGAATCGATTCCGCGATCGTGCCGTCGAAAACCGATCCGTGACCGGCGGTGTATGCAGGAATTATCGGCGCAACCGGGACAGTTGCAGCCGACGCAACTGAGCGATTCCGCTGAAGCGAATTGAAATCCGCTGAACGCGGTCTGAATTCGAGAAACCGGAATGCGTCCTTTTTCCCTGTGGTTCGACGACGAATGCTATGGATGAGAGGACCGAGCCGGACGGAGAGATCCTCCTGGTCGAGGATAATCCCGGTGACGTTCGGCTGGTCGAGGAATCCCTTCGCGAGACGCCCGGGACCCTTCATACCGCGGTAGACGGCGAAGAAGCGCTCGACTTCCTTTCTCAGCGCGGCGACTTTGCCGATGCTCCTCGCCCCGATATCGTGCTTCTCGACCTGAACCTGCCGCGAGTCGACGGCACTAGAGTCCTCGACGAAATCCGGAGCGATCTCGAGCGAGACGGACTTCGAGTCGTCGTTTTAACCAGTTTAGAGGCGGAATCCGTCGATCTCGACCTCACCGATCTTGCGGAGGTGGACTTCTACACGAAACCGACGGATCCCGACGAATTTATGGCTCTCGTCCGTTCCGTGGTCTTCGATTGATGGCGGACGGTATCGGGCGGCGAATTCGTGGCTCTGTCGCTCAGACGCTCCGTGAACTCGCCGAGAGCGTGCTCGGTTCCCAGTACCCAGGAACGGCTCGAGGTGTTTATTCGCTGTCGTGAACTCGGTCGAGGTATCGATGACGATGATCGCGGAACGCGTTGCCGACGGCGTCCACCGGTGCGGAAGCGAGCGGGTAAACTGGTACCTCGTGGAGGCGGCCGACGGTCTCACGGTCGTCGATACCGGCTTTCCGGCGCACTGGGATCAGTTCGTCGACCGGCTCGAGACGATAGGCTACGACGTGACGGACGTCGACGCCTGCCTGCTGACGCACCCTCACCCCGATCACGCGGGGTTTGCTGAGCGACTCCGAAGGGAAGCCCGCGTCTCGGTGTGGCTCCACGAAGACGATGCCGCGCACGCGCGGGGCGACGCCGACGTGTCCCTTCGCAAGGGGGTTGTCCGCCTCTGGCGTCCGGGATTCGCCACGTACGCGGTCGAGTTCGTTCGCTCGGGCGGCCTCTCGGTCCCACCGCTGAGGGCGTTTCGTACGGTCACCGACGGCGAGACGCTCGACGTTCCGGGCTCGCCTCGCGTCATTCACACCCCCGGCCACAGCGAGGGACACGTCGCGTACCACTTCCCGGACCACGACGCGTTGTTCTGCGGCGACGAACTCGTCACGACCGATTTCGTCGCCGATCGCGGCCACCGGCCGCAACTGCTGGCTGAATGGTTCAACCCGGATCACGATCGCGCATACGAATCGTTGTCCCGCCTCGAATCGATCGGCGAAGTGCTCCTCCTCCCGGGTCACGGCGAGCCGTGGCACGGGGACACCGAGACGGCCGTCGAACTCGCTCGAGAGCGCGAGAAACGGAAGTAACGAGCCAGAATGCGGTCGAGGAACCGCGACTGTGCGTCGCTATTTGCCCGCCGAGCCGACGCGCTCGAGGAACTCGCCGGTCGCCGCGTTCCACGCCGCGATGAGTTCGTCGTCGTTCGCACTGTCCCAGGGGTCGATCGCGTCGCGGGCCTCGAGGTCCTCGATCGTCCGCCGGATACCGTCCATAAAGTCGATCGTGTACTCAAACCCGAGATCGCGCCGCGCTTTCGCGTTGTCGAAGACGGTGCTGTACTGGAAATGGGCCTCGAGCATGTCGGTGCGGTCGGGCACCGATTCGCGAAGCTGGTCGGTCGGGATGTGAACGAGGTCGGGTTCGGGCGCGTCCATCGCGCTGGCGACTCGCCGGTGGTACTGGTTCCACGTAATCAGTTCCTCGCTGGTGACGTGGTAAGCCTCGCCGTAGGCCCGTTCGTTGCCGACGGCGCCGACGAACGCGCGGGCGACGTCGTCGCGGTGACAGGAGCCCCACAGCGAGGTGCCGTCGCCGTGGACGACGATCGGTTTGCCCTTCCGAATGCGATCGAGGTAGTAGGTACCGTTTCCGAAGGTGTGAAGAACCGACCCGCCCTCGCCGTACGTGCTCCAGGGGCGGATGATCGTCGTCGCGAACTCGCCCTCGGAATCGGTGCCGGTGACGGATTCGGGGCCGTCGTGAGCCGCGAGGAACACGTCCTCCGCGGCGGCCTTGTTCGCACCGTAGTCGCTGACCGGCTCGACGCCCTCGAGGTCCGACTCCCGCGGTACGTCCTCGGTTGCGGGGTTGCGCTCGAGCGGCCGGTGGTAGACGTCGACCGTCGAGCAGAAGACGTACTGTTCGATCGCGCCGCCGAAGACGTCGACCGCCTCGGCGGCCTGCTCGGGCGTGAAACAGACCATGTCGATGACGCAGTCGGGGTCGATCTCGCGGGCGGCCCGCTCGAGGGCCGCTTGATCGTTGCGGTCGCCGGTGACGAACTCGACCGCGTCCGGGACCGGCGCGTCGGTTTCGCCCCGCGTGAGACAGCCCACCTCGTGACCGGCGTCGACCAGTTGCCGCGTGATGCCGGTGCTGATGACGCCGGTGCCGCCGATGAGGAGTACGCGCATGGGCCCCGGTCACGCTGAACGCGCATAAACCCGAGTACCGACCCCGTCGCCGGCCGCCTCCCGAACGCTTTTGCGCCGATCGGTACCACTGGATCCATGTCACAGCCGTTCGATCCCGGCGTCCAGAGCGTCGTCTTCGGCGACGATTCGATCGAAATCGCCCTCGAGCGTCTCGCATCGTCCCCGGCCGATCTCTCGACGCTCGAGCTCTGGACCGACCACCGCCCGCCGACCGACGACGCCGACGACCTGGCGACGCTCCGACGCAATCTCGAGGTGGCCGGCGTCGACGTCCGTGGCTACGGCGTCGTCGACCTCGACGACACCGGCGAGGCCCGCGAGTACGTCGCGTTCGCGGCCCGACTGGGCGCCGACTACGTGACGGTCAACTATCCGCCGGGCCGGGACGACATCACCGAAGAACTGCTGGCGCTCGCCGACGAGTTCGAACTCGACGTCGCGATCCACAACTACTCCGAAATCCACCACGACGACCTCTCGCAGGTGTTCTCGTCGATCGACGACGTCCGCGAGGTACTCGAGCGCTACGACGACCCGCGGCTGGGCGTCTGCGTCGACACCGGCCACTTCCTCGCGGCGTCGGTCGATCCCGCGGCCGTGATCCCGGCGTTCGGGGATCGCATCGTCGCCGTCCACCTCAAGGACACTTCCGACGCGGAACTCGAGGATCTGCCCGGCGCCGGCGTCCTCGAACTCGAGCGCATCGTCGGCCTGCTCGCCGAGCACGTCGACCGCGAGCGTCCGCTGCCATTGCTCATCGAGTACGAACTCCCCGCAGAACGAGCGGTGGGCGCGCTCGCGGACGCCGAACGGAACGTGCGCGATGCACTCGCCGCGCTCGAGTAGCACTCTCGTCGAACCGCGACTGCGCAGTCAGTACGGCGCGCCACACCGCGGACACATCGGCGGTGCACCGTCAGGCAGTGCGAGTCCGCAGTGAGGACACTCGTCGTCGGCGTCCGGCGACGACACGGTCGCGGCGATCTCGTCGGTCGTCCGGCGAATTGCGTCGATATCGCCGATCTCGGCGGTGTCGGTCGCGGTATCGATCGCCGGATCGGAATCGGGGGCAGCGAATGCGCGGGCCGCGTAGCGAGCGCGGTCGGCGAGAAAACCAGTGTCTGCGTCCTCGAGCATCTCGAACTCCGCCTGGAGCACCGATACCTCGACGTCGCTCTCGTTCTCGCTTTCGCTTTCGTCGCCGACGCCGTCCGCGCGGGCCAGCAGCCCCAGCGCCTCCGCGGCGCGGCCGCGGACGTAGTCGTTTTCGGTCTCGTCCTCGACTCGAGCCACGAGTTCGCCGCTCGCCTCGGCGAGCGCGCTGGGCCGCTCGCAGCCGATCACGACGAGCACTGTCGCGAGGTGATACCGGACGAGTTCGTGCTCGTCGTCGAGATAGTCGGCGAGGGTTCCGACGTGGTGGTCGAGCCGCGTCGGTTCGCCCAGCGCGACGCACGCCAACGCTTTCGCCAGCTTCGGCCGCACGTCCGGCTCGTCGAACGAGAGGCCGATCCGGAGATCCGCGAGGATGTCGGGCGAGGCAACCTCGTCGGGGTGGTCGAGTGCGACGTATCCGAGCGCCTCGGCACACCGTGCGCGGACGTAGTAGAATTCCGCGTCGTCGGCGAGGCGCTCGCCGAGGGCGGGGACCGCGTCGACGGCGGCGTCCGACTCGTTCGCGGCGACGGTGACGAACAGTTTCGCGGCCGTCAGCCGAATCGCTCGCTCGTCGTCCGTGAGAAACCGCTGAAGCGTCGGCACGAGCGGCCGAACCGTCGGCCCCTGGTCGTCGACGAGCGTGCGGAGGTCCCGGAGCGCCGTCTTCCGAACCTCGGGGTCTGCGTCGGCGAGTCGCTCGAGACACGTCCGCGCGGCCTCGTGCTCGCGCTCCTCGACGAGGGCCGTCAGCCGATCCGCCGCGGGGACTGTTGTCGAGTCATCCATCGATACGGTATCGTGTCACTGAGTTCTGTCGAGTAGTTAATAAATACTCCGCTCGAGAGCGGGCGCTTACCGGCGGACCCGAACCGGGCGCTCGGCCCGGAGGAACGGCTCCGAATCCGCGGACACCGCGAACTCGAGGCTGCCCGACACACTCGAGCGGACGTGCCACGCCGGGAGTTCGGGGATACCGTAGGCGGCCGGCTCGCGGTACCGGTGGGCGATCGTCCAGCACCGAGCGAGCATCGACGACGATCCGCTCTCGGTTTCCGTATCGGCCGCTGAAGCTGCTGAGTCGGCCCCGCGCTCGCGATCGGTATCGGTGCCATCCCGCTTACTCATCGTCGAACGCCCCCGTAACGATATCTGCGACCCGCTGGCGGTCGAACAGTTGCTCGTCGCCGAACACATCGGGGTAGAGCCCCTGCGCGGCCCGCTCGAGCTGGAACAGGTGGATGATCGGCCCCTGGTACGTGAGCCCGCCGTAGATGATCCGATCGTTCTGGACCGCCTGCAGTTCGCTCGCGACCTCGTGATCGCGCAGGTGCGAGACGATTTCGGACTCGAAGTACTCCTCGGTGATCTCCCCCTGCAGCCTGATCGCGAGGACGTCCGGATCGATCTCGAGCAAGGTCTCGTAGTCGATTTCGCCGCCGCCCGCCTGCGCGTCCGTGACGCCGTCGGCGGCGAGCGCGTCGCCGACCTCGAGGTCGCGCCAGTGTTTCGACTGGATGCCGTCGCCGATGCGGTACGGATAGAACGACTCGGGCGGGACTTCGGCGGGATACAGTACGGCGATATCGGGCGTCGCCGCGGGCAATCGCGACTGCACGTCCGACAGCACCGCGTCGTGAAGCTCCGCGAAGGCCTCGTAGCGGGCCTGCTCCTGGAACACTTGCGCGAGCTTCTCGAAGGCCTCGTACAGCCCGTAGTACCGGTACTCGTGCCAGTCGTAGACGCGCGTGAAACTCGTGTTCCCGACGAACGGGCCGACCTGCGCGGCGATCTCGTCGACGTCTCCCCGGTCCCACTCGAGGCGGTTGATCATGAAGTTCGGGTCGATGAGGTGGACGTCCGCGTCGAGTTCGTAGAAGAGTTCCTTGCCGGTACCGTCCTGCCACAGCTCCGTGAGTTCGTCCTTCGCGACCGTGACGTCGGGGAGTTCGTCGTACAGGTGCGTCCCGAACCGCGCCCGGACGCCGATCCCGGCGAGGCCGTCGGCTTGCCCGAGGGCGACGCCCATATCGGCGTAGTCGCCGGTGTAGGGCACCCACGTCTCCGGAACGGCGTCGAACTCGACGGTTCCGACCGGCTCCATCGTCACGGAATACGACTCGTCCGATTCCGTCGCCGACCCGTTCGTTGGGTCGGCCTCGTTCGACTCGTCGTTGGGCGCTTCCGATCCGTTCCCGCCGGTACAGCCCGCGAGGAGGCCCCCGCCGATGGCCGCGCCGCCGTACTTGATCGCGTCTCGCCGCGTCGGTGCGTCAGTTTGACTCGCGTCGTCCATGCCCTTTAGGCTCGCCTAAATAATTAAATCGCTTTCGAATCTTAGGCGTGCCTAAAGCAATCGCGAAGCGGCTTCTCGAGGCGGCGCGCATACTGTGCCTCCGAAACCGATTTGGCCCATTTGGTATATCGTGATGTAGTTTATGGGTCCGGGACGGCGGTTGCTATCATCGCGTCTCTTCGGGCGGAGAGTCGATGACCACCGTATACTCGGTGCGAACTGATCCTCGTTGGAGTACGCGTCGCGTCGCACGAGCACGCGTCACGACGTTTTTACGTACTCGCCGGCTATCCGACGATATGGTGCGGAACGTCGCCGGGTTACTCCCGGAGCTCGAGGAAGAAGACTTCTATCTCCTGTCGGGGGTCGAACAGGGAATGCGCTTCTCCGAGTGGGTCCAGCGGGAGAAGCTCCCCGAGTTCGCGAACCTGACCGAAGAGGAGGTCGACTACCGCCTCGAGCGCTGTCTCAAACGCGGGTTGATCGAGAAGAAGACCATCCAGTACGAGGGGTACACGCTCCAGTTCGAGGGGTACGACACGCTCGCGTTGCGGGCGCTCGTCCAGCGCGACACCATCTCGGAGTTCGGCTCGCCCCTCGGCGTCGGCAAGGAGAGCGACGTCTACGAGGTCCGCTCGTACAAACCGCTCGCGCTGAAGTACCACCGCGAGGGCTACACCAATTTCCGAGAGGTCCACAAGGAACGCGACTACGCCTCCGACCGGGAGCACGTCTCCTGGATGTACACCGCTCGGAAGGCCGCCGAGCGCGAGTACGACATTCTCGAGGAACTGTACCCCGACGTCTCGGTGCCGCGGCCGATCGACCAGAACCGCCACGCCATCGTCATGGAGAAGATGGACGGCGTCGAACTCTCGCGGACGAAACTCGACGACGACCAAGTGCTCGGCGTCCTCGATCTCCTGCTCTCTGAGATAGCGCGGGCGCACGAACACGGCTACGTCCACGCGGACATGAGCGAGTACAACGTCTTCGTCAGCGAGGACGGCGTCCGAATTTTCGACTGGCCCCAGGCCGTCCCGACCGACCACGAAAACGCGGCGGAGTTCCTCCGACGTGATCTCTCGAACGCGATCGGGTACTTCCGACGCAAGTACCCCCAGCACGTTCCGGACGATCTCGACGAAGCCGAAGTCGCACGCGCGATCGAAGACGAAGCGTTCGAGACGGTGACGGCGTTTACAGCCTGAACGACTGCTGCCGTTCGATCGACGCACAGCGCGGCGTTTCCGCAGCCGATCGCTTTTGATCGGTCCAGGGCTATGTTTTCGAGCGGAGCGTCGATCAGCGAAGTAGGCTCCCGAGTCACCGTCGAGACGAGCAGCGCATTTCCCGTTATTATATGATAAATCGTAAAACGATATACGAAATTCACCGCTAGCGGTTTAGCCATCCTGCGCTCGAGCGAGACGCGGCACGCTTCGCACCTGTTTTAGGTAAGCCAAAAATAGAAACTGTTTTATTACTTTAGGCGAGCCTAAAACTCATGCCAACTCACGTTGACGCAGTTCAGGCGCCGACGCGGCGTGATTCGTTGAAGTACGGTGGAGCGGTTCTCGGTGCGACGTTGCTCGCTGGCTGTAGCGACGAGACGACCGATTCGGAATCGACGCCCGAAGACGACTCGAGTACGGACGACGGATCGTACACGGTATCGATGGAACCGGTCGGCGAGGTGAGTTTCGAGTCGGTTCCCGAACGCTGGGTCGCGTACGACGGCGGCTACGCGGACATGGCCGTCGCGCTCGGACAGGCCGAAGGGATGACCGGGATCGGCGGTGCGGACCGGTACTACACCGACGTCTACGACCAACTGCCGGGCGTGTCCGTCAATCTGGAGGCGATCGAGTCGTACCCCGAGGTCAGGACCAGAGAGGAGTTCTACGAACTCGAGAACGACGTCCACCTCTACGATCCCCAGATGCTCGTCAACTGGTTCGACTGGCGCGAGGAAGACGTCACGGAGATCGCCGACAGCGTCGGGCCGTTCGTAGGCAACTTGATCTTCCGCCGGTCCGACGACTGGCACGACCACCGGTACTACACGCTCTACGAAGCCTTCGAGAAGGTCGCCGAGGTATTTCAAGAGCAAGCGCGCTACGAGGCCTTCGCGGAGCTTCACGACGAGTTCATCGCCGACATCCAGCGCCAGCTTCCGCCGGCGGACGAGCGGCCGAGCGTGCTGTTGACGTACGACGAAACGCTCGAGCCGGAGTCGTTCTCGCCGTACCGCCTCATCGACCGCGGGACGAGCAAGAAACAGTGGCGCGACCTCGGCGTCGAGGACGCGCTCGCCGGCACTGGAATCGACAACCTCAGCACGACCGATCGCGGGAAGCTCGACTACGAGGCGTTACTCGAGATCGATCCGGACGTCATCCTGCTGCGGGGTCACGAGCGAAAGTCGGCGACCGAGTTCCGGGAGACGGTCCTCGAGTACATGAAAACCCATTCGTCCGCAAGTCGGCTCACCGCAGTCCAGAACGACCGCGTCTACCGCGGCGGCTACCTCCACCAGGGGCCGATCCACAACCTGTTCCTGACTGAGCGCGCGGCACAGCAGCTGTATCCGGACGTGTTCGGCGAGGTAACGAGCGACCGCGAGTTGTTCGACCGCCAGCGGGTCGCGGATATCGTCACCGGCGACGTCTGAGCGCCGACCAGTATTCGCTTCGCTCGAGTGGCCGATCGGTGCTGTGAGAAACGGGACCACACGCCGTTTCGACGGTTCGAAGCCCTTATACGGGAACGCTGGGTACGTTCGGGCAACTCGCTGGGTCGCGGGCGCCAGCGGGCACCTGTTCGCGCGGCGCTGCAGTCACGCGGCGCCGCCACAGGTCGGGATGTGATCTCGAGATTCGGGATTGAACCAGGAAACGCCCGCAGGTGATAATCATGGCACGGAGCTTCTACTCCCACATCAAGGACGCATGGAAGGACCCCGACGACGGCAAGCTCGGGGAACTGCAGTGGCAGCGAAAGCAGGAGTGGCGCAAGCAAGGCGCCATCGAGCGCATCGAGCGCCCGACCCGTCTGGACAAGGCGCGCGAACTCGGCTACAAGGCCAAGCAGGGCATCGTCGTGACTCGCGTCTCGGTCCGCAAGGGGACCGCTCGAAAGCAGCGCTTCAAGGCCGGTCGCCGATCCAAGCGCCAGGGTGTCAACCGCATCGGGCGGCGCAAGAACATCCAGCGCATCGGTGAGGAGCGCGTCTCCCGGAAGTACCCCAACCTGCGGGTGCTCAACAGCTACTGGGTCGGTGAAGACGGCTCGCAGAAGTGGTTCGAAGTGATCCTCGTCGATCCCGAACACCCCGCGATCCAGAACGACGACGATCTCAACTGGATCTGCGACGACGCCCACCAGAACCGCGCCTTCCGCGGGCTGACGAACGCGGGCAAGGACAACCGCGGTCTCAACAACCGCGGCAAGGGCGCCGAGAAGGTCCGTCCGTCCAACACCGGCGGACGCGGTCGCGCGAAGTAACCCGCTTCGCATCGCCGAGCAGTCGGTTTTCGACGCCGCAGTTCACGCTTCGATTTTTCGAGCCGCCATCGTCTTCCCGATCAGTGCCAACTGTGGCAGGAACTTAAGTTCCGACTGGCGTAGTGTCAGGCATGCCGACTCACGTGCTCGTTCCGATCGACGACTCGAACCAATCGACCGAAGCCCTCGAGTTCGCCTGTACCGAGTATCCGGACGCGACAATTACCGCCCTACACGTCCTCGATCCGGGCGATTTCTACGCCGCGACGGGCGTCGAGGGCGGCACGATGGCGAACTACGATCAACTGCAGGAACACCACGAGACGCGAGCCGAGAGCTTACTCGAGGAGGCTCGAGACGAGGCGTCGGCCCACGGCGTCGAGATCGAGACGGATCACGTCGTCGGCGGCGTCTCGCGGTCGATCGTCGACTACGCGGACGAACACGACGTCGACCACATCGTGATCGGCAGCCACGGTCGAACGGGAGCGAGCAGAATTCTTCTCGGAAGCGTCGCCGAGACGGTCGCCCGGCGGTCGCCGGTGCCGGTGACGATCGTTCGCTAACGCGGTTGCTGACGGCGCTCGACGCTCGAGCGGGCTACCTGTCCGCGACCGTCGTCAGCGCGCCGACCGGCGCGTCCGTCCGCTCTCGAGCGCGTTCGATGCCGTCGTCGCCGGCCGCGATGAGTGCGAAGACGCCGGCGACGTCGGCTCGCGCGGTGGTCACGATATCGAGCAGGAGTTCCTGCGTTTCGCCCGAGCGGATGAGGTCGTCGACGACGAGTACGGACTCGCCGGAATCGATGGCCGACTCGGGCAGGTAGTAGGTGAGTTCGATTCCGGACTGGAGCCGCTGGCGCGCCTCGATGAACTCCTCGACGGCGGTTTCCTTGCTCTTTTTCGCGTAGGCGCAGCGGACGCCGTAGTAGCTCGCCAGCGATGCGGCGAGCGTGATTCCGTCGGTCGCGGCGGTGAGCACGACGTCCGGCCGGTCGAACTCGAACCCCTCGGCGACGACGGGCGCGACGAGGTCGAGGAACGGCTGATCGAAGACCGCGGCGGAGTTGTCGACGTACCCCTCCTCGTCGACGCGGATGCGCGCGTCGAGTTCGTTCGCGAGCGCCTCGCGGCCGAGATCCTCGACGATCTCGCGAGCGCGGTCGGTGCCGGGGAGGACGTGCCCGTTGACGTACCGGTTGAGATCGCCGGCGGGGAGCCCCGTCGTCTCCGCGAGTTCGTCGTAGGTCCGCGTCTGCTTCAGCATTCGCAACACGTCGACGGCCCGCAACTGGAGGGCTGCCTTCTCTGCTCTGTTCATAGTTGGTATGCACGATCCTGCAACTATGGGGGTTTCGATCGTCATCGGCGTGTGAGATAGTCACATCCGTGTTTTCGGCGACCGGAGCAGCCTCAGCCGCGATCGGAGCCGGTCGACCCGCTCGTTTCGACGGGGTCTCCCGTCTCGTCCCCGAGCAGCCCCCGCCCGCGCTGCTGGACAAGCCGTTGCATCACCCGCGCCTGTGCCTTCTGAAGTAGCGTCGCAGCCGTACTCGAGGCGCAATCCAGGCGCTCGGCGACGGCTTCGACGCCTGCCTTCCGGGGAACCTCATAGTAGCCCGCGTCGACGGCGGCCGCGACGGCCTCGAGTTGGCGCTCGGTGAGGTCGCCGGTCAGAGGCGCGTGATGGCGATCGTACTCCCCGATCGCGCGAACGGTGACGTCGATCTCGTCGGGGAGCCCCTCGAGCATCGCCTGCAGGTCCTCGCCGGCGCCGACGACGGTCATGTAGAACGCGGCCTCGGAGTCGTAGATCACGGGCGGGACGATGACGAGGTCGAGCGCGGCGAACGACTGGCGCCAGCGGACGTCCTCCTCGCGGGTCTCCTGGCAGATGTAGACGTAAAAGGAGTCGTCGTCGATCGGCGTGAGATCGTACCAGCGGACCGAGTCGACGGCCTCGATGGCCTCGACGTACGCCTCGCGGTCGGCTTCGGCGTAGAACAGTTCGTACTCGCGGTCGCCCTCGGGGCCGAGGATGTTCCACGTACGCAGCTCCTCGTAGCGGACCGCGTCTTCCTCGCGGATGAACCGCTGCATAGGATGGAGCATTCGGTCGGGCTGACGGAGCCGAACGTCGAGGTACTTCATCGCGGTAGGTGCACGGCAGCACGGGACCACATATAAATTCCCTAGTGTGTCCGTGAGAAGCGACAGATCGATCGCCGGTCGACGTACGCGCATGAGACTCCGACAAGCACGGCTGCCGACGGTCGATCCGGTACAGAAACAGGCGCAGACGCTCGAGTCGCCGACGACGGCGGTGATCGACCGATGACCGACGCGCTGACGAGCGCAGTGTTCGCCGCGGGTATCGGCCTCGCGCTCGCGAACTTCACGGGAATCGTCGCCAGCGCACTGGGGCTGGTCTCGTACTGGCCGCCCGGCGAGCGAGACTGGACCTACTACGTTCACTGGGGAATCTCGCACTCGCTCAACGTCGTTATGCTCGCGCTCACGTACCTCAGTTGGAACAGCCTCGGCCTGCCGCGCGGCCCGTCGCTGGCCGCCGGCGCCGCGCTGTTCGTCGGCGGCTACGCCGTCGCCATCGCGGCCGGCCTGGATCTCGGCGTCGAGGAGACGAAGGGGCTGGCCGGCGACCTGCGAACCGGCGGCTGGTACCGCTACTCGAGGAATCCCCAGTACGTCGGCTACGTCGTCGCGACGGTCGGGTTCGCGCTGCTGGCGAACTCCGCGCCCGTGGCCGTCGTCTGTGCGATCTACCTCGGCTGGTGGCTCTCGCTGCCGTTCGCCGAGGAGCCGTGGCTTCGCGAGCGGTACGGCGCAGAGTACGAGCGGTACGCCGAGCGCGTGCCGCGGTTCGTGGGAAGGCGGACCGTTCGTGCGGTCGTCGGGAATCGGTCAGAAGAAACGGCGGTCAGCGACGGCGGATGACCGCGGTCAGTCCTGCAGGAAGTCCGGCTGGGTCCGCTGTTCCTCGACCTCGGACTCGAGGTGCGCTTTGAACGCCTCGATTTCGACGTCGTACTCCTGATCCTCGAAGCGGTCGCGGACGGAGATGTTCCCGTCTTCCTCCTCGTTGTCGCCGACGATGATCTGGTAGGGGACGCGGTCGTCGTGGGCCGCGCGGATCTTGCGCTCTAAGGTGGAGTCGCGGTCGTCGACCTCGACGCGGAAGTCGTCGAACTCGTTGGCGACCCGGTGGGCGTAGCCGAGGTTGTCGTCCGAAATCGGCAGTACGCGGACCTGCTCGGGGGCGAGCCAGAGCGGGAACCGGCCCTCGTAGTGCTCGATGAGCATCATGAAGAACCGCTCGTAGCTGCCGTACAGCGCGCGGTGGATCATGACCGGGCGGTGTTCCTCGTTGTCCTCGCCGACGTAGTTCAGGTCGAACCGCTCGGGCATGTTGAAGTCCAGTTGGACCGTCGGGCCGTCCCACGAGCGGCCGATGGCGTCCTCGAACGCGAAGTCGATCTTCGGCCCGTAGAAGGCGCCGTCGCCCTCCTCGACCTCGTACTCGTGGCCGTGCTCCTCGAGGACGGACTCGAGTTGCGACTCGGCCTTCTCCCAGATCTCGTCGGAGCCGACCGACTTCTCGGGGCGCGTGGCCAGCGCCATCTCGTACTCGAGGTCGAACGTCTCGAGGACGTCCGTGATCATGTCCATGATCTGCTCGACCTCCTGCTTGATCTGGTCGGGACGGACGAACAGGTGGCCGTCGTCGATGGTGAACGCCCAGACCCGCGAGAGGCCGGAGAGTTCGCCGCGCTGCTCCTTCCGATAGACCTTGCCGTTCTCGGCGTAGCGGATCGGGAGGTCCCGATACGACCAGGACTGGTCCTGGAAGATGGCGGCGTGGCCCGGACAGTTCATCGGCTTCAGGCCGAACTCGTCGTCGCCCACGTCGAAGATGAACATGTCGTCCTGATAGTTGTCGTAGTGGCCCGACTTGTGCCACAGGTCCGTCTTGAAGACGTGGGGCGTCTCGACGTACTCGTAGCCCGCGTCCTTGTTCAGGTCCTCGACGAAGTCCTCGAGTTCCTTGAGGACGGTCTTGCCCGGCGGATGGTAGAGGGGGAGGCCGGGGCCGGTGACGTCCTGGATCGAGAACAGGTTCATCTCGTTGCCGATCCGGCGGTGGTCCCGTTTCTCGGCCTCGCGTTTACGCTCCAAGAAGTCCTCGAGGTCGCTCTCGTCCTCGAAGGCCGTCCCGTAGATACGGGTCTGCATCTCGTTTTCCTCGTCGCCGCGCCAGTAGGCGCCGGCGATCTCGAGCAGTTCGACGACGCCGATCTCGCCCGTCGAGTCGACGTGTGGGCCGGCACAGAGGTCCTCCCACTCGCCCTGCTTGTAGAAGGTGACGGTGTCGTCCTCCTCGGCGAACTCCTCGAGGAGCTCGAGCTTGTAGGGCTCGCCCGCGAGCCGTTCTTCGGCCTCTTCGATCGAGACTTCCTCGCGCTCGATCTCGTAGTCGGCCTCGATGATCTCCTCGATTTCGGCCTCGAGGTCGGCGAGATCCTCCTCGTCGACGTCGAGATTGTCGAAGTCGTAGTAGAAGCCCTCGTCGGTCGGCGGCCCGATCGCGAGTTTGACCTCGTCCTCGTCGTACAGTCGTTCGACGGCCTGGGCGAGACAGTGGGCCGCGGAGTGGCGCATGACCTCGAGGTACTCGTCGCTCCCGTCGGTGATGATCTCGAGTTCGGCGCCGTCGTAGACGGGTTCCTCCTTGGCGACGAGGTCGCCGTCTAACTTGCCGGCGACGGTGTCGCTGCCGAGGCCCGGCCCGATCTCGTAGGCGCAGTCCTCGACGGTTGCACCGGCGTCGACTGCGAGTTCCGATCCGTCCGGCAGTACGACTGCGATCTGCTCCTGTGAATCTGATTCTGACATGGGTGTAGTGTGGCTGTGGCTATGGCTGTAACTGATCTGGGAACTTCTGTGAGAAGTTCGGCGGGTGGTCCGCCCGGGCCGCTCGACTCTGTCGATCGAACAACGGCGACACAGCGAGCGGTAGGTGTGGATTAGAAGCGGGCAAACGCCCCTGTAAAGCGGACACCTACCATCGTGGATACGCGTAGTCTCGAGCAGGTTAAAAACATTGTGATGGTCTGCGAGCGCGGCAACGGCAGTCGTGGCGCCGTGTCGCTGGCTTGCCGTCTCGGGGCAGTCGGTACCGAGACCGGTACTCGTTTCTCGCTGCCGTACAACTGGTAGCGCATGGCAACCGCCGTGCTCTTCGACCTCGACAATACGCTGTACCCGTACCCCCCGTGTAACCGCGCGGGGCAAACCGCCGCCCTCGAGCGGGCCCAGGAGTTGGGCTACGACCTCGATCACGAGTCGTTCACCGAGTTCTACCAGGCGGGCCGCCGCGAGGTAAAACTCGACACCGGCGGGACCGCTGCCTCCCACGAGCGGTACCTCTACTTCAAGCGCGCCTTCGAGATCCACACCGGCGAACCGCAACCGGGGGACGCTCTGGCGCTCGGCGACGCCTACTGGAGCGCCTACCTCGAGGAGATGAGCCTCGTCCCCGAGGCGGAAGAGACGCTCGAGGAACTGCAAGCGCGAGGCATCGATATCGCGATCACGACCAACCTCACGGCGGCGATCCAGCTCGCGAAACTCGAGGCGCTGGGGCTGACCGACGACGTCGACCTCGTACTCACGTCCGAGGAAACCGGCCAGGAGAAGCCCGCGTCGGTCATGTTCACGCTGCCGCTCGCGCGACTCGACTGCCGAGCGTCGGAGGCGGTGATGGTCGGCGACGACCTCGAGGCAGACATCGTCGGCGCGAACGCGGTCGGCCTCGAGACCGTGCTGTTCGATGCGAGCGAGGATTCGGACGCGAACGAATCGGCGGACCGCGCTGCGGCGGAACGGGAAGCCGACCACAGCATAGATACTCTCGGAGACCTAACCGATCTGGTATCGTGATCCTCGAGACCGAGCGCCGAGCAGTCGTCGAGCACGCGTCCGAGTTGGCCGACCTCACGCCGGGTCGGACGGGGAATTTGAGCGTTCGCAGTCGCGGCGACGGCACCGACGCCGGGCCCGGAGACGCCTTCGCCATCACTCCGACCGGCGTCCCCTACGACGGGTTCGACGCCGAAGACGTGCCGGTCGTCGGCACCGACGGCGAGCGACTGGACGGCGAGATGGCCCCCAGCAGCGAGGTGCCGATGCACAGCGCCATCTACCGCCGCGAGGACGTCGGCGCGATCGTCCACACCCACTCGCCGTGGGCGACGGCGCTGGCGGTCGCCGACCAGCCGCTGCCGCCGATCCACTACATGATCGTCGCCGTCGGCAAGCGGGTTCCGGTGGCGGAGTACGCGCCCTACGGCACCGACGAACTCGCCGAAAACATCGTGACCGCGATGACCGAAGCCAGCTCGACGGCGTCGCTCATCGAGAACCACGGCCTCGTGGTCACCGCCCCCGACTTAGAGACCGCCCTCGAGAACACCCACCACGTCGAGAGCCTCGCGCGGCTCTACCTCGAGTCGCGCTCCGCGGGGCTGGAACCGCAGACGCTGACGGACGACCAACTCGAGACGGTGCTCGAAAAGTTCGAGTCGTACGGGCAGTGAGAGCCGACGGGCGGTACCGTCCAACCACAGCTATTCTCGGAGGTACGGTCGAAACAGATCGTCTTCGTGCAGATTCGAAGGCAGCGTCTCGAACCACCGCGCCGCTCTGATTTCGCCCCGTTCGACGCCTAACTGCTCGACGGCGGGGATCGATCCGTCCGCGCGGGCGTCGAACACGAGGAACTGCGCCGACAGTCGGGTCTCGCCGTCCGCCGTCTCGCAAACGTAGGTCTGGTCGATCACGAACAGCGGGTCGTCGATCGTCGCCTCGAGGCCCGTCTCCTCGAGCACTTCGCGCGGCGCGGCATCGGCGGGCGCTTCGCCCGGCTCGACCGCACCGCCGGGGACGATCCAGCCGTCGGACCAGCGGTTCTTCACGAGCGCGATTCGTCCGTCGGAATCGGTGACTCGGGCCGCGGCCGTCAGTCCGGTTCCCTCGACGGTCCACTCCCGGAACGCCTCGAACGCCTCGAGGTTCGACGGCGAGAGGCTGATCGTCTGCTGCTCTCGCGGCGCGTGTGAAGGGATGTCGACGGTCATCGGTATCGCTGGTCGCTCGAGAGTGAGTGAAACCGGTGTCGCTGCGGTCAGTCCCGCTCAGCGTCCGCCAGCAGTTCCTCCGCGGTCACCAGCGCCTCCATCTCGACGCCGGCGTCCTCGACGTTCTCGCGGCCGCCTTCCTGCCGGTCGACGACGACCAGTGCACGGTCGACGGTCGCGCCCGCGTCCCGCAGGGCCTCGATCGCGTCGACGAGGCTCGTCCCCGTCGTCACGATGTCCTCGAGGACGACGACCTCCTCGCCCTCCTCGAGGCGGCCCTCGATCAGGTTGGCCGTGCCGTAGTCCTTGCGCTGCTTGCGGGCGATGACGTAGGGGGCGTCGGCCGCGACGCTCGTAGCGGCCGCGAGCGGGACCGCGCCGAGGGCGACGCCGGCGAGTTTGTCGTCCGGCCCGACCCGGTCGGCGAAAGCCTCCGCGATGGCCTCGAGGCAGGTCGGATCGGTCTCGAAGAGGTACTTGTCGACGTAGTACTCGCTGGTGCCGCCGTGGGAGAGTTCGAACTCGCCGAATCGGACGGCGTCGGCCTCGCGCAGCGCGTCGATGAGTTCCTGATTCGTCATTGCTCGAAGGCGCGTGCCCAGACGAAATAAGCGGTGTGGAACGCGTCGGCACGGCCGATGCTGAGCCGGTCCTCACAGCGGAACTATTTTATTATATTGCTGTCACTACCGGATATGAATCGACGGTACGCAATCGTCGGCATCGTCGTCCTGCTGGCCGCCGCGACGACCGGAATGCTCGCGGGCTACTCGCCTACCGACGCGACCGCATCGTCGCCCGCGACGCCGACCGGACTCGAGGGTTCGTACACCGTTACCGAAACGGTGCTCGTCGACGGCGACCGCTTCTTCGAGCGCGAATCGATCGTCGACGCCGAAACCGGGGCACAGCGGTCCGTCCTGTTGTTCGAGGACAGTTCGTACGACAGTTACTGGACCGGCGACGGGGAACGGTACACGAAGGTCGCGTTCGAAAGCGAGGCGCGACTCGAGGAGTGGCTCGCCGGGTCCGAAGATGAGGTCGTCCGAACGGTCGACGACGAGCACGGCGCCATCCTCGCCGCGTCCGACGGCGCGGCCGATCGGGCGGACGGTCCGGTCGGGGATACCTTCCCGGATCGGTTGTCGCACTCGCAACTCGAGATGGCCGCATTTACCGAAACGGACGAGACGACTGTCGACGGAACGACGGTCGAGACCTACGAACCGCGAACCGGCTGGATCGACGTCCAACTCGAACGGTCGAGCCACGAGACGGTGTACGTCGCCGACGCCGACGGCGAGGTGCGCGTCGGCCCCGACGGTCGGCTACGGCATGCGAACGTCACCGTCGAACGCGTCGACGCCGAAACGTGGGGCGAATACCTGCTCGAGCGCGGCGAATCGTACGCGACGACGTTCGAGTACGACGTCGCCGAATCGACCGAGAACGTCCGGCCGGAGTGGCTGGACGACGTGCCGTCAGAATAGTCGGCGCCGCTCCCGCGGCGCTACCAGGGCTCGTTCTTCAGACCGAGTTTGTACGCGATCATATTCGTCGAGACGTGCAGAATCGGCGTGACCACGACGACGACCAGAATCACGTTCCAGGTGAAGACCGCGCGGAACCAGTCGGTCGCGAGCAGGGCGGTCAGCGGCAGGGAGACGACCACGAAGTCGAGCTGATCGAGCCCGGGGAACATCGCGCCGCGCTGGCGGCCGGTTCGGCGCTTGAGGAAGGACGCGAGGATATCGCCGAGCATCGCCCCGGCGGCGAGGCCGACCGCCGCGAGGGGCTCGAACTCGGGCACGTCGAACCCGAGCGCGTCGCTGACGGCCGGCGCCAGGACGGTCAAGACGGCCGCCAGCGCGAGCCCGGCGAAGATGCCCATCGCCGTGCCGCGCCAGGTCTTGCCGTCTCCCAGGACTCGCGTGTCGCCCCAGGTGCGGCCGCCGTCGATCGGTCGTCCCCCGCCGGCAAGCACCGCGGCGTTGTTAGGGACGTAGGCCGGCAACATCGCCCAGAAAGCGACGACGACAGTCTCGAGTAGCGTCATATCCGCGGGGACGAACCCCCGCGTCTTAATCGCCGGTGGTTTCTCGTCGCCGTCGCGGGGCCAGTCGGGGCGCCGAATCGCCGTCGGGCGACGACCTTTGCTCGAGCACAGCGCAGCCGTCGCCCGTACCGGTCCGTCGCACACACTTTCACGGACACCAAACACCTTACGTCCGGCCGTCGATATCCGGGGTATGATTCCGCCGATCGCGGACCGGTTCGTCGCGGGGGAGTCACCCGCGGAGGCCCTCGAGCACGTCCGTCGGCTCAACGGCCGCAACGTCAAGGCGATCGTCAACCTGCTTGGCGAACACTACGACGAGCGCCCGCCCGTGCGCTCGGACGCCGCCGAGTACCGGGCGCTGGTCGGCGATATCGCGGGCTCGAACCTCGAGGCCTGCATCTCGGTCAAGCCCACGCAGTTGGGACTCGACCTCGGCGAGGACGTGTTCCGCGAGGAACTGGCGGGCGTCGTCGACGCCGCGGCGGATCACGGCGTCTTCGTCTGGATCGACATGGAAGATCACACGACGACCGACGCGACCCTCGACGCCTTCGAGGATCTCGCACGCAAGCACGAGGGGGGCGTCGGCGTCTGCGTCCAGGCGAATCTCAAGCGAACCCGCGACGACGTCGAGCGGCTCGCCGACGTGCCGGGAAAGGTCCGGTTCGTCAAGGGCGCCTACGACGAGCCGGCCGACATCGCCTACAAAGACGCCGACCGGGTCAATCGCGAGTACGAGACCTTGCTCGAGTACGCCTTCGAACACTACGGCGACGGCCCGACGATCGCGGTTGGAAGCCACGATCCGGCGATGATCGAGCGCGCGATCGATCTGCACGAGGAGTACGGCACCGACTGCGAGTTCCAGCTGCTCATGGGCGTCCGCGAGGACGCCCAGTACGAACTCGCCGGCGACTACGAGGTCTGGCAGTACGTTCCCTACGGCCCGCGCTGGAAGTCGTACTTCTACCGGCGCGCGATGGAACGGACGGAGAACCTCCGGTTCGCCCTCCGGGCGGTGCTCGGGCGCTAAAGGGAAGGGCTCATTAGCCCGTGGTGAGAGTCTCACCACATGGCTTCGTGGAAGCGGGACTTCGCGAGCGGGCTCATCGTCCTCGGCCCGATTCTCATCACTCTCTACGCTATTTACTGGCTCTACGGGATCGTCGCCGGCGTTACCCCCGGGATCATACTCAAACCCGAAGCGCTCGAGCCCCTCGGCAACGAGCAAACTCGCGAACAGCTCGCGCAGTTCCTGCGCGTCGTCGTCGCCCTGACCGTCTTTACGATCCTCACCTTCTCCGTCGGCTACCTCATGCGGACCACGGTCGGCAGCCTCGTCGAGCGACTCGTCGACAACGTCGCGAACCGCGTCCCCGTGATGCGGGTCATCTACAACGCCTCGAAGATGGCCGCCGAGACCGCCTTCGGCGAACAGGAATCACTGCAGAAGCCGGTCAAACTCGAGGTGTGGGACGGACTCCGCATGACGGCCTTCAAGACCGGAAAGGTCACTGACGACGGCCGAGAGATCCTCTTTCTGCCGACGTCGCCGAACATCACGACCGGGTACGTCATCGAGGTTCAGCCGGAGCGGATCGACGAACTCGACGAGGACGTCGAGGACGCGCTGACGCGGGTCCTAAGCGCCGGGTTCGGCGATGCCGATCGTCAGCGAGGGATGGACGCGGGGGTCTCGATCGACGTGGTCGACGAAGCGAGTCCGAACAAGAACGCAGAGGCGTCGGACGACGACTGATACGGTACTGTAACGAGTTACCGGCCCAACCGCTGCACGGGTCGCAGTTGCGCCGGAAATGACTTCCAGTAGTCCGTACGGTGACCGCGCTACTGCTCGTCCCGGCGCCGGCCCTGCGTCATGAACGCGAGCGCTGCGCCGAACAGCGCGCCGTTCTTGAGGAAGTGCGTGAGTTCCTGCTGTTTCTCCGTCGGATCGTCCTCGTTCCAGAAGTCGTGCATTATGGGCGTCGTCCCCGCGAGAAAGCCGGCGATGGCGGCCGCGCCCGTCGCCGGCCGGCGCCACAGCGCCACGCCGAGCCCGCCGGCCAGCAACGCCGTACTGACCGCCGGCACCGACCGTTCGGGCGCCGGCGCGTCCTTGGCGTCGGCGTACTGGACGCGCTCGTCTAAGTTCCGGAGGTTGTCCACCGCGGTGAACGCGAGAATGCCGCCGAAGATAGCCCGTCCGAGGCGGAACAGCGGGTCGTCGGCGATCGAGTCGGCTTCCGTCTCCCCGCGTGCGGTCGTGCTCGGCTGGGGGACGGATTCGGGTTCGGGTTCGGATCGCCCTCGAGAACGCGAACGCGGGAGCTGGAGCAGTGATCGCATCGTTCGAGAGACAGCGATCCGGCCGGTTAGCTCTCGGCGTGGCATTTGCGTGTCCTGCAGGAGAGGATAGTGTCTCGTTCGGCGGGTAGCAACGGCGACGTAGAAACGAAAAGCGTCCACGAGGACACTCGAGCGGACGACTAACGTCGTCCACTGAAGCGAGTGAATCGGTTCAGACGTACTCGAACCACTCGTCGTACTCGTCGGTCTTGCGCTCGACGACGTCGAAGAACGTCGACTGGATGTCCTCGGTGATCGGCCCGCGGGAGCCGTCACCGACGACGACGTTGTCGACCTTCCGGATCGGCGTCACCTCGGCCGCGGAGCCGGTGAAGAACAGTTCGTCGGCCGTGTGGAGTTCGCCTCGAGAGATCGAGACGTTGTCGTGGACCGTGTACCCGAGGTCCTCGGCGAGTTCGATCACGGTGTCGCGGGTGATGCCGTCGAGAATCGACTCCGAGAGGCCGGGCGTGTAGATCTCGCCGTCGCGCACGAGGAAGAGGTTCTCGCCGGGGCCTTCCGCGACGTGGCCTTCCTTGTTGAGGACGATCGCCTCCGCGTAGCCGTTGCGCCGGGCCTCCTCGCCTGCGAGCATGCTGTTGACGTACAGTCCCGTCGTCTTCGCGTTGGTCGGGATCTGGCTCGAGGCGTGCTTGCGCCACGAGGAGATCATCACTTCGATCCCCTCCTCGAGCGCTTCTTCGCCGAGGTAGGCGCCCCAGGGCCAGACCGCGATGGCGGTCTTGGTCGGGCAGTCCTTCGGACTCACGCCCAGCGAGTTGTAGCCGTAGAAGGCGATCGGGCGGATGTAACAGGACTCCAAGTCCTGGCGCTGGATGAGTTCCTTGGTCGCCTCGGTGAGTTCCTCCTTCGTGAAGTCGATGTCCATGTCGTAGGGCTTGGCGGAGTGGAAGAGCCGCTCTAGGTGCTCCTCCCAGCGGAAGATCGCCGGCCCGTTTTCGGTGTCGTAACAGCGTGCGCCCTCGAAGACCCCGCTGCCGTAGTGGAGGCCGTGGGTGAGCACGTGGACCTGCGCTTCGTCCCAGTCGACGAACTCGCCGTCCATCCAGATCGTGTCGACGTCCATCTCGTCGAATCCCATTATCGGGTGTGTTGCAAGCCACCGTACTAAGTGTTCGCGATTTTCGAGGCCGACCGTCGTTCGACGGGTCGCGACTCGAGGGCGGGGACGGGTCAGAAACGAGGGCGGGACTATGCGGACTCCGCGCCGGACGCGTCCTCGAGCAGGTCGTCGACGAGCCGCGTGAACCGGTCGATCAACCGGTCGGGGACGGTCGGCTCCACGTCCGAGAGTAACTCGCCCGTTCGCTCGGGCGCGGCGAGTTCGAGCGTAACCCGGTTCCGATCGTCGTACCGTTTCTCGACGATCCCGCGGTCGACGAGCCGATCGAGGTGGTACTCGAGGGTGCTCCGGGCGATCTCGAGGGCGTCGGCGACCTCGCTCGGTACGGCCGAATCGTTGCCGATCAGGTAGATAACGATATCGCGGGTCGTTTCGCGGCGGAACAGGGCCAGCGCGGCGCGTTCCCACTCGTCGTACGCCGTCGGATAATAGTGCGTCCGGCCGTAGAACTCCTCGCGAACGAGGGCGTCCTCGTCGAGCAGCCGGCGGATGTGATACTGGATCTGTCCCGGCGCGAACTCCGATTCGCGGACGAGTTCGTTGAAGTGGATTCCGGCGTTCGACTGGACGTGTGCTCGGATCGTACGTCGAGTATCGGTCATGGCAGTGATCGCGGCTCCGGTCAGTACTCGCGGCTAGCGGTGCCGGACTGATAACGGGTTCCGCCGGTTCCCGACATTTGAGAACCGGTCATACGACGGATCGTGATATCGGTAGTGAACTACGGAAACCGCGCTGATCGTGGCGCGGCCTGCAACTGCAGGCGACAGGCGTTCACCTCGCTTCCGGGCCAACCGCCGAGTATCCGACCGAAGCACATACGTGACTCTCCCGCCGATGTAGGATAGCGGCGATGGACCACACGAATCCGTTCGACGTCGGGTGGCTGGATCCGAAACTCGCGCCGGTCTTACTCGCGATTATCGTTCTGGCGGTCGTCGGGACGACGATCCTCTTCGGATGCAGCGTCGTCGCGTACTCTCGACGGCGATCACCGCGATATCTGTTGATCACGATCGTTCTCGGCTTGCTCGTCGCACGGTCGATTACGGGGCTCGGAACCGTGTTCGGACTCGTGCCGATGACCGTCCACCACCTCGTCGAACACAGCTTCGACTTTACGATCGCCGTGCTCGTTCTCTACGCGGTCTACCGGAGCGGTTCCGATGCCGACCGAACCGGACTCGAGTCCGAAGGTGACTGACCGAAAACGGAGACGAACCGATCAGGCGAGTCGCTCGAGGACGTCCCGCCCCTCGAGGTAGACGAAGTCGTGGCGCCGTGCGTAGGCGCGGGCGTCGGCCGGCGAGAGCGCCTCGCCGGTTTCGTCGTCCAGCATTTCGCAGACGACGACCGCGGGCGAGAGGTCGGCGGCGCTCGCGAGCGCGATGCCGAGTTCCGTGTGGCCTTCCCGCTGTGCGAGCAGGTCGGGCGCGGCCTTCAGCAGGTGAACGTGGCCGGGGACGCGGAACTCGGCGGCGAAGTCGGTGTCCGCCGGCGCGGCGGCGGCCTCGCCGAGCGCTCGGATCGTCGTCGAGCGATCGTTATCCGTGATGCCGGTGTAGGTGTCGCGGTGGTTGACCGTCAGCGAGAACGACGAGCGGTCGTCGTAGCCGAGCTCGTGGGCCTCGGCCGCGGGGTGGTCGACCTCGTCGCCGTAGAAGGGGAGATCGAACGCCTCGGCGACCTCGTGGCCCAGCGCGGCGCAGACGAGCCCGCCGGCGTCGTTGCGCAGGCGTGCGACGGCCTCGGGCGTGACCGCGTCAGCGTGGTAGATCAGGTCCGTCTCGCCCTCGCGGTCGGCCGCGTCGTGCACGAGAATCGGTTCGCCGGCCCGCAGCGCCTCGAGTGCCTCGTCGACGCTGTCGGCGTCGGCTGTCGCCGCGCCTGCGGTTCCGCCGTCGGCGGTCGCGTTCGGATTCGACTGGGGGCCCGCGTGTCGGCCCGTCATTCGCGATCACCCACCGAGACGGTGACGTGGTCGCCGTCCTCGAGGTCGAGTTCGTCGCGCAACTTGTCCGGCGCGATGACCTCGAGTTGGTCCTCGTCGTGGTGGGTCCGCTCGGGGGCGATCGTGTGGGCGTCCTCGTAGGTCTCGCCCGCGCTTGTCTCGACCGTCGCGGGGTAGCAGACGGCGGGGCCGTAGGTCCGATCGTCGTCCTCCCAACCGTCGATCGGCACCGGCTCGAGCGAGGAGACGGCGCTGCGTCGGCGGACGCTGTCCTCGCGCAGGTCGACGTTCAGCGTGCCCGGGAACGGCTCGTAGCCCAGGCGCTCCTCGAACTGGCGGTTGTAGCCCGGCAGCGAGATGTAGTGGCGGCCCTCGCCCATGCCGCTGGTGACGGTCCCCTCGAGGTCGACCTCGGCGTCCGTCTCGAAGATGCGACGGTAGTCCTCGTACTCGGCGTGGAGGGCGCGCTCGCCGTCGTCGGTGATCGCGACCCACTGGCCGTCGCTGACGGTATCGCGCTCGAGGAGATCGGCGCTCTCCAAGCGCTGGAGTCGCCGCGAGGCGGTCTGGTTCGACGCGTCGAGGCGCTCCGCGAGACGAGCACAGGAGATCTTGACGTCGCCCTCGAGCCCGCCCTCGAGCGCCAGTAGCTTGAGAACGGCGAGTTCGTCGTGGCCGACGGCGGACTCCGTTGTCAGTGACATGTCCGTACGTTAGCGGCGCCCTCCCAAAAGGATATCGAATATGGGATGCGTAACACAACTGTTACGCCGTTGTCGACGGTTCATTGCGTACTCCGAACCCGCAGGTGGAAAAGCCACCGGTTGTCCCGCCGCTTGCCGGTTTCCGTCGGAGACGCTTCGGGGACCGCCGAGGGAGCCGTCGCTCCCTACAGTTCGGTCGCCACGTACTCCTCGAGGGCGGCGACGCGCTCGGGATCGAAGGTCCAGAAGCCGTCCCAGATCCGTGGCTCGGTCTCGAGACACAGCAGGGCGGCGGGGTCCGGATCGGTCGTCCGATCGTCGGGTTCGTAGACGACGAACCAGCCGTTCCGGTACTCGTCGGCCGTTCCGGTGTGGGTTGTCACGTCTAACTCGTCGGTCACGCTGCGGTCATCGGGGACGCCGTAGACGTGGACGTCGACCGCGGTCCGCTCGAGTTCCTCGTAGACTGCCAGCGTGCCGACCTCGTCGTTGAGCCGCGAGAGGTGCTGGAACGCCGTGTGGAGCGTGCCGCCGTCGCCCAGCCAGGCCCGTTGCTCGATGTACCGCGAGAGCAGGATCAGGACCAGTTTTTCGTTGTGGGCGAGCGGATACCCTCGCAGGCGCAGGCGCGTATCAGCGAGGTCTGCGAGCACGTCCGGGAGCGCGATCTCGCCGAGCCCGCGCGCGCCGGTCGTAAAGAGGTCGGAGTTGATCGCGAGGATCGACTCGTAGAGTTCGTCCATCGAGGAGGCCGCGATCGGCGTGTCGTCTTCGAGTAGTACGACGGTAGTGTCACCCTCGGAACTCGCCTCGAGATCGAGCGCCGAACGGTCGAGATCCGTCGTGGCGTCGCTCGACGCGACGTCGACCGGCGTCTCCGCGAACGTCTCCGCGAGCATCCCCTCGAGCGGTCCGCTCGTGTCGCCGACGACGGCCAAGGCGTGATCGGGTGGCCCGACGGCCTCGAGAAACGATCGGAGACTCACTCGCGGTGGGTTTTAGCGGTTCGTCCTTAAATCTTCTCGCCGATCCAACCATTCGGAATCAGCCTAATGCCGATCAGTATAACCGGAGCCAAATCGACTATGGTACTCGTCTGCAAACGCGGTGGCATATGGGGGACCCGACGGCGCCACGCGAACACATTTCGTTTCTCGTTCGGTCGGACGCGCGAATCGATATCCTGACGCGGCTGTTCGAGTCGGGGCCGGCGACGCAACGCGAACTGCGGACGGAACTGGACAGTTCGCGGTCGACGGTCGCCCGGTCGCTCTCCGCGCTCGAGGAGTGCGGCTGGGTCGAGCGCCACGCCGACCGCCACCGGCTGACGCCCGTCGGCACGCTCGTCGCCGAGGGGTTTCTGGACTTCGTCGAGACCCTCCGCGCGGCGGAGGAGCTCTCGCCGTTCCTCGAGTGGTTTCCGCTCTCGGAGCACGACCTCGAGATCGACCAGCTCGAGGGCGCGACGATCACCCCCTCGACGCCCGGTGATCCGTACAAACCGGGCCGCACGCAAACGGAGTTTATGCGGTCGACGGCGGAGTTTCGCGCGTTTCTCCCGTCGACCGAACTCGAGGGCTGCAAACTCCTCCACGAACGGGTCACGAACGGCGACCTCGAGGCCGAACTGATCGTCTCTCCGGAAGTCGAGCGGACGATCGAATCCGAGTCGTTCGCCCCGCTGTTTCGCGAGCAGTTGCAGACGGGTCGGATGACGCTGCTCGTCTCTGACGGGCCGTTGCCGTTCTACCTCGGGATCGACGACGCGCGGACGATTCAACTCGGCGTCGAGGACGACGACGGGTTTCCGCGGGCCTTGCTGGAAACGACCGAGCCGTCGGTCGCGGAGTGGGCGAGCGACCTGTACCAGGAGTACCGCTCGGCCGCGCGACGTAAATCCGCCGCGGAACTCTGAGATCGTTCAGTCGTCGATCGCGACGGAGCGGCAGTTCCGTCGCTCACCGCCCGTACGTCGTGCACGCCCTGAAACAGTTCCACCGGATAACATGATAACCCCCTGCTGTAAATATCGCTCTGTCGATCGATCATGGGGGACTCCAACCGACTGCGCCGGGACGAACTACACAGAATCGCGGCGAACGAGCGTCGACGAACGATCGTCGCAACGATCCGCGACAGGGGGGCGATCACCGTCGACGAACTGGTGGCAGCGATCGCCGAGTGCGAGCCGCCAGCGAATCCGGCACCGATCGATCGACGGACTGTGATCGAAGTCGAACTGCTGCACGTACACATCCCGATGCTGCGTGCAGCCGGGGTGATCGACTTCGATCCCACTCAGCGGCGCGTCACTCCCCGACAGCGTATAGCGCACGTCGACGAGATGTTGTCAGACGAATACGAACTGGCGTCTCCGTAAACGGTTGCTCGCACTCGAGCGAACACGATCGAGATTGGGGCAAGCCGGGCCGGTCGATCAGTCGCCCGTCACCGGATCCCGCGCCCAGAAGTCGCTGTCTTTCTTCAGCTTGGGGACCCACGTGTCCTCGGTCTTCGCCAGCAGGGCGACGCGGGACGGCGGCACGCCCTTGAGTTCGTCGAACTCGGGCATGTACTCCCGTACGTCTTCCGCGAACGCGACGACGTCCTCGTGGTCGGGCATCGACGAGCGGTCGAGTCGGCCCTGCGAGTGGCCGACGTGCATGTACGCCTTTAGTTCGATGAAGTCGGGGTCGGCCTGCTGGTAGAAGCCGGCGTACCAGTCGGGGTGGTGCATGTTCTCGCCGTCGACCAGCGTCGTCCGCAGAACCGTTCGGGTCTCCTCTTTCTCCCGCAGGACGTCCATCGTCTCGAGCAGGCGTTCCCAGGCGTCGTCCTCGACGGCCTTGACGACCTGATCGAAGGTGTGGCGCTCGGGCGCGTCGACGCTGACGTAGAGTTGGGTCGGGTCGCACTCCCGGAGAACGTCGGGATTGGTGCCGTTCGAGACGAGGAAGGTCGTGATGTCGCGCTCGTGGAAGGCCTCGAGCAGTTCCGGCAGGTAGGGGTAGAGCGTGGGTTCGCCGTCCAGCGAGATGGCGACGTGGCGCGGTTCCATGGCCTCCTCGAATCGTTCGCGGGGAACCTCGTCGTTGCCGCCGAAGCCCGAGAGGAGTTTCTTCTGGAGGTCGATGGAGGCGTCGGCGACGGCCTCGGGGTCGTCCCACTCGACGTCGTCCAGTTCGTAGGCGTGGCCTCGGTGGTCGCGCCAGCAGAAGACGCAGCGTTCGTTGCACTTGACGACCGGCGTCATCTGGATGCAGCGGTGGGACTCGATGCCGTACCAGACGTTCTTGTAGCACCGGCCCTCCCCGCGTAAGGCGTTGGCCGTCCAGCCGCAGGTCTGGGCGGCGGTGTGGTTCTCGCTGTGGTAGTCCGGTGAATCGACCTGCTTCGGACCACTTTCGGAGTCGCTCATTGGAGCGCTCTAGAGAATCCAGCGCAATAATAACCGCGCTCGGCACTCGCGGCCGCTCGTAAGTATCGGATTGAAAGGTCGACGTGGCGCGTCACCGCGGGTTTCACACCGGCCCGCGGCGGGTCGCACGCGATCTCCCCTCCTCGGCGTCTCACTTCTGATGGGGCAACTCGCCCGGTTCGGGCGGGTCGTCGTCCTCGAGCATGACCTCCCGTTCGAACGTGTAGATCACCGCGCCGGTGTTGGCCGTCATGATCGTTCCCGTCGTCGGCACCGACGCGAACAGGTAGAGCCCGAGGCCGACCAGCACCGGGGCCGCCGCGACCGTCGCCCACAGCAGCGGGCGCCCCATCTCGACGTTCGTCGCGTCGCGGTAGACGTACCCGAACACGCCGACCGTCGCGAGGAGTCCGAGGACGGCGATCGGTGACTCGAGGAGCATACGTATACGTAATCGTTCGACCGCCGGAGCAAAAGGGTTCTGTCGCGGGCCGCCGGTCGCCGCCGGCCGTGTGGGATGGGAACACTTTTGCCGGTGATCGGTATGTATCCCGTCATGTTCGACGGCATCGGTTCCATCCGCGACGTCAACGGCGTCGGCAGTCCGAACGACATCCGGTACGGCATGGGCGCGGCGGGCGAACTCGAGGCCTACGCTGCCGAGGAGGACGTCGACTCCGCGCTGGTCGTCACCGACGAGGGCGTGCTCGAGGCCGGGGCGGCCGATCCGGTCTTCGAGGCGCTCGAGGCAGCAGGGGTCGAGGTGGCGACCTACGACGGCGTCACGCCGGAACCGAAACTCGCGCTCGCCGAGGCGGCGGCCGAGGAGATTGCAGCGGTCGACGCGGACGTCGTGGTCGGCGTCGGCGGCGGCTCCAGCATGGACACCGCGAAGCTCGCGTCCGCACTGGCCGAACACGACGTGCCGGTCCGCGAACTGCTCGGGATGGGCAACGTTCCCGGTCCCGGTCGACCCACGATCTTGCTGCCGACCACCGCTGGCACCGGCAGCGAGGTGACTCATATCGGCGTCTTCGCGGACAAGGAGGACGGCGGGAACAAGAAGGTCGTCTACTCCGAGCACCTCTTCGCGGACCTCGCGCTCGTCGATCCCGAACTGACCCGCTCGCTGCCGCCGCAGGTTGCGGCCGCGACCGGAATGGACACACTGACCCACGCCGTCGAGAGCTACGTTTCGACGCTGCGGACGCCCTACACCGACGCCTTGGCCCGCCGCGCGATCGAGTTGATCGGCGACAACCTCCGCGAGGCGGTCCACCAGGGCGAGCACAACGACGAGGCCCGCTACGCGATGAGCCTCGCGGCCATGCTGGCCGGCCAAGCGTTCGTCAACTCCGGGCTCGGCGCCGTCCACGCGCTCACCTACCCGCTGGGTACCGAGTGCGGGCTCGGCCACGGACTGGCCAACGCCGTGCTCCTGCCCCACGTGATGGAGTACAACGTCCCCGCCGAACCCGATCGGTTCGCCGAGATTGCGGGCCTGCTGGGGGTTCCCGAACGCGAGGACGAGTCGACGCTCGAGCGCGCCCACCGCAGCGTCGACGCCGTGAAAGCGCTGAACGACGACATTGGAATTCCGAATCAGATTCGTGAGGTCGGCGACGTCGACGAATCGCAGTTCGACGCCTTCGCCGACATCGCGCTCGAGCACTCCGAGCACAACATCGAGCGGAACCCGCGCCGGATGGACAAGGCGGATATCGTGGACGTGTTCGAGACGGGGTACTGAACGCGGTTCGGCCTCGCTCGCTCTTTCGCCGAGCGGTTAGTCGCCGTCGTTCCAGACTACCGGCGGCGCCGGATACGACTGGTCTCGAGCGACGACCGTCTCCGGGTCGAAGCGGATGAGCCGGTAGTCGTCGGGGCGCAGGTCTACGAAGCCGTCCGGCCAGTCCTCAACCTCGTTACCCAGATACTTCGTCAATAGCCGTTGGGCCCGGTCCGGATCGTAGGGTTCGACTGCCGCCCTCCCGCGCATCCCGACGTGCTCGACGCGGCCGGTCCGACGGTCGAAGTCGACGATCGCGACGGCCGCCTCCGGTTGTCGGTCCGCCCGCTCGAGGTACGAGCGATCCGTCCGGGCGATGATCCAGCACGCGCCGTCCTCCCACAGGAACCACAGCGGGGAGAGCCTCGGCCCGGCGTCGACGGCTTGCGCGAGGTAACAGAACAGCGGTCGCTCGAGCACGCTCTCGAGGTCCGTCTCGAGCGTGTTCTCGACGATTTCCATACGAACATATCGATCTCGAACGACTTATATTCGTGATACGAACTCACACGTCCTCGCGAGTGCCCTGAACTCGCTCGAGAACCGACAGCGTGCCGTCGGCGTGGACGTCCTCGAGCACCTCGTCGGCCGCCTGTTTGGCCGCCTCGTCGGCGTTCGCGACGGCGAAACTGCGGCCGGCGACCTGGAACGTCGAGACGTCGTTGATCGAGTCGCCGACGGCGACCGCCTCGGCGAGGTCGAAGCCGACGTGCTCGGCGATGACCTCGACGCCCTCGCCCTTGTTCGGGTCGGCGTCCTTGACGTGGTAGGCGTAGCCGGTGTCGATCACCTCGAGGCCGTACTCGGCGGCGATCTCCCGCAGCGGCTCGACGGGTTGCTCTAAGTTGACCGCGATCTCGGTTTCGCGCCATCGGTTGACGGTGTCCTCGCGGCCCCAGCCCAGATCGTAGCCGGCGGCACGGTACTCTTCGGCGACGGCTTGGGCGGCCTCGCGGTCGGCGGTGAAGAAGACGTCGTCGCCGGTGTAGACGACGCCGCCGTTCTCGGCGACGACGAGTTCCGGCACGCCGGCGAAGTGACAGAGCGCGACGGGGTAGGGAAAGGCCTTCCCGGTGGCGATTACGACCGGCGCGTCCCACTCCCGGATCGGATCGAAGACGCGCGGATCGATGCCCCAGCCTTCGGGGCGAGTTAGCGTTCCGTCGATGTCGAGCACCAGCGGCGGATCGGCGGTCATACCCCCACGTCGGGGACCTGTCGCCTAAACGGTTACTCGCGACACGGTGGTCGACCGCCTCGTAGTCTCCGTTTCAGTCGGGTGTGGCTACGATTCTCACAGTACGGCTGAGTGTCACTCACAGCGATACGTTCTGCTCGGCGAAGGTATGGTTAGTTCCTAGCAATGTTCATTACCGCGCTGTCGGACCGAACACTCGTGACCCGAAACTCACGGAGATCGGTACTGCGCAACGGTGCTGTGGCACTCACCGGAAGCGTCGCGATGGCCGGCTGCCTCGACGCGCTGCCCGGTGGAGAAGAACCGGAGACGGACGCCGAACTCGAGTCGGAGCCGGACGAGGACGCGATCACCGTCTGGCACGCGATGGGCGGCGGCAACGGCGAGACGATGGAGCGGCTGGGCGACCAGTTCCAGGAGGAGACCGGCATCGACGTGGAGATGGTCTACCAGGGGAGCTACGAGGACACCCTGAACCAGTCGTTCGCGGCGATCGACGCCGGGACGATGCCGGAGGTCGTCCAGATCGACAGCCTCCACGCCAAGCAGATCCTCGACACAGACGCCTTCCAGTCGGTCGAGGGTATCCTCCCCGACGACTACCCGGTCGACGACTTCCTCGACCCCGTGACGGACTTCTTCACGATCGACGGCGAACTCTACTCGCTGCCGTTCAACAACTCGAACGCGATCCTCTACTACAACAAGGACATCTTCGAGGAAGCCGGCCTCGATCCGGAATCACCGCCCGAGACGCTCGAGGAAGTCACCGAGTACTCCCGCGAGATCGTCGACTCGGGCGCGGCCGAGTACGGGATCACCTGGCCCAACCACGTCTGGTTCATCGAGCACTGGTACTCGCTGGCGGGCCAGACGCTCGTGGACAACGAGAACGGCTGGGCGGACGATCCGACGACCGTCCACACCGAGACCGACGTCGGCGAGCGGCTCTGGTCGTGGTGGCGCGACATGGCCCAGGAGGACCTCTACACGAATCCCGGGATGGAAGCCTGGGGCGAGGCGACCGACCTCTTCTACGGCCAGAACGTCGGCATGCTGCTCACGTCGACGGCCTCCGTCGCCGGCGCCATCGCCCAGAGCGAGGAGCAGGGCTTCGAGCTCGGCACCGGCTTCTACCCGGCGATCGACGGCCGCGAGGGCGTCGTCATCGGCGGCGCGTCGCTGTGGGTCCCCGAGGACATGTCCGACCAGCGCGCCGACGAGGTCGGCCAGTTCCTCGAGTTCATGAGCCAGCCGGAGAACCAGATCACCTGGCACAAGGAGACCGGCTACTACCCGGTTCGCGGTGAGGCTGTCGACCAACTCGAGGAGGACGGCTGGTTCGAAGAGAGCCCCCACCACGGAACGGCTTTCGACCAGCTACTCGCCAGCGAGCAGACGACCGCCACCAAGCGCATGCTCGTCGGCCCCGCGCGGCAGGTGGCCGTCCAACTGCAGGAGGGCTCCGTCGAGATTTTCGAGGAACGGACCGACCTCGAGGACGGGCTCGCGAGCATGAAGGAGGGAATCGAGGCCGAGATGGAGCGCTACGTCGAGGCCCGCGGCTCGTAACGATGGGAACGCGAGACACGAAAGAAATCTACGGCGGCTCCCTCGGCGTCGGCCAGTTCCTGCGCGAGCGGGGACTTCGCGGTACGGTCGCGTACCTGCGCGAGCACGGCGTCCGCGGCGCCGTCGCGAACGCTCGCGAGGACGACCGATCGCTGCTGGGCGAGCTCCGGGGTATCTCCGTCGCGTACCTCCTGCTGGCCCCGACGCTGCTCGTCTCGGCGGTGTTCCTCTACTACCCGGCGCTCGAGGCGCTGGAGCTGAGCTTCCACCAGACGCTGTTCTTCGGCGGCCAGCGGACCTGGGTCGGGCTCGGCAACTACGAGACGCTACTGTCCTCGTCGGCGTACCACGAGAGCGTCGCGATCACCGTCGCGTTCGCGGCGGCGGTCGTCGTCGGCGTGATGACGCTCTCGCTGGTCGTCTCGTTCCTGCTGTACGAGGTCGACTGGGGCCAGTCGGGCTACCTGATCGCCGCGATCTGGCCGTACGCGCTGCCGCCCGCGGTCGCCGGCATCGTCTTCCTGTTCCTGATCCACCCCTCGATCGGGACGCTGACGGCGGTGCTCGAGGGGTACACAGGACTCGAGGTCGACTGGTTCAGCGACGGCCGCCAGGCGTTCGTCGTGGTCGCGGTCGCGGCGATCTGGAAGCAACTGGGCTACAACGTCATCTTCACCGTCGCGGCGCTGAACAACGTGCCTGCGACGCTCCGGGAGGCCGCTGAACTCGACGGGATCGGCCGCTGGACGCGACTCGTCCGGATTTACGTGCCGCTGATCTCGCCGACCCTGCTGTTCCTGGTCGTGATGAACACGATCTACGCGTTCTTCGGGACGTTCGCGTTCATCGACCTGATGACCCAGGGCGGTCCCGGCGGCGCGACCAACATCATGATCTTCGACCTCTACCGCAACGCCTTCGAGTTCAACAACCACGGCCTCGCGTCGGCCCAGTCGGTCGTCCTGTTCGCCGTCGTGAGCCTCCTGATGTACGCACAGCTTCGCTTCTCGGACGAACGCGTGCACTACGGAGCCTAACCATGTCACGGCACTCGAACACGAACACGAACGCGAACGCAAGTACGAGCACGAACGCGCCCACCGGCGGCGAGTCCCGGCGGCTCATCGACCTCGAGCGCGGACTGCCCGCCCTCGACGGCGCGACGCTGCGAGCCCACGCCGGCCTGCTGCTCGCGGTCTCCCTGATGGCGTTGCCCCTGGTGATCGCGGCGCTGATCAGCTTCGGCACGCGGGCGACGTTCACCAGCGTCTCGGAGCTGTCGCTCGAGACGGCGGCGCAGAACTACCGCGACGTGCTGTTCCGGTACGACATGGGCCAGTACATGCTGAACTCGCTGATCATGTCGGTTATCGTCGTGATCGGCAAACTCGCGGTCTCGCTGCTGGCGGCGCTGGCGATCGTCTACTACCGGTTCCCGTTCAAGAACGCCGTCTTCGCGGTCGTCCTGCTGACGCTGATGCTGCCGGTGCCGGTCCGGATCGTCCCGCTGTTCCAGCTGGCGGCCGATCTCGGCTGGGCGAACTCCTTCGCGGCGCTGACGATTCCCTACCTTGCGAGCGCGACGACCGTCTTCCTGCTGCGCCAGCACTTCCTGTCGATTCCGGCCTCGCTCGTCGAGTCGGCGAAGCTCGACGGCGTCGGTCCCCTGCGGTTCCTCGCGTTCGTACTGATCCCGATGTCGAAGGGGATGATCGCGGGCGTTTCCGTGATCATGTTCATCTACTCGTGGAACCAGTACCTCTGGCCGCTGCTGATCGTCGACGACCAGTCGATGCAGGTCGCGCAGGTCGGCATCCGCCTCCTACAGGGGGTCGTCGAGTCCGGCGAGATCGCCTGGCCGCTGCTGATGGCCGGTTCGATCGTCACGCTGGTGCCGCCGCTCGCCGTCCTGATCGTGTTCCGAAAACCGCTGCTCGAGACCTTCGGAGTCCAATAATGGCATCGATCGAACTCACAGCCCTACGGAAGCGCTTCGACGACGTCACCGCCGTCGACGGGATCGACCTCGAGGTGCGCGACGGGGAGTTCCTCGTCGTCGTCGGTCCCTCCGGCTGCGGCAAGTCGACGACGCTGCGGTGTATCGCCGGCCTCGAGTCGCCGACCGCGGGAACCGTCCGCATCGGCGACGAGGACGTGACCGCCCAAGAACCCCACCAGCGGGACATCGCGATGGTGTTCCAGAACTACGCGCTGTACCCGCACATGACCGCCGAGCGGAACATGACCTTCGGGATGCGGTCGGCGACCGACTTCTCGAGCGAGGAGATCGATCAGCGCGTCACCGAGGCAGCCGAGACGCTCGGCATCGCGGACCTGCTGGACCGAAAGCCGTCGGCGCTATCGGGCGGCGAGCAACAGCGGGTCGCGCTCGGCCGCGCGATCGTCCGCGATCCGGCCGTCTTCCTGATGGACGAGCCGCTCAGCAACCTGGACGCGAAGCTTCGCGTCGAGATGCGGACCGAACTCTCGCGGCTCCACGAGGAGCTGGGGACGACGACCGTCTACGTCACCCACGACCAGACCGAGGCCATGACGCTCGGCGATCGGGTCGTCGTCATGAACGACGGGCGCATCCAGCAGGTCGATACGCCCCAGCGGCTCTACGACTACCCGTCGAACCGGTTCGTCGCCGAGTTCATCGGCGACCCCGCGATGAACATGCTCGAGGTGACCGTCGACGAGGGGCCGTCCGGCCCGGTCGTCCGCCACGAGGCGTTCGCGATCGAGGTGCCGGGCGCGCCGGAACTCGAGGGTCTCGAGGGCAACAGCGCCGTCCTCGGTTTCCGCCCGGAAGACGCCTCGCTCGCGGATCGCGACGCGTCGTCCGCCGGCGGCGCTGGCACTGCGGATCGACGGCGAGACGGCCGCGGCGACCCCGAGCGGACCACTGGGCCGATCGAAGCGACGGTGCAAGTGACCGAACCGCTCGGCGATACGCTGCTGTGTTACTGCCGGGCCGGCGAGGACGAGTTCAAGGTCCAGACCGCGCCCCGAACCGGTCGCGCCGCGGGCGACGCCGTCACGCTGACGCTCGACGCCGATCGGCTCCACCTGTTCGATCCCGAGACCGGCGAGGCGATCTACCACTCGGACTCCGACCGCGAGCGACGCGCGGCGGCCCCCGAGCCGTAATGGCGCTCCGCTCGCAGCTATCGCGCCGGCGGCTGTTGGCCGGCGGCGTCGTCGGCAGCGCCTCGCTCCTGTTCGCTACTGCTGTCCGCATCCGATCGGTCGACGTCATCGCCCATCGCGGGTTCGCCGCCGAGCGACCCGAAAACACCCTCGAGGCAGTCCGCTACGCCGCGTCGCGGGCCGACGACATCGAGGTCGACGTCCGTCGCTGCGGCTCCGGGGAACTCGTCTGCGTCCACGACGAGACGCTCGAGCGGCTCACCGACGGCGCGGTGACCGACCGAGTTGGCCGGCTGGACTGGGGGACGCTGCAGACTGTGTCCATCGGTTCGTCGGACGCTCGCGTCCCACGTCTTGCCGAGGTTCTCGAGGCGGTTCCGCCCGACGTGCGGCTGAATATCGAGTTGAAAGAACGCGGGCTCGCGCCGGACCTGCTGGGGCTCCTCGAGGAGTTCGACGGTTCGGTGCTCGTCTCGTCGTTCGATCCGACCGCGCTGTGGCAGGTGCAGTCGCTGACCGACGGCGTGGCGCTCGCGTACATCTTCGGCGATGATCCCGATCGGGGGCTCGAGACGGCCGCGGATCTCGAGTGTGCTGCCGTTCATCCGTCGGCCGGCCTGTGTCACGAGACGAATATCGTCGATCGCGCGCACGAGCGCGGCTTCGCCGTGAACGCGTGGACGGTCGATTCGGGTCTCGAGGCGGCGCGGCTGGCGCTTTCCGGTGTCGACGGTGTCTTCTCGGACGCGTCGCTGCCGGCGCTCTGACGGGGAGATTGTGAGAACGGCGGCCCAGCCTCGAGGGAGTCAGGAAAATGAAACCGAAAACGGCTCGGGTTAGAGCCCGAGGTAGCCCGCGTTCGGCAGGACGCCCACCAGGTACAGCACCCCGAGGACGAACATGAACGCCGCGATGGCCATCGCCGGCGGGTCCACGTGCGTCCCGGAGTGGGAGTAGAACACCCGCTGGGAGAGTTCGCCGATGAGGGCGCTGATCGCGCCGAACGCACCGGCGACGAGCAGGATGACCGGATCGCTGCCGACGACCGACGCCGCGATCACCGCGCCCGTCGAGCCCAGCAGCGTGATGTGGTGGGTGACGGGGATCTTCTCGACGCCGAGGTTGAGGAACAGCAGGCTCATCGCCGAAATGGCGTAGCCCAGGAAGATGCTCCCGGTCTCGAGCCAGATGAACCCGCCGAGGAGCCCGCCGACGATACCGATGGTGGCGACGCCGGACCACTCGTACTGGTGGGGCAGCCACGGCTCGGTCGCCAGCCGGTCGGCCTCCGTGCCGCCGTCGGCCGCCATCCGCTTCTCCTCGCGCTCGAACGGCGACATGTCGAGCACGCTCGAGCCGCCGACCTTACCCACGATCGGGTAGTCGAAGACGATCCGGGCCAGGAACGCCGTGGCGACGACCGACAGCGCGATGTTGTCCGTCGGGAAGCCGACGCCGTCCATCACGCGGGTGAAGAGCATCCCGACGGCGCCGAAGACGGCGCCGACCGCGAGGATGTCGGGTTTGGTCCCGAAGGCGTACAGGATGTCCTTCCCGAAGTGGTAGTCCCAGCCGTCGGGCTCCATTTCGGGGTACTTCTTCCCGGCGTAGGCGGTCGCGGCCACACCGCCCGCGAAGGCGATGTGCGGGCCGGTCACCGCGCCGAAGCCGATCGTGCCGGTGATGCCGGTCGCGATGTCGCCGGCGCCGATCGCCTCGGCGGCGCCGATTTCACCCTCGAGAACGGCCAGTCCTTCCCCGAGGAAGACGACGAAGCCCGTGAAGACGAACGAGGGCAACGCGCCGAGGGCTGCGCCGAAGGCGCCGCCGGCTAGGGCGGCGATCAGCAGGACGGCGAACGCTTCGAACTCCATGCCGATGACCGGCACCTGAAGCACCGTTTCGTACATTTATTCATCACCGTCCCGCGCCCAGTCGCGCGCCCGGTCGACCGCGTCGGCCCACCGATCGTACCGCCGATCGGCGAGGTCGCGATCCATCTCCGGTTCGAACTCGCGGTCGACGCGCCAGTTGTCGCGCAGTTCCTCGAGGTCGTTCCAGTAGCCGACGGCGAGCCCGGCCGCGTACGCGGAGCCCAGCGCAGTCGTCTCGTCGACGATCGGCCGGACGATCTCCGAGCCGATGATGTCCGACTGGAGCTGGCAGAGGAAGTTGTTCTTGACCGCGCCGCCGTCGACCTTCAGGCTCGTCATCTCGATGCCCGAGTCGGCCTCCATCGCCTCGGCGACGTCGCGGGTCTGGTAGGCGATCGACTCGAGCGTCGCCCGGACGAGGTGTTCCTTCCGCGTGCCGCGGGTCATCCCGACGATGGTGCCGCGAGCGCGCTGATCCCAGTGGGGAGCGCCCAGCCCGGTGAAGGCGGGGACGACGTAGACGCCGTCCGTCGAGTCGACGCTGCGGGCCAGTTCCGCGGTTTCGGAGGGGTCGTCGATCAGATCGACGTCCTCGAGCCACTCGATGGCCGCGCCGGTGACGAAGATCGACCCCTCGAGCGCGTACTGGACGGGTTCGCCCGAGCGCTGGAAGCCGATCGTGGTCAACAGGCCGTGGTCGGACGTGACGGCCTCGTCGCCGGTGTTCATCAGGAAGAACGACCCGGTGCCGTAGGTGTTCTTCGCGTCGCCGGCGTCGAAGCAGGTCTGGCCGAACAGCGCGGCCTGCTGGTCGCCCAGCGCGCCCGCCACCGGGACTTCAGCCTCGAGGAAGCCGTCCGGATCGGTCGTCCCGTAGGTGTTCTCGTCGCTGGAGGGGCGGACCTCGGGGAGCATCTCGCGGGGGATGCCGAACTCCTCTAAGAGTTCGTCGTCCCACTCGAGGTCGTGGATGTTGTACAGCATCGTCCGCGAGGCGTTGGTGACCTCGGTGATGTGGTTCCCCGTGAGGTTGTAGATGAGCCAGCTGTCGATCGTCCCGAAGAGGACGTCGCCGGACTTCGCGCGGTCCTGGACGTCCTCCGGCCGCGCGCGCTCCATCTTGATCGGATCGCCCTCCTCGAGGAGCCACTCGGCCTTCGTCGCCGCGAAGTAGGCGTCGGGCTCGAGGCCGGTCTTCGACCGGATGGTTTCGGTCATCCCGTCCTCCTCGAGTTGCTCGACGCGCTCGGTGGTGCGCCGGTCCTGCCAGACGATGGCGTTGTGGACCGGCTTCCCGGTGTCCGCGTCCCACAGCACCGTCGTCTCGCGCTGGTTGGTGACGCCGATGGCCTCGAGTTGGTCGGGACTGATCTCGGCCTGACTCAGCGCCTGCGTCGTCACCGCCTTGGTGTTTTCCCAGATCTCCATCGGGTCGTGCTCGACCCAACCCGGTTCCGGGTAGATCTGTTCGTGCTTTTCGTATGCGTTGGCGACGACCTGCCCGCGGTGGTCGAAGATGATGAACCGCGTCCCGGTCGTCCCCTGGTCGATCGCGCCGACGTACGTGTTCGCTGTCATGAGAGCTTACCCCAAATTCCACGCGACATCTTTACCGACGGTCGCGTGCTATCGGTAAACACATCCGACAATCATTATAAATGTTACTGTAATATGCGAAACTTATTAATAATTCTCGGTAATTCTCCGGGCGAAGAATGTGCAGTAGCGTGGTTATACTGGCGGATATGCAGCTACTTCTCGGGCGAATAACATCAATGTTTTGTATATTCCAGCTGCGTGCAGCCGATTGTTATGGTCGTTCCGGCGCCGTCGATAAAATAATGGTGCGGCGGAATAGTAGACCTATGTGAAGGGAATGGCACGGGACACTGAGGTCCTCGTAATCGGCGGCGGGTCGACCGGCTGCGGTATCGCCCGGGATCTGGCGATGCGCGGCCTCGAGGTCACCCTCGTCGAGCGAGGCAATCTGACGGACGGCACGACCGGCCGAATGCACGGGCTCCTCCACAGCGGCGGCCGGTACGCCGTCTCGGACCAAGCGAGCGCGACCGAGTGCATCGAAGAAAACGAGATCCTGCGCGATATCGCCGGTCACTGCGTCGAGGAGACCGGCGGCCTGTTCGTCCAGCGGCCCGAGGACTCGGACGACTACTTCCGGGAGAAACTCGAGGGCTGTCGCGACTGCGGCATTCCGGCCCGCGTGCTCTCGGCCCGCGAGGCCCGCGAGATCGAGCCGTACCTCGCGGAGGACATCAAGCGCGCGATCGAAGTCCCCGACGGCGCGGTCGATCCGTTCCGGCTCTGCGTCGCGAACGCGATCGACGCCGAGCGCCACGGCGCGCGCGTCGAGACCCACGCCGAAGTGATCGACCTCCTCCGGGAGGGCGACGACGTCTACGGCGTCGAGGTTCGCCACGACTCCGGCCCGGGCAAACGGACCCACAAGGCGCCCGGCACGACCGAGGAGATCACCGCCGAGTACGTCGTCAACGCCAGCGGCGCGTGGGCGGGACAGATCGGCGCGATGGCCGACCTCGAGATCGAGGTTCGACCCTCGAAGGGCGTGATGACGATCATGAACGTCCGGCAGGTCGACACCGTCGTCAACCGCTGCCGGCCGAAGGGGGACGCGGACATCATCGTGCCCCACGAGACGACCGCGATCCTCGGCACCACGGACGAGGAAGTCGAGGACCCCGACGACTACCCCGAGGAGCAGTGGGAGGTCGACCAGATGATCGACACCCTCTCGGAACTCGTCCCCATCCTCGAGGAGGCGCGGACGATCCGGTCGTTCTGGGGCGTCCGGCCGCTGTACGAGCCGCCGGGGACCGGCACGCAGGACCCGACCGATATCACGCGCGATTTCTTCCTGCTGGACCACGCCGACCGCGACGAGGTGTCGGGAATCTCGAGCATCGTCGGTGGCAAGTTCACCACCTACCGCGCGATGGCCGAGGAGATATCGAACCACGTCTGCGAGAAGTTGGGCGTAACGGCGTCGTGCGCCACGGCCGAGGAACCGCTGCCCGGCAGCGAGGACCTGTCGGTTCTCGAGGAAGGCATGGACAACTTCGGGCTGCGGTCGCCTGTCGCCCGCCGGAGCAAGCAGCGACTCGGCAGTCGCGCGAGGGAAGTGCTCGAGGGCGACGGCGCCAACCCCGTGATCTGCCAGTGCGAGGGCGTCACGCGCGCGGAGATTCAGGACGCGATCGAGCAGTCAGGTTCGGACTTGAACGCCGTGCGCATCCGGACCCGCGCCTCGATGGGGAACTGTCAGGGCGGCTTCTGCTGTCAGAACATGGCCAACGAACTCCACCCCGAGTACGACGAGGAAACGGTTCGGGCGGCGCTGGACGAACTCTTCCAGGAGCGTTGGAAGGGGCAACGTCACGCCCTGTGGGGCGAACAGCTCTCGCAGGCGATGCTCAACTACGCCCTGCACGCGACGACGATGAACCGGGACCGCGACCCCGCGAACGAGAGGGACGCAGAGTCGACGCTCGAGTACGCCGCGTTCGACGGCGGCCCGACGAAAACGACTCCTCGAGCGGACGGAGGGCGCTGAGATGGCGATCGAAGACGACGTGCTCGTGATCGGCGGCGGCATCGCCGGCTCGATGGCCGCGCTGGTCGCCGCGGACCGCGGGGCGCGGGTTCGGCTGGTGACGCACAAGGAGAGCACGCTCCGCAACGCGAGCGGGTTGATCGACGTGTTGGGATACACCCCCGACGGCGACGGCCCGCTCGCGGAGCCGTTCGACGCCCTCGAGGACCTCCCAGAGGAACACCCCTACCAACGGGTCGGCTCCGACGCGGTCCGCGAGGCGCTTTCGGTGTTCGACGACGTGACGGGCGACGCGTACGCGGGCGGCCACACCGACGCGAACGCCCTCGTCCCGACCCACGGCGGCACCGTCAAGCCCACCGCGCGCTACCCCGCGTCGACGGCCGCCGGGCTGGCCAGCGACGACCGGGACGCGCTGCTGGTCGGCTTCGAGACGCTGCCGGACTTCGACGCCCCGCTGGCCGCACAGCACCTCGAGGCCGCCGGCGTCCCCTTCGAGGCCCGCGGCGCGACGGTGCCGTTCCCCGGCATCATTCGAGACGACGCGAAGGTGACGCGGTACGCCCACCTGCTCGACCACGACGAGACCGTCGAGACGGGTGCCGGCGAAACCGGCGCGCGGGAGGCGCTGGCCGCGACCGTCGAGCACCTTCTCGAGGACGAGCCCCGTGTGGGCTTCCCCGCGATATTGGGCGACGAGCACGCCGCCGAAGTGCGGGCCGATCTCTCCGAACGGCTCGGCGTCGACGTCTTCGAGGTCCCGATGGGGCCGCCGAGCCTGCCCGGACTGCGCCTCGAGGACTTGCTGTACGACGCGCTCGAGGACCGGGGCGTCCGCGTGACGTCGGGCGTTCCGGTGGTCGACTACGAGACGGCCGGGGCGGGAGCGGGTTCGACCTCGAGTACGAGCGACGACGACGGCGACCGCATCGACCACGTCATCGTCGACCGCAACGGCACCGAGATTCCCCACCGCGCGGACCAGTACGTCCTCGCAACCGGAGGACTGGTCGGCAAGGGCGTCCGCTCGGAGCGCGAGCGGGTGTTCGAGCCGATCTTCGACTGCCACGTTCCCCACGCCGACGACCGCTACGACTGGTTCGTCGACGACGCCTTCGGCGAACAGCCCTACGCCCGGTTCGGCCTCGCGTCGGATCGGGAGCTTCGGCCACTCGACGCCGACGACGAGCCCGAATTCGAAAACCTGCGGGCCGCCGGCGCCGTGCTGGGCGGCTACGACTACGCGGCCGAGAAGTCCGGCGCCGGCGTCTCCCTCGCGACGGGCTACGTCGCGGGACAGCGAGCGGCCGAGGAGGTGGAGCAGGCGTGAGCGGAATTTTGACGAACCGGACCGCGACTGTGGCGGCAACACGCGACTCGAGCAACGACACGACGACCGACGGACGCACCGACGCGACGACCAACCGACGATCCTTTCAGGTGATTCGATGAGCGACGCACAACGACCGACCGACGATCACGTACCGGGCGCGGACGAGGAGGAGTTCGAACCGATTCAGGTCTTCCCCGAGGCGGAGGACATGGACCTCCGGCCGGGCGCCGACAACTGCTACAAGTGCTCGACCTGCGACACCGAGTGTCCCGTCGCCGAGGTCGACGACGAGTTCCCCGGACCGAAGTTCCAGGGGCCCGAGCAGTGGCGGCTCAAGCGCCAGGAGGACCACGACATCGACGAGTCGGTGATGAAATGTTCGAACTGCATGCGCTGTGACGGCGCCTGCCCCTCCGAAGTCCCGCTCTCGCAGATGCACAACACCGCGCGGGCGGAGTACGTCGAACAGAACATGAGCAAGTTCTCCCGCGAGTACTGGCGCAACCGCATGCTCGCGAACTACCGCCGCCTCGCGCCGCTGGCCGCGATGTTCCCCCGAACGGCCAACTTCGTGACGGGGCTGTCGGTCACGAAGTGGCTCGGCGAGAAGGTCATGGGCATCACGAGCGAGCGGGAGTTCCCCGAGTTCGCCACCGAAACGTTCCGCGAGTGGTGGGCCAAACGCGGCGGCGCGAAGGTCGAGAACCCCGACAAGCGCGTCGCCTACTTCCACGGCTGCTACGCCAACTACAACACGCCCGAGGTCGCGAAGGCGTTGGTGCGCGTCTACGAGCAGTTCGGCTACGAGATCATGGTCCCCGACCAGCACTGCTCGGGCACGCCGATGTTCGCAAACGGCATGCTCGAGGACGCCCGCCACGCGGCCGAGACGAACGTCCCCGAACTCGCCGCGGCGATCGACGAGGGCGCCGACATCGTCGCCTCCTGCAGTTCGTGTTCGATGTCGCTGCGCCAGGAGTACCCCGAACTGTTCGACTTCGAGGACACCGAGCGCGTCGCCGAGAACACCTGGGACGCGGTGGAGTACCTGCGCGTCCACGAGGACTTGGAGGCCGCGCTCGAGGGGACCGAAGTCGAGGGGTTCGACGACTTCGCTTACCACGCGCCGTGTCACGCCCGGAATCAGGGACTGGACGGGCAGACCGTCGAGTTACTGTCGCTCATTGAGGGCATCGAGGCCCACGACGTCGGCGACTCCTGCTCGGGCATCTCCGGCACCTACGGCTGGAAGGAGGAGAACTACGAAACATCCATGAAAATCGGGGAAGAGATGTTCGAACACATGGACGCCGCCGACGCCGAGCAGGGACTGACGGAGTGTCCGACCTGCTCGATGCAGATGGAACACGGCACCGGCTACGAGATCACTCACACGCTCGAGGTCCTCGAGGCGGCACTTGTCGGGGACGGGACGACCACGGCACAGTCGTAATCGCATGAACCTCCGCGAACGCATCGCTCGACGACGCTCGGCCTACCGGACCCGCGGCCTCGTCGTCGACCGCGACCACCTCAGTCCGACCGTGCACCGCCCCGAACCCGTCGGGCGCGGCCCCGTTCTCGAGGAACTGCTTGACGTCTTCGAGCCGGTCTTCGAGGGCACGCTTCCCGACCCCGTCGCGGTGGTCGGCCCCGCCGGCGCGGGAACGTCGGCGGTCGTGACGGCGCTGTTCGATGCGCTGACCGACAGCGTCGGGTCCTCGGATCGACCGATCGGCACGACGACCCGTGCGGGCTCTACGGAACCGATCACGCGGTTCGTCTACGTCGACGCTCGCCGCACCGAGAGCGCCTTCGCCTTCTATCGAACCCTCCTCGCGGAGATTTCGGCCGAGCCGGTTCCGGAGAGCGGCGTCGGCACCGACGACCTGCGCGACAGAGTTCGCGAACGGCTCGAGCGCCGCGACCGGCGGGCAGTCGTCGCTATCGACCACCACGACGAACCCGAGACGCTCGCCTACGACCGGGCGATGGAACTGCTCGAGCCGGTCGATGAGAGCGTGGCGACCGTCGCCGTCGGCCAGTCCGCACCCGAGGACTGGTCCGGGCGAGTCGTCCGCGTGCCGGCCTATCGCGACCACGAACTCGTCGACGTGCTCACCGACCGCACCTCGACGGGGCTGGCCGCGGGCGGGATCGACCACGAACTCGTCCGGCAGGTCGCCGACTGGGCCGACGGAAACGCCCACGATGCGCTGGCGGCGCTGTTCGGCGCCGCAGTGGTTGCGAGCGGGGCCGACGCCGATCGGATCACTGACCAGCACATCGAGCGAGCGACCGATGCCGTCCCCGAAGACGGCGTTCACGTCGATCGCACGCTCGTGCTCCCGGAAACGCGACAGCGCGTGCTCGCGCACCTGATCTCGATCGACAGCCGCGACCGACCGATCCGCGACGTCGCGGAGGAGATCGCCGAGCGGTCATCGCTGACAGCCGGGACGGTCAAGCGGTTCCTGTACGAACTGGCGGATCGGGGCGTGATCGAACGCGTCCCGCTCGCGGTAACCGACGGCGGGAGCGGCCGCCGACCGAGCGGACTCGAGCCACGATTCCCCCAACTCGTCTTTCGGTCGCTGAGTGCCGTCGCAAACGAGACGCTTTCGGAGGGCGATTCGTGACTATGATCGTAACAGCGGCCCGGAGATCGCCAAATTGGCGCGACGGTATCCTTTTGATGGTCCGCGCGAATAACGTTCATATCCGCTGAGAGGAGTTATGACGATCACCTTCGACGAAACGACGGACCCGGTCGGCCTCGAGATTCACGACGCGATCGAACAGCGGTATCTGTCGATCGAGTCGACGGCGCCCGTCTCCATCGATGGGTCCGAGACGACCGACTTCTGTTTCCCGGTCGATCGAACCTGCGCGATCGAGACTGACGGGCTTCGGTTCGATCAACGCTACTCGGTGACGATCCACGACAGTTCGGGCCGGACCGAACAGGCCGTCACCGGCGCCCAAACGGTCCACCTCGAGGACCGACCGCAGTTCGTCGGCCTCAGCGCGCCGATCAAACTCTACTTTCGGATCGACCCCGCGGCGACGATCGACGTCGGCCTCTCGTCGGTCCGGATCTCGCTGGACCGCGAGGCGACGATCGACCTCGGCGTCCGGTCGCTCCACGACCAGCCCGCGGGGACGATCACGACGCCGCCGGATCTCGACTCGATGCTGCAGGCCATCTCGGCGCTCCCGTCCGCGCTGAAGACCACGTCGCCGGAGCGAACGTGGCCGACGCTGCGCGGTCATCCGCCGCTGATCGAACTCGGGGACCGCCTCGAGATTCCGTCGGCCGTCGACGCGCCGGACAACGACATCACGCTCGTCGTTCCGCCGGAGCATCTGGCCGCGTATCAAGCGGCTCCGCTGGCGTTTTTCCTCGGTGCAACGGTTCGATCCGGCCGAAATCCGCGACTCGAAACGTCGCAGTTCGAACGACCGCTCGCGGCGGAATCCTTCGGTGACGAAATTGCCGATCTCTTCCGGCGATTCTTCTTCTGCGATTGCCTCACGCGAACGGAGGGACTCTTCCGGTACGAACTGCTGGAGCGGTCGATGATCGAGGACGACCTGCCGTTCGATCTCGCGGCGACGTACGACGAACCGCTCTCGGTTCGACTGGAGCGCTACCTCGAGGTACCGTTCGACCTCATCGAGCCGCACCTGCCCCGGTGGCCGCTGACGGCACACCTGCCGTCGGACCCGGAAAGCGTCGAGGTCATCCCGTTCGTCGTCAACGAGCTCGGCCTCGTTCGCGAAGCGCGCGGTCGGACGCCGACCAACGTTCCGCAGACGGAGGCGACGAGCGCGCAACTGGTCCGCTCCGCCTCGACGTACCGATCGTCTGCGCCGCCGAACCCGTCCGAATTCGTGGTTCCGGCGGTAACCGGTGAGTCGATCGAGCACGCGTGGTTCGGCGACGGAATCCCACAGCACGCGTCGAAAGCCACGATCGAAGCCTACCGCAGCGAACTCGACCGCGGCGCTCGGAACGACTCGATCAAAATCCTGCTCGTCTGTAACGACGTGCGGATGCTCGACGAACACGACCTCCTCGGCGACGCGTACGGCAATCGCGAGGCGTTGCCCTTCGACGTCCGCTCCGAGTTCGGCGTCGATTCGGACCAGCTCGCGTCCCTGCTGACCGAGGGCGGCTACGACTTCCTCCACTACATCGGCCACGCGACCGAAGACGGCATCCGCTGTACCGACGGCGAACTCGACGTCCGAACGCTCGAGTCGGTCGATCTGGGCGTCTTCTTCCTGAACGCCTGTCGCTCCTACGAACAGGGGCTCGCGCTGACCCGCCGCGGTGCGTTCGGCGGTGTGAGTACGTACAGCGACGTCATCAACGAGGACGCCGTCGAAGCCGGCGAAATCATGGCGCGGCTGCTCAACCGGGGCTTCCCGCTTCGCGGGGCGCTCGAGATCGTCCAGGAGAACGCGGCCCTGGGTGACCAGTATCTGATCGTCGGCGACGGCTCGACCGATATCGCACAGTCCGACGGCGGATCGCCCGGGATCATCGAACTCGAGGATCACGACGACGACACGTTCGGGTTTGCGGTGCGATCGTATTCGACGAAGGAGTACAAACTCGGAACTTCAAGTACATCGAATCTCGCTACGGTCGCGGACCGCCACCTGACTCCGGGCATAACGCCACCATCTAGCGTGGATAAGCAGTCGCTCCGAGAGTATCTGACGTGGACCGAACTTCCGTTTCTGATCGACGATCAACTCCACTGGAACGACGGTATCACTCCAGACCCCTTCACTTGACCTCCTCCCACCCCTGAAGGGGTGGGATTCCCGAGCGTTGGGATATTACGGTTTGCAGTCTCCCTGTTCTCTCGGTGTGAACCATCCGCTCTCGCGGTCGAACAGGAAGACTCCGGGCTGGGCCAACCAGCCGTTACTCATATCCCCGGTCGGGGGACTCTGAGTTATCTTTCGTCGGATATTCACCGCACCGTTCACATCGGCGTTCATCGTCGTCTCGCACGACTCACAGACGTACAGACCACGCTCCACGCGGTTGCTGTCTCGAATCTGCCCACAACACGAACACGTCTTCGAGGTGTTGTCTTCGTCCACCCGGTCAACGAGGATACCGTGTTCTTCGGCCTTGTATTCGAGCAGGTTCGTGAACCGGTCGAACTCCCAACCGTGCAATTTCTTATTCCCCGACTGACCCCAGTTCCGCGAGTCACCGTTTTCGTCTTCGCGGATGTCGCTGAGGTCGCCAACTGCGATCTTCGTCACATCTTCTTCGAGACACCGCTCAACGATGTGCTTGCTGAGAGTGTGGAGGAAGTGGTCTTTGCGTCGGGAGAGTTTCCGACGAGCTTTCAACGCACGCTTTGATGGTCCGTTCTCGCCTTCGGTCTGGTACTCCTCGCGGGTGAAGTAGTGCTTGTCCTCTTTCAGCACGTTCCCCGGATACAACTCCGAGGGGCCGTCCTCGTAGTCGATGGCGAGGTAGTTGCTGATGCCAAGGTCGATGCCTGCTGTGTTGTCGCCGGGCGCGTCTTCGACGGGAATTTCTTTCTTGCAGACGAGGTGAAGTTCCCATTCGTCTCCGTTCCAGACGGCACGCACTTGCTGGATGTTCTTGACTTCTACGTCAGGTCGGGTTTCGTACTCGGCGAGGATGAAGTCAGACCGTCCGTCTTTCAGATTCCAGCCTTTCGAGAGTCGGATTTGACCGTGTTTGGCGTCGTGCTTGATGCCTTTCTGTTTCCACGTCACGGTGGAGCGTGGGTGTCGATCGCCACGTTTCCGATAGCCCGGTGGGTTGTTGCCATCGTCGGAGCTGTACCACCCATTGAACGCCTCAGCAAGTTCTTCGAGAACTCGCTGACTTGACTGAGAATGCAGGTCACTGTAACGTTCGTGGGCTTTTAACTCCGACTTCAGCTCGGCTTCGTCGGGTATCTCACTGTCTTCAGCCCACCGTTGTTGGATGTAGTAGCGGCCGACGTTCCACAGTTTGGACGCGGCGAACCCGCACTGGTCGAGGTCGTCACGAACCTGTGAGTGGTTCGTGATGCGTGCGACATAGGTACGGGTCGTCTCCAACATCCGTACTGTATTCATAACCAGTTATGAGCAATATCCTATTGAAAATTATGACCGGCGTGGAATATCCGTCCGAGCGTTCGAGCGTGGTGAGTCTCCCAGTTGTCGGCTTCATCCCACGGCTAAAGCCGTGGGTTTTCGCCTCGAAATCTCTATAATCGCCAACCGAAATCCCCTTCGCGACGAAAATGACACTCAGTAGTCGTTAGTACGTTTCACGAATTGTTACGGCCCGACCTGACTGCTGATCCCCGCCGCAACTGTGCCCGTTTGACTCAAGAGGACAAACAGTGTGAACAGGACGCCGATCATTCGTGGGTGCTGTGCGAGGTAATCTTGCATGCTGGTATCGTCCGACATTACATGCTGATGGACATCGCCACTGGAAATAAAATTATCTTATAATTACATATAGAACGTGATGGAATTGCAGTTCGGGATATACTACACTCTGACCCGGTTATAATTTCACCAGCCCATCAGGACATTACAATATACGCTGTTTTTGTCATTGGAATTGTGGTTCCGAACGAGATCGGCTCAAGGACGTGTAAATCGACAATCTGTAGCGGTCTGCTCACTCGAGACGGTTGCGCTACGTCAGGAGTGATCGTCCATCGACGACCCAGAAACGATCGTAGAGCAGGACGAGTCCAGCGGCTACAGCGGTGACGACGAGGACGGCCGGATCCGACGAGATATAGAGGCTCGGTGTCGGCGGCCGATACCACGTGAACGGGTACAGCCACGCGCCTGCAGCACCGTCGGCGTACGCTTTGACCCCATCTATCAGAAGGTGCGAGAGCGCTCCGCCAAGTAGCATACCGAACGCCCGGCGGTGCTGGCTCGTCACAACCATCGAACCGACGCCCGCGAGAACGAGGACCCCGCCGAGCGTGTGGATCCCGTCGACACTGAACGGGAGGTCCAGGACCGTTTCGAGGGTCGCGTCGGTGACGAACAGTCCGATGCGGTTGAGATCGGGCAGGAGCGCGCCGATCATCGCGACGGCCACCCACCGTTTCGTGAGCCACTCGAGGCGCCAGCTTCCGATGGTGAAAATGGCGTAGGCGGCGAGGACGTGCGAGAGGAGATCAGCCATTGCAATCTGCCTCCGTGGACTCAGTCGGATCGTCGGCATTCACTGTTTGTCGGGCGGTCGTGTCGGTCCGCGGTTCGAACCCGAACCCTCGGACAGTCGGTCGCCAGTGGACGAGGAAGTAGCCGATTGCGAGGAGCACGCCCGTAACGGAGGCGCCGAGCTTGTAGTAGAAGGCGGTCGTTCCGCCGTTGACGACGATCGTCTGGATCGGCGTCATCGTTCGATCCGCCTCGAGCACGCCGTAGACCTGCACGACGCCGCCGGGTTCGACCGGCTTCTCGAAGTCATGGATCTCGAGTTCGGCCGCGACCTCGTCTGCGGAGTCGGTGACGTGGATCGTGATGGAACTCGATTCGGCGTCGACGGATCGGACCTCGCCGAATAGCAGGACGCGCTCGCCGACGTACGCGTCGTAGTCGTCCCGCAGTTGGTCGCCGGTCGGGTGCGGCCAGCCCTCGTCGTACGTCGCCCCGTAGTGGACGCAGAGTCCGAGCAGGGCTGTGAGAAAGACGGCGGCCATTACGAACCGGACTGCGCGTCGCATTCGTCTCCGTGGTCGCAAATCCGCTACTTGGTGGTTCCGTTTTCGGGCTCGTAGTGGGTTCGGAGAGCGGCTGCTGTTGTTGTTCTACTGACTGGTTGGACTGCGGAGTTCCGCAAACGATACGAACTCCACACGGCGCTCGAGTTCGTACCAGCACAGTGCAGTCAGTGCGCCGAGCGCGTTGACCGTCCCATCCGTAACGGAGGCGGTGCGCTCGGGCCGGAACAGCTGTCCGAACTCCATGAGTGTGCCGTAAGTCGTTGCGAGAACGATGACTACCAACGCCTTCCTGATGATGTTTGACTCACGGTCGGCAAGGGCGTACGCGAGGGCAAGTGCGAGAAGCGCGTAGGCGATGCCGTGCTGAAAATACGATTGTGGTACAGCGGTGGGGTCGAGTAGGACTCCAACACTACTCGTTGCGACGCCAGTGACAGCCGCGGCTCCCCACTCGAACCCAACCGGAGAGATCGTCGGCGGGGTCGTTACGAGCGACCAGTAACAGATACCTGCGGCAATACCGACGGGGCCGAGCCAGCGAACCAAGCGCGGAAGCAACGGAATACGGAGCGCCACCGTTGCGCTGCGTTCGCGAGACCGGCAGTTAGTAAGGGACCGGCTGCTTTGACGACGATGATTGGGTGTAGAACGTAGTCGGCGGTTAGCCGACATTAGTCGGCTTTTGCGGGGATCTGAACGGTCCTCGAAGGCTAACTGCTGGCAGTCTCGAGTGAGTTAGTCATCGTAACTCCTGAAGGGGTTTCTAAAGTTGAACAACGGATGCATTCGTCGGGTGCCGTCTCAGATTCCCACTCGTCGCTCGGGCTAATTGGGCTTCGTGCTCAGAGATTTCGAACCCATTCAGTTACTGAATAATATTGTAGTCATAACAATAGCAGAATTTGATCTATTTCGATGGTAATGAGGCGACGGACCTATCTCTCGATAACAGCGTCGGCCGTAGCCGGTGTCGCGGGTTGTATTGCCTCGCGTTCTACCAATACGGACCGCGACAGTACCGATGATTCGACATTGCCACCTGACGACACTCGAGCGGCGCTACCTGACGAGGAGGGTGGATCCTCGACCGACGAGACTGCGGTCGATCAGCCGGCCGAAGCCGGCACCCACGACGACTTCGAGAATCTCGAGACGTGGGACATCACGGGCGGGACCCTGACGGCAGATCCAAACCGGGCCGTCGTCGGCTCCCAGAGCGCGCGGGTCGAAGTTCCGGCAGCCCGAGGGGCGACGCGACTCACGAAGACGTTCGCAGAACCGCGTGACCTCGCTGACGTCGTCCCCGGTGTCGCAGTCGCGGCGGACGACGTCGTCGTCCCCTGGGTGCGGTTGGTCGACACGGAGGGCAATTCGATCGACTACCGACGCGGTGTCGGTGGTGAACTCCCGCTGATGCGATACAACTTCGGTATCGAAGCGCTCGATACGGGATTCGATGCCACGAGTGTTTCCGAGGTTCACATTCAGCTCTGGACGGCCGAGGGGGACACGCGGACCGTGTGGTTCGACGACTTCCACGTTACGCCCCGTCCGGAGACGGGAGCGGTGATGATCCAGTTCGACGACGGCAGCGCCACCGACTACACCGAAGCCTTACCGATTCTCGAGGAATGCGGCTATCCTGCGGCGACGTTCGTCAACCCCGACTCGATCGACAGTGGCGAGCAGTGGCTCACGACCGACCAGCTATACGAACTCGACGACGCCGGCTGGTGTATCGGGAATCACACTCGTAGTCACGGACGGCTCCCCGAACTCAACATTGCCGAACAGGCGGCCGAGATCCGCGAGGGCAAACAGTGGCTCATCGAACGGGGATTCGAAGACGGAGCCGAGTATTTCGCCTATCCGTACGGGCGGTACGACGCGACGACGCTCGAACTCGTCGACGAGCACCACGCGATCGGCTTTGCCGGTGGCCGTCCGGTACAGGGATACACTACGAACACCAGGCTTGCGTCCCGGATCAGTGAACCGAGCGTTGACCGCCTCGAGACCGTACTCGAGCGGACAGCCGAACAGCGCGGGATCACGTCAGTGATGTATCACCAGCTCGAGGGCGAGGACCTCGAGGCCTTCGAGCGGCTGGTCGAACTGCTTCACGAGTACGAGTCGCATGGTGAGCTCGAGGTGATTCTTCCGACCGATCTCGAAGAACGGTTCCTGTTCTAGGCCGATACTGGACGCAATAAGGCTGGCCAGCTGGCGCGAGCGCGTTGATCGTCTCAGGCGTTCGTCTTGTAGAGTTTCCCGTTCTCGTCGTAGCGGGCGTCGAAGATGCGATCGAACTGTTCGTCCGTGAGCGAGATGTCGACGGCGCCGAGGTTCTCCTTGAGCTGGTCAACGGTGCGGGCGCCGATGATCGGCACGCAGTCGAAGTCGGGCTGGTCCATGAGCCACCGGAGCGCAACCTGGGCAGGCGTCGCATCGACCTCGTCGGCGACCTCGCGGACGGCGTCGAGAACGTGCCATCCCCGTTCGGAGACGTAGAAGTCCGTGAATCGATCGGACAGCTCCGCACGGGTCCCCTCCGGCGCGTCTAGGTCGTAGGTCCCGTCGCCGACGCGCTCGTACTTTCCGGTGAGAAACCCGCCAGCCAGCGGTGAGTACGGACAGACCGCGAGGTTCTGATCGGCACACACATCGAGGTACTCCGCGACGTCCTCGTAGTAGGCAGCGTGAAACAGGGGTTGCGTGACGCTGAAGGCCTCGTAGTTGTTTACGTCGGCCTTCCAGAGGCCCTTCGTGAGCTTCCAGGCGTCACAGGTCGAGATACCGACGTAGTGGACCTTCCCCTCGGAGACGAGGTCGTCAATCGTTCGCAGCGTGGTCTCGATCGGCGTCTCGTCGTCGAACCGGTGCAGGTACAGGATGTCGAGGTAGTCCGTCCCCAACCGGTCGAGCGAGCCTTCGACCTCCGCACGGACGTTCTTCCGGGAGAGGTTTTCCTGGAACCGAGAGACCGTCGACCAGTAGCACTTCGACGCGATCACGAAGTCTTCGCGGTCGCGGTCCGCGAGCCACTCGCCGATCCACCGCTCGGAGTCGCCGTCGCCGTAGCCGTTGGCCGTGTCGATGAAGTTGCCGCCACGTTCCGCGAAGGCTTCGAGCAGTTCATGGGCTTCCTCGCGGCCCGTCTCGACGACGCCGTCTTGTTCCTTCCCGAATCGCCACGTCCCGAAACACAGCGGTGAGACCTGCAGGCCTGTCTCGCCGAGTCGTCGGTCGTTCATGCACGTACTTGGGAGACGGAAGGTCATAATAGAGGGGGAAGTCCAATATAACATCCTCATCGCCATCGAACGTCCTGATAGGTGTCCTGTCTGCTCTCGTTCTCATCCCACGCTTCATCAAATTCTGCCGCGTAGCACTCGCTAACAGGTTTGCAAGCATCGTTCCAAACTCACTCTCCAATCCGCCCGTTCCTCAAACTGCGCTAACTAGACGGTACCATCCACACTCAAATTCTACACTGGTCTTGGACTCTAGTGCTAGTAATCGAAACACTACACTCGAAGTAATCTCCACAGGGACGGTAAAACCGCTATATGCACGCATCTTCGGTATTACACGCCCTGATTAAATCACCGGACTTCTAGGGGGTTGGTCACGGGTTCGGCAGAACACACAGGTGACGCCGAGACGGGTTCGGGTCGGAACCTAGAATGTGACGGGGCGTAGTATGAGCATATCAAAGCGTATAGAGAAGTCGAAGTACGGTCGAAATCCGACGCAAAGCGGACGCGGTTGGTTGACATCGGGATACCGACTTAGCCAGATATGCCACCGTGACGAGCGCAACATCCATATCGCTCCCAACATCTACAGTGACTTCCGAAAACGTGCTTCAGGACCAATCACCGTCTCTAACGGCTCAGAAGTAATTGAATAGCTGTTGAGTATAGCGACAGCCTATGGCGTGTTTGACCACATCATCCACTGAAAAGCCCCGTGCTAGAAAAACTCCAATACATTCGCGAGGACATAGACTATGGCGTGTTATGAACCCACTCCTTACGGATAGGCGTTTACCAAACTCCACACAAATTCAATACAAGGCTGAGAAATTCGGTACTCCAGTTTCAACGGTAAATTTCCAGAAAACGTCCACAGAGTGCCACACCTGTGGTGAGAACGGGACGTGTCCTGAGCAGGCGCAGTCTGATGTATGACTGATCCGTATTTGATCGGAAAATACCAGGCTAGAATTAATACTATATCCAACATTGTAGACCGCTACCGTAACGGAATTTCGTCTCATCCCGAGTTTGACTTCCACTTAAAGGCTTCCCAAAGAGTCTTGACTAGCCCTTTTTCTCTCACAGACCGTTCAAATCGTTCTCGCAGTCCACCTTCATTCCCCTCTTCTCTAATAAATGAATTGACTATAAATCGGTAGGATGGCCGACGTCCAATAACTTCGATCGGCCATTTTTTCGACGTGTATACTCTCATACCGGTTTTTTTGTTGAGATGATCGGCAATCACGTCTAGTCCCATCGGATGCCTACCGTGTACAATCCGGACTTTATCGGATGCAAATCCAACTGACCCTTGGTCATGCACTCTTAGATTATATTCTGAGGGGATCGTCCCAATTGCGACATCACTCTTGTACAAGGCTTCCCTGAACGCTGGTTGGTTTAGGTTCAATTTTATTTCTTTTTTGTTCTTCTCATATATTTTCTCCCAATCATTAAATAATGATTTAACCTTCTTATTTGATTTAAATGACATTACACCAGTATTATATAGGGGGAAGGTGTCTGGTGCATCTGCAATATACCCACCGCGCTTTTTTGAGTTCCGACTCCCTGGGTTGTGTGCGGCGAGTAGATCAAATCGGTCTAAGGCATCGATTAAACCATTAATGTTATCGCAAACATATGTATCTGAATCAAGAAATATTGTTCTTTGAAATGGTGTATCCTCAATTGATATAATCGAATCTCCGAAATCTCCATCAGTCCTTCTTGCTGGTAATATTATCTCAAAAAGATTTTCATTAACTTCTTCTAAGTTGTCTGTCCGAATTGCTGCAGGGATATCATTATGGCGTTTAAGCGATTGTACGGATATTTCAGCTTCTTTGATGTATTGCTCTCCCGTTGCGATGTACAAAACACCAATATCGTTTTCGTCAGACATTATTACCTGAGACAAGCCGATGATAGTACATATATTATTAGGTTCCGAGGAAAATTCCAGTTCCTCTGTTATGAATCAGCTTAGAGAAAGATAGCTATATTTTCCCGCTTACATGTTTTCAGTCATTTTATGTATCTCTATCTCGCGCAGTAGACTCGCAGCTGTCTCGGCTAGATCATCGTGGCTGCCGATCTCGAGTAGTCAAGTCAAATTCCAGACCGATAGGCGGCGGTGTATATCGTCAGGATCGGGATAGCAACAAGATTAATTCAGTATCAGGGAAGATTAACGCAAGACAGGCTGCTGTAAAATCTTCACCTAAAATCAATCCGAGAATCTCTTCCAGTCCTCGGTAATTGGTCATGGCTTCTCAAACTCAGGTTCGTGGGTTGGTCCTTCTTTCGGTGGTTCTTGCCGAGTAATTCAGTCGCGTCTTCGGTAAATCTATCTAATTTCGGACTATAGTCGCAGACAATGGCGCGCAGTTCGTCTCCGAGGGTATCGTGGTGTTCGTCGGGATGACGATGTCGCCCTCGAATGCGTTGAGATTATATTCCCGGAAAGGACATTTGGGGTGAATAAAACCTGCTCACCTTTCAGAAAGTCGGGTTGGTATTCGAATTGATGTACACCTGTAGGCACTTGACGATGGTAGTATATCACTGACCTCTTGTTTCTGTATAGGTTAGGAGCCACAGTTGATCAGTTACGGTGATAGTTGGACTGTCGGTATAAAAACACTGTAAGAACAGCATGTGCAACTGTTTGTGAGTTCCTCTACCAAATGTAATTTCAGTGGTCCAGCGTGCCGACTGCGCTTACCGTAAGCCAGCATCGGAGAAAACAGCTATGACCGCTTTATCGACCTGTACTGCCTAGGTATCAGTATCATATATTGTGGCAGTCTGGTCTGGTCGTAGCCGCGAAATGTTCGAATTTGTTTGATCGGTCCCAGCTGGCCTGATCGCTTTATAAGGGGGGTAGCTTTTGGTGGTTGAAATATTTGGATTTGCAAACAAAAGCGAACAATTCTGTAATTTTTGTCGTTTTCTAAAAGACCGAGTCCAAAAAAGATTCTGTCTACAGTCTCATATAGAACATTAGTGGGAGTGCTTTCTTGAGGTGGAGATGAATCTGGCTTCCTTAACCCACTTCACTAAAACGGACTCTTGAACAGTGAGATCTATTCATTATAAAACTGGCGTATAGTCACTAACACTTGCTTCGCAATATCATTTATACTCCTCTGCGGACTCCACGTGGTCCTTAACAAGTTGCGCTGATTGACTGGACTTATTTTGAACAACTGGAAGTTCTGACCGAATCGTTTTCGTAATAGAAGAGCGGTTGGAGAGCGCATTGTCTACGATCTGGCGAAGAGATTCTTCATTGACATCATTAATATCAATCATATAGTCTAGCAGGCCGAACTGTTCCATCAATCCTTCAGTCTTGAACTGATACTGGATTGCTACAATCGGAGTTTCTGCCATCATAGCTAAAATGTTAGAATGCATCCGCATTCCGATGTGTAAGTCCATCTGTTCGTAAATCTTAACCAGGTCTTGCGGTGTATATTCACCGGCGAGAATCTGTACTTCGTCTCGTTGTCCGTGTTCCATATGATTAACAACTTGTCCCGCCATAAGCCGATCATCTTTATGATATCCTGCTAAGCCGGTACAGGTTGAAGCAAATACGACGTTTATGTTCTTTTCTTTGACTAACCAGTCAGCAATATCTGCAATAGTCTGAGCGTAGTCATCTACGCTTATGCCTGCATCGGTATGACTCCACTCTCTAACGGAGATACTTACTGTAAACTCATTTTCATCAGGCAGTGTATCTGACGTACCCAAGACATTCAGAATAGATTCTCTATCCGTTTGGAGCGACATTGAAAACGCTGGATCTGCTGTGAAATAAACTGGGGTAGATACACCCAGATCCTCTATCATCTTTTTTGACTTTTGATCACGTGTGATTATCAGCTTAGTTTTATCAAGGACTGATTTTGTCATCCGGCGGTACGGTTGACGATTAAACGGCCCAAGCGTCTGGGCGTATATGACAACGGGCGTATTTAATTGGCTGAGGAAATAATGTTCCCAAAGAATCCCCACTTTCCCTGGAAAGTAAACGTCAGTCAAGAATTGCCCTCCTGTAGAAATAACCAAGTCGGCATCAAGATACGGTTGTAGGTTCCCTCTATTCTTAATATAGTCAAATCCGGGTGGAACCACACCCTGGTTAAAAAACGGGCTAATCAAAGATAGATATGCTCGTACAGCGTTCTTTTTTGATATTCTCCATTGGAATCCTGTTAGCACCTGTGGTTCTGCATTGATCCCATGAACTAATTCTGCAGCTTGAGGGTTTTCCGACATTATTGTCACATCGGCGTCAGGATATACCTCTTCTAACGATTGATAGACTCCTTCAAGAATCGCGGCATCACCGCGATTTGACGCACAATAGTAGTCCGTTATTAGAATGTCCATGGTGAACTTTCTGTGCGAATATCCTTGAGAGTACTGTTCCAAAAGTGTTAGGGAGCTAATCAGTGGTAATTTATCTAGATCCTCTGCACCACTAAGTGATATAGTTGCGTAAATTCTGCATCAAGTATATATTCAAAGAAGATCATTAGAGCAAAATAGAGTATAATGCCCAATATTATAAGAGATACGAGATTGAGCATGCTTGTTCCTACGAGAACGTAGGTATCTAGCACTATAACACTGCCAGCCATGCCGATGCTACTCACCAATGGATATACTATTAGTTTGAGCAACTCAATAGCTTGTCCCTGAGTGATTGACAAAACATAATGGAAGTGAAGTGGAAGTGATATGGTTGAACTCATCACAATAGCAGAAGCAACACCGGGAAGCCCAAACCACTCTGCAGCAGGATAAATTAGAATTATTATAGTGACAACTTTGAGTGCCTGTATCCGTGCTTCAATGTCTGGCCGCCCTATCGATTTATAAACAGGTCCGACATTTGCTCCAAACGCACGAATCCCACCCCAGACTGCTAGAACCTGCATCACCGGTATGGCTGCCCGCCATTGATCACCAAGAACTACAGGAACGAACTGAGGGGCGACAGCAGCTATACCGGCTGCCATCGGAAAAGCCACGGTTGTTGATAACTGGACAGCCCTCCGAAATCCCTCACGTAGTTTCTCGGTATCATTCTGAACCTTCGACAGTGTCGGAAACGCTACGCGTGAAATAACGTGTGTGACCTCAGTCGCGGGGGCATTTGAGAACCGATATGCTAATTGGTAGACGCCAAGCGAACTCGCTGCAAAGAACCAGCCAACGAACGCATCGTCCCCCTGTCCGTAGAGGAAAACGAGGATTGCCGACACAAGCAACCATTTTCCGAAGCCAAACATTTCCTTTCCATACGCGAGGTTAAACTCGATATTGGGGCGGTATTCGTGAATACCGTAGGAGATCACAAACTTTACGAAATTCATCGCTACGATGCCAGCCACGAGAGCCCAAACGCTACGGAAGATGAGCGCGATAACGACAGCGACGGTGAGATCCACCAATCGACCCCCAACCTGATACACGAACTCCTTGTGGAAGTTGAGATTCTTTTGGAAGTACATCACTGCCGGATTCTGTAAACTCAAAATCAATGGGGAGATACCAACGACACGGATAATCGGCTCTGCTTGCGGCTCGCCGAAAAACACCGCGAGATATGGAGCTGCGAGAAACGCGACGAGTGCGATTCCGAGCCCACGGATAATCTTCATTACCCAAGCGGTGTTCAGGTAGGCGTCTACGTCGTCGTCTTCGTGTTGTATCAACGCCTCATCAAACCCGAGTTTCGAGAATTGCCGGAGTGCCGCAATTGCAAGCAGCGCGATTCCGAGAAGGCCGAATGCGGCCGGTGAAAGCAATCGAGCGAGAATGACGACCTTGAGAAGTTGCAAGATACGGTCGGCAACATTGATTCCAGCCACCCAGATACCGCTCTGTATGGCTTGTTCCGCTGTTGACCCGCCCGCAGTAAGACGTTCGTAGACAGTTCGAAGTAGTTCAATCACTCATACCAGCGTTCTTTGCCCATTATCAAATAATCCTCGTTTTATCATCAAGCACCGCCTAGTGAGGAGTTTGAAGCGATCTACCAATAAATCGCGTGAACGACAAAATGCATCAAGAGAACACGTGACAGATTGCTAGTTCGGCCAGCGAAGCGTGCTGTGGGAAGTCAGACTCTTGATTTGAGTTTATGGTCTCTTAGAACGCATAGTTAGCTATGCCATCACAGTCTGGTAAGATAGCATAGTACAAGGGCAAACATGGAGAAGCCCTAGAGGAATCAAGACTATTACTCCACGGTGTTCAAAGTTGACTTGGGAGGAGAATACATCAAAGAAGTTCTAGGTATATAGCTAGGGTGATGTCATCTGAAATCAATTACTTTCAATAGATGTGAGCCACCAGTCAAACAGAACCAGCATGAATATTGTCTATTACCTCGGTCACTTCCCTAAACTCTCAGAAAGCTTTGTACTCAACGAGATCTACGAGTTGGAACAAAACGGGCACAACGTCGCAGTTTGCGCGTTGAATAAACCTGACGAAAACATTGTTCACGAAGAATTCAATGATCTGAATATCCCAATCAACTATATCCCTAGACCATCGTTCGCAGATGTGACAGAAATCTTCTCAACGAAAGCACTACATCCTCGTATTCTCAAAAACACATTCTATCGCGCCTCACCAAAGTACCACGCCGCAAATCTGTTCTGGGCTAAAGAGTGCATCAAATTTGTTGATTCCCTTGGTTGGCAACCAGATCATTTTCATTCACATTTTGCAGGCCTCTCAAAGTTCGGAGCCCAATACGCATCGGAATACTATCAGGTCCCCTTTACCATTACGACGCATGCATCCGGTCTCTACAAGGAACCAGTCGATTCATACACGACCAGCCTGCTCCAACAAGCCAATAGAATCATAACAATTTCTGAATATAACAAAGATTATATCCAAGAACAGTTCGCACCGAACACGCCAATTGATATCGTCCGGGCCGGAATCAGACCCGGAAAATTCGCGCCAACGGAAGCAACAAAACCAAACAGGGTCTTGACAATCTCTCGATTCGTAGAAAAGAAGGGGTTCCCATACGCGCTTAAAGCAGTCAAGATTGCAACTGAAGAGATACCTGAACTTGAATATCATATCATTGGATCCGGTAATCTGGAATCAGACCTCGTTCAAATGGTTGAACAGTTAGGAATTGAGGAAAATGTAGTTTTTCTTGATAACGTCAACGATCAACGGTTAGTCACCGAACTTGACGAGGCTCGCTGCTTTTTGTTACCTTGTGTGGTTGCAGAGTCAGGTGATCGAGACGGGATCCCGGTTGCGTTGATGGAAGCAATGGCGATGAAAACACCTCCGGTATCTACCACCGTCTCCGGAATTCCCGAGTTAATCGATCACGAACAAAATGGCCTCTTGACAGAACCGCGAAACCCGGAAGCGACAAGCAAGGCGATAGTTTCGTTACTTGAAGCCGGTTCAGAGTGGACAGCATACGCAGAGCGCGCACGCGAGAAAGTAGCAGCTGAGTTCAATATAGAGAAGGAAGCAGAAAAACTTGAAGCGGCTTTTCGCTCAACGCAGTACGAGTGAAAGCACTAAGAACCGAAATTATCAGACAGCTGTGATTGAAGTCGGCTTATAAATCAAAAGTATTATTTCACTTTTCTGGGGACGAGTACAGGAAGCGGCTCGACCGCGACGACATTTCGCACGAGGACCAGCCCATCGGTGTCGAAGGCATGGACCAGAAGACTGGTTCGTCCTTTGCGTTTCAAATCACCAGTATCAGCCTCGTTAATGTCAAGATGCCTTGGTGATGGCGGCGGAGGGCATCCAGCGGCGCGGGAACATCGAGCACCAGATAGACGAGATGCTGACGTACACGAAGCATACGTCTAGCCCGATATCGTCTGTATGATGGTGGTTCTACGGCCGCGGAATGCACGACTGTCTCGAAGAACACGGCCTAAAGTTCATCAGCCGACTGCGCACCCGACCGCCAGCGATCACTGACAACCTGAAGGAGGGTGTCATCCACTACGACATGGACTACAACGCAGCAGGGGACGACGTCTGCCTTGATAAGGTCGTCTTTAAGGGTGAGGCGGAGTCGTGGCTGATCACGATGCCCTCGAAAAAGCAGATCGAACAGACTGAGACGGGAATCGAGGACGAGGGAATTGGGAGGTGCACTACACGAACCTCGATCCGGAGGAGTTCGGTGGTTTGGAAATCGGAGGACGGTACCAGCAGAGATGGACGATAGAGACTGTATACCGACTGATGAAACATGATTTCACCGCGAAGTCCGCGAGCGAGCTACGGAGGCAGCGGGAGTTCATTGCCAATATGGCGTTCGTATACAACGCTATGTGGATATCGTTGAACGTGATATACGCCGAGGAGAACGACCAACCGGTGAAAGACGACCAAGCCCGATACCCATTCACGGCCAACAGTTCTTGGTTGCCGTGCTGCTCGGCATGGAGGACATCGACGTTGGAAAAGTCCGCGACTCATCAGTTCTAAGTAACATCATTTGGGAGGTACTCGACGATGGCTATCTCTTCCGCCTGGACGATCATCCATCGAGATCAGAATATACTTTATATCTGCTATAGTTATGATTTAGATGATATGATTGTATAATAACTGTATTACCTTGAATTACAGACCTCATTAGCGACGCGGTGTCTACCAAGTACTGGAAAACTGCTACTGACATAGGAATAGAATATAGTAGCGCTCTACAGAGCAAAAGGTACTTAGTCAGAACCGCACATCATGTAAGCAATGGTTGATAATAATTGGATTTCATTTTTAAAGAATATAATTAGCTTCGAAGCTTTTTTCTTTCTTTTCTTATTTGCAGGATTATACAATAATCATGAGGTATTCAACGTATTGCCTATAAATATGACTGGTGTTATGGCAATTATGACGGTTGGGTGGGCATTCTTCCTATGGTTGAAAGATGAATGGCAGTGGACAGCAATATCTTTCCTCTTATTGGTTTCATATTCAATACTCTCAGTTTGGTTAACAATTTCTTTATTTTGGTCTCCTGGAGGTAGTCATGCCATATTTAAAACATTCCGTTTTTGGTCGATATCTGCCTGGGCTGTTTTTGGTTTTGTACTTATTATCGGAAGCTCTGAAGAAAGGCTCAAAAGATTCCTGAAAGTGATATTCATATCATCAATAGTGATGACTTGTATTATTTTCTACCAATATCCATTTGACGGTCCCTCTTTTAGATTCGCAGGTTCTAATCATATACTTCCGGGTAGATTAGTCGGTATTGGTGGACTCGTAGCAGTATATTTGTTGTCTCAAACACAGAGAAGATATAAGAGAATCTTACTTTTAATCATATTCTTTACAAAAATTTCCGCCCTACTTATAGCAGGCAGTCGTGGGCCTTTAGTCGCATTAATCGGTGCAATCGGCTTCTGGCTGGTTGTATTGTCGCAAGAATCAATGTTTATGAAATTAAGGATAGGACAGACCCTACGTGATTTTATAAAAACTGGCTTTGTAGCAGGTATAGGTACCGGTTTGATGCTTCTGCAATTCCCTAACCTTATCGAAAAAATACCGGGTATTAGGAGATCGATCGAACTACTGAAGCTGGAGGGGATAGGGTTTTCTCTTCAGAGAAGACTCCAACTCTGGTCATATGCATACGACATGTGGAAGGAATCACCAATTATTGGTCACGGAGTGGGCGGGTTTTATGCTGAGCACAATGCATATCCACACAATATTATACTCGAAATCTTAGTTGAGTTTGGAATCATTGGATTATGTCTAGTAACTATATTTGTCCTAATATGTTTAGGGAGACTCTATGTATCTAGGAAAGCAATTAGCCCAACAAAAAAATCATTTATCATATCTTTTCCGGTATATTGTTTCCTGGCTGCATCATTCTCGCTAGATATTGCAGGGAATAGAATATTCTTTATGAGTGTTTCTTTGATGTGTGTATCCGAAGGTTTGTTTAAGAAATAGCGATCTTATTTATGTACCAAGAGGATGTGTTCAAATGATGAGTAAGCAGCCAAAAGTTTCAGTTATCATACCCACATATAATAGAGCAGATGTATTACCAAGAGCAATCAATAGTATAATTAACCAATCGTTTGACAAATTTGAGTTAATTGTTGTTGATGATGGATCTACAGACAATACTCAAAGTGTCGTTGAATCATATAACGATGAACGGGTTAAATATGTTGTGAATGATAGGAAAAATGGGGCGAATGCTGCACGGAATAAAGGAATACTCAAATCTAGAGGAGAATACATATCGTTCTTGGACTCTGATGACGAGTATCCGAGTGATAATTTAAGTAGGACAATATCATGTTTGGATACACTTTCATCAGAATTTGCAGGTGTATGTATTCCCGAGTATAAATATAAAGGTGATAATCTACTCACAGTCGATGAACCACCTAAAGAAGAAATACAACTTAATGATATTAAAAATGGAAATGTTATTGGAGGATTTTCAACTATAACGGTATGCGCATCAATCTTTGATAAAATAGGTCTATTAGATGAATCCCTTCCTGCTTCGCAAGACTATGATTTTTATATTAGGACACTCAAAAATAAGAAAATAAGATATACTGATAAAACTTATGTTATTAGACATCTGGATAATGATAGGATCACAACATCACCAGAACGAAAACAGAAAGGATTCGAAAGACTAGTCGAGAAACATGCAGACATATTACCTTCCTCAACGATATCTGCACAATATTGTTCTCTTGGTGTATTATACGCAAGAGAGAAAAATTCACCCCTAGCAGCTCGTGAGTTCCGGAAAGCTATAAAAGTAGATTCAGAATATATTCTTCCTTATGCATTATACATCATTTCCTTATTTGGGGGACATCCGATATATTATTCAATAATATCCTATGACTATCTCAGGTCATTGTATAATAGGTTCAAACATATGTCTATATGATAGTTCTGTTCATCTGTGTGGTACTTATCAAACCAAAAAAGACAGCCTTTTAAAATTACTTTTGCTTAACTCCTGTGATGAATGTCCTCTACATCACTGTTGATGCACTTAGAGCAGATCATGTTACAAAGAGTGTGATGCCAACTATCCATGATTTTGCTAATGACGGGCTTGAATATACGCGATGTTACGCGAATGGACCAGGAACGCCATGGTCATTTCCATCGCTACTGGCAGGCCGCTATTCAGGAGGGACTGATGGGTTCGGAATTCCTGATGAGAATGATCCACGCCCAACACTCGCCGAAGCGCTGAACAAAGAAGGATATGCGACTGCAGGATTTACTGACAATCGCTTCGCCAGCAGTGATTACAACTACGACCGCGGGATGGAGTCGATGTACGATGCAAATGCGACCTCGTCTGAAAAACGGATCAAACAGGTAGTTCGAGAGCGGCTTGACCATGATGGGCTCCTCTACCAGAGTCTCCTTCGAAGTTATCACCTCATCGACGACCTCCTTGTGAATGTCAGCGGTAGAGAAACGCGATTTGTTCGCGCTGAAATCCTAGTTAATCGATTACTTGACTGGGTTGATAATCAGGATGAGGAGTGGTTTGCCTGGCTTCATCCAATGGACGTCCACGCGCCATATGAAGCTCCGGATGAGTATCAACGTAAGTATCTTGATGACCCGGTCTCTCGGCGACGAACACAGGAACTCGCTCGGAAGGCAACGCACCATCCGGACGAGTTGTCTGACGATGAGTGGAAACTTCAGCGGCGACTATACAAGGCAGAGTGTACGTACCTTGACGATCAGCTAGAGCGTCTTTTTGATTCGCTTCCTAAATCTGTTTTAGAAGAAACATTGATCGTCTTCACAGCCGATCACGGAGAAATGCACGGTGAACACGGACTCGGTGGCCACCCTCAACAATTCTGGGAAGAGGTGATCCACGTTCCGTGTGCTATCTCTGGACCTGATCTGGGAACAGATGTGATCGACGATCAGATTGGACTCGTGGACTTGCCGCCGACGATCCTCGAGGCACTAGGAATAGATCAACCAACTGGGTGGGATGGCCATAACATCTTACCAACGGAAGACGGTACCGTTGATGAACGAGAGCACGTATTCGTCGATGTCAAACCCGAACTCGACAGAGATCACGTTGGGGTCCGTCGTGCTGATGAATGGAAACTCATGAGACATAATGAAGAAGGAGAGATCCTTGTTAACACGAACGATAATCCGAAAGAAGATCCATTACAGGATCAATCGAATAACGTGTCTACTATCTATCAGGAATTATCTGATATTCTAGATGAGCATCTCGACGAAATGGAACAACGTCGTCGAGAGGATGTAACCGGTATCGAAGACGAAGAAATGATTGAGGATCACCTTCGAGAACTTGGGTATCTTGAGTAAGGTTCAAGGCAGATTTGATCAAATTATTAGAGAGATATGCCTGCTCATGATTGAGGCTTTAACTTCATCATCTAAACCTGTCACTATACCCAATAACGTGACTTATATGGATGGAATTGGCTGTATAGATTACTAATGTGTGGGATCTCTGGTGTATACTCGGAAGGGAATCTACCATCATCCTCGACGTTGGAGAGAATGAATGAATGTGTCAAACATCGCGGCCCTAACGAAGAAGGATATTTTCGAGAGGAGCCGGTCGGTCTCGCACACCGTCGACTGAGCATTATTGGGATCGAATCCGGCCGACAGCCGATTTTCAATGAAGACGAATCTATTGCCGTCATTTTCAACGGCGAGATCTACAACTACACTGAACTTCGAGAATCGCTCGTCCGCGATGGGCATCGATTCAGTACTGACACGGATACTGAAGTACTCGTCCATCTGTACGAAGAAGAAGGTGACGCGTTCGTCGACCGACTCGAGGGAATGTTCGCCTTCGCGCTCTGGGATCGTGACGATGAACGCTTACTGCTTGCACGCGATCCGAGAGGGATCAAACCATTGTTCGTCGGTGACGATGGTGACCACGTAGCGTTTGGGTCGGAGTTACGATCTCTCCTCGCATCACCGATTGATCAAGGTCCACTGGATAAAAACGCAATATCACAATACTTTGCACTAGGTTACATCCCCGCACCAAACACGGTTTTCGAGAACGTTCGAAGTCTCCTGCCTGGCCAGTTGTACACGATCGAGGACAGTGATAGTAAGTCGCGGGAATTCACGGGGAAAACTATTCAGCCGCGAGATGTGTCGTTTGATACCGCGACAACTGAACTACGAGAGCGGATGACTGCGGCCGTCGAAAAACGGTTGATGAGTGACGTCCCGCTCGGAGCATTCCTGAGTGGGGGAATCGATTCGACGATCATTGTTGGTCTAATGTCGGAACTCTCGTCTGATCCTGTACAGACCTTCTCAGTTCGGTTCGGAGAAGAACTCTTCGACGAGTCCTCGTTTGCCCGCACAGTAGCTGAATATCACGACACTGATCATCATGAGTTTACGGTGTCACCGGAGACAATTCGGGAGTCAATCCCTCACGTCGTATCTAAACTGGGACAGCCGTTCGGTGATCCCTCACTTCTGCCGACGTACATCGTTTCGAATCGAGCAAGCGATGAAGTAACTGTTACACTTTCCGGTGACGGTGCCGACGAACTCTTTGCCGGATACAACCGGTACGTAGGCGAGTACTATTCATCATACTATCGAAAGATTCCCCGAACGCTACGAACGTCACTGATCAAACCAGCACTCGAGTCGCTCCCTGCAACCCGTTCGAACGAATTCGGTGAAATGATTCGGAAAGGGCAGCGGTTCGTGGCAACGAACGCTGACGAAACTGCCGAACGTCACTACCAACTGGTCCGTCGTTCGGACGATAGTATTGATGACGTATATACGGGATATATTCCTGAAAAAGATGGTCTTTCGGCGTTTCGTGACGCCCACGAAGACGCCCGCAATGCCCTTCCCAAAGAACGCCAGGACTCGCTCAGTCGGATCCTTGCCGTCGACATGCGGTTTGGACTTCCGAACCAGATGCTCCAAAAGGTCGATACGGCGAGCATGTTGAATTCGCTGGAAGTGAGGGTCCCCTTCCTCGACCAATCCGTAGTCAACTATGCACTCGGACTACCCACTGAATACAAAATCACTCGCCGATCGAGAAAACGAGTGCTGAAAGCAGCGTTCGACGATTTATTACCTAATTCGATCCTCAATAGGGAAAAGCAAGGGTTCGACATGCCTATCGGTGAATGGTTCAAGAATGAGCTCGCTGACGAATTCGAGGAATCGATTACAGGATTGGAAACTGAATTGCTCGATTCCCAGCGTATTCTCGAAATTCATCGAGAACATGTAACTGGATCGCGGGATTACGAACGCTTCCTTTGGAATGCGTTCGTGTTTGCTCAATGGGAGCGTCAAATGCGGGCCGAGGGATTTCTCGAAATCGAGGATCGGCAGATGAATTGATCGATCACTTCCGATTTAGACGATTGAGACTTGCTGTCGTCTGTTTAACTGTTCGTTCCCAGCTAAATTCCGAATCGAGTTCTGCGTTTGACTCCTTCATTAACGTCTCGCGCATTCTGTCTCCGAATACATCGACGTTATCAACGGGAGCGTACGCAATCTCATTACCGAAGGCTGACTTGACTTGCGGTAGTTCCGAACAAACCACGGGAATACCTGTCGAGAGCGCCTCCATGATCGTCCGTGGAACACCTTCTGCTCGGCTCGAAAGAACGAATAAATCCACACTCCGGAACACGTTTGGCATCTCATCATAAGGAACCTGTCCCAGAAAAGTAACGGAATCCTCGATTCCTAAATCGGCGGCTTGAGATTCAAGAGTCTCTTGAAGTGGCCCTTCTCCACAGAGGTACATTTCTGCGTTTGGATACTCTTTTCGAACCGATGCAAACCCCTCGAGTGCGATAGATGGCTGTTTTCCTTCAACCAACCGTCCAACAAACAACACTATAGGCCCGTCTGCCTCTACTAAATCGCTCTCGGGGCCCTCGGGCATGAAGCGCTCAGTATCGATTCCATTAGGAACGACCTCAATCTGACTCGAGACCCCGAACCCCCGAACCCGCTCCTTATCGGTCTCTGTATAGCAAAACACCACGTCGGCTTGGTTGAACGTCCACCGCCCCATCGTGCGCAGATAGAGATCGAAGACCCATTCGGGAGCAGTCTGACTGTATAGACCGTGGTTCGTAATCGCCAGCGGGATATCCTCGCAGAACCGTTTCAGCGCCGCGAGGTTCGTCGAGAAGTAGAGATGCGAGTGGGCGTGTATCACGTCGAAATTTGCCGCGTCCCGCAGATACTGCGCAACTCCGAGACTAATATCATTACCGAGTAGATTCACGGTAGGATCGTACCGAACCACTGTATACCCATCGCGCTCCTCAATGTGAGGCAGCTCAGGATCGTGCCGTACCGTTAGCACGGTCACGTCGTGACCCATCGCAGCTTGGTCGCGACTCATCGCGTGGACGTGATAGGCACCGCCGCCTTTCACGTCGGGATAGATCGTCTGTGCAACCCGAAGAATTCGCATTCGAGTCACCGTTACTGTGCGGTGGTGTAATGATTTGTCGTTTTGACGGGCTTTTCCTCGTCGATAGCGCCCCGCCCCTACAAGACAGAGAACGGAGACTCGTATTCGGTCCACCCTAAAAGTATCGTCCTTCACTAAACCGGAGTCCCGTTATTCCGATTTAGAATCCGCTGATGGAACGATTGTCTCGAGTCCGTTTCGAAGCGTAACAGTGGGTTGAAAGTCGAGGGCTGACTGGATCTTAGAGATATCGGCACGACTTTGATCGATGTCTCCGTCCCGCGCAGCGGCATGGACGATGTCCGATCCCGAACTCGCGACTTCGCGAACGGTTTCGGCTAACTCGAGAATCGAGACGCTCTCTCCGGTTCCAACATTGTACACGCCGGTGACATCGGAACTCGCCGCGAGTAGATTCGCCTGGACGATATCCCGAACGTGGACGAAGTCTCGAGTCTGGGACCCATCCCCTTCGACCGTGATCTCCTCTCCGTTGAGCGCCTGCTCGACGAAGATACCGATGACAGCACTGTAGTCGCTATCGATCTGTCCCGGACCGTATACGTTGAAGTATCGTAGGATGACCGCGTCCAGATTGTACTGATCGACGTATAGCTGGATGTATTCCTCAGCGGCGAGTTTCGAGACACCGTACGGCGATGTTGGATGCGTTGACGCGTTCTCAGAAATGGGGACGGACTCAGGCTGTCCGTACACCGCAGCGCTCGAGGCAAACACCAGCCGAGCGGATTCCTCACGTGCTCGTTCGAGCAGCTTTACGGTCGCAGTGACGTTGATCTCGTGCGTGAGCTCGGGTGCGCGCATCGACTTTTCGACGCTGATCAGGGCCGCCTGATGGAAGATAACGTCGACGTCCTCCGTCGCTCGATCGAGATCGTCATCGGTTCGGATATCGCCGTCAATCACCGTCGCCTCGTCCGGAACATTCGATCGAGAGCCACTGGAGAAGTTATCGAGGATACGGATATCATTGTCGGCAACGAGTTCTTCTGCGATGTTGCTCCCGATGAATCCGGCACCGCCGGTGATGAGAATCCGCTTACCTGAAAGAGAAGCCGTACCGTCCTGTGAACTCATTCGTCAGAAGCGAACTCCCTGACGTCGGATAACACTTTCCAGATCTGTCGAGCCACGATTATTAGATCGTACCCAAGTGACTGTCGTCGGACGTACTCGAGATCGTACCGAAGCTTCTTTGCAGGTTCATGGCCGGTGGCGTCGTTGATTTGTGCAAGCCCAGTCAGGCCAGGCTTGACGAACCAGCGTTTTTCCCAGTCGATCCCATCGTCTTGGATTTCTGTATCGAGCTCCGGCCGTTCCGGCCGAGGGCCGACGACGCTCATATCGCCGACGAGGATCGACCAGAGTTGTGGAATCTCGTCAAGATGCGTCTTTCGTAGTACGTGCCCGACGCGTGTAACACGTGGGTCGGCTTCGCCGGCGTCTTCCTCGCTGATCTTCGCCCCCGTTTCGGCTTCGGCGTTTTCGATCATACTGCGGAACTTATATACCGGAAACGAATCGCCAAACACGGCCGTCCGATCCTGCTGGTAAAGTATCGATCCGCCGTCCTCAAGTTTAATCGCCGTCGAGATGACAGCGACCACTGGTGCAAGCGCAACCAATGCGGTCGCCGCGAACAAAACGTCGAACGCCCGTTTGAACAGGTGATCAATTGGATCCCAGGGCTCGAGATCCACATCTACCAGTTTCCCGACGTCTCCCGCAGCTACGAGCACGCTGTCGGCGTACTCCCGGTGGACCTTCGCGTCCACGCCGTGTTCATAACAGGCGTCCAATGCGCCGAAAAACTCCGCGCGATCGGCCTGCCGGAACGCCAGGACGACGGTGTCGACGTCGTACTCGACGAGCGTATCCTCCAACCGCGACAGCCCGCCGATCCGAGGCAATTCGTCGAGGGCTTGTTCGAGTTCCTGATCCTCACCGGTGTGCTGCAACGCCACTCCACCGTCGGCAGTAACTCTCGTCCCGCCGCCCTCACCGATAGCACCCTCGTCGAACTCGTAGTAGTCCACGCTCGAGGGACAGAGATACCCGAGGATGGGCGCGTCCACGGCCGGTGCGATGCGTTCGATCTGCGCCAGATCGTCGCCGACCAGCAGCGTCCGCCCGTCGGCCCCGTGCGGTCGTCGTCGAATCCAGACGAACCACGCGGGAAGGACGATTCCGAGCAACCCGATGATCATCACGAGCGTCGCACGAGGCAGTCGGTGCGACCACTTGAAGTAGCCGAGCGTAGCGAGCGCGAATCCTGCCACGACCACGCGTTTTTGGACCAGTACCACGGTATCCAGAATCCGCCGCGGGCGGGGTTTGTACAGCGGCAGGAGACTCCCCGTCACCGTCACGACGGACAGCAGGACGGCCAGGTAGAACGACTCGCCGGTGAGTACGGTAGCCTCGAGCCGATTGAAAAGCGGCACGTACGTAGTAAACAGCGTCTGGGAGAGTTCGTGGTTGGCGGCGACCACGGCGGCGAGGGTCAACCCGATCACGCCGAGGAGGCTCACGACACGAAACCGCCACCCAGTAAGCATTCGTTACAGGGAAGGTTTCGACAGTGGCATAAGTTTGTTGAAAGGCGAGTTTCTCCGGATAGCCTACGGGCGAAGGCATATACCTCGAGATTCCCCTCCTGATTCGGAAGCAGTCGGTTTCCCGATGTTCGAGAGGTGGAATACCAGTCTCCACTCGAGAGTAGTGAAGCAGTCGATCGACGGTAACAGGGTGGGCTTCCGCTAGTACCGTGTCAAAACACCTATGGCCTTTCGAACGACTCAGCACTGATATGAACACTCCGGGTGAGCTATGGAACTGATTGACGAGAAGGGGAATCTCTTCGGCGTCGTCAACGTCATCGACGCACTTGTGGTTTTACTCGTTCTCGCGGTCGGCGTCGCCGGTATCGCCGTCGTCGGCGTTCTCGGTCCAGGAGACGACACTACGGACGGCGACGACGGACCGCCGACCGAAACCCGCTACGCGACGATCGATCTCGGCACGCAGTCGCTCTCGAACGCCGAAGCCGTCGCCACGGGAGACGAGATGACCGGCGACGTCGAAGACGAACGCCTCGCGGTTACCGACGTGTACGCGGTCCCGGCCGGAAACGAAACCGCCGACGTAACCGTCCGCACCGAGGTCAAAGGAACGCAGTACGAGAACGGCACGTTCGCGTTCGGCGGCAACGAGGTCGCCGCCGATCACAATATCTCGATTCAAACCGACGAGTACGACGTAACCGGCACCATCGAGACCGTCGAGAACACGACCGCCGAACTGCAGACCAACGAAACCGAGGTCCTGTTCGATCGGACGGTCGACCGGGAGACAGCCGAAGCGATCGAGGCCGGGGACGAAGCTCAGCTCGGCAACGAAACGACCGCAACCCTCGAAACTGCGTCCGTCTACCCACTCAGCGACGGCCAGTATCGCGTCGTCGCTGGCGCAACGCTCGAGACGCTCGCAACCGAGGACGACCCGCGGTACGGCTCCGCGATCGTCGAACCCGAATCGACGATCGCGTTCTCGACGGCCGAGTACGATCTCCGGCCGACGATACGCGAGCTCGGAACGACGGACGAACCCGGTGAGCCGTCGACGACTACCGTCGAAATCGATCTCGACCAACTCGGGGAACGGGAAGCCTCCCAGTTCGAACCCGGACTGACCGAGACGGCGGGCGGCGACACGTGGGCGACGATTACGAACGTCGACCGCGAACCGGCTTCCGTCATCGTCGAAACCGAGGACGGCAATCTGCACGAGCGCCAGCACCCAACCAAATACGACGTGACCCTCACTGTCGACCTGGAGACCCGCGAGACGGATCTTGGACAGCAGTTCAAGGGTGAATCCCTCCGGAACGGCGATACCGTCTACCTCGATTTCGGCGTCACAACCGTCGAGCAACGCGCGTGGATCGTTGACTGATTATGACCGATTCGAACGCTGACTCGACACAGCAGACGATCGAGACCGTCGAACAACGGCTTCGAACGGGTGTCGAACGCTCCCGGCTCGCCAGCACGGTACGGACCCTCGGCCGGTACGTGCGCCACTCGTGGGTGTACCGATGGCTTACGGCGGAACCCGATCCGGAGGTAATCGTCATCGATCTCCGCGAGACCTACACCGTTGGGCCGTTCATCCGCCTGCTCGATCGAATCTTCGAACAATGCGCACGGGCAACAGCCTCCTCGAGAGCGGTCGAATTCTCACACCGCGTCGAGGATCAGTTCCGCGCACGTCCGCTCCGAGTACTCGGCACTGCGATCCTCGGGGGAGTCGTCTTCTCGGGACTCGTTTCGATCGTCCTCGGACAAATCGGGACTGGATGGGTCATCGGTCACGCCGTCCTCGCCGGACTGGCAGTCCTCGGACTGCGCTCGGAACGGACGCTCGAGGACCTGACCGAAACCAGAGCATGGGAGCTACCTGTTGCTGCATTCGAACCGCCTGAGCCCCCGACCGAGACGGAGATTGCGGAAGGGACGGATGAATCGAGATCAGTTGACGATTCAGAACCAGCTTCTGACGACTCGCAAGTACGAAGCCGGAACGCGGATACCGAAATCTAACGGCGGATTTTCAAACCGAAATAGGTTGTTTTCGATCCGGTATATCGTATTTACAAACGAACGTCAACGGCGCCCAGTACGAGCGAAAAGCAGGACGTAACCTGTAGTAACAGGGCTAACTGGAGCGTGCCTGCTCGGGCGACATTCCGACGAGAGACAGAAACGGAGAGAGGATCACCTACGAGGGGACCGGCAGCCACTCGACGATTTCCTGAATGACATCCACGAGGACCCGGACGCTGTTTTTCTATTATTCACATCTCTGTACGTATTCGGAAACGGAATCTCGATTACTTATACTGTTCACAAACCCGTCGAATCCCTTCCTTGAAGTCGATTTCGGGTTCTCAACCAGTTGCTTCACGTATCTTCGTCGGATCCGCGCACGTGTCATGGATGTACACGTCATCGGGAATCGGGTTCTCAGTGTACTCGGGTTCGACGTCAGTACCGAGTTCCTCGTTGAGCAGTTCGACGACGGTGTTGAAGTCGTAGGCATCCCCGGTGCCCAGGTTGTAGACCCCGTCGAGTTCGTGTTCAGCAGCTAGAACGAGCCCGGGGACGACGTCGTCGACGTGAGTGAAGTCACGCGTCTTCTCGCCGTCTCCGTACAGGATGGGGGAATCGCCGTTTGCAATATCGTCGGCAAACTGTGCGATCACGTTCGCGTACTCTCCCTTGTGTTCCTCGGCACCGCCGTAGCCCTGATAGACTGTGAAAAACCACATTCTCGCAGCGCTTATGTCGTAGTGGTTCGAGAAGTATTCCGCGTACCGTTCGCGGGCCATCTTCGAGGCCTCATAGCCCGTGTTTACCGTCACATTCATATCTTCGGATGACGGCTCTGTCCGGCTGCCGTAGATCGACGATGTCGACGTGTACACCACTGTGTCACAACCGTCTTTCCTGGCCTGATCGACGACGTTGACGAATCCCTCCACATTCACTGGAGCACCTTTACAGGAATCATCCTCGTACATCGCGTACGACGACAATGCTGCCAAGTGGAACACGACGTCAACATCCGTCGGCAGGCCCTCCTCGAGGACGCTCGCATCCCGAAACTCGACCGCTACATCGAGATTTGCCGGCGTCTCCAGGTACCCGTCGTCAACGACGATCCCGTTGTCACTCGGAGTTCGTTTGCGAGGTTTGGGCCAATAAATCCGGCACCGCCGGTTACCAGAATCCGTTTGTCCTGCATCATCTGAAGACCAACAGAGGGCCAATAAAAATTCCCTACTTTACTGAGAGTAGATGCGCTAACGTTACTTTCAAAATATAGAATGGACGTGGTTCACTCAGGCTCCCATGACTGTATGGCAGGCGTTCCACACTGACTGCAGAGTACGGCTGAATTCCCTTTGAATTGCTCACGAATTAGGATACCCTCTTCACAATAGTTACATGGGGATCCCTCGAGGGACGACAGGATACGATCGTTAGGTGCCATTGATCTCTTCGACATTGGACGTGACTTGAAAGAAGATTTGGCACATAGATGAAGTACTTTTTGGCTAAATTTGTTTCAAAATCCCGTAAGGTGGTGTAGGTTCGAAAGCTACACCGTAAACACCGCAACCCCTCCGCCGCCGATGATCGCCAACCCACCCAAGCTGAAACAGACGATCCAGAATGGGATCCGTTCGACGACGCGCATCAGCAACCCAATAGTCAGGTATCCAACAACAGTACTGGTCACGATCGCCACTGTGGCAGCACTTAGGCTCACACCAGGAATCCCACCCTCGGTCACAACGGTCAACACGCCGGCGCCCAAACCTGCAGGAATCGAAAGCAGGAACGACAGCCGAAACGCCGACGGCACACGATACGAGCGAAAGAGCAGAGCACTCGTCGTCACGCCGGATCGTGAAATCCCAGGGAGGATCGACAGCCCCTGGAAGGCGCCCACGATTACGGCGTCACGGAGTGTCGGCTCGTCGCGATCCTCGAGCGCAACAGACTCGGTGACCAACTGTAACACCCCGGTCGCGACGAGCAACGCGCCGATCGCTGCGATAAACAGCCCGCCGCTCAGTTCGCTCACGAAGTCTGCAGCCAACACGTAGAGCGGGATGCCGACCAGTCCCGTCGCGATACAGGCGACGACGACGAACGTCGTCACCGCGTTCGCACCGGTAAATGCCGTCGACGGTCGCCATTCCGGAACGGCCGCGAAACTCTCTCGAATATCATCACGATAGTACAGCGCCGAGGAGAGTGTCGTCCCAACCTGTAGAAACAGCGCCAGTTGCAGCGCGTGCTCCGGATCCGTGCCGGCGAGCGTCAGGAACAGCGAAAGGTTCCCCTGCGAGGAGACCGGCAGCCACTCGACGATACCTTGGACAATGCCAGCGAGAACTGCGACGATGAATTCCCAGTTGGCGGATGTACTCACAGGAGGGGCTACCATCGTATTCTCGAGCACAGCGTCAATCATACTCGCGTTCACGACTACGATCAGGAGCGACGAACCAGCGATTCGTACTCGGTGTCGTAGACGGCCTCGAGATCCTCGAGGGCAATCGTGTCGTGGCCATCACTGACGAACCCTTCTGCGAGGAGACCGCCGATAAATCCACCCTTATTCATACTGAGAAGTTGCATTGTCGTTGTACAGAGGTTTTATCGAGTGTACTTTTAGGTTGTTATTCAGCTGAGTATCTCACACTGTGTTCGGTCAGTCACCGACCGTAACCGCTTGTCCGTTCAGAACGTCGCCCTCGGAAACGGTCTCCGTCTGATTCCCAACCACGTACTCGCCTGCGTACGGGACCGTTACCGTCCCCTGGCCGTCGTCTCCGATAGCCACGTCGCGTTCGTAGGTGATCGACTCATCGGACACCGATACCGTTGTCTCGAGGGGCACGGATGAACCCGCCTCGCCGGAGACGTCGAGCGTCGCACCGGGGACGACTGCGAACGCGGCAACGTCGTCGTCGACGAAGATAGCCTGGTAGTGGGCGACGCCGTCAGTTTCGTTTCCGGCCGAACCGTACCGCTCGAACAACTGCGCTTGCGTACTGTCTGCCGGCACATCCCGCTCGACGTCAGTGAGGACGACGTAGCCGACGCGGCCGTCGAACTGATCGTACCAGCCGTCGGGATCAGAACCGGTGACGAAATCGACGTAATTGCTCTGCGCGTAGCCGTACCCTCGCGACTCGCCGTTCACGAAGTGGTTGTACATTCGGTTGTCGCCCCACTCGCTCAGCACGTAGTTTTCGGGGTACTCTCGCTCGACCGCTTCGGCGTGGTCGTCGATCGCCTCGAGCGCGGCGACCTGTGAGTCGTCGTACGCGACGTCCGAAGTCAGTCCAGGTACATAGATCAGACTCACCCCGAATACCAGCAGGAAGATGCCAACAACGTACACGGCCGCCCGCCCATCGGGAAGCGCGATTGACGGCTCTGATCGGCCGCCGTCGGAAGCCAGCGATGGAGCTCCTGTGCGATCTACCATTGACGGCGAGTCGCCGCGGAACGGGACGGGGCGACGCGCGAGATCGACCGCGGACAACACGTACACGAACCCGAGTCCGCCAAGGATCGCGAGCGGAATCGCGAGTTGACTGGCGAAGCGAACCTGAATCCCCGCCAGCAACAGTAGGTAGCCGGTGTAGGTCCCGACGAGTAACCACCCTGGCTCGTACCGTCGGTAGACAAGCCAAGCTACCCAGCCCAACACGGCCAGTCCGAGATAGAATCCGACGCCGAGCTGATACAGCGGACCGAAGAACACCGCGTACTCCGTCGCGAACAGCGACATCGTTTCGCTCGCACCTTCCCGGAAGAACAGATCGTCGATACGTTCTTGGGCCGCTACCCAGTCTTCCGGACGCAACCGCCGGAAGGCAAACAGCCCGACAGCAGCGACGACTCCCTCAACGATTACTAACCCGCCGAGATGTACTTCCTGCCGCCGCCACAGTTCGCCAAGCGTGAATACGAGCGTCCCCCCGACCAGCACCATCGCAGGGGTCGCCGAGACGAAGGTTTCGTGCCATCCCCACCGGACATTCAAGGCGAGCGAAATCACCGCACCTAACGTAAGTCCACCCAATACTGGAAGGTTCGCGTGTAGCGATGGCACATCTTCTCGAGCATCCATCGCCGCTCGCAGGGCGATGTAGCCCGCCAGCGGGAGCAAGAGCAGCGGCGAGCCGCCCCACGCGTGCGTTCCGACAGCGACGGAAATTCCGAAGATACAGGCGACGACCCACGTCGCGGGCGATCGAAGGTGGTCCGAAACGACACCGCCCCTCTCGAGACGACGCTGAAGATCGACCGCGAGCCATCCGAGCGTGAGTAGCGTCACGCCGAGCCAGAAGTACTGGTGTAGCTGGTGATCGATGAATCCCAGCTCCGTGTACACTACGTGTGTGGGCGTGACAGCGAAGAGTAGCACCGATGCGATCCCGACGCGAACGTCTCGAGTGAGCAGAACGGTGAGCTTGTAGATCAACGCACCCAGTGCAACCGAGGCGAGGATCGGGAGCCAAGCAGCGACGATATCCGCCGCCCACTGATCACCACCGAGTAACTCGGCGAGAAACCAGTTAGTCGCATGGGAGGAGGGACGCGTCCACGCAGTATCGACTAGAACACCGTAATCCGTCGGCCCGGACGACTCCGCCAACAGCCGTTCCATCCAGTAGCGGAAGAAATACGGATCGTTCCCGGGCGAGACAACGTATCCGCGCTGGAAGACGCGGTTGTAGACGAGCATCCGCGCGGCGGCGACGACCGTCAGTGCGCCAAGTAGCGCTGACAGCGCCCGTACGTCAATATCATATTTGAACGAAAACGAACGCTCGTCTTGTGTACCGGTTGATTCGGCGACGATTGCGTCACCTGCAAGAACTGCTCGGACGACCGGCTCATCCGCAACGCGATATTCTCCATCGTGTTTCTCTACGATCCCGCGAGACACTAGCTCACCAAAGGTTCCGGAATCCAGAACGATGTCGTCAAAAGTCCACGTTTCGGCGTCCGCGTCGACCTCGAGAACCGCTTCGAGCACCCGTTCCCCGTCTTCATGATCCTCGAGAAACGCGGTGGTCGCGTCCGCAACGGCACTCGAGTCGTCGTCAGTCATTGCCCGTGTGGTGAGCGCGGGACCCCATCATGTTTTCGTTATAGAGAACTGCCACCACGACGTTAGATAGTAAACAGCGTTACCTCACCGCTGCTGACGATCTTTAGTCCGTAAAGACTGAGACAGACGGTCCAAAACGGGATCCGTTCGATAATGCGCAGCAATATCCTGATCGTCGCGGAGCTGACGACAGCACTCGTCGTGATCGCCACGATAACTACGTTGACACCAACACCGTGGATGCGGTCTTCGGTGACGGCGGTCAGTATCTCGCCACTGACTCACGCTAGGGTCGACAGGAGGAACAAAACTTGTCTCGGCCAGCGGATTCGTTAGCTACGTCTGATAGAGTACGTGTATCGCTGCGATCAGCTACGAAGACTTGAGAATAATACAGCTGTCGCTACGCGAGTAGCGCTCGAAAGAAAAGCGAAATGCGTGAAAGCCGGACGAAGTCCGGTAGTTAGGTGGCGTTAGTCCTGACGGCGCAGGGCCAGCATGGCGGCTGCGAGCAGGGCGATTGCGGCGACAGCAACGCCGAAGCCGGGCGTACCGGAGGCGCCGCCGTCGTCAGAGCCGCTGTCGTCGGAGCCACTGTCGTCAGACCCGCTGTCGTCGGAGCCGCTGTCGTCGGAGCCGCTGTCGTCAGTGCCACTGTCGTCAGTGCCACTGTCGTCAGCGGGCTCTTCTTCTTCGACAACGCTCAGGGTGCCACTGGCGGAGTCGTCACCAGCAGTGACGCCCCACTCGATGTCGCCAGCTTCCGAGGTGTCGAAGGAGTAGCTCTGGCTCCACTCGTCACCGGGCTCGAGCGTGACAGTCTGGCTGTCGACGGATTCGCCAGCGATGTCAACGCCGATCTCGACTTCGTCAGCTGCGCCACCGTTGTTGGCGACGGTCACGTCGAGCGTGGCGTCGTCACCGACGGTGACTTCTTCAGGTGCGCTGGTGTCGAGCTGAATCAGGGGTTCTTCAGCGTCGACGAGGGTCGACTCGATCTGATGTCGGAGGTCGTCCTCGTAGTTGCTGTCGAACTCGTTGCGGTCGGCGTGGGTCGCCGTGAGGTCGAACGTGATGCCAGCGTCGTACTCGCTAAAGTCGTACGTGGCGGTGAACGTGCCGTCCTCAGCAACGATCGCGTCTTCGGAGTCGGTGAAGTTACCCGAGGAGCGAGCGTTCGTGTCGATCTCGCTGCCAGGGGCGACGTTCGTTTCACCGGTCACGTCAGCGTTTGCCGAGTTGGGGACTTCCTCAGCGCTGTCGTCCCACTCAAGCTCAGGTTCTTCGATGGTGAACGAGTCTTCGATTTCCACTTCTTCGTCCTCACTGTCAACGTACGGACTGTCCTCGCTGACCGAGTAGGTCAGGTCGTAGGACTCGTCAGCTTCGAGGCCGGCGTCCTCGTAGTTGAGAGCCAGGACGAGGTTACCGTCGTATTCGGAGACGTCGGTGTAGGTAACGTTTGCGTGGATCAGGTCATCCGCATCGGAGTCAGCGACCTGATCGGGGTTAGTGCTCCAGACGTTGGCGTCAACGTTCGGGCCGGGGTCCTGCTCTTCGACGGTGATGTTGATGCTCTGGTTTCCGAGGTCTTCACCGACGGACTCACCGTTGCTCCAGGAATCAACCAGTCCGGACTGGTCGAAGCTGTCGAGGTTCAGGAGCAGGTGGTCACCGTCAGCGACGACGTTGGATTCGGTGACGGTGGTGTCGTTGAGGTTGTCGAACCCTTCAACGTTGTCGCCAGCGGGTGCGACGTGCGTCGAGACGTCACCGACGGGCGTTGGGTCGTTCACGTTGAAGAACGCCGTGTCGGTCACGTCGCTATCGTCGATGTAGTAGTTGTCTTCGTGGAGGTCGGACGACGTGTTCAGGTCCGTACCTGCCTCCATCTCGTACTCGTACGCGCCGAGAGGCTCGAACTCATCGAGCTCAGAGGCGTTCACAGCCTTGTTACTCAGTTCGATGTCGTGGTCGTCGTGCTTGGGGTGGAGCGACCATGCGTCGTCAGCCCCAGTGGCGTTCGGCGCGTTGGTGTTGAACTGCAGGGTGATCTCGTTGAGATCGTCTTCGTCGATCTCGAACTCGGTTGCAGCCTGGAAGTTCTGGTCTTCGAGGTCAGCGATCTGGACGGCACCACTGTCAACGTACTGGGTGCTGACAGTGATGTCGATGATTTCGCCCTGCTCGCCGTTCGCGTCACCTTCGAAGTTGACTTCGGCGTCGTCCTGGATGACTTCAACTGTTGCGTTATCTGCCGCGAGCGAGTCGGTCGACTCGAAGTCGAACTCGTACTCGCCAGCGTCGATCTCGCTGAAGTCAGCACCGAACTCGACGGAATCGTCAGACGGAACGCCCGTGACGTTGAGCGTCACGCGGTCGTCGTCTTCGTGAGTCGTGACATCCTCAATGTTGGAGTCGGAATTACTGAAGATGTTGTCGAGGTCGTCCGTGTCGAGACCGTCAGCGCTGACGTTCAGCCACTGCGTGTCACGGTCGGATTCGAGCGAGACGTTCACGCTCCCTTCCTGAGAGACGGTGGAACTGGTGAACTCAGTGTTGAGGTCCTCGGATTCAACCCAGAAGACAACACCGTTCCACTTGGAATCGCCGTTATCTCCAGTGACGTTGAGGTTGTATGGGTTACCTGCTTCGAGTTCGGAACTATCGAAGGTTACCTCCTGATTTCGAACACGGTTCTCGAGGACGACGTCATCGTCCTCGCTGTAGGTCGAACCCTGTCGAATCTGAAGCGAAGTGTAGTCACCATCGAGTTCGAGGGTGACTTCTTGACCGATCCAGACGTCCTTATTGTTCAGGTCGCTTTTCTCGTTGTATGTTGGTCCAGCGTCGCCAATGTCCTGCGACTTCACTGCAGCACCTGCGCCTGCGAAGGCAGCAGACATCGCGACGACAGAGAGGACCATCATCGCTGCCAGGAACACTGCGCGTCCCTTTTGGCGATATGAATTTCCGCTCATGTGTTGTGTTATAGTTGTGTTATCTGCGGTTTGGTTGGTTAGCGGGCGATCAGTGGAAGACGACCATTACGGCATCGTTCAACGCATCATCGCGTACCGACTCAGCCTTCCGGGTAGGGGTATTCGGAGGAAGATGGGATTCCGTAATAAGCTTTCTGTTTAACAGGTCGTCTTTAGAATGAGTTTCAAGACGCTATTATGGCGTAGTAAGTATGTATTACACCCGATTCTGGGTGATTCTACATCTGAATTCCCTCATGGTGTTTAATAAGTAACAATATCTAATATAATAGAATGGTTGGCAGAATTCAGACAGGGGTAAAGATAGTGGACGACTACAGGACTACGGTCAATCAGCAGAAAAGTGAGAACAACCGCAAATCCAAAATTGCGGTACCAACCAGTCCGCTAGTTCGCGGATTCAGCGATCATGGAATCAGCTGAGCTAATTGCGCCGGCCGTGTCGTTGTTGCCGGTCGAGTCACTTTCCGCACTGTTATCGTCGGAACTGTTTTCGTCAGTCGCGTTACTCTCGCTCTCGTTATTCATATCGCTCTGATTCTCGAACTCGACCTCCTCGAGATCAACCGAAACCGTCTCTCCGTCGACGACTGCTGATTCACTAACTTCAGTCTGGCCCTGATACTCAGTGATGCCGAAACCTTGCGAACCAGGCCGTTCGACGGAGACGACGTAGTTGCTGAGCGCTTCGACACTACTGTTCGTGTAGCCGTCCTCGACGCTCAGTTCGTCGTTTGTCGCGTACGGCACCGTCAGTTCGAAGCTCCCATCCTCGTTAACCGTAGCTTCCTGCTCATAGGTGAACGTACGGCCGGTGTTTGTCTCGAGGTCGACCGCTGCGGTCACAGTTGCGTTCTCGACGATAGACTCGTCGTCAACAGTTCCTGTAATCGTCGCGCCTTCGACACGCTCGAAGGTTTTGACAGTCGACTCGAGGTGTGCATCCCACATCGGGATACCGAGCGACTGGTAGATTTCGTTGTTCTCGCGTGCGTCCGCGAGGTCCGATTGCAACGCAGCCGTTTCGTTGCCCCAACTTGTTTCGACTTCGAACTGGTCGTTGACGAGCCGGTTGTATCGTGAGAGTTGGAGCGAGTAGTGGGGACCGCCTCGGTTTCCAACCCGCATTCCGCCGACGAACGCGTAGTCGTCGTTCTCGTGGACCAGCCGATAGTGCTCCATCTCGTTTGCGTCCTGAAGGTACAGCGACGCCGTCGTCGTATTGTAGTAGTTCTCGTTCGGGCCAGCAACCTGTTGTTGGTCACCGTCGAGCTGGTATTCCTTCGTGTCGTAGTAGTGACCGTAGCCGGGTCCGGTGAAGGCGGTCATCGCACTGAACTTCCCGCCGGCCATCTGGTCATCGATCATCACGTACCGGACGTCTTCGCCGCTGTCGTTGGTATCGGCGGCAATTTGCTCGAGTTGTTCGTTGGACTCGTCGGTCGGTGATCCACCTGCAGCGATCGCATCGAGCACCAACTCAGCTCGTTCTTCGGACGTAGCCGTCAGGAAGGCCGATGACGATGACGCGTGTTGCTGGAACGGATTTGAGTGCGGTATTCGTTCACCCTGCGTTGTGATCAGATGGCCGTAGTCCCACCACGAGATTACGCCGTACGCCCCCTCGGGATAGTCGTAGTTACCATTGTCCGGATACTCGTAGGTGCCGTAGTACTCGAGTTCGTCAGTTCTGTCTGCGTCCGCCCAGTCACCCGGCTCGGGCGTGTTTCCTTCTAGCCAGTGGTTCGCTTCCTCCCACGTCATCGCGTCGCCGTTCGGCCCAACGGATTCAGCACTCCCCCACGCAGTTGCCGTCGCAATCGGCGGCAGCAACGGCGCGAACAGCAAGAGGACAACAATCGCGACAGTGAGAACTTGATAGGTCTCGAGTTGCCTGACCGACTCGAGTCGTCTGGTGAGATCGAGATCGAAGAGCCGTACAACCTCCGCGACGAACGCGGCGTTAACGACGGCGATTGCGAGGACAAGGTAGTACGAGAAACGAACTTGTGCCGCCGCCATACTGATCAGGAACAGCGACCAGACGATAACGAGCGTGTGCTCAGCACGGAATTTACGGCCGAAGAGTGGCCGGATCGCGAGAAAGACGAGTCCAATGAGCATCGTGAAGAACGCGCTTCCGGACTCGGAGAAGACGTGGTTGAAGTAGTCATCCGGCGGTTGGACTTCCTGAACGGTTAGTGCGGATTCAGATGCACCGAAGGGAAGGAGTCGCCCTGTGAGGTTTCCGACGAGCGTACTGTAGAGTTCAGGGAGTACGAGCCACATCAGTGCCAGCGCACCGGCGCCGATTCCGACGATTGCAGCGGGATAGTACCGACGATCGATATCTCGATTGTTCCACTCTCGAGCGAGCCAGGCCATGAAAAGACAGCCAACTGCTACTGAGAGGGCAAGAAGGGGCTGGAGGTAGCTGAAATTAGTGGTCCCGAATCCGGGTCGTTCGATCAGTATCGCGGTCACGAGCGTAGTGACGCCGAGACTCACCGCACCGACGAATGCGATGTGGTCTGGAGAGACTCCGCGGAGATAATCGAGACAGAGCTGCACGGCGAAGAAGGCGCCGAAGATACCGACGAGTACGACGCCAGACGGCCACACCCAGATGTAAAGCGAGAGCGCAATTCCAGCGAGGACGCTATAGAGGGCAGGCGTACGAAGCGGTTGCCAGTCCTTGTCCGCGACCAGTTCGTAGATCGGTTTCTCCCGCTCGCCGACGGTGAGTGCGACCATCATCGCGAGGACCGCAATCGCCATAAACAGTGCCTCGCCGATGTGGTGGTCGAGCTGGCCGACGGTCGATCGTGAGAGGAACTGTCCGCGGGAAAGCGCGAGAATGATGATCGAGATGATCCCGCCTAGCGTCCCGCCGAGGCGCCGCCCCATGTAGAAGACGGGAATCGCAACGAGCGCTGCCATGATCGGGATCGAAAGCAGCGAAACCGTGTACAGCGTTTGGGTGGATGGATCGCCGAGCCCGACGATCATCGCCGCCGTGACGATCAGTTGATCGAAGAGTGTGCCGAACTGGCCGACGTAGTTCCCCTCCGGGAAGCCGGTCCAGATCTCGTACGGCATTGTGTGCGGGTAGTTCTCCGCGGTCCACTGGATCGTTCGCCAGTGATACCACGAGTCGATTCCCGCCAGCGCAGGCGTTCCGTCGCCAGTCGTGAACCGGTCGAACGACTGGGTCCGCAGCCAGAACATAAACAGCATCACGGCCCCGATAATAGGGAAGTGATACCAGTTTCGCCACGTCGCGAGGGCGGAGGACGTGTCGGACTCCTCCTCGACGTGTTCGGTATCCGTGCTCATTAGGTTGCACCAGACCCAAGTCAAAAATAAGCCTTGTCATATACTCGCCGCGCTTTCATATGTTGGCTGGCGACACTGTAGCAGCGACTGATTTGGCCCCGAAAAACTAACGGCCAGAATCTGGAAATTCCTCCAATGGACGTTTCAGTCGTACTCTGTACTTACGATATTGACGCATACGATGACTTCCGCGAGGCCGCGATGAGCGTTCTCGAGCAGACGTACGACAGCGTGGAACTCGTCGTTGTCGTCGACGGCACTGACGCCGTGTACGGACGCGCGCTCGAGGATTTCGGCAATCGAGACGACATCGTCGTTCACTGTAATGACGAGAACAAGGGACTGTTGGCGAGCCGAAATCGCGGCGCCGAACTCGCCAGCGGCGATGTCGTCGCCTTTCTCGACGACGATGCTGTCGCAGACGAACGGTGGATCGAGTCACTCGTCGACGCGTACGATGAGAAGAACGCGATCGCAGCGGGCGGGAAAATGACACCACGATGGACCGCTGATCGGCCCGACTTTCTCCCCGAGGAATTCTACTGGCTCGTCGGCGTGACCCACCGGGGGTTCGCCGACGGACCGGAGGAAGTCCGAAACACGTTCGGCTCGAACATCTCTTTCCGGCGCGACGTGTTTCTGAATCTCGAGGGCTTCGATACGGATATCGGCGGTCGAAAGGGCGACAAAAACCTGCAGGGAGGAGAGACGGAACTGTGCGCGCGGATGCAACGGAAGTACGGGCGCGCCGTCTGGTACGTTCCTGAGGCCGAAGTCGAACACAAGGTCTTCGAATACCGAACCGATCCGACGTGGCTCCTCGAGCGCGCGTTCTGGCAGGGTTATTCGAAACGAGCGATGGAAACGCTCGTTCCGGACTCGAGCGACGAGGAGAGCGAGTTCCTCAGCAAACTCCTTTTGAAATTCGCACCTGAAAGGATACGGGGACTCACGAGCGACCCGAGTATCGGACGAGCGACTCGATTCCTCGCACTGTTCGTCTTCACCGCCGTCGTGGGGCTGGGGTACCTCTACGGAGTCGTTCGATACCGATGACTACGCTACCCACTTCGACGACTGTCCTCTGGCTGACGCCCGATAAACCGGAAGATATCAGCGTCGGCCGTCAGCGTATCGCCACCCATCTCGAGGAGAGCGGCGTCGACGTAACGCTCAGGGGCACCACGTCGAAGACGGTCCTGCAATCGCTTCGCGATGCCGGTCAGTACGATGTCATCATTGGAACGACGCGGGCGGGGGCCATCGCCGGTACAGCGATTAAACTCGCGACTGGCACGCCGTTGATCGTCGATCATATCGATCCAATCAGGCAATTCGAAGAGAACAATCCGCGCTGGCTCGCGACGATCGTCCGTCAACTCGAGAATGTGGCCTTTCGCGTCGCCGATCGCGTTCTCTACGTCTACGACGAGGAAGCAAATCGCGTCAATCGGTTCGGTACCGCGACGAAGACCGCCCTCGGCGTCGACTTCGATCGGTTCGCGAATCCCGATCCTGACATCGTCGAACGAGCCGAATCGGCGCTCGAGGGGACAGTAGCGGAGAACGTCGCAATCTACGTCGGCGGCCTCGAGCCGATCTACCACGTCCGCGACCTGCTCGCTGCGGCGACGCGACTCGACGAATCGTGGACGCTGCTCGTCCTCGGGACGGGATCGCTGTCGGAGCAGGTCGAGCGAGCGGCGGCAAGTCACGACAATATCGTCTATCCAGGGACGGTTCCGCACGAGGTTATCCCGGGCTACCTCCACGCCGCCGACGTCGGCGTCTGTCTCGTCGATGACCCGCACACGCTGAAAGTCCTTGAGTACGGTGCGGCAGGATTGCCGACGGTCCAGGTTCGGGGCCGCGCGGAAGAACGGTTCGACGGACTCGTCGAGTTTTGCGATCCGACGCCGGACAGTATTGCTCGCGCGATTGAACGTGCTGGCACTGAGCAAACCGGTTCGACTGGGTCATCACAATCGACGACTACAGGGCTTCAATCGTTCGCGCGCGAGTTCGACTGGGCCGAAATTGCCGAGACGTATAAGAATACCATCACAAATCTGAAATAACCCGACGGTGGAATCGTCGACATGGAGGACGTTGTTCTCGTCACCGTCGACTCGTTGCGCGCAGATCACGTCGGATGGCACGGTTACGAACGAGAGACGACGCCGAACTTAGACACCCTCGCCGACCGCAGCCACACCTGTACGAACGCGTTCGCACACGCCTGCAGCACGCGGCCGTCCTTCCCGTCGATCCTCACATCGTCGTATGCTCTCATGTACGGCGGCTACGAGCGGATCTCGCCCGAGCGAACGCTGATTTCGGAAGTCTTCGACGAGGCCGGCTATCGAACGGCTGGCTTTCATTCAAACCTGTATCTCAGCGCCGATTTCGATTACGACCGCGGCTTCGACGAATTCTACGACTCGAAAACGGATCCGTCGGCGACTGCACGACTCCGGCAGTTCGTCAAGGACCAACTCGACTCGGACGGCCTGGTCTACCAGACGCTCGCTCGAGCGTTCGAGACTGCCGAGGAAACCGCCGGCGTGAACATCGGTTCGGCGTATGTCAGCGCCGACGAGATTACCGATCACGCGCTCGAGTGGGCTGAGTCCGTCGCCGACGACGGGCCTCGATTCCTGTGGGTACACTACATGGACGTCCACCACCCGTACGTCCCGCCGGAGCGCCACCAGCGCGCCTTCCGCGACGAGCCGATCGGCGAGCGGCGGGCGATCCAGCTCCGCCGCAAGATGATCGAGTCGCCCGGCGACGTCACCGAGTCAGAACTCGAGGATATCGTCGACCTCTACGACGCGGAGATTCGCTTTACCGACGAGCAAATCAGCCGGTTGATCGATACCGTGCGCGAGCAGTGGGGCGACGTCACCGCGCTCGTCACGGCCGACCACGGCGAGGAGTTCCTCGATCACGGGCAGTTCAGCCACTACGCGACCTTCTACGACGAGGTGCTCCACGTCCCGCTGCTGTACGACGACGGCTCCGGCGACGGCGGGGAGCACGACGACCTCGTCGGCCTTCTCGACGTAGCGCCGACGCTCGTCGAGAGCGCCGGACTCGAGCGGCCGCCGAACTTCTACGGGGAGAGCCTGCAGTCCCTGTTCGCCGGTGACGGCTGGTCTCGAGAGCATATCATCGGCGACTGGGAGAACACGAACTCCGGCGAGCGACGCTTCTCGTACCGAGATCGGGAGTGGAAGTACATCCGAACCGAGGACGGCGAGGAACTGTACGATCTGACGGCTGATCCCGATGAACGGGAGAACGTCGTCGACACCGAACCGGAAATCCTCGAGCACGCGCGAAGCGTCATCGACGACCACCGTCAGGAGATCGCCGCGACCGAGACCGACATCGGCGACGTTCACATGGACGACACCGTTAAAGAACGACTGCGAGACCTCGGCTACCAGGAATAACGATGGCCGCGCAAACGCCGCTCGTAAGCGTCATCGTTCCGACGTACAACCGCCCCGAACGACTGGTTCGCTCGCTCGAGAGCATCGCCGAGCAGACCTACGACGAACTCGAGATCGTCGTCGTCGACGACTGCTCGGAAACGCCGGCTGCGGAGGCCATCGAGCCGCTGCGTGACGACTTCCCGTATGAACTCGTGGTCATCAGACACGACGAGAATCAGGGCGCGAATGCAGCTCGAAACACGGGAATCCGCGAGGCGTCGGGGGAGTTTCTCGCCTTCCTCGACGACGATGATGAATGGGAACCGCAAAAGATACGCCAGCAGGTGGCGGCATTTCAGCGCGCACCCGACGACGTCGGCCTCGTCTACACCGCGCTGCGACTCGTCGATGACGACGGCGAGGTGATCCGGACGACGGACGCGTCTGTCAGCGGCGACGTGACGCGGACGCTGCTCTGTCGGAACGCCATCGGATCGTTCTCCTGCGTGATGGTCCGGACCGCCGCCATCGACGACGCCGGCCTCCTCGACGAAGAGTTCCCGAGTTGGCAGGATCTGGACTGGTACATCCGCATATCCGAGGAGTGGCGCGTCGAAGCGATCCCCGAACCGCTGGTCACGAACCACGCCGGCGGCCACGACCGGATCACTGACGACCTCGAGGCGCTGGTTCAGGAGACGTATCCGCGATTCCTCTGGAAACACCGTCCTCGAGCGGCGTCGTACGGGCAACTGTTCGAGCGTAAGATGCGGGCGTGGGCCGCGTTCCGGGTCGGTGCGTGGTACGCGCTGCCGGCCGGACGATATGAGACAGCGCAGCGATTTATCCGGCGGGCAATCGCGCTATATCCCCTCGAGCCACAGTTCTTCCTCTACGCTGCGCTCGCGGCCGGCGGTGAACCTGCGAACTCGGTGTTCGAGGTGGTGAAACAGTCGCTTCCGCAGTGACACGCATCGCTATCGCAGTGCGGTAGCGACTCGACTGCGACTCCGGCTTCTCAGATAGCCAGAAACGTCTGCATAACAGTAGCCCCGGAAATTCACGGCTAATCAAGAGCATGCATATGCGCCGTGGTCGGCTAAACAGCGAGCGGTGGTATCCCGCTCGTATGCGCGATCGAGACTTGGTCCCTGCACCGTCGTGTTCCGTCACATCCTCGAGAGGTGGTGTCCGTGACCGACGATAGCGATCGATCAGCTGATGAGAACTCCGTCGCCGACGGCGGCTATCTCGAGCGAGAAGAGCCGAAAGCCGAGACGCACGGATCTCCGTACCAGACGGGCGATCCGGTACTCGCTCGGATCGGCGAGACGCCGCTCGTCGACTACCCCGAACCGGCGGACGGCGGTGATATCCTCCTCAAACTGGAAGCCGACAATCCGACCGGCTCGATGAAGGACCGCGTCGCGCTCGGGATGATCCGCGAACTCGAGGCCAAGGGTCGACTCGAGGAAGACGACGTTGTGGTAGAAGCGTCCTCGGGGAACACCGCCGGCGCGGTCGCGCTGGTGACGAACCGGCTCGGCTACGAGAGCGTGCTGACGGTCCCCGAGGGAACGAGCGGGCAGAAGATCGGCTACGTGCGGGCCTTTGGGAGCGAGATCGTCGAGTGTCCGGACGTCGACTCCGGCGACGAACGACACTACCGCTCGACGGCCGAACGGATCGCGTCGGAACGAGGCGGCGTGTGGTTGGACCAGTACTCGACCCAGCTGAATCCGACCGTCCACTACGAGTGGACCGGTCCCGAACTGTGGCGACAGGCGGCGGGCGATCTAACCCACGTCGTCTGTCCGATGGGGACCGGCGGCACGCTCTCCGGTATCGCGAGGTACGTGAAAGAACGGACCGGGGACGTCGAGATCGTGGGCGTCGACGCCGAACAGTCGAACATCTCCGCGGCGTTCTACGATCGTGATCCCGGAACCTACGACACCGACGTCGAGGGCCTCGGGAAGGAGCACGAACTGCCGACTATGTGGTTCGACTACATCGATGAGGTTCGTAGTGTCGCCGACCAGCATGCCTTCGATGAGGCGCGTCGTGCCGCCGCCGAACACGGCGTCCTCGTCGGAGGCTCTTCCGGCGCGGCGATCGCTGTCGCTCGAGAGATCGCCGACGAGCAACCGAACGCGCGTATCGCCGTGATCGGCTGCGACGGGGGCGAACAGTACTTCGATACGGTCTTCGACGAGGCGTCGATGTCGCACGACGGGTCCTCTGGGTCGACCCTCGAATAACCTCGAGGGGGAGGCCACGAGTTGAATCGGCTGCACCAGACGATAACCGCCGTCGGTGTTTTTCTCGCTGTGCGGTGAACGACGACCGAGGATAGCATGGTCGGGATCTGCGGCGTTCTGGGCGACCGACAGCACGATATCAAGTCGCTCGCCGAGACGATCGAGTGGCGTGACGACGAGGAATCGGCGGGCTACCGGGAGGATACTGTGCAGGTTCGGCTGTCCGTCCACCGGGAAACGGACGCGGAGCAACCCGCAACGGTCCGAACCGGAGACGAGGAACGACTGTGCTGGATCTGGGGCGACGTCATCGGCGTCGAGGACTCGACGGGATACACGCCCAGGCGGGATCAGTCGACGTGTGATGCGGCCTACTGCGCGGACTTGCTCGAGGAGCGAGGCCTCTCGTTCGTCGACGGCCTGAACAGCGAGTTTGCGGGACTGGTAGTGAATCGCGACCGCGACGAGGCGACGCTGTTTACCGACCGGCTCGGCGCCCGGCCGGTCTACCTCACGGAAGCGCTCGACGGCCGCGTCCTGTTCTCGACCCACCCGAACACCATCTTAGCGCACCCCGAGTTTCGACCGGCCGTCGACGACGAACTCATGTCGGAGTTTCTCAAGTTCGAGCGGGCGTTCGGGATCTGCACGCCGTTCGAGGACGTCTACCAGCTCCATCCAGGGTCGAAACTCACCGTCGATCTCGAGAGCGGGGAAACGTCACTGGAGCGCTACTGGCAACCCCACTATCGGCCGACGGAGAAACCGTACGACGCGTTCGTCGAGGAGTTTTCCTCGATCATGCAACGCTGCGTCGAGGAACGCCGCCGCCCGGAAGACGACGAGGGCATCTTCATCAGCGGCGGCAGCGACTCGCGGCTGCTCCTGTCGCTGTTCGAGGACCGCGACGTGACGGGGTACCACCTGAACGACGCGATGAACGACGAAGCGAAGACGGCTTACAAAGTCTGTGAGATGCTAGGCGTCGAGTTCCGATTTCTTCGGCGTGACCAGGAGTACCTGACGAACGTGCTGGAGCGAGTGGGCGACTTTCAGATCTTCTCCTCGTTCTTCGATCAGGCGCATTTCACAGGGTTTGAGGACGAACTCACCGACGAAATCGACGCCGTCTTCGCCGGTCACACGGCCGATACGGTCCTCGAGGGGTTTTACATGCCGACGCGGGACCTCGACGTTCCCGGGCTCGGGTGGACAGTTCCGGTCCCGGTTCTCGATCAGATCACGGGCGTCGACGAATATGCCGAGCACATCACTTGCGACTATCAGTATCACCGCGGTCCGTCGGTAAACTCGCAGCCGAAGTGCGTGACTCTCGAGACGGACCCCGTCGCGGTGCTGCGAGAGCACATGTCGGAATCGGGCGGCGCTATCGACCACCACGGCGTGCGCTATCCGTCGCTCGAATCGCTCGTCCACACCGGCGGCTTCTACCCGATCACGAACAACAAGGCGTACCTCATGTACTACTCCGCGAACCAGATGCTTCCGACGCACTACCCGTACCTCGATAATCGGGTGATCGAGTTCTCGCTGTCCGTTCCGCATCGCCACCACGTCCGCCGGAGCGTCGTCAACCGGGCCGTGGCGAAGCGAAACCGCGACCTGGCTGAGATTCCGAAGGCGGGGATCGGTCTGCCGTTGACCTACCCGAGAACGGTGTACAGCGCAGCGCGGCTGTGGCGGAGCTTCAAAAGCAAGCTCGGAACGGAGTCGGGATCCGGCGGCGGCTCCTGGAGCGATCCCGATCGTATCGTTCGAGAGACGGACATCGTCGAGGAACACCTGCTGACCACGGAGAACGAGAAGCGGTGTCCGGATATCCTCGATTGGGAGACGCTCGAGGAGCTATACCGGGCTCATCTCGAGGGTGCGAACGAGTACTTCGAGTTGTTCGGCGCCCTCTCGCTCTGCCACTCGTATCCGGTCGCAAACGATCTTATACGCGATGAAGACGGATGATGGTCGACTGCTCGACGCTCGGTAACCGCCGACTGTCATCCGTGTCCGTAAAATGCAGCGTCCAGTATAATGGCGCGCTCCGTCGTAGCGACGGTTACATGTGTGCTCTCCACGAGCGAGCGGAAACGCTGCTCTCCTCACTGTACGCCGGTCCGGTTCGACGCGTCTCCGAACGGTCCGGACTCCACCCGTTTGTCTTCGAGGTCCACCAGCGAATCCAAACGCTCACGAAGCGTCTCGATCACCGTCTCGCGCCGAACCCTTATCCCGTTGAAGTGAACGACCGAACCGTTCGGTTCGACGTTTCGACGCTTCCCGAATACAACCGCGTCTCGAGCTTTCTCGAGGAGGAGGCAGTCATCGATGCGATCGTTTCGGAGATTCGGGATGACGACGTCTACTGGGACGTCGGCGCCAATATCGGTACGCATGCGTTGCTGCCGGCTGCGGCACAGCCGGGCGCCCGCGTTATCGCCGTCGAACCCCACCACCGGAACGTCGCGAAACTGATCCGGAACAAGACGCTCAACGAGTTGGACTCAGTCACTGTCTTACCGATTGCACTAGGCGATAACACAGGCACGGCAACGCTCCGCGGCGCGGACGATCGACCCGGCTACGGGTCGTTCTCACTGGGCAACAACTCGGAGCAGACGGTCGCGGACGTCCCCGTGCGGCCGGGCGACGACGTGATCGCTGACGGCGTTCCGGAACCAACGGTCGTGAAAATCGACGTCGAAGGCGCCGAATGCGAGGTACTCGACGGGCTGACAGAGACGCTCTCTGAGAGGTCGATACGCACCGTCTTCTGCGAGGTCCACCGTCACGAGGGCGTCGACGAGAGCGACGTCGTGGGGCGACTCGAGGACCGCGGATACGACGTAAGCCGTATCACTGAGCGTGGACCGACGGCGTTCCTCAAAGCGGATCGAACAGAGTCAAAGGGGTCAATCTCGTTGCTATGAGCGTAGACGAGTTCGAGCATCGACTGAGAACCGAGTTCGGACATCGGTCGGAAGCCGCTCGCCTCGAGACCAGAGTATGAAACTCGGCCAGATCTCGTTCGTCACGTTCGCGTCTCAGATCGCGTCGTCCGTCTTCGGCTTCATCGCGACGATATACCTCGCTCGCACGCTCGGACCGGGCGTATTGGGAACGTACTTCCTCGTCGTGGCGGTCGTGGTCTGGCTGAAGGTGATCGCCTTCGGCGGCGTCCAGTCGGCGCTGACGAAGCGACTGAGCGAGGGTGACGAACCCGGTGCCTACATCACCGCCGGAACGGGGTTGTTCCTCGGAATCTTCGCGGTGCTGGCCCTCGCCCTCGTCCTCGCTCGCGATCTCGTCAACGGGTACATCGGCCAACCCGTGGCGATACCGATGGTGGGCGTTCTCTTCGCGACGCTCCTGCTGATGTTCGTCTCGGGTGCGCTGCAGGGACAGCACCGCGTCCACATCTCCGGCGCGCTCAGTCCGGTGGACATGCTTTCGCGAAGCGCGCTCCAGATCGGCGCCGCCGTGCTCGGATTCGGACTATTCGGGCTGCTGGCCGGCTACGCGGTCGCGAGTATCATCGCGGGGCTCGTCGGCGCGATCTTCGTCACCTGGAGGTGGCAACGTCCCGAGCGACGCCACCTCTGGAGCGTGTTCGATTACGCCCGCTACTCGTGGCTCGGGCGGCTGAGTTCGCGAACCTTTTCCTCGATGGACACGCTCGTACTCGGGGTCTTCGTCGCCTCCGATCTCATCGGTATCTACGAGATCGCCTGGAACCTCGCGTCGCTGCTCGCGGTCTTTAGTCTCGCGATCCAGCAGACGGTGTTTCCCGAGATCAGCAGCGTCGCCGAGGACGGCGATCAGGACCGGATCGTCGCCTTGCTCGACGACGCCTTCGCATACGCCGGCCTGTTCCTCATTCCGGGGCTGGTCGGCTGTCTCCTCATCGGCGATTTCGTCCTGCGGGTCTACGGGCCTGAGTTCAGTGCCGGTCACACCGTACTCGTGATCCTCGTCGCATCTCGGCTCGCCTACGCGTACGGCGAACAGTTCCTCAACGCGCTCAACGGCCTCGACAGACCGGATCTCGCCTTCCGGATCAACGGCCTCTTTTTCGTCACGAATATCAGCCTCAATTTCGCGCTCGTCGCCGCGTACGGATGGCGCGGCGCCGCCGTCGCAACGGCAGTTTCCGCGCTGGTGACGGTCTCGATCGGCTACTGGGTTCTCTCGCGGTTCATCTCCGTCTCGTTCCCGCTCCGGGCGGTCGCGATGCAGGTGCTGGCCACGGTTCCGATGGCCGTCGTCGTCGGCTCCGGCCGGCTGTACCTCGAGCCGAGCATCCCGGTGACTGTCGGGCTGGTCGGCGTCGGTGCGGGCACGTACTTCGCGGCGCTGTTCCTCGTCTCGGGCCGCTTCCGGACGACGGTCGTGCGCAACCTGCCGGTCGAGTACGGTGGCTCGTAGGCTGCGAATCGGCCCCGTGATTCATCGGGCCGGCGCTGGTAGTACGCGGTATGCAAGCCGTCGTTCTCGCCGCCGGCAAAGGGACTCGCCTTCAGCCCCTCACCGACGACAAACCGAAGGCGCTCGTCGAAGTCGACGGGACGCCGCTCATCGAAGACGTCTTCGACAACCTCCTCGAGATTGGCGCGACGGAGTTCATCGTCGTCGTCGGCTACCAGAAAGAACAGATCATCGAGCACTACGGCGACGAGTACGAGGGCGTCCCGATCACCTACGCCCACCAGCGCGAGCAGTTGGGACTTGCCCACGCCATCCTCCAAACGGAGCCGTACATCGACGACGATTTCATGCTGATGCTCGGCGACAACATCTTTCGCGCCAATCTTGGTGATGTCGTTAATCGTCAGCGGGAGGATCGTGCGGATGCGGCCTTCCTCGTCGAGGAGGTCCCCTACGAGGAAGCCTCTCGGTACGGCGTGCTCGACACCAACGAGTACGGCGAGATCGTCGAAGTGATGGAGAAACCCGACGATCCGCCGTCGAATCTCGTCATGACCGGTTTCTATACGTTCACGCCGGCAATCTTCCATGCCTGTCACCTCGTTCAGCCGAGCGACCGCGGCGAGTACGAACTCCCGGACGCGATCGATCTGCTGATCCAGTCCGGCCGGACGATCGACGCGATCCGGATGGACGGGTGGCGCGTCGACGTCGGCTATCCCGAGGACCGGGACAAAGCCGAAGCGCGCTTGTCCGGGAATTCGGATCCTGAGCAGCACGGTGACGAAGACGAGAGTAACGACGGAGAATAACGACTACGGCTCGGGCCGCGTCTCGAGGCTCTCGTACTCCCAGATAAGATCGAAGTAGCGCTTCATTCCCGCGACGAACGAGCCGTTTTCGGTGATCGCCGCCTGTCGCCGATGGTTCGGCACGTCGGTCTCTTCGACGAGGAAGATCGCTTTTCCGGAGTCATAGTCCGTACTCGGATCGACGAACGTCCCGCGCCACGGAAGCCGCTCCTCGCTGAAGCGGTACTCGATGGCCGGAAAGTTGCTCGCAATTCGGTCGACGATCTCCCCCTGCGCGGCCGCCTTCTCCGCCGGCAGGTGCTGCGGATCGAGAAAGAGCACCGAGACGGGGATATCCTCCTCGAGCGCGGCTGCCACGGCCGGCTCGATGTCGTCGAAGTACGCGAAGCTGTTCGTGATGACGTAGACGCCGTCCGTCGCGTTCCGGTAGAGTTGCCGCGTTTCGGTCTCGCTGGGCTGGCCCACGTCGACGACGTGGAACAGTTCGGACGTCGGGGTCACATCCTTGTCCGCTCTCTCGTATCGCGGTCCGAACACCTCGAGAAACTCCCCGCGGAGGTCCTCGATCTCGGCGCAGTAATCTTCGTATCGCTGTCGCCTGTTCTCCTTGGCTCGCTCGAGGATCTCCTCGGGCGCCTTCGGCTGGTACTGCTTCGGCCGGCCGGGGATCACCTCGATGAAGCCGTAGTCGGCCAGCGACTCGAGGACGCCGTACACCCGCGCCTGCGGGATGTCAGTCGCGTCCGAGATATTCGGGGCAGTGGTCCGGCCGGCGCTCAACAGGTGCGTGAGCGCCGTCGCCTCGTACTCTTTGAGATCTAACTGCTGGAGCAGGTCGGTCGGTCCGGTTCCGGCCATAGTTATGCGCGCCGTCGTAACAGGTCCCGAACCGATTCCTCGACCGTGTGCCGTGCCTCCCACTCGAGGACCTCGTTGGCCTTCGAGGTGTCGACGGCGAAGTCCTCGACCATCGTCTCGTCGCTTCGGGGGTTTTCGATGAGTTCAACGTCGACCGTTTCGTCCAGTTCCTCGCGGGCGAGGTCCTGAACCGTCTCGGCGACCGCCATTACCGAGGGATCCTCGTTCCCGGCGATCTCGTACGTTTCCGTTCCAGTGTCGCCGTTCGACAGCTGCGTGAGCATCCGTTCGGCGCTCCGGACGTACGCCCTGGCGACGTCTTTGACGTGGACGAAGTTTCGGGACTGGGTCCCCGGTTCGTACACCGTCAGCGGTTCGCCCGCCGTCGCTCGCTCGACGAAGAAGTTGATCACGGTTGGCTTCGAGACGACGGTTCCGTCGACGGCGTGATCGCCGTACAGGTTCGACTTCAGGAACAGGTGTGCAGGGAACGCGCCGTCGGCAAACGACTCGATGGCCCGTTCGCCGAGGAGCTTCGTCCGCCCGTACCAGTTGAACGGGTCCCGCGACTGGTCGGCGGTGATCGGGAACTGTTCTGGGTCGCCGAGCACCGCCATACTGAACGGGAAGACGAGTCCCGCTCCGGTCTTGCGGCAGAACCAGGCGACGTTGTTCGTCCCCGTGACGTTGACCTCGTAGGCCAGATCTGGGTTCTCGTCGCAGTCGTCGACGCCGCTGACCGCCGCGAGGTGCAGGACGATATCTGCGCCCTCGAAGGCTTCCTCGAGGCGCCGTCGATCGCGAATATCGACATGGTCGATGTCGGTCTCGCCAACGGACTCGACCTGTCCGCGGTAGTAGTTGTCGAGCGCACGAAGGTTCCAGTCGGGATGGGTCGTCTGCAACTGCTGGACGACGCGACTGCCGATGTAACCGGCCGCGCCGGTGATCGCGATCGTCGGTTCGTCGTCCGTCGCAGCCTCGTCGCGATCGGTCGTTGCTTCCGTCATGGTTACGCTTCGAGCATCGCCGTGCTCGTTCGATCACCTTGCAGTCGCTTCGCGAGATCTCGAATCCCCTCACGGAGCGTCCACTCCGGTTCGAAGCCCGTCTCCGAGAGTCGATCAAAGTTCACGTGGTACGACGGGCCCGGGTGTTCGTCCTCGAGGAAGGTGATGTCGAGGTCGCGCTCGAGGCCGAGTTCGTCGCGGACGATCGACGCGATGTGGGCGATTCGGTAGTTCTCCTCGGTTGCGCCGACGTTGTAGACCGTCCGGGGCCACGACTCGGGCTCGAGGAGCGCGTGGGCGTACGCCCGCGCCGCGTCCTCGACGTGGATGAACGGCCGCCAGTTGGTGCCGTCGCCGTACACCGTCAGCGGCCGCTCGGTCAGCCCGCGGAAGACGAAGTGGTTCACGACTAGATTGAACCGGATGCCGGGCGCCCAACCGTAGTTCGTGCTCATCCGCAGCGCCGTGCCGTCGAAGCCGTAGTCGTCGATCGCGTCGGCGAGCAACTGCTCGGATTCGACCTTCGACTCCGCGTAGGGGTTGAGCGGATTCTGCTCGGTCGTCTCGTCGATGTTCGTACTGGCCGTCCGCCCGTAGTTGTTGCACGACGACGCAAAGACGACCGACTCGATGTCGAGCTTGCCGGCGGCGGTGAGGACGTTGGCCGTCCCGTCGCGGTTGACCGCGAACGTTTCCTCGCGACGGTCGTGCGTCGAGGCCGCCCCCGTGATCGCTGCGAGATGGATGACGCCGTCGACGCCCCGCATCGCGCTCTCGATGTCGCCGTAGTTCCGTACGTCACCACGGCGGAACTCGAGTCCGGCGCCGATACAGCCCCGAAGATTCGCCGGCGATCCGGACGCCAAGGAGTCGAAGACGACGACCTCGTCGACCCGCTCGTCTGCGAGCAACTTTGGGACGAGCGCGCTTCCGATGTAGCCGCAGCCGCCGGTCACGAGGACGCGCATGTTACTCGGCCTCGACGTCGGCGGACTGCGGTTCGTCGCTCGAGGAACTCGAGCCCTCGGTTGCGATCGATTCTGCTTCCCTGTCGGCCAATACGTCCGGCAGGAATCGATCCTCGTGCGCCTCGACGCGACCCTGATACTCGACCAGCGTGTCGAGCACGTCTCTGACGCCCTCCTCGAACGTCGTCGACTGGCCGTCGATCAGGTCGGCGTACCGATCGTTCTCGATCTCCATCTTGTGGGTCTCGTCCTCCTCGCGCGGGTTCTCGAAGTGCTCGACGTCGACGTCGAGCCCGAACTCGTCGGAAACGTCGGCGATCGTCTCCGCGATCTCGACGATGCTGATCGCGCGGGTCACCTGGTTGTAGATGACGTGATCGTCCGGCCGGTCGTCTGGATCGATGAGGGCCAGACGGGCTAGCCCCTCCACGGCGTCCTCGAGGGCGATGAACGGCTTGCGCTGTTCGCCCTTCCCGTAGACGGTCATCGGGTAGCCGGCGACGGCCTGCGCGCAGAATCGGTGGGCGACGACGCCGAAGTAGTAGTCGAAGTCGAACCTGGTCGCCAGTCGCGGATCTGCGGCCGTCTCTTCGGTTTCAGTTCCGTAGGTGATTGCGGTCCGAACATCGGAGACCGGGATATCGAACTGGTCGTGGGCCAAGCGCATGTTGGCCGCGTCGTGGGACTTCGTCAGGTGGTACCAGCTGCCGGCCATCGCGGGGAACGGTACCTCGTCGCGCTCGCCCTGGTTCTCCATCGTTGCGCCGCCTTCGGGGATCGGGAACTCGGGCGCGCCGTAGACGCCGGTCGTCGTCGTCTCGATGAAGTGCGTGTCGGTCAGGTCGTGCTCCTCGAGTCCCCACAGCAGGTTGCGCGTCGCCTGCAGGTTATTGTGCTGCGTGAAGTTCGCGCGCTCGCCGTTGATTTGTGAGTAGGGTGCGGAGGGCTGTGCGGCGGTGTGGACGATCGTTTCCGGCTCGTGGACCGTAAGCAGCTGGTCGACAGGGTCTTTGTCGGTGAGGTCGGCTTCGATGAACGAGAGGTTCGTGCAGCCGTGGACTTCTTCGGCGGCCTCGAGTCGCTCGTTCATCTCGGCGACTGGAACGGCGCTCGTCGAGCCGACGGACTCGACCCATTCCCGACGGCCGAAGTTATCGACGAGGACGACTCGATCCTTCGTGCGATCTGCGATCCGAAGTGCAGTCGGCCAGCCGAGGTAGCCATCAGCGCCCGTCACGAGTATAGTCATAGTGACTCAGGTCGTGAGTAAGTGAAAAAAGAGGCTGCGTTCGTTCAGATCGGTACGTAGTGGTTATCTTTCAACCGTCTATTTCTTTTAGGTAGTACGAGGTGATTACCAAATCCCGTTATGTCGACCGATGTGCTATCGAGGATGGTAATTCTATCCTACGTCGAGCTTGTCTCTCGATACCACCTGTAATCTGACCCGTATATATTTCACAAAACACTGTTTCTCCTGGGGATTGATTTGGTGAGGCGGTTACTCAGAAACTGAGTACCATGGGTTCAGAAAATCAGGCTGATGACGACACCACGCAGCACGCTGAACATCTCGCAGACGTTGACGACGGATGTGGCTGTACGGAGATCTGGGAACGCCTTGCCGACATACGAACATCCGATTAAAACTCCGCGGCAGTATTGGGCTGAGTACTGGTTCTCGAGATACGCAAACCTTATTCGGAGACGACTAGAATCCGACTCCAATGGAAGTATCGGTCGTCGTATGTACGTACTCCATGGAGCGCCTCGATGCGTTCTACGAGGCGGTTGATAGTATTCTCGAGCAAACGTACGAACCGATCGAGATCGTTCTCGTCATCGACGGAAACGAACGCGTCTTCGAACGCGTTCGTGATCGATACGGTGATCACGAGAACGTCGTCCTGCACTGTAACGACGAAAACCAGGGCATCTCGTATAGCCGAACGAAGGGCGGTGAAATCGCCTCCGGCGACGTCGTTGCGTTTATCGACGACGATGCGACTGCACACCCCACCTGGATCGAAGAGCTCGTCGATGTCTACGACGAAACCGACGCGTTAGCCGTCGGCGGTCGGATGGCCCCTGACTGGGTTGCGGGTCGGCCCAAATTTCTGCCTGAAGAGTTCTACTGGCTTATTGGAGTCACCCATAGAGGGTTCGCCGAACCCGGCGAGGAAGTCCGGAATACGTTCGGATCGAACCTCTCGTTCAAGCGTGAGGTCTTCCTTGATCTAGGTGGATTCGATCCGAACGTCGGTCGAAAGGGCGAGAAGGAAATGCAGGCCCACGAGAGCGAAATCGGGGCGCGGCTGCGCCGCCAGTACAATCAGGGTGTTATCTACCATCCGGACGCTATCGTCGAGCACAAGGTCTTCGACTACCGGACGCAGCTCACGTGGCTTCTCAACCGCGCGTTCATGCAGGGGTACTCTAAGCGCGTGCTCGCGAAACTTGCTCCGGACGCGTCAGGCGACAAAAACGAGTTCCTCAGCCAGTTACTCCTCGAGTTCGTCCCTGATCGACTTCGCAAACTCGTTCGGAACCCGTCGGTCGAACAGGCTTCACAGTTGCTCATGCTTTTCCTCTTGACTGGAACTGTCGGCCTTGGGTATCTCTACGGTATTGCTACAGTTCGGTAATGTCCTGATAAGTTGCTGATTATGTAACCGGTGGGGTTAAGGTAATCATTTCATAATCAGGTGGTAATGCGGTCTACCACTCGAGTCGGCGTCGTCGGACTCGGTTACGTCGGGCTTCCGCTCGCGCTGGCTTTTGCTCGCTCCGGATACGATGTCGTCGGTGTCGACGTCGATCAAGACCGAATTACGGCGCTCAAACGCGGCGAATCGTATATTACTGACGTTGCGGACGACGAAGTCCAATCCGTCGTCAATGATCGGTTTCATCCAACAACCGATTACGAGGATCTTGCCGACGTAGACGGAGTTTCGATTTGTGTCCCGACCCCGCTGCGAAAGACGGGCCAACCTGACCTCTCTTACGTCGCCGACGCTACCGAACGGCTCGCCGATGTCCTCCCAGACGGTTGTACTGTCGTCCTCGAGAGCACCGTCTATCCGGGTGCAACTGAGGAATTGGTTGCACCAACGCTGGCAGAAAACGGCAAGTCAGTCGGTGAAGACGTCTACGTCGCCTTCTCTCCCGAACGGATCGATCCCGGGCGGGACGATTATCGCTTAACCGAGATTCCAAAGGTACTCGGCGGCGTGACGGCCGACTGCAGCGACCACGCAATGGCGCTGTACGAGCCGATCTTCGACGATGTTGTTCGGGTAACGTCGTCGACTGAAGCTGAGCTGGTCAAACTCCTCGAGAACACGTTCCGGGCGGTCAACATCGGAATGATAAACGAGGTCGCGATGATTGCCCACGAGTTGGGCGTCGACGTCTGGGAAGTCGTCGAAGCAGCCTCCACGAAGCCCTACGGGTTCATGCCATTCTATCCGGGCCCGGGACTCGGCGGCCACTGCATTCCTATTGATCCGCTGTACCTCTCGTGGAAAGCCGGTCAACAGGATATACAGACGCGCTTTATCGACCTCGCAGATCGGATCAACCGTGAGATGCCCCTCCACGTCGTCCGTCGTGTAACCGATCTTCTCAATCAGGAGGGGCTGGCAGTATCCCAATCGTCTATTCTCGTTGTTGGCGTAGCATACAAGCCGGACGTTTCGGACGTTCGAGAGTCGCCGGCCTATGATGTGATGGGACTACTTGAGGAGCGTCACGCCGATCTTGCGTACCACGACCCCCACGTCTCCCAATTCGATGTAGAAGGGACGACCTATGAGTCGGTCGGACTAACTCGGAACCGACTGCAAGACGCTGACTGCGTACTGGTACTGACTGACCACAGTGTGATCGATTTCGATCATGTTGTAGAGCAAGCCTCGCTGGTATTCGACGCGCGAAACGCGACTAAAGACGCGGACTCCGAGACGGTGTATCGACTCTGATATGCCCGACGACGATGATATCTGCGTCGTTACACAACCCGTATCCAGTGCGAGTCAGTCGCATGTAGAAACCCTCGTAGAAATTCTCGGTGCAATCACTACTGTCTCGCTGCTCACCGCAAACCTGCCGAACGATTCCTCGATCCGTGACGATCATGAGGTCATCGACATCGCAATGGTTGGTACCGGCAGTTCGATTTCGACTGCTGCTATCCGGTTTCTCCAGAATCAGATTCGAATGGCACGTGAAATCTGGGGCCGGGATGAGTCGATTGTCCTCTTTTTCGGGACAACAGCGTATCTCATCCCGCTTCTCGCGGCGAAGGCATCCGGAAAGACTGTTGTGCTCGAGCCACGTGGAGATGTCCCGCTCACACTACGATTACACTGGGAAGAGCGCGTTCCATCGGCTATTGCTCGAGGATTAGCCGGTTCGATACGGCTCTTAGAAGAGATTGGCTACCGATTGGCCGACGCTATCATCACGTATACCCCATCAATGGCCAAGGAACTAAAGCTTGAGCGGTTTGAGGAGAAACTGTATCCACATGGAGCACGGTACATTGACACAGATCGATTTTCTCCAAGGATATCGTATGACGAGCGCAATCAGATAGTCGGTTTTCTTGGGCGACTCGACGAAGAAAAGGGAATTCGGGAACTCGCCGAAGTCGCGAAGCATCTCTCGGACGATATAATGTTTGTTTTTGCAGGTGATGGCGACCTGAAGGAGTGGCTGGAAGCGGAACTTTCAGACGAGATTAATTCTGGAGCGGTAGAACTGACTGGATGGATTGACCGAGAGGATGTTCCTAAAGTCTTAAGCCGATTTGGACTTTTGGTGTTACCTTCCCAACCAACAGAAGGTCTTCCAACAGTTATATTGGAATCCTTCGCGTGTGGAACACCAGTTTACGCAACACCCGTTTCGGGAATCCCAGATGTCGTCCGTGAAGATGAAACTGGGATGAGAATGTCAAACCGAAACCCGAGAACGATAGCTGCTCGAATAGAAGATTTCTATTCAAGAGATGATCGGCATAAAATGAGCGCGAATGGGAGACAACTAGCCAAATCAGAATATAGCTTTCAGGCAGCGACACAACGGTATCAAGAAATCCTCTCCAATATTGGGTGAGTAATCAAGTTCTTGCCGTAACTCCGCTGAAACAGTAGATGAGTTTTGGATATACGCCATATTTTGTACTGTTCTTGATCGTACTATTTAATAGAAAACGCTTAACCGCGAAAACGATAACAATGGACTAATGACAGTCGTTGTTTTGGGGATCGATGCACTTGATCCAGACCTCGTCGATCCAGATGAACATCCGAGTCTGACCTTAGAAGGGCACAAGCGGATCAATACGATAAATAGTGCTTCGGGAGAACCGAGTACACATGAGCTTTGGCCAACAATTATCACTGGACTCCCGCCCAAAAAACACGGCCTAGAGCTTGAAGACGGCGTTGCCTGGGAAAATCCGTTTCTTAGGGTTGGTAGTTCGATCGCAAATATCTTAGTTCCTGATGAAATTCAAACTCGTATCGGTGCGTGGCTCCTCAACAATACTGATCAGGATGCGTTCCGTGTAGAATCATCCTATTATAGCGAAAATGGAATTGATACGGTCTTTGATGGTCGTGACGCTTCTCCGATCGGAATCCCGAACTACGTTACTGACCCAGATTCAGAAGACCGAGAACATCAACTTCGGCGAAGTCTCGGTAATCTTTTCGAGCGCGATCTCAATACCGAATCCGGACACGTTTCGTCCGATCCCGAAGCATTCTACGAACTTTGTATGGAGATGGCAATGATCCGGATCGCTCGTGTCCGACGTGCTCTTCGGAGTCAAGAGTATGAGCTCGTGTTTGGATATACGAGTGGACTGGATCTAATTGGACATGTAGCGTTCGATCGTCCAAGTATGCAGATGGCAGTGTACGAAGAGCTTGATCAGTTCGTTAGCGAACTTCGTGGTGATCTTACCGACGATGATGTACTCATCCTTGTAAGCGACCACGGTCTCCAAGACGGTGTTCACACCCATGAGGCGATGGTTGCAACCACGCATCCAGAAACAATTGAACCGATCACTGGAGTAGAAAGTGTTCGAGATGGAATCGAATACGCACTGAATGACAGTAATCATGAACCAACTGGACGCCAATTCGAACAAAAACGAAGCAGAGAACAGTCAGAACAGGTCAAAAGCCAGCTCGAAGATCTCGGATACATATAATATTATTGAATTTTACCGAGATCACGGAGTTGCTGTTCCATCGTGTCAGTAAATTCGGCATCGTTTACTTCCCCGACTGGTTGTCCCCCGGACTCTAACCACGCATTCAGATCTGTTTCAAGCGTCTCGGCGACAGAGGGATGATGATCCGTTACATCGCCGGTTGCGTTCGGTAACTGAAAGAATTCAGTTCGATCCAAGCTTTGGTGGTATTTGAAATCCCCTGTTCGAAGAGTAGTAGAGGAAATCGAGGGTACCAGAAAGTATCGAAGTCAGAATTCTGCTCGAGGACGAGGAATGGCTTGAAGTCCATCTTACCACGCTACAAAATCGCATATCTGTATATATGAATATAATTAAATATTGAGAAAACTTACTGACCACGACGCATCGTAAACCCCAATAGACCATAAGCAAAGAATTTGCTTAGATGAGCGAGCTTGCCTTAGGAGTGACTGTTTTCAAACGCCCAAATAAATTAAAAAACCTCCTTCACTCGGTAAAAGGGGACCAAATTGATCGAGTCATCATTGCTGATAACGGAAATATGACAGAAGAAAAGAGGGAAATATATAATAACTTCTCTAAAACCGATATAACTGTTCTTGACATAGAATACGACTCTGGGCTAGGAAATAGTCGAAAGCAAATAGTTGATGAACTTAACGAGGAGTATTTACTGATCGTAGATAGCGATATAGAGTTGCCAAAAAATGTAGTTGAACTTCGTGATCAGCTCGAGATTCGGTCTGATCTTGGTGGTGTCGGTGGGATTCTTTGGGAAGAAAAAAGGATTCGAAGCGACTGTTACGACCTCTACGATCAAGGAAATATAATTTTTAGAGGCATTAGGGGGAAAAAAGAGGTGAAAAAGGTAGCAAATGCACCGCTTGTTGAGTTCGATGTTATTCAAAATGTAGCTATATTCCGCCGAGAGTGTTTAGAGGATTATTGCTGGGACCCAAAGTATAAGATAGGTTGGGAACACACAGATTTCTTCTTGGGTCATATGCAAAACACGAACTGGGAATTTGCGGTAAATCCAAATGTAATATTTAAACATAATCCAGGTGGTGATAACGAATATATGAAATCTAGGAAAAACAGGAAAAGACTAGAAAAAAGCAAAAAATATTTTCTACAGAAGTGGGGGTATAAACAGGTAGTCAATGGTCAGGTAAGGTGGCTTCAGTCAAATGATGGTATTTTAACAAAAAGAAGGCTATTCGAAGAATCTATCAAACGTGTTCTTCTGACTCTTCCAGTAAATGTTCAAGTGCTACTAATGCGAATGAGGGATAAATTACGATATTTGAAAGGCAAACCCCCTTTCTAAGATGAATCACAAGGTATATGGCCAATCAAAATAAATCAATCCTAGATAATTAGATGAGGTTCTGTGCTGTTTTACGTAAGTATCCGAAAGATGTACCAGGTGGTGCAGAATATCAGTCCTATCTTATAAGCAGAGAACTCGCTAAACGAGGTCATGAGACACATTATGTAGCATATCAATCGGATAGAGTTGAAACTATAGAGGACGAGGGAATTACGGTCCACCGTTTGAATGCGACCAAGACTCAAGCACTTGAAGCACTCAAGGACATCAGAGCCGATATCTACTATTTCCGGTTAGCACTAGATCTTCCGCTTCTTTGGCGAGCCAAACGGCAACTGGATTCCACATTTGTATATAATATTTCACGGGATATCCAGTGCCAGCCATTGTTCTCCGGGGGGCTCCATCAACCGTCAAAGGGGCTATTACAAAATCTCGTTAGTATGGGACGATACGCAATATATCGATATCTTCTCCGAGTCCCGGACGTGATATTTACTCAGACACGCCAGCAACAAGCATTACTTGAAGAAAACCATGATCTTCAGAGTACTCTCATTGGAAACGGGCATCCGGTTCCTGATCCCGACTTCAAGAAGGAGACTCCACCAGTAGTGCTCTGGCTATCAAGTCTCAAGAGAGTAAAGAATCCAGAAACATTCATCCGTCTGTTCGAAGCAACGGAAGACCTTTCCTGCCAGTTCTGGATCGTAGGACGACCAGTAAACGAAGAGGTACATGAGTATGTTCAACAGAAAGCGGACCAACACGAGAAACTAGAGTATCTTGGGGGTTGCGGAGTCCAGGAAAGCAATGAATACTTCAAAAAAGCATCTGTATATGTTCATACGGGTGGTTCAGAGGGGTTCCCAAATACGTTCATTCAATCATGGCTCCACAGGACACCAGTAGTTAGCTTTAGTACGGATCCTGACTCGGCAATTAAAAATAATACCATTGGTGTTCGCTGCAAATCAATTAAAGAAGCAAAAGAAACAATCACTCAAATGATTGAAGATCCAGAATACTGCGGACAGATTAGTATGAATGCCCGTGAATACGGAATAAATAACCATAGTATTGAAAAAATCACTGATAGGATTGAACGACGACTCGAGACTTTAATAGAGGAGACCCACAATACCGAAACTGAGTAGAAGAATAATGTATTCCTCACGAGAAATCCTCTCTGGATTACGTAAACCCCGAAAAGCAGTTTTGGAATTAAATCGGCTCTATAATAGGAAAATCCGGGGTCGGACTGGGATTAAAGTAATGGAAAAGGACTGGGATAATCTAATCATTCTCGATGCCTGCAGGTATGATCTATTTAAGCAGGTCAATACCATAGAAGGAGAACTACGATCTGTTATCTCCAGCGATTCGAGCACAAGTGGATTCCTCCAGTATAATTTTTCCGATAATGAATTTCCAGATACAGTGTATATTTCTGCGAACCCACAAGTGCAACGACACGAAGTTGGGGAGCAATTTCACGATTGTATCAGACTTTGGGAAGGTAGTTGGGATAATGAACTACACACAGTCCTTCCTGACGACGTAACTGAACGGGCACTTAGGGCACACAAGCAGTATCCACAAAAACGTTTGATAATTCATTATGTTCAACCACACTACCCATTCATTGGTGAAACGGGACAGCAGATTGAACATGGGACTCTAACAGGGGATGGAGTGATAAAAAACGAGAGAGAAGTAGAATCAGTTTGGGATCAACTTGAGAAGGGTATCGTAGAGCAGGAGACAGTTTGGAAGGCTTATCGTGAAAACCTTGAATTAGTTATCCCGGAGGTTAAAAAGCTTCTAAATGGAATGAATGGAAAATCAGTAATCACGTCAGATCATGGAAATACATTTGGTAGATTTGGAATCTATGGACACCCTGGTGGGACATTTTTAAAATCTTTAGTTACAGTACCCTGGCTAGAAAAAGAGAAAGAACCTCGGCGAGAAATAGAAACTGGTGAGATCCGACCAAATGATAATGGGATTGAGTCTGACGTATCTGATCGACTAGCTGATTTAGGATATGTCTACGATTAGATCGATATTGGAACAATCCTATGACTCTTATTAGGTTTTCATCAGGACCACAGAGTATTATGCAAATCCTGAAAGGCACATCCAATAGCCAGTATTAGACTATAAGTATCCTAAATGTTCCAGTTGCTCTCTAACTGTTTCGTCATCAACGGATTCCGATTCGACCGGTGTCTCACTGGTTACACTTTTTCGCTGTTCATATTCAAACTCCATCCATGGGACAAATCTGACCTCAGGTGAATACCCATTGTGTCCGTACTTTGGTGAAAAAACCCCGCCCGGATTGCCTAAGTTCTCACCATGATCAGATGAGATGACTGTCTTCCCATTGAGCTCGTTAGCTAACTTCTCGGCATATTCTAGTACGAGTTTTAGGTTCTCAATGTATACCTCATGTATCTGCGCTGCAGATAGGTAGCCATCCTTTGCAGCATACATCAGGTCTGCATATTGTTTTTTTCCGTTCTCCTCCGTATCTGGTAACCGGGTGAATCTGATATTGTATTCACTGGCCAACTCCTGTCTCAGGTGTTTGGCCTTCTCACCAAAATACGGACCGTGTGGTTGCATAAAATGAACTACAATATACTTATCTGAATACGATTCAATATTGTCCTTTGCAATGTTGTAGACGTTCTCAGGGTGGAATTTGGTATGATCGTTTGTTCGCTGATTCTTCCAACTTTCCCCATAGGTTTTTATCACATCGTGAAAGACACCATCATCAAGCGTCATTTCAACGTGGGGGTTCGATGAGATATAGACGGTATCGTATAATTCCTTGCCATTCATCGCTTCTTCAATGAATTCGGATGACCGTCCTCCGACAGATACAATCTTCTCTATTTCCCGGTCGGCAAGAGACTGCAAAATGTCGTACCGACACGCATCCAGCAAGAGAAGATTGTCCCAATCCTTCTGCATGATGTCCACTTCTCGATTCTTATATTGATGATTGTAATAAAATCTCCCAAAGCTGTTGTGTCCGACAGTAGTAAGATCATCCCAAATGTATCCAAACGCATTGGGGACTTTACTCGGATTCTTGACCAGACCAAGCATGTTATTGAGATTGTATTTTCCTCGCATTTCACGCACTATTGAGCCTATTTTCTGGCACTATTTATACTCTATTGCTAGCTTAAATCTGTAATTGTGATTATTCTGTCTTTAAATCTACCGTCGTAGCTATCTGGCCCTTTCGACAGAACTTTACGAGCTAGCGAGGAGAGAATTCAGCAAGAATGTACTCACCTCGTCAAATTCTGAGAGGCCTACGTGATCCGTCCCTTGTACGCGCCGAGCTGTATGGTCAATATGCGAATTTCCACGATACCATCATAAATAAAATAATGGAACAAAACCAGGTTGACAAATCCTCTCGATATGGACTAGTTTTGAATTGGGGGCTGAAACGGCGGGGAGAGTGGACGGTTGCTGAGTATCCGTATTTCATCAACCAATTCATCGATCGGTTTGACCCAATCATTATTACCACACAGCGACTCTACGAGCGAAAAGCAGAAGAACTTGACAATATTTTTGCCTTCGGCGCACGAAATAATAAAGGTCCAACACTGGATTATCTCGATGAGGACCATACCGTCCTTTTATTTGCGAGTGACCCGAACACAGATCCTGAGTGGTTCTACGAGTACATTCATCAGAATAACGTTGATCGCGTTCTTTCTCCAGTTTATGACCCGTTCTTTCACTGGATGCCTCAGTTAGAAGAGGATCGATTGGAGTTCTTTCCCTGGGCAGTTCCCTCGGAGTTCGTACTGTCCCCCGAAGAGGTTCAGTTCAGAGGTAATGAAGAAATTCACCTTACTGGTGCGTCCGGATCAGAGGTGTATAAAATGAGGGATTGGTGTAGACAACAAGACTATATTATCGATTATGACAACTCGGGCCATCAAAACCGTATTTTCGAACATGATGAGTACTACCAATGGCTCAGAAACTTCGACTGTATGGTTGCCGCGGGGTCGTTAGATCCCGAATGGCAGTATCTATTCGGTAAATATTTTGAAATTCCTGCTGCGGGAGCCCTGCTCTTCGCCCAATACTCCAATGACCTCGCCAGAGCAGGATTCACTAATGATAATTGCTTGATCTTTAACTCAAAGGAGGAGTTTGCCTCCCAAGCACACCAGTACTTGTCAGACCCAGAGAGCTACCTTGAAAAGCGGAGAAGAGGAACGAGACTCATTAAGGAGAACCATACTATTTCACACAGAATCGACACAGTAGACCGGCTCTTCAGACAAAACTGACGATTTCAGAACAGTTCACAAATAAAATATATGGGATCGAATGGTTATATACTATGCAGGACTGTCATTCATAGAATTGCATAATATTTATATTGGCGTGGGGTAAGGTGATCATAATGGAGATTCCACTTGCGAATCCATCCCTTGACGAGGAGATGCTGTCCGAGGCGCACCGAGTCTTGGAGGAGGAATTTTTCGTAGGAGGGGAGACGGTTTCGCGGTTCGAATCAGAACTTGAGACATATTTCGAAGTAAATCACGCTATTGCCGTCGACAGTGGTACTAAAGCGCTTCAACTCGCTCTTGAGGGAAAGGGGATTGGAGAGGGAGACACTGTACTTACTACACCAGCAACGTTCATCGCGACAGCGAATGCCATTGTCCAGACGGGGGCAACTCCTCGGTTCGTCGATATAGATCTTGATACCTACGGTCCGGATTTATCCGAGGTAAAGCGTATCGTTGAGATGGAGGAAATCGATGCTATTCTACCAATTCACCTTTACGGTTATCCAATGGATATTGAACGGTTGCGCGATATTGCTGGGGATATCCCTATTATTTCAGACGCCTGTCAGGCCCACGGAGCAATGCGCAACGGCAGGAAGATAGGGTCAATAGCAGACGCCGCGGCACTATCATTCTATCCGTCAAAGAATGTTACAGTCGCTGGCGACGGCGGTGCGATCTTGACAGATGATAATTCGCTAGCACGAGCAGCACGCTCACTTCGAGACGTAGGGCGATCCGAGTCTGGTTATCACCACGAACGCATCGGCTACACAGCACGATTGAATACTGTCAACGCAGCAATCGGTCGCATTCAGATTCAGCGACTGGATGAGTGGAACGGCCGCCGACAGGAGGTTGCAGCGCGATACACCGAGGAGTTCAGCGATTTAGATATCCATCTTCCACCGTCGGCCGATGAGAATGTTACGCCGGCTTGGTACTTCTATACAATTCGGTCAGAGCAGCGAGATGCGCTAAGAGAGTATTTGGATGAGAATGGTATAGAGACTGGGCGGCAGTACAGATGTCCGGTTCATCTACAACCACCGTATCGTGAGATGGGGTACAGCGAGGGAGACTTCGAGCGCGCTGAACAATGGTCTGAGACGGTTTTAACGCTTCCTTGTCATCAACACCTATCGGAACAGCAGGTAGACTATCTCGTTAAACACCTTCGGGGGTTCTTTCAATGACAAGTATAGGTGTCATTGGATTGGGTCATTGGGGATCAAAGGTCGTAGAAGAGTACACCCACCTCCGTAACGAGGGTCGAATTGAGGAAGTCGCCGCCTGCGATCTCGATGACTCGCGGCTCGATGCCGTCCAAGGTGCGGACTACTGCCTCTCAGATCTCGACTCAACGTTGAGGAAGGTCGATGGAATTCACGTTTGCACTCCGAATGAGACACACGTACCGATCGGCATGGAAGCTGTTAGGTCCGGTGTGGACATTATGATTGAAAAGCCAATCACAACAGATCGTAATGCTGCCTTTGATTTGATGGAAATTGCAAACGAAGAAAATCAGATCATTCAGACGGGGCACATCTATCGATTTGCAAACGTAATCCAGACGGTTCGTGATCTATATAGGGACGGGCGATTTGGGACATTGAATGATGTCACTCTCCGATGGACCCACCACATTGAACCTCCCTCAGGGACGGACGTGTTATGGGATCTTGCTCCGCATCCAATAGATATCCTAAACTTTGTTACAGACGACTGGCCCTCTAAGGAACAGTGTCAGACGCGGACAATTCCAGGTGTCGATGGAGCAGTATCAGCAACGGCACAATTCTCCGTTGCAGGTGCTGAAGTGACAATGCAGGTTAGCTGGGATGATTATATTCGTCGGAGGACGATTGAACTCGCGGGGACGGAAGCCAGCGCAAAAATCGACGCTGTCAGCCAAGACATCGAAATCTACGACGAGAGTGGCGTCTCCAAGTATCCTGTTGAGAAGAACAATACGATACGAGCTGAAGCCTCGAATTTTATCGATGCGATCGAAACAGGACATAATACTATCAACTCCGCCGTCGTAGGTGTTCGGACGGTAGAGGCGATTGAGCGACTGCAAGAGGTGAGACAAAAATGACCGACCACTCTCCGCAGCATGCTATCATCACCGACGTGTCATTACCTACGGACGTAGACATTTACGATCAGGTGAACCTCTTCGGCTGTGAAATCAGCAGCGGTACCAAAATCGACTCGTTCGTCTATATTGAGGAAGATGTTACTATCGGTCAGAACTGCACTATCCGCCCATTCACGTTTATTCCGACAGGTATCACCCTAGAAGAGGAGGTCTTCGTCGGTCCAAACGTCACATTCACCAACGATATGCATCCGTCGGTTGACGGCGAGTGGGAACAACTTGAGACTATCGTCCGCGAAGGTGCAGCGATCGGCGCTGGTGTGACGGTAGGACCCGGAGTTGAAATCGGAGCAGGTGCACTGGTCGGTGCTGGTGCCGTTGTTCTAGAAGATGTCCCGCCTAAGACAACCGTCGTCGGCAATCCTGCTGAACCTATTGAGTGACTGCTCACACTCTCGAATCTTTCAGAGCATCTTATACAGTTTCCCAATATCGTACGTCCGATACCCCTCTGCGTTTAACTCTGCTGACAGGGCAGTTGCCGTAACTCCCGCTGAGATCAGAATTAGAGGATTGTGATGTCGCTCATATGCTTTTATCGCTCGTTCCTTGATATTATCATATATATAAAAAGCATCAATTTCGGATTCCGGTGGTATTTCGATGACTTCGGATATCTCGATATCTTCGCTAAACCGATTCTTGTCCGTCACATATAGCAAATCTTTTTCCGAGAAGAGCTGAATCAGTTTCTCTTTGTATTCACCTACATTGTGGGCCACCTCTCCCTTTCGAAAGCAAAACTGGGATCCATATGGAACTCCCTTCTTGAGGAATGGGATCATTGCGTACCGCTTGTCGTAACTCCAAGCTGATGGATCAGTATTATGTTTGGAGTAGTAATCTCCAAGAGTAACGTCGATGGGTAATGTCACCAGATATTGGTTGGTCGAAGTATCGTTGCTGTACGTCGATAAGACCTGTCGAACTTTTTTTCTCAGGGGTGGATACTGTGGGTCGTGGCTCGTATTCTTACCCAATAAGTACGTGAGTTCACCGTCTCCAAATCGAGCGATTCCAACGTCATTTGCTTCGAGGTACTGGAGAGTTTCCCACTCGGATAGTGTAAGTATATCGTGTTCCGTGTAAGCTAGTTTGTGGGGCGCCTTGAGATTGTAATACGCGAGTCTTCCGTGGTAGGTCGCCGTTCGGGTAAGATGAGAGAAAGCGAGCTTGGAGAGATGTGTTAATCCACCACTTGCATAAGCCTGCTGGATTCTCTCCGATATTGATGGCATACCGGTACTTCTATAATAACCGTATTCAAGCTATCGAAATAATCGAGAGAAATTTACGAAAGGTAGTGAGCTGTGACTCATTGCTGTTTCTAACCATGCGAACGTATTCGCCTAATACGGATTATTGCGACAGTACCTAACACAGCGGTCTGCGGTAGCAGAGACTAAACATGGCTGCAAGGTTCAAACCACTTAACCTCGCGACTGAATCGCATACAGTTCCGCGTATTCACCCTCGTCGTCAAGCAATTCCCGGTGGCTTCCTTGTTCGATGATTTGCCCCGCCTCAACCGTGTATATCCGGTCAGCGTTCTTCACCGTCGAGAGCCGATGTGCGATCGCGATGATGCCATAGTTACGGTCCATTAATTCGATAGCGTCCTGCACCTCCCGCTCTAAATTCGAGTCGAGGTCGCTAGTCGCCTCGTCCAGTACCAGAAAGTCTGCGTCCTTCAATAATGCTCGCGCCAACGCCACTCGCTGGCGCTGTCCCCCGGACAATCGAACTCCGTCATCACCAAGCTGAGAGTCGTAACCATTTGGAAGTTCGTCGACGAATTCGTCGACTTTCGCGATCTCGCTAACGCGCTCGACGTCATCGCGAGTTGCGTCTCGATTTCCGACTGTGATGTTATTCTCAAGGGTACCATTGAAGATAAACGGCTGCTGGCGAACTACGGCGATCCGTTCGCGCCACTCCTTGAGGTCGTACTCCTCAATAGGGGTACCGTCTGCACGAATGTTACCCTGATCGGGATCGTACAGCCGAGCAAGCAGTGAGACGATCGTTGACTTTCCGGCACCGGAGTGGCCAACGAAAGCGATAAATTCGTCCTCTTCGACATTAAACGAGATGCCGTCTAGAACTTTCTCATCGTTATTGTAGGAGAAGTGAACGTCATCGAATTCGATACGGTTGACCGTAGAAATAGATTGAGTACCACTATTTTCCCGTCGACTGTCGAGTTCATCGAGAAATACCTGCGTGCGAACGAGGTGCGAGAGGTTGCCTTCGACCCTATACACCTGGCTGTTCAGGCGACTCATCAGCGGCGAAAGCCGGAACATCGCAAAGAGGAAAATACTGAGTGCCCCGAGTGAGAGGCCAGTATATGTAAACCCTGCATAGATCAAGACGAATAGTGATATTGCCGCTGCAAGGTCGTAGAAGTTTTGCATTGCGGCTTCGTTTCGGGAAAGATTTATTTCAGAGCGTGTGTAGCGACGAATTGACTCGAAAAAGTCATCATATACTTCGTCGGCAAGTCCGAAGAGTTTCACGTCACGGATACCCTGTGTCCCTGCCTGAACGGACTGTTGAACCTGTTCGTTCGCCTCTGCGACTTCCGTCCCAACGGTAGCCGCTGGTTCGATAACATGTCTGATAACTACAGTAACGCCCCCAAGGAGAAGTAGCGCAAAAACAGTCATTTTCGGGGTAATGTAAAACATTACCGTCAAGTACATTCCTGCGAGGAATAAGGTTTCTAAGGATTGCACGGCACCTTTGATTACACGACCAGAGTAGCGCGTCTCAGTGATGATTGCGTTCAGGATATCGTCTGATCCTTCCTCGTCGAAGTAGCCTACTTCGGCAGCGAGTGCAGCATTGAATGCTCGCTTCCGAAGGTCTTGCTCGTAGCGCTTCTGGAGCATAGCTTTGAGCCAACCGACGATAAATGACGACGTGAACCGAACCGTCATCACTGCTGCAATTCCAATAATTAGATAGCCAAGTTTGAAGGGTATATTAAGAGCATCGTATATTCCTAAGAAGACCTCCATAATCATATCGGACGAAGCGACTTCACCGTCGGTTTGCGCAACTTCGATGATCGGATAGATGAAACTTAGTCCGATCCCCTCGAGGAAGGCAACGAATCCACCCAAGACGATAAGCCCTGCAGTAAATTTTGGTCGATACTTCGCAACGCGGAGTAACGCATCGAGTTTTTCGCGTGAGCTAATATCGTCCTCTCCGTCTGTCATTTAACCACCACCGCTGCTTGTACAGAACCAATACGCATACTGTTTCGAGAGTCAAATTCGGTGAAAGATACCATCTGCTGTCGATGCACTCGTTTCACTCCCCGGATGTACGCTTTTCGGTCTCTCATTCGACGGTCACGCTCTTCGCCAAGTTCCGCGGTTTATCGATCGACTGACCTTGTAGGTTCGCGATATGGTAGGCAAACAACTGTAGGTAGACATTTGCAACAAGCGGCGTGAGTACTCCGATATTCGGAATCTTGAGCGAAACATCGAGCCCTTTCGCATCAACGGAGCCATCGATGATACCGATTGCCGGCGCTTCCCGGGTCTGGGCTTCTGCAACGTTGTTTAGCGTCTCCGCAGCACTTGTTCCATCTGTTAGAATCGCGAGTACAGGCGTTTTATTTGTCACGAGAGCTAGTGGCCCGTGTTTTAATTCACCGGCTGCGAATCCTTCAGCGTGGTCGTAGGAAATCTCCTTCAACTTCAACGCACCCTCGAGCGAGACCGGATAGCCGTACTCGCGGCCGACAAAGAAGTAGGCGTCGGCGTCGACGTATTCTTCGGCAGCCTCCAAAACGGCACCTTCGTCGTCGAGTACTTGCTGAACCGCACCCGGTAACCCACGAAGATTCTCCAGTACGTCACGGGCATCGGCCGCCGACAGCGTCCCCCGTTCTCGACCGACGAACACCGAAAGCAACGCCAACGTCGTCACCTGTGAAGCGAACGTCTTCGTCGCCGCGACCCCGATCTCCGGACCGGCACGGATGAAGAGACTATCGTCGGCTTCCCGCGTCACCGTACTGCCGAGCGTGTTGGTCACCGCCAGCGTCCGGACGCCGGCGCCGGCCGCACGCCGAAGTGCACTGAGCGTGTCGGCGGTCTCGCCGCTCTGAGTGACGGCGACACAGAGCGTCCGCCAAGGATCTCGTCCACCATCAAAGGTGTACTCGCTCGCCAGTTCGGCGGACGCTCGGACGTCAGCGAACTCCTCGAGCAACTCCGCCGCGTACTGGGCAGCGTAGTACGACGTCCCGCAAGCGACGAGCTGAATCTCCTCGAGGGAGTCGAGGAACCCGGTCGGGAACTCGACGTCGAGATCGGCCGTGCCGCGGTCGAGGTCGATCCGGCCCGACAGCGCCTGCCGCAACGCGGTGGGCTGCTCGTGGATCTCTTTGAGCATGTAGTGGTCGTACCCCCCTTTCTCTGCCGCGTCGGCATCCCAGTCGACGGTCTCGATTTCCCGGTCGACGACCTCACCGTCTTGGTAAACCGTCACGTCCCCGCCCTCGAGGGTTACGACGTCGCCGTCCTCCAGGTAGGTCACGTCGCGGGTGTGCTCGAGGAATGCCGTCACGTCGCTTGCGAGGAACGAGGCGTCGTCGCCGTGGCCAACAACTAACGGACTCTCGTGACGCGTGGCAACGATTTGCTCCGAACCAGCTCGCACCGCTGCGATCGCGTAACTCCCCTCTAATCGTTCAACGACAGATTCGAGTGCCGAGTGCAGATCGTGGCCGTCTGCTAACTCCTGCTCGAGGAGATGCGGGATAACCTCAGTGTCCGTATCGCTCGAGAACTCACGGCCGTCCGCGCGCAGCTCGGATTTCAACGCGTCGTAGTTCTCGATGATGCCGTTGTGGACGACGGCGACGTCTCCGGTCATCCCGGTGTGGGGATGCGCGTTTTCGTCGGTCGGCGGACCGTGGGTCGACCACCGCGTGTGACCGATACCGCAGGTCGCATCTGGGATGTCGGGAACGGATAGGTCATCTACCTTTCCGGACTGCTTTGCGATCGTCACCTCTTGATTGACGAGCGCGACACCCGCAGAGTCGTATCCGCGGTAATCGAGATTCTTGAGCCCGCCGTGAACGACCGGGCCAGCTGATTCGGTGCCGACGTAACCGACGATTCCACACATGATTATCCCCTCCTGACGATCGCGTCCGATTCAATTCGTCCGCTGACGGTCGCACCCGGATCGACGACGGCACCGTCGCCGAGGACGGTCCCAGGGTCGAGGACCGTCCCGCCCCCGACGGTCGCGTTGTCGCCGACGACGCCGCCGAGTTCGACGTCCTCGTGTACCTCGTCGGCGACGACGACCGTACTTTCGCCGCCGGCGATCGTCGCGTTCGCTCCAATGCGAGCATTTTCAGCGACGATGGCATCGCGAACGACGGCTCCCGCCTCGATGACGGCGTCCGAAAAGACGACAGCGTTGGAGACGACGGCGTTGGCTTCGATCGTCACGTTATCGCCGATCGCGACGCTTCCGCCGAGCGTCGCGTTTGCTCCGAGGGAAATGTTCTCGCCGATAGTCGTATCAGCCGCGATCGCACCGTCTAACTCGGCCCCACTGTCGTCAAATTCGTCGATCACTGCCGCATTCACGTTGAGTAGATCCCAGAGATACGAGACGTCGAGCCAGACGTCCCGATACCGGATGGCGCGAATCGGTTCCTCCGACGCAATGGTCTCGAGCGTCGTCGTGATCGCCATCTCGCCGTGTTCGGTCGGCGTTTCGCGGATGGCATCAAAGATAGCGCCGTCGAACCCATAGACCCCGGCGTTGATCACTTCGGACCGGACGGGTTCGGTTGGCTTTTCGGTGATATCGACAATACGATTGCCCTCGAGCGAGACAACGCCGTAATCGCTCGCATGGCCCGTTCGTGTGACCGACATTACCGGACTAGTGTCAGCGTCAACGATTTCGTCGCGGACACGCTCGACAAGTGACGAATCGACGATTCGGTCACCGTTGAGAACGAGAAACGGTCCATCGACGGCAGATTCCGCCTGTAAGACTGCGTGGGCCGTCCCGAGTTGCGTTTCCTGTACAACGTATTCAATGTCGATGTCCCAGTCGTCGCCATCGCCGAAGTGATTTCGAATTCGTTCGTCTCGGTACCCGACAATGAGAACGACTCGGTCGATACCGGCGTCTGCGATCGCCGAAATAACGTACTCCAGAATCGGTCGATTCGCAACGGGGACCATCGGTTTCGGACGCCGGTTCGTCAGCGGGTCGAGACGGCGTCCTTCGCCAGCCGCCAGAACAACAGCTGGCACGTTCGCTTCGCTCATAGTCACTCTTGTCGGAGGAATCCTTGAATACTTGCTGGTTGTCCGAAAGGAGTCTGATCGGCGAACTATCGCCCGTCAATACGATGCCCGAAGACATATAACACTTGATTGGAAGCTATAGCTATATGCAAGCAGTCGTGCTGGCCGCAGGCAAAGGAACTCGCCTTCGGCCCCTCACGGACGACAAACCGAAAGTCCTCGTCGAGGTCGACGGCAAGCCGCTCATTGAGGACGTATTCGACAATTTGATCGAGATCGGTGCGACGGAGTTCGTCGTCGTCGTCGGTTACCAGAAGGAACAGATCATCGAACGTTACGGTGACGAGTACGAGGGCGTACCGATCACCTACGCGCACCAGCGTGAACAGCTGGGACTTGCCCACGCGATCCTCCAGGCGGAGCCCCACATCGACGATGACTTCATGCTGATGCTCGGGGATAACGTGTTCCGAGCGAATCTCGGCGATGTCATCAATCGTCAGCAGGAGGCCCGCGCCGACGCGGCCTTCCTCGTCGAGGAAGTCCCCTACGAGGAAGCGTCACGGTACGGTGTTCTCGATACGAACGAGTACGGCGAGATCGTCGAGGTGATGGAGAAACCGGACGATCCACCGTCGAATCTCGTGATGACTGGGTTCTATACGTTCACGCCGGAGATCTTCCATGCCTGTCACCTCGTTCAGCCGAGCGACCGCGGCGAGTACGAACTCCCGGACGCGATCGACCTGCTGATCCAGTCGGGTAGAACGATTGACGCGATCCGGATGGACGGGTGGCGTATCGACGTCGGCTATCCCGACGATCGAGAGCGAGCAACGGAACGACTCCAAGACAATGACTCGCTGGCGTCTACGGGAGAGGCCTCTGAAGCCACGGCCAATAACGATTGAGAAACCAACAACAATAGTTCCGAATCAGCGCTCACAACACGTTTGGGCACCATGTGGATGCTCGTACTGCCTGTGACACTTTTTGCACTCGAATTTCGTAATGTAGTCCCGTTGCATAGGTGAACCAGTTTTACTCTGTTCCTTTGGTATGCTGCTTGTAATCGACGGGTAGGTGTTGCTTCGATTTACACGGCAGTCCGTAACGACTACCAAGGGAGCAGTCAGTGTGCTTCCGACTATGCGATTACAACCTCTGACCAAGTCAGTCTGTCTCTGCTCAAGTAGGTCCTACGTACCTGACTGATCCGATTATATATGGTCACACTCCGGGCTCAATCATCACGAGGGAAGAATTCGAGTGCACCGAAACTAACTAACGACCGCGCTGTCTCCTGCCCCGTATGAACGTCCTCGTAACCGGCGGTGCAGGGTTCATCGGCTCCCACATTGCGGAAGGACTCCTCGAGGAGGGCCATACCGTCACGGTACTCGATGTTATGGACCCCTACTACGATACGGGAATCAAGGAACGGAACGTCGAACTGTGTCGCGAACTCGGTGACGAGCGGTTCGAGTTCGTGAATGGATCGATTACTGACGAGGAACTCGTCCGAGACATTATCGCGAGTCGCGATATCGACTACATCTACCACCAAGCGGCTCAAGCTGGCGTTCGGACGAGCGTCGAGAATCCGAAAAAGCCCCACGAAATCAACACGACGGGACTACTCAACCTCCTACAGGCGGCCGCTGACCATGGCGTGGAACGGTTCGTCAACGCCTCGTCGTCATCGGTCTACGGCGAGATGGAGTACCTGCCGTACGACGAAGACCACCAGAACGTGCCCCAGAGCCCCTACGGCGTGACGAAGCTCGCGGCCGAGCACTACTGTCGCGTCTGGACCGATGTCTACGATCTGCCGACGGTCAGCCTCCGATACTTCACCGTTTACGGGCCGCGGATGCGGCCGAATATGGCGATCACTAACTTCACGTCGCGGTGTCTCAACGGCAAGCCGCCAGTAATCTATGGCGACGGCCAACAGACGCGTGACTTCACCTATATCGATGATATCGTAGGTGCGAATCTCACGCTGCTCGAGACGGATGCTGCGGACGGCGAAGCGATGAATATCGGCTCGACAGGGAACATCACGATCGAAGAACTCGCCGAACACATCATCGACGAGACGGGCGCCGATGTCGGTCTCGAGTACAATGACGCCAAGGAAGCCGACGCGCGCCACACCCACGCCGACGTGTCGAAGGCGAACGAACTGATCGGCTACGAACCGTCGACGAGCATCCGCGAGGGCGTCTCGCAGTTCGTCGACTGGTACCGGGACAACCGGGAGTGGTACGAACCACTCGTTCTCAATTCCTGATCTCCCTGCTCTGTCTTCGCCGAACGAATCGAAACAGACACTGACTCACAGGTACGGCTCGCAGACTCGCTCTACTCCCTCCTCGAGCCCGATCTCGGGTTCCCAGCCGGTCGCAGCCCGAAGCTTCGACGCGTCCGCGCAGGTATCGTGGACGTACACGTCTTCGGGAATCGGGTTCTCGACATACTCGGGAGCGACATCCGTTCCGAGCGTCTCGTTGAGTAACCCAACGAGTTCGTTGAACGAGGTTCGATCGCCGGTGCCAACGTTGTAGACTCCCTCGAGTTCGTCCTCGGCGGCTAACTCGAGTGCGCGCACCACATCCGAGACGTGCGTGAAGTCGCGGGTCTGGGTGCCGTCCCCGTAGAGTTCCGGCGACCGGCCGTGAGCGATGTCGTCGGCGAACTGTGCGATAACGTTGGCGTACTCGCCCTTGTGGCCCTCGGCGCCCTCATAGCCCTGATAGACCGAGAAGAAACGCATTCCGCACATGGACATCCCGTAGTGGTTGCCGAAGTATTCCGCGTAGCGCTCGCGGGCCATTTTCGAAGCCTCGTAGCCCGTGTTGACCGACACTGGCACGTCCTCGGGCGTCGGTTCGGTTCTGGTGCCGTAGATCGAGGACGTCGACGCGTAAACGACGGCCTCGCAACCGTCCTGGCGTGCCTGTTCGACCGTATTAACAAACCCTTCGACGTTCACGCGAGCGCCTCGCGTCGGATCCTCCTCGTGCATCGCATAGGACGAGAGCGCAGCCAAGTGGAAGACAACATCGACGTCAGTCGGCAAATCGTCCTCGAGGACGCTCGCCTCGACGAACTCGACGTCGTCGGAGAGGTTGTCAGCCTCGCCGAGATAACAGTCGTCGATGGCGATCACGTCGTTACGGCTCGCCAACTCGTTCGCGAGATTCGAGCCGATAAATCCCGCGCCGCCCGTGACAAGAATCCGGTAGTTTTCCATGCGAGGGTATTCACAGAACACCCTCAAAAAGTCGCGGATTCGAGCGCCGACAACCTCAACATTCGAGACGTAACCTGATCGGTTTAGACGCGGATCGCACCGTCGCGACCCGAAAACCACTAACACCAGCCCCGCGTTTCGCCCGCTATGAACGTCTCTATTATCGGCAGCGGCTACGTCGGGACCACCGTCGCCGCCTGTCTCGCCGATCTGGGCCACGAGGTCGTCAACGTCGAAATCGACGAGGACATCGTCGACGCGATCAACGCCGGCGAGGCGCCGATCCACGAGTCGGGCCTCGAGGAACGGATTGCCGAGCACGCCGGCGCTTCCCTCCGCGCGACGACGGACTACGACGAGGTTCTCGAGACCGATGTCACGCTGCTCTGTCTCCCCACTCCACAATCGGACGACGGCAGCCTCGAGCTCGCACCGATGCGCGCCGGCGCGGAGATGCTCGGCGACGCGCTCGCCGCCAAAGACGACGACCACCTCGTCGTCGTCAAGAGTACCGTGCTGCCGGGAACGACCGAGGAAGTCGTCGCGCCAATCCTCGAGGAGCAATCGGGAACGGCCATCGGCGACGGCATCGACGTCGCGATGAACCCCGAGTTCCTGCGGATGGGGACCGCGGTCCAGGACTTCCTCGAGCCGGACAAGGTCGTCCTCGGAACCCGCACCGACGCAGCCGCCGAGCAGCTCCGCGAGCTCTACGCGCCGATCCTCGCGAACGACGACACCCACCTCGTCGAGACCGACGTCCGCGAGGCCGAACTGATCAAGTACGCGAACAACGCCTTCCTCGCCTCGAAGGTGTCGCTGGTGAACGACCTCGGCAACATCGCCAAGGAGTACGGCGCGGACGCTTACGAGGTCCTCGAGGCGGTCGGCCTCGACGACCGCATCTCCGAGCGGTTCATGCGTTCGGGACTGGGCTGGGGCGGCTCCTGCTTCCCCAAAGACGTCGCCGCCCTGCGGGCCGGCGCCCGCGAACAGGGGTACGAACCCGAACTGCTCGACGCCGCCGTCGCCGTCAACGACGAACAACCGCGGCGGCTCGTCGACCTGCTCGCGGACCACGTCGACCTCGAGGGTGCACGGATCGCCGTCCTCGGCCTATCCTTCAAGCCGGGGACCGACGACATCCGAAAGTCCCGCGCACTGGACGTCGTCGAGTATCTCCGCGAGCGCGGCGCCGCGGTCGTCGCGTACGACCCCGTCGCGATGGATAACGTCCGCGAGCAGTACCCCGACCTCGAGATCGAGTACGCCGACTCGGCCGCGGGGGCGCTCGAGGGCGCTGACGGCGCGGTCGTCGCGACCGACTGGCCGGAGTTCGACGCCCTCGAGTTCGACGGGATGGCCCGGCGCGTGCTCGTAGACGGGCGGCGGATCGACGTCGACAAAGACGAGCTCGACGTGTACGAAGGACTGACCTGGTAGACTCGAAGGAAGTCACAAGCGTTGCACAGGCGATCCCGTCGATCAGTACTCTTTTGCGGCCACACGAAAGAGTGACTGGCGATGGAGAACGATGGGCCTCGCGCGAGCGCGGTCGCGGACGGTAGCGGCGAGATTACCGTCATGAGCCAATCCGAGACGACGCGCGAGATTTCCGCCGAAGAGGTGTGTATCCTCATTCCGACGTTGAACGAAGCCGCGACGATCGGCGACGTGATCGACGGCTTCGAGGAGCAGGGCTACACGAACGTCGTCGTCATCGACGGCGGGTCGGACGACGACACGCAGGAGATCGCCCGCGATCACGGCGCACAGGTGCTGGTCCAGTCCGGTGAGGGCAAGGGCCAGGCGGTCCGGGAAGCCGTTGACTACATCGACGTTCCCTACGTGCTGATGCTCGACGGCGACGGGACGTACGATCCGGCCGACGCCGACACGATGCTCGAGCCGCTCGCCCAAGGGTACGAGCACGTGATCGGCAACCGGTTTGCGGACATGGACGACGACGCGATGAAGGCGTTGAACGGGTTCGGCAACCGGATGATCAACCGCTCGTTCCGGCTGATTCACGGCGCCGACTACGAGGACATTCTCTCGGGCTACCGCGCCTTCACGACCGATTCGTTCGACCGGCTTTCGCTCGACTCAGACGGCTTTACGATCGAGACGGAACTCGCCGTCGAGTGCGTGAAACACGGGATCGACACGACGGTCGTCCCGGTCAGTTACAGCGCCCGACCCGAGGAATCGGAGACGAACCTCCACCCGATCAGGGACGGCGGGACGATCATCCTCGCGCTGTACTCGCTAGCGAAAACCAACAACCCACTGTTTTACTTCGGCAGCCTCGGAGCCGCCGGCCTCGTTACGGGGAGCCTCATCGCAGCTTACGTGCTCTGGGAGTGGGTCCAGTACGGAGTCGGCCACGAGATCATGGCGCTCGTTTCGGCGGCCGCAATCCTACTCGGCGTCCAACTGCTCATGTTCGGCGTCCTCTCGGACATGCTCGTAACCCTCCACCGCGAACAGCGGCGTCGGCTCGAGCACATCGCGCGCCGCAATAATCGCGACGACGACTGAGGTCGATTAGAAGGGGAGCATCGACCGAACCTGTTGGAAGACGCCACCCGAGTGCTGTCGGCGATACTCCTCGAAGGGTTGATGCAGTTCGTTCAGCAGTTCCTGGCGGGAGCGAAACTCCGGCGTATTGACTTCTGCTAGTATCTCGCCCAGCGCGACGTCGTCCCCGTGCACGTTGTACGGGATTCGTTCGTGGCCGAGTTCGGCCGCGACGTCGTCTTTCGTCGCCGGGAAGGAGAGGTCGGAATCGCGTAGCTTGGCGTCAACAGCGGCGATGCCGAATTCGATGCTCTCGGGTTCGTCGTCGTCTCCGCTCGAGGGTGGCCGAACGCCCATACAGTGAACTAGCGAGGCAGCTTTAAAAATCGCTACGAAGACGCGACGAACGCGACGAGAGCGGTCGACACGCATTTGGGGCCGGCGACAGAGGTTGGGGTATGACCGAGTACACCACGGTCTCGATCCCGAAGGATCTCGCCGACCGCGTCGAGGAGACGATCGAGGGGACGAGCTTCCAGAGCACGAGCGATCTCGTTCGATTTCTGCTGCGCAGCATCGTCATCCAGCACCAGAAGGAGGGCGAACTGACCGAGGCCGAATTCGAGGAGATCACCGAGCAGCTCCGCGGGCTGGGCTATCTCGAGTGACGTCGCGAGAACGACGGAGAGGGGAGCGCGAAGCTACCCTATAGACGGTATCACTGAGGAATGGGACACCGACGAACGCAGCGGTCCCCGATTCTTTTCCGCCTCGAGTCACTAGTGAGACGTGGAGGTCGAGTCGTATGCCACACGTACCGGGCTTCCCATCGTCGGACGACTCCGAGAGGGACGACGATCGAGACCGGCAGCGCGATAGCATCATCGGCCGAATCATCGACGACAACGGCTTTCCGACGCCCAATCCGGGCTAACCGCCGACCAGACTTCGATTTTATCCCTTTTCGAGTGGTGTGCCTACTACTCTCGCCGAGCCGGTAGTACGGCGCCACTGCGCCCACTATAGCTTCGACTCTGACTCCGACTCTGATTCGGAGAACGACTCCGCCGGCGCCTGCGCATCGATGATCTCGAGCGGCTGCCGTTCGCCCGAGCGATTGAACGCGCCGAAAGAATCTTGTCCGGTTCCCCAGGGTGGCACCGCGACGAAGATCACCTCCGCGAGGTCGTCGCGCTTGGTCACCTCGAGTTCGCGGACGGGGTGAGAGACGAATCGACCCTGCGCTTGGCGGGCAGGCGTTGTGAGGTCGACCCCGAAGACGGCGTTGACCGGGTTGCCGGGATCGGGGAGGAAGAAATCCGTAAAGACCGGCGTCTCGGGCGGGACGGCGTCGGCGTCCTCGAGGTCGCCCGCGGGCGTGACGGAGACGCCGGTCGTCACGCGATCGGGATCGGCGTCGCTGGCCAGATCGAGCAGGACGTCGACGAGCGCTCGCGTGATGTAAACCACAGGCGGTGTAGGAGCGGTAGGTAGTTAGGTGTATTCCCCGCGCATGCTGCTGCACCGTGCCTCGTCTCTGAAGATTCGGCAGGCGATTACAGCGGGGCAACCGCCAACTCAGACGGGAAGGAACTCCCGAACCATGCCCGCGAAGACCCCCGGCGCCCGCCGGCGGGAGTTCTCGAGCGCGTCTTCGAGTGCCACGTCGGCGTTGGACAGCACGCCCTCCCCGTGGCCGACCAGCACGCGGTCCGGATCGAACGCACCGAGCGTCTCGCGAGGCGGAACGAGCCGTCGCATCGGGTGGACGCCGAGCCGTTCGTTTCCGGCGCGGAAGTAGTCGCTCGTGCCGACCGACTCGGGGACGACGAGTGTGTCATCGCGCGGATCGTAAAGCGCGACTTCCTGCCAGAATCGGTTGTCGACGACCGGATACGCTTCGATGCCGGTATCCGAGAGTCGGTCGCCGAAGCGGGCGACCGCCGCCTCGAGGTCGTCGGTGACGCCCGAAAAGGAGTCGTGCAGGTAGACCGGGACGTTGTGGCGGTTGGCAATCGTGGCAGCGTCGCGGGTGTGCCGGTCGAGCAGGACGACGACGCCGGCCACGTCGCCGAACTCGGCGAACAGTTCGTCCAGGCCCTCGGCGTCGACGGGGTCGATTACCCAGACGTCGCCGTCGACCTCGATGGCGTGGCTCGCTCGCTGCATTTCCTCGTCCGGATGGGCGATCCAGCCGACGCCGTGGTCGTAGCGATCGATCTCCTCGAAGTCGGTCGCGCGCTCGTCGATTCGAAAGCTCATGTACGTGTCTACGGGCGTCAGTGGCATAAACGACCGTCACGCGGCTACCACGTCCGGTTCTCCAGCTTCGGTCGAGTCCCGGCCGACAGTATATGCGTCCACCGCTCGTACCGACGCCCATGCTCACCCAGCTCGCCTGGCTCGCCCTCGAGGTCAAATACCTCGAGCCAGCGCGGCGGTTCTACGCGGAGACGCTCGAGATGGACGTCCGCGAGGGACGGGTAGGACGATCACGAGGAGACGACGAGAACGGAGACGAACTCACCTTCGCGGCGGGCGAAACCGACCTCGTCTTGCGCCGGCCGACCGGCCTCCCGCGGGGCGGTCTGCACACGCACTTCGCGTTCTCGATTCCGGTCGCCGAGTACGACGACTGGTGGGACCGCCTCTCCGAGCGGTACGACGGCGACCTCGAGGAGACGCAGTTCGGCACCGCGAAGTCGCTGTACCTGTACGATCCGGACGGCAACTGCGTCGAACTCGGCCAGCGCGACGTCGACGGCCCCGGAATCGACGGCATCTTCGAGGTCGTCCTCGAGGTCGAGTCGCTCGAGCGCGCGGAATCGTTCTACGCCGACCTCGGTTTCGAGACCGTCGACAGGGGCAGCGAGCGTAAGCGCGTGCGAATGAACGGACCCGATCCGACGGGGCTGGCGCTCGAGTTGTGGGAACCACAGTTGGGGATCGCCGACGCACGGGGCGGAGTGCACGTCGATCTGGGATTCGAGGTCGAAGGCGAGGCGCCGACGCAGGTGCTCGAGGCGATCCGCGACTGCGTCCGATCAGTCGAGCGGGAGACGGACGAACGAGTCGTCGTTCGCGATCCGGACGGACACGTGCTCACGTTCACGGCCTGACACGGCGGTTCACAGCGGCGTGTACGAGCCGCTCAGTTGCAGGGCGATAGCTTATTGACAGGAGCGCTGTCCGCTCACACGGATCGCCTATGAGCATCGACTCAACCGAAGACCTCTTCGTATCCGGCCTGAAGCACGCGTACTACACCGAACAGCGCCTCGTCGACGCCCTCGACGAACTCGAGAGTTCCTCATCGAACGAGGAACTGAAGAGCGGGTTCGCCGAGCACCGCGAAGAAACCAAACAGCACATCGACCGCATCGAGCAGGTGTTTGAACACCTCGACGCGGACGCCGAGGCGGAGGAAGATCCCGTCGTCGAGGGGATGATCGAGGCCCACGAGGAGTTCATGAACCAAGACCCCAGCGATCAGGCCATCGACCGGTACAACATCGCCGCCGGCCAGAAGTCCGAACACTACGAGATCGCCACCTACGGCAACCTCATCCCGATGGCCGACCAGCTCGGGATGGACGACGTCGCGGACATGCTGGAGGAGACGCTGCGCGAGGAACAGGACGAACTCGACACCCTCTCGGAGATGGGCGAGGAGTTCGACTACGGCGAGTTGACGGTCTCGGAGTAGCGACGCCGGCTCGAGCTAGGGTTTCTTTTTCGAAGTACTGTCGTCTCCCTCTCGGTCGGCGAACTCGAGGAGGAGTTGCGCAGCCAGGAGGGAACCGAGAAGCCCGACGGCCGTCAGGAGAAGCCAGTTGCGGGTTTGAACGCCGTACCAAGTAAACAGCAGGAGAAACAGGCCGACGGCGAGCGCCGGATGCTCGCGGACGGACTCGTCCGTGCGTTCGATCAGTTTCATCAGCGTTTCCGACGTCAGGGAGTGACTCCCCGAGATCGGCGTGCGCCGCGAACGGTATTCGATCGTTGACAGGCCCCCAACGCCGATTACAGTCGATCCGTGCTGACGTCCACGCCCGGCGGCGCCACGATCAGAAAGCCCCGGAAGTGAACCAGATTGCCGCCCGCTTCCTTGACGTCGCGGGCGAAGCCCGACGCCAGTTCGTTAACCTCGCCCTCGACGCAGAGGACGAGTACGTTGCCGCTCGAGACGGTCTCGAGCCACTCGTCGGCCGGCGTCGTCCCGTCGAGGACGCCGAGTACGATGCTTCCCTCGAGTTCGAGCTCCTCGTCGATGTGTTCCTCGACCGCCCGAAGGTCGAGGTCGAAGTCGCTCATGTGGCCCTCCTTGGAGCGCGACGAGAAAAACGTTCCTCTGCCTGGCTCACCGCGGCCAGTCGTCAGTCCATCGGGAACTCTTTCTTGAAACCGCGGAACTCGGTGCGGTGGGCCTCCTCGTCCGTGAGGATCGTCACCGCGACGTCCTCGGTCACCGGATCGTTGGCGTCGTCGGCCGCCTCGACGAGCGACCGGTAGGTCTCGATCGCGTCCTCCTCCGCCTGGAGCACGCCGTCGATGACCGACTGCACGTCGGTCGTGTCCGCGGGCGGCTGTAGCCCCGACTGCTTCGCCTCGAACGACTCGGAGCCCGGCGGCGACTCGTCGAGTTGCTTCAACCGCTCGCCCAGCATGCGCGCGTGGTCGAGTTCCTCCTGGATGTCCTCCTCGAGGCTCGCTTTGACCTCCTCGGCGTGGATCCCGTCGAGGACGATCGCGTTCGTCAGGTAGTTCATCACGGTCTCGAGTTCGTCGTTGTACGCCTCCGTCAGGAGGTCGGTGATTTCGTCGGTCGTCATACCGGGCCGGCCTACCACGAGCGCACGTAAAATGCTGATACGCGCTCGTGCCGTCCGAAGTAGTGGGTCGAAATCTGAGGGCCAGGGTACGCGAGCGGAGCGCCGCGATTACGCTACGAATTGGACGATCGAACGCCTGAACCGTGTCGAGTCAACAGGAGACACGCACGACCAGTCTTAGTAGACGCCTGTCGACCGATACCCGTCGAAATAGACGCTTGTAATTTTCGAGGTAATTTTTGCGCAGTTACGCTGACCGAACGTTCACTCGAGGGTGCGCGAGAGCGCGCTCGAGGGTCTCGAGGGGGTCGAATCGGTCCCGATAGTCGGATGACGCGGCAAATCGGCGCCGATCGACTGGTATGATAATAGTCGATATAGGGAATATTAGGTCGTTGGTGTCGGGCGATTTTCCGCTGTCCGGTTTTCTGTGTGCCGTGGTAACTCGTCAGTTCTGGTTCGGTTCAGCGTTAGTTTTATATATCCAGTCCCGCCTCGGATTCTGATACAATGTCTTCACAAGACGGTTCGTCCTCTGACACCAGTCAGGGGGGTCGAGTTCTTCCAGGGCACGTTAGATTCCACTGACGAAATAGAGTCAGCACGTGTCTTCGATACGACCCTCCGGGACGGCGAGCAGTCGCCCGGAACCTCGTTCTCGTACGACGATAAACGGCAGATCGCCTCGATCTTGGACGAGATGGGGACCCACGTCATCGAAGCCGGGTTCCCCGTCAACTCCGACGCGGAGTTCGAGGCCGTTCGTGATATCGCTTCCTCGACGTCGACGACCACCTGCGGGTTAGCCCGCGTCGTCGACAAAGACATCGAAGCGGCGCTGGATTCCGGCGTCGAGATGGTGCACACCTTCGTCAGCACCAGCGACGTCCAGATCGAGGATTCGATGCACGCCACCCGGGACGAGGTCGTACAGCGCGCAGTCGAATCGGTCGAACGCATCACAGAGGCGGGAGCGGTCTGCATGTTCTCGCCGATGGACGCGACGCGGACCGACGAGGCGTTCCTGATCGACGTGATCGAAGCGGTCACGGAGGCCGGAACCGACTGGATCAACATTCCCGACACCTGCGGCGTCGCGACGCCGAGTCGGTTCAAGGCGATGATCGAGAAGGTCGACGCCCACACCGACGCGCGGATCGACGTCCACACCCACGACGACTTCGGGCTGGCCACCGCGAACGCCTTGGCCGGCATCGAAGCGGGCGCCGATCAGGCGCAGGTGTCGGTCAACTCCATCGGCGAACGCGCCGGCAACGCCGCCTACGAGGAGTTCGTGATGGCCGTCGAATCCCTCTACCAGACCGACACGGGGATCGACACGACGCGCATTACCGAACTCTCCGAGGTCGTCGAGGAGAAGAGCGCCATCGAGACGCCGGGCAACAAGCCCGTCGTCGGCGACAACGCCTTCTCCCACGAGAGCGGCATCCACGCCGCCGGCGTCATCGAGAACTCCGACACCTTCGAGCCCGGCGTCATGACCCCCGAGATGGTCGGCGCCGAGCGCCGACTGGTCATGGGCAAACACACCGGAACCCACTCGGTACGGGAGCGCCTCGACGAACTCGGCTTCGAGCCGACCGACGACGAGGTCCGCGCGGTCACCCGCCGGGTCAAGGACTACGGTGCCGAGAAGCGCCGGGTCACGGTCAGCGACCTCGAGCGCTTCGCGGAGGAAGCTGGCGTCGACCGCCAGCGCGAGGGCGAGGAGGTGCGCGCCTGAGGGATGTCCTCCCCGTTTGCCACCGTTCGCGAGCGTCGGCTATACCGCTCGAGCACCGCAAATAGCTCGAGCGGGCCGACTCGCGTTCGGACTCGTGATCGCACTCGCAGCGACGGCCGCAGGGGCAGACGTTGCTCGACACGCAAAGATTATGTGAGTCGAGCGACCTACATCGTCAGTAATGACGGAACGCGCAACGACGTCGGCTCGCTTCGCGGTCGACACCAGCGCGCTCGCTCCGATTCGTATTGTAGGGGCGCTTTAGCCCCACCTCTACTAGTCCGTCGCAGCTTCGATTTCGGGTTCGCACCGTTTTCAGAGCGATCACACACCCAGCAGATGACACCGTACCGTACACCCAAACCCACGACTGCTCGCCGCATCGCGGCGGGGGAGACTCGATGAGCGAACGCGCAACACCGGTTACACAAGCCGACGCGGAGGAAGAACAGGCAGACGACCAGATCACGGACAGCGCGGCGCCGGACGCCGCCAAACCGGATCCCGAAGCCGATTCGGCGTCGGAGACGACGCCCGAGCCGGTCACTAACGGCGCCGAGGCCGTCGTCCGTGCGCTCGAGAACGCGGGCGTCGAGTACGCCTTCGGCGTGCAGGGCGGGGCGATCATGCCCGTCTACGACGCCCTCTACGACTCCGAGATCACGCACATCACGATGGCCCACGAGCAGGGCGCGGCCCACGCGGCCGACGCCTACGGCATCGTCTCGGGCAAGCCGGGGATCTGCCTGGCGACCTCGGGCCCGGGCGCGACGAACCTCGTGACGGGCCTGGCGGACGCCGACATGGACTCGGACCCGATGGTCGCGCTGACCGGCCAGGTCCCGACGGAGTTCGTCGGCAACGACGCGTTCCAGGAGACCGACACCACCGGCGTCACGACGCCGGTCACGAAGAACAACGCCTTCGCGTCCGATCCGGACCGCGTCGGCACCGACGTCAGCGAGGCCTTCGCGCTCGCAAGCGAGGGTCGACCGGGGCCGACGCTGGTCGACCTGCCCAAGGACATCACCAAGTCCGACACCGACACCGAGCCCGACGCGCCGAAGACGCCCGACACCTACGAAGTCCAGGAGCGGGCCGACTCGGAAATCGTCGCGGCCGCAGCCGAACGGATCGAGAACGCCGAGCGACCCGTCATGCTGCTGGGCGGCGGCGTCATCAAGGGCGAGGCCAGCGAGGCCTGCCGCGAGTTCGCTATCGAACACGAGATTCCGGTCATCACGACGATGCCCGGCCTCGGTTCGTTCCCCGAGGATCACGAACTGTCCCTCGAGATGGCGGGGATGCACGGGACCGGCTACGCCAACATGGCGATCACGCACTGCGATACGCTGATCGGCATCGGCACCCGGTTCGACGACCGCCTGACCGGCGGCATCGAGACCTTCGCCCCCGAGGCGGAGGTCATCCACGTCGACATCGACCCCGCCGAGATCTCGAAGAACATCTACGCGGACTACCCGCTGGTCGGCGACGCCGAAACCGTCGTCGAGCAACTGGCCGAGGCGGTCGACGAGTCGCCGCAGGCGAAGAAGTGGCGCGCACAGTGCCAGCAGTGGAAGTCCGAGTATTCGATGGACTACGAGACGCCCGACGACAAACCCGTCCAGCCGCAGTTCGTCGTCGAGGCCTTAGACGAGGCCACGAGCGACGAGGCCATCGTGACGACCGGCGTCGGCCAGCACCAGATGTGGGCCTGCCAGTACTGGACGTTCACCGAGCCGCGCACGTGGGTCTCGAGTCACGGCCTCGGGACGATGGGCTACGGCCTGCCCGCAGCCATCGGGGCTCGAGTCGCGGCCGACGACGATCAGGAAGTGATCTGCGTCGACGGCGACGGCTCGTTCCTGATGACGCTGCAGGGCCTGTCGGTCGCGGTCCGCGAGAACTTAGACATCACCGTCGCGGTGCTCAACAACGAGTACATCGGGATGGTCCGCCAGTGGCAGGACGCCTTCTTCGACGGGCGCCACTCCGCGTCGGACTACGGCTGGATGCCCGAGTTCGACAAGCTCGCCGAAGCCTTCGGCGCGCAGGGGTACCGCATCGACGACTACGACGAGGTCGCCGACACCATCGAATCGGCCATCGCGTACGACGGGCCGTCGGTCATCGACGTCCACATCGACCCGCAGGCCAACGTCTACCCGATGGTGCCCAGCGGCGGCGACAACGGCCAGTTCGCACTGACGGAGGACCAGCTATGAGCGGCGACGAGTTCGAACGCGGACTCGAGGGACCGGCACCCGAGGAACGCCCCTCTCCCGAGGGCCGGCGCAACAAGCAGGGGATCCGCATCGACCCCGAGGTCGAGGCGACCCACGAGCCGCGCCGGACCGTCATCTCGGCGCTGGTCGAACACGAGCCCGGCGTGCTCGCGGAAGTCTCGGGGCTGTTCTCGAGGCGGCAGTTCAACATCGAGAGCCTGACCGTCGGGCCGACAAAGGACGACGACTGGGCCCGTATCACGGTCGTCGTCGAGGAGCCCGACCCCGGAATCGACCAGATCAAAAAGCAGCTCCGGAAGCTGCTGCCGGTCGTCTCCGTCCGGGAACTCGAGCCCGACGCGATGCAGCGGGAACTGGCGCTCGTGAAGGTCGACGCTCACGATCCCGCCGCCGTCAGCGCCGTCGCGGACATGTACGACGCGACGACCGTCGACTCGAGTCCGGAGACGGCGACCTTCGAGATCACGGGCGCGCGACAGAAGATCGAAGCCGCGATCGAGACGTTCAGTCAGTTCGGCATCCGGGAGATTTCCCGGACCGGGACGACGGCGCTCGCCCGCGGCACCGACGAGACGGCCGCACCGGCCGGCTCGAGCGCGGAAGCATCGACCGCCGACGAGGCGAACCACACCCAACAACAACCGCAGACAACTTCCGATGACTGACGAATTCACCACCGAGATTTACTACGACGACGACGCAGACGTATCGACGCTCGACGACGAGACCGTAGCCGTGCTGGGCTACGGGAGCCAGGGCCACGCCCACGCGCTGAACCTCCACGAGAGCGGCGTGGACGTGGTCGTCGGCCTCCGCGAGGGCTCGTCCTCGCGCTCGGCCGCCGAGGAGGACGGCCTCGAGGTCGCGACGCCCGGCGACGCCGTGGCGCAGGCCTCCTACGTCTCCGTGCTCGTGCCCGACACCGTCCAGCCGGACGTCTACGAGCAGTCCATCGAGCCGAACTTAGAGAGCGGCGACACGCTGCAGTTCGCCCACGGGCTGAACATCCACTACAACCAGATCCAGCCCCCCGAGGACGTCGACGTGACGATGGTCGCGCCCAAGAGCCCGGGTCACCTCGTCCGCCGCAACTACGAGAACGACGAGGGGACGCCCGGTCTGCTGGCGATCTACCAGGACACGACCGGCGACGCCGAGGAGCGCGCACTGGCGTACGCGAAGGGCATCGGCTGCACCCGCGCCGGCGTCATCGAGACGACGTTCCAGGAGGAGGTCGAATCCGACCTGTTCGGCGAGCAGGCCGTCCTCTGTGGCGGCGTCACCTCGCTGGTCAAGCACGGCTACGAGACGCTGGTCGACGCCGGCTACTCGCCCGAGATCGCCTACTTCGAGTGTCTCAACGAGCTCAAGCTCATCGTCGACCTGATGTACGAGGGCGGGCTCGGCGAGATGTGGGATTCGGTCTCCGACACCGCCGAGTACGGCGGCCTGACCCGCGGCGACGAAATCGTCGACGAGCACGTCCGCGAGAACATGGAACAGGCCCTCGAGGAGGTCCAGAACGGCGAGTTCACCCGCGAGTGGATCCTCGAGAACCAGGCCAAGCGACCGACCTACAGCCAGCTGCGCCAGGCCGAGAAGAACCACGAGATCGAGGACGTCGGCGAGCGGCTCCGCGCGCTGTTCGCGTGGGCCGAGGAGGAAGCCGAGGCGGAAGACGAGGAATCCGTCCAAGTGCAGGCGGACGACTAACGAATTCGGTGCAATGACACAATGAGCGACAACGCAAACGACGCGCGAACGATGGCCGACGTCAGCCACACCAACCCCTACACGGGGGAGACGACCGGCCGCCTGTTCAGCCGCGGCCCGACGGTCGCGGCGGACGGCGGTGAGCGAACCGATGGTTCGCGATCCTCGTCGGAGCGTCGCTCCGACGGTGGCCGGCCGGCTGACGCCGAGGCCGACGAGACCGACGACGGAACAGCCGAGCGAAAACGAGACACCACCATGGCGGACGTGGATCACACGCCGCCCCACGACGCCGAGGACGCGAACCGCGTCTTCGAGCGCGGGCAACGAAACCCGGTAGACCCGGTAGAGGACGAGGAATGAGCGAAGGCACGCTGTACGACAAGGTTTGGGATCGACACAAAGTCACGACGCTGCCGACCGGACAGGACCAGCTGTTCATCGGCCTCCACCTCATCCACGAGGTGACGAGCCCGCAGGCGTTCGGGATGCTCCGCGAGCGCGACCTCGAGGTCGCCTACCCCGAACTGACCCACGCGACGGTCGACCACATCGTCCCGACGGCCGATCAGTCCCGCCCCTACGAGGAGGACGCGGCCGAGGAGATGATGGCCGAACTCGAGGAGAACGTCCGCGAGGCGGGCATCGAGTTCTCGGACCCGACGACGGGCGATCAGGGGATCGTCCACGTCATCGGACCGGAGCAGGGCCTGACCCAGCCCGGCAAGACGATCGTCTGCGGCGACTCCCACACCTCCACCCACGGCGCCTTCGGCGCGCTCGCGTTCGGTATCGGCACGAGCCAGATCCGGGACGTGCTCGCGACGGGCACCGTCGCCATGGAGAAGCAGAAGGTCCGTAAGATCCAGGTCGACGGCGAACTCGGCGAGGGCGTCGAGGCCAAGGACATCATCCTCGAGATCATCCGCCGACTCGGCACCGAGGGCGGCGTCGGCTACGTCTACGAGTACGCCGGCGAGGCCATCGAGTCGCTGGGCATGGAGGGTCGGATGTCGATCTGTAACATGTCCATCGAGGGCGGCGCCCGCGCGGGCTACGTCAACCCCGACGAGACCACCTACGAGTGGCTCGAGGAGACGGACTACTTCCAAGAGAACCCCGAGCGCTTCGAGGAACTCAAACCGTACTGGGAGTCCATCCGCTCCGACGCGGACGCCGAGTACGACGACATCGTTCGCATCGACGCGAACGAACTCGAGCCGGTCGTCACCTGGGGCACCACGCCCGGCCAGGGCATCGGCATCACGGACCCGATCCCGGCACCGGAGGAGCTGCCCGAGGACAAGCAGGACACCGCCCGACGCGCCCAGGAGCACATGCGCGTCGAGCCCGGCGACACGATGGAGGGCTACGACATCGACGTCGCCTTCCTCGGTTCCTGTACGAACGCTCGCCTGCCGGACCTGCGACGTGCGGCCCGTATCGTCAAGGGTCGTGAGGTCCACGACGACGTCCGCGCGATGGTCGTCCCCGGCAGCCAGCGCGTCCAGCAGGCCGCCGAGGAAGAAGGCCTGAAAGACATCTTCGAGGAGGCCGGCTTCGAGTGGCGCAACGCCGGCTGCTCGATGTGTCTCGGCATGAACGAGGACCAACTCGAGGGCGACGAGGCCTGCGCCTCCTCCTCGAACCGGAACTTCATCGGCCGCCAGGGCAGCAAGGACGGGCGCACCGTCCTGATGAACCCGCGGATGGTCGCCGCGGCGGCGATCCAGGGTGAAGTGACCGACGTTCGCGAACTGCCGGAAGCGGAGGTGACCGCACAATGAGCGACGACGTCGAGATTCCCGAGGTCGACTACGTTTCCGGGTCGGGCCTCCCGATCCGCGGGAACGACATCGACACGGACCAGATCATCCCCGCGCGGTTCATGAAGGTCGTCACCTTCGACGGGCTGGGCGAGTTCGCGTTCTTCGACGTCCGGTTCGACGACGACGACAACCCCAAGGACCATCCGATGAACGAGGACCGCTACCAGGACTCCTCGGTGATGGTCGTCAACAGCAACTTCGGCTGCGGCTCCTCGCGTGAGCACGCGCCCCAGGCCCTGATGCGCTGGGGTATCGACGCGATCATCGGCGAGAGCTTCGCCGAAATTTTCGCGGGTAACTGTCTGGCCCTCGGGATTCCGACCGTCACGGCCGACAGCGAGACGATCCAGGACCTGCAGGACTGGGTCGACGAGCACCCCGACGAAGAGATCGAGATCGACGTCGAAGCCGAGGAAGTCACCTACGGCGGGCAGACCATCGACGTCACGGTCGACGAGGCCCAGCGCAAGGCCCTCGTCGAGGGCGTCTGGGACACGACGGCGCTGATGAAGTCCAACGCCGGCGAAGTTCGGAAGAAGGCCGAGGAACTGCCGTACGTCGAGGACGCGGCGATTCCCGAAGCCGAGTAGCGCCGCGCCGGCCGCCGTTCGATCCTTCGCTCCTTCGTTCTCTCGAGTTTCCGAATCGTCGTCTCGAAGCCGACGCGCTAGCTACAATCGTCGTTTCAGTTTGCCGAACCGATTATGACCGTCGACGCGTAGCGTCGGCTATGCCCTCCGATCGACGACAGTTTCTGACGCTGTGTACCGCTGCCGCCGCCTCGAGCGCCGCGCTCGCGGGCTGTTCGCTGCCGACATCGACGCCGTCGACGGCGACCGACGGGGAGCGGGTCGACGACTGGCAGTACTCGCCGGATCGCGAGGACGACGACGGTCTCTGGAGTTTCGGCGGGAGCGACGACGCGGCGGGCGGCAACGGCGCCGAGATGGCGACGAGCGCCGACGAGAGCATCGGCCTCGCCGCCGGCGGCGCCGCCGACGTCGGGACGTTCAGGCGCAACGTCGCCGACGGCTACCTGCCGCTCCCCGAAAGCATGGCCACCGAGGGGCTGTTCCACGAGTACTACTTCGACACCGGCGGCGACGGTACCTGCGAGTCGCTGTTCTGCCCGACCTACACGCCGGCCGTGACGCCGGACCCGCTCTCGGGCGACCCCGAGCGGTACCTGTCGGTCGGCCTCGAGTCGGGGCTCGCCCAGTCCGAGTTCGACCGGCCGGCGCTGAACCTCGTGATCGTGCTGGACATCTCGGGGTCGATGAGCGCCAGCTTCGACGACTACTACTACGATCAGTTCGGCAACAGGCAGGAAGCCGAGGGTGACACGAGCCGGCCGAAGATGGACGTTGCGAAGGAAGCGCTGGCCGCGATGACGAAGCAGCTCCGTCCCGACGACCGACTCGGCGTCGTACTGTTCAACAGCGAGGCGCACCTCGCGAAGCCGCTTCGGGCGGTCGAACAAACAGATATGGACGCGATCCGCGAGCACATGCGCGAGGACGTCGAAGCCCGCGGCGGGACGAACGTCTCGGCCGGACTCGAGTTGAGCGAGGAGTTGCTGTCCGAGTACGACGACGCCGACCGCGGGGCGTACGAGAACCGCTCGATCCTGATCACGGACGCCCAGATCAACGTCGGCGAGACCGACGCCGACGAACTCCACGCGAGCCTCGAGGCGAACGCCGACCGGGGCCACCACACGACGGTGGTCGGCGTCGGCGTAGACTTCAACGCGGAGCTGATCGACCGGTTGACGGCCGTCCGCGGCGCGAACTACTACAGCGTCTACTCCGCCGACGAGTTCGAGCGCCGAATGACCGACGAGTTCGAGTACATGGTGACGCCGCTGGTCTACGATCTCTCGCTGGAACTCGCAGCCGACGGGTATGAGATCGTGCGGGTGTACGGCTCGACGGCCGCCGATGAGGCAACTGGTGAACTCATGCGCGTGAACACGCTGTTCCCGTCGCCTCGAACCGACGGTGAGGCGAAAGGCGGCGTCGTCCTCGTGCGGGTCGAACGGACGGATACAGCGTCCTCCGATGGCACCGACGCGCCTCTGACGCTCGAGGCGAGCTGGGAGACGCGGTCGGGCGAGCGCCGATCGACGACCGAGACCGTCGCGTTCCCGTCCGGTGACGACGAGCGCTACGGCAGCACCGCCGTCCGCAAGGCGATCCTGCTTGCCCGCTACGCCGAACTGCTGCGAAACTGGACGGTCCACGAGCGCGAGGCCGACCTCGTCGCAGTCGACGGCGCCGACGACGGCATCGCCCCGGCTCCCGACCCCGAAGCCGATCGGCTCGGCGAGTGGGAGTTGCAGTCGGACCCGCTCGTGGTGTCACCGCCGTACGACGAGCGACTCGAGCGCTTCCGCGACCACCTCCGTTCGGAACGCGAGGCGATCGGCGACGAGACCCTCGATCGGGAGCGGGACCTGCTCGACGAGATTCTCGCGAGCGGTTGATCAGCGGCCTAAAAGCGAGCGCCGAGTCAACAGGTACGTTTAACCGCGCCGACTGTCTTCGCTCGAGCAATGTCCGCCTCGCCGATCGGTTCTCGGGTGCGGTCCGCCGGAGTGGCGGCGCTGGTTGCGTGCGTGCTTTGCGTGCTGTTCGTCGCGGCCGTTCCCGGCGCGTGGGCGGCGACGCCCGCCACGTCAGCGGTGGGCGATGCGACGTCCGCTCCCGCGGAACCGACTCCCATCGACGAGACGATCGAGGAGGCCGACGGAACCGTCACGGTGCTGGTCCGATTCGAACCGTTCGACGACGAGGCGGTCTCGAGTGTCGACGAGGGTGGTGCCAAGATCGAGGTCGAGCGCGAACGGGAGGACGATATGGTCGCCGCTCGCCGGGGCCACGCCGAGCGGACGCAGCAATCCCTCGAGCGGTACGCGAGCGCGACCGAGGGCGTCACGCTCGAGCGGTCCTTCTGGATCACGAACGCCGCACTCGTAACGGTCGATACTGATCGCGCGTCGCTGACGGTCCTCGCGCGGCTGGAGAACGTGACGCGGATCGAGCCGAACAGCGTCGTCTCGAGTTCCGCGCCAGCCATCCCAGCGAAATCAAGCACGAACGAGCCAACAACGCACGCCGAATTGGCGACCGCTGGAACGTCCTCGAGCGCGGTGTACACCGAGGGCCTCGAGAAGATCCGCGCCCCCGAGGCCTGGGACGCGTTCCGCACGAGAGGCGAGGGTGTCAGAGTCGCCGTACTCGACTCGGGCGTCGACGGCGACCACCCGGACATCGAGGTCGCGGAGTGGAAGGACTTCGACGACGACCCGTCGGCCGAGCCGATCGACTACGACGGCCACGGAACGCAGGTGTCGGGCATCGTCGCCGGCGGCAACGCGAGCGGAACCCACATCGGCGTCGCGCCCGACGTAACGCTGCTCCACGGCGCCGTCATGACCGACTGCGAGAACCGGAAGCGCTGCGGCGGGCGCTCCTCGACGATTCTGGCCGGAATGGAGTGGGCGATCGAGGAAGACGCCGACGTTATCAGTCTGAGTCTGGGGTGGGACGGCCACAGCAGCGCGTCCGTCGACGCGATCGAAAACGCCCGCGAGGCCGGCACCGTGGTCGTCGGCGCGGTCGGCAACGGCGGTGAGGGGACGTCGCTGTCGCCGGGGAACGCCTACGACGTGATCAGCGTCGGGGCGATCGATCAGTCGGACGACGTGCCCTCCTTTTCCGGGGGCGAGGAGATCGACACCGCCGACGAGTGGCGCGGGGATGCGCCGGCCCGCTGGCCCGACTCGTACGTCGTCCCCGACGTCGTCGCACCCGGTGTAAGCGTCAAGAGCGCGACGCCGGGCGGCGGCTACCGGACGAACCTCGGCACCAGCCTGACGGCGCCCCACGTCGCCGGTACGGCCGCGCTCATGCAGTCCGCAACCGCAGCGGACCTCTCGCCCGACGAAATCAAGCGTGCACTCGAGGAGACGGCCTGGAAACCGGACGGCGAGGACGTTTCCGCGGCGAAAGATACCCGCTACGGGAGCGGGATCATCGACGCCTACGCGGCGGTCGACGCCGTCGGCCAGTACGCGACCCTTGAGGGGACGGTGACCGACGCCGAAACCGGCAACCCGATCGCCAACGCGACCGTCGAGGTCATCGGCGAGGGCGAACCGTACGAGACGACCACCGACGCGGAGGGTCGCTACGAGGTTCCCGGATTGGCCGGCGACCGGGAATACGCCGTCGTCGTCGAGCGCGACGGGTACGAGTCGGTAACTGAGACGCGAACCGTCGCCAGCGACGAGACGTCGACCCTCGACGTCGAACTCGCCGGCAGCGGGACGCTCGAGGTGGACGTGACCGACGCCCGCTTCGGCGACGGAATCGACGGGGCGACGGTCGAGGCCGCCGGGCCAGCGGGAACGTACACGGGAACGCACGTCGGCGACGGGACCTACCGCCTCGAGAACGTGCCGATGCGGGGCGAGTATGAGCTACAGGTCGGCGCCGAAGGATACGTCGACGCTGATCGAACGGTTTCGTTCGCAGCCGATGCCGACCGACTCGAGGAATCGGTGACGCTCGACGGAGACGCCGCGCTCACCATTACGGTCCAAACGGAAGATGGTGAGCCGATCGGAAACGCGACGGTGAGGATCGAACGGGACAGCGGTACCGCGTTCGGCGCAAACGGGACGACGAAGGAAGACGGAACGCTCGAGGTCGTCGTTCCCGGCACTGGCGAGTCGTACGCCGTCGAAGCCGCCGCATCGGAGTTCGAGTCGAACAGCGTCGAGACGGGACCGGTCGAGAGCGGCGAGACAGCGAGCGTGACGGTGGCGCTCCCGGCTCCGGTGCCGGTCCCGGTGACCGGAACGATCGCCGCGCTGTTCGCGCTGTGTGCCGTCCTCGGCGGCGTCTACGCGTGGCGGCGCGCTCGCGGGTCGTAAGTCCGGTCCGTGACCAGTTCGGGTGTATCGATACCCTCTTTTCCCCCGCCCCGAGACGTTGTGGCATGACTCACGAAATCGCCGTCATCCCCGGCGACGGAATCGGTCAGGAAGTCACGCCCGCGGCCGTCGAGGTCCTCGAGGCGCTCGAGCTCGACTTCGAGTTCGTCGAGGCCGACGCCGGCGACGCGGTCGAGGAGGAAACCGGAGAGGCGCTGCCCCAGGAGACCTACGATCTCGCGGCCTCGGCGGACGCGACGCTGTTCGGTGCGGCCGGCGAGACCGCGGCCGACGTGATCCTGCCGCTGCGCGACGCGGTCGACTCCTTCGTCAACATCCGACCGGCGAAGGCCTACCCCGGCGTCGACGCCGTCCGGCCCGAGACCGATCTGGTCTTCCTCCGCGAGAACACCGAGGGCGTCTACTCGGGGATCGAGGATCGACTCACGCAGGACGTCTCGACGCTGACCCGCGTCGTTACCGAGTCGGCCTCCGAGGATCTCGCGGAGTTCGCCTGCGAGTACGTCGAGGACAACGGCTACGACGGCTTTACAATCTCCCACAAGGCCAACGTCATGCGCGAGACGGACGGCCTCTTTCGCGACACGATCAAGCGCGTGGCCGACGAGAACGGCGTCGAAACCGACGAGGTGCTGATGGACGCCTTCGCCACGCGGGTCTGTCTCGATCCCGAACAGTTCGACGTCGTCGTCTGTCCCAACCTTGCGGGCGACGTACTCTCGGACCTCGCCGCCGGCCTCGTCGGCGGCCTCGGTCTCCTCCCGAGCGCGAACGTCGGCCCCGAGCGCGCGCTGTTCGAACCCGTCCACGGTACCGCGCCGGACATCGCCGGCGAGGGCGTCGCGAACCCGGCCGCGACGATCATCTCCGCCGCCATGCTGCTCGAGTACCTCGGCTACGACGAGGAAGGGCAGGCGGTCCACGAGGCCGTCGAGGCGACGCTCGAGGACGGGCCGCGCACGCCGGATCTGGGCGGCGACGCCTCCACTGAGGACGTAACGAACGCGATTATCGAGCGACTGTAACGGACCTGTTCGTTTCTGACTGCGAGTGTTCGTTCGTGTCGGGCGAGCGTTTTCGTCGGTAGTTGATCTCATCGAACCTGACTCGACAGGCCACGCCCACATCGGGGCAAATAGCGCTCTTTTGGTGGTATTCTCCCGTCTCGAGATTCGGTAGTGACGCAGATGTTTGATCGTATTGTCACTTCCGGAGGGGCGATTCCAAATAATTCCACTCATCTACAGTAGTGTATAAACGAAATTACGCAACTTTTATTATTAATCACTCTGATGTGGGACAGTATGCCACGCAAACGGCAGTCACGGCGGACGGTTCTCAAAACGAGTGGCGCACTCAGCGCCGCCAGCATCGTGGGACTCGCTGGCTGTACGGGCAACTCGGACGGGGGCAACGGCAGTGGTAACGGGAACGGCGACGGCGAGATGGCCGACGAAATCACGTTCTACAACGCGGGGAGCCTCGAGTTCGACCAGGGGACCGAGGCCAACATCGAACGCTTCGAGGAGGAAACCGGCATCACCGTCAACGTCAACGAAGTTCCCTGGGCGAACCTGAAGACCAGCCTGACGACGATCTTCAACAGTCAGGAGCCGAAGGTCGACGCGTTCAACGGTCCGACCTGGTGGCTCGCCGACTTCGTCAACGCCGGCTGGCTCGAGCCGCTCGAGCTCTCGGACGACCACATGAGCAAGTTCCCGGACAGTCTCGTCGACCTCGTCAGCTTCGACGGCGATCCGTACATGGCTCCCGAGTTCGGGAAGTGGGGCACGTACCTCTACGACACGGAGGTCGTCGAGACGCCGCCGGACACGTGGGACGAGGTGCTGGAGATGGGGCCCGAACTGAGCGACGGCAGTCGGTCCGGCTTCGGCCTCACGTGGGCCGATAAGTCCGTGTTCACGTTCAAGCAGCTGCTCTACCAGGCCGGCGGCTCGCTGTTCAACGAGAACAACGAGCCGGTGTTCGCGGGCGACGAAGGCCAGCAGGTCATGGAGTTCGTCACGCAGCTCCGCGACGAGGAAATCATCCCCGACGGCATCTCGAGCATGGGCGAGGGCGCCGTCGGCGACGCCTTCATCGCCGGCGAGTTCGCTACCGTCGAATCGTGGACGCCGCTCGGCTCGCGCGCGATCGACGAGTGGGGCGAAGAGCGCGTCGGCAGTGCACGGCCGCCGGCAGGCCCGAGCGGTCGTGCGACCTTCCAGGACACGAACGGAATCAGCATCTCCGCGTTCTCCGAGAAGAAGGCCGCAGCCCAGCGGTTCGCCGAGTTCATGACGACGCGAGAGTCCTGTAAGAACAACATGCTCGTCGAGGGGAACCCCTGCGTCGTCCCCGACGTCTACGAGGACGACGAGATCCAGGAGGAGTACCCCTCGTGGCTCCTCGAGGACATGAAGTACAACCTCGAGCACGCGATGAGCGAGACCTACATCCAGCAGCCGCAGGTCGACGACTACATCGACGAACAGATCACGCCGGCGCTGCTCGGCGAGAAGGATCCGCAGACGGCGCTGGAAGACGCACAGGAGAACGTTACGCGCCTCTATCAGGACATCGGGCTCCTGTAAGTGGACCCACAGCTACCGACTATCCCGTTACATATCATATATGGAGACGTCAGAAAAGTCGCTACGTCGAGCGCTTGACCGGCTGTTCGTTCCGCTGACGGTCGGACCGACGCTGATCTGGATCGCGGCCATCATCGTCTATCCGACCGCTCGGCTCCTCTGGTCGAGCCTGTTCTGGGAGAACCCGCTCACGCGGGAGACCGAGTTCGTGGGGCTCCGGAATTTCAAGCGCATTCTGCTCGATCCCGGCGGCACGCTGGAGGTGTTTAATGCGAGCTTCATCGCGTTCACGAAGAACACGCTCATCTACGTCGGGTGTAGCGTCACCCTTTCGTTCCTGCTCGGACTCGGGATCGCGATCCTGTTGAACAAGGATCTCAAGGGTCGAGGGTGGTTCCGGACCGCCGTCATCGTCCCGTGGATCCTCCCGTACGTGATGAGCGGACTCATGTGGCGCTGGATGTTCGAGGCGAAAAACGGCGCGATAAACGGGCTGCTGACCCAGACGGGCCTGCTTTCGGAGAAGATTGCGTTCCTTTCGGACGGAACGCTGGCGATGATGGCACTGATCATCGCCGACATCTGGGTGTTCACGCCGTTTATCGTGATCATCCTGCTCGCGGGCCTGCAAAACGTCCCGGAGCAGCTGTACGACGCCGCCGAAGTCGACGGCGCGAGTCGCTGGTCACGCTTCTGGAACGTGACGTACCCGTTCCTGAAGCCGTCGATTCTGGTCGCGCTGACGATCCGCATCATCTTCGATATCAGGGCGCTGGACCTGGTGTGGGTGATGACCCAAGGCGGTCCCGGGAAGTCCACTGAGGTGTGGGCCTCCTGGCTCTACCGCACGTCCATGGAGTTCCAGCGAACCGGGGAAGGAGCCGCGCTGGGCGTCATCATGCTCGCGGTCACGTTCGCCATCGTCGCGATCCTGTACACGATCTTCGGAGGGACACCGTACGACTCATGAGCACGAAAGATTCACCCGTCAATCGATTCGCCGACCGCCTCGGCCTCAACGCGGACGACGCGTGGCCGAGCGTCGTCAGGGAACGACTGGTCGCGTACGGACTCTTGCTCCTGTACGTGATCGTCATCTGGTTCCCGATATACTACATCTTCATCACGAGCCTGAAGACCCAGGGCGAGGTCCTCTCGCTCCCGATCACGTTCGTCCCGCACGATCCGACGGTCCAGAACTACGTCGACATCTTCCGGAATCGGCCGTTCGAGGCGTACACGATCAACAGCCTGATCGTCGCGTCGACGACGACGCTGATCTGCGTCACGCTGGGGACGATGACCGGGTACACGTTCTCCCGGTACAACTTCCTGGGGAACAAGGCGCTGTTGCTCTCGATCGTGGCGGCGCGGATGATTCCGCCGATCGCGCTGATCGTGCCGTTCTTCCAGATCATGTCGAGTCCGCCGCTGATCGGCGGGTTGACCGGCAACCTCACCGACACGCGAGTGGCGCTGATCCTGACGTACACGTTCTTCAACCTGCCGTTCGCGGTCTGGATCATGAAAAACTACTTCGACGGGGTGCCGGAATCACTCGACGAGCAGGCGCAAGTCGACGGTTGTTCCACCTGGGAGGCGTTCGTGAAGGTCGTCCTCCCGGTCGCCAAGCCCGGTATCGCGGCGACGGCGATCCTCGCGTTCATCTTCTCGTGGAACGAGTTCATCTTCGCGCTGGTGCTCACCCGGAGCGAAGCGTCCCAGACGCTACCGATCGCCGTCTCGCTGTTCGTCGCCGACGACTTCATCGACTGGTCACACCTCGCCGCTGGCGGCATGATCGCCGCACTGCCCGGCATTCTGTTCGGGCTGTTCTTCCAGCGGTACATCGTGAGCGGTCTCACGCAGGGGGCGGTGAAAGAATGAGTTCGAAATCAATGCAACGACGACACACTATCTACGGCGGTGGTATCGATGGCTAAAGTACGACTCGACGACCTCGTCAAGCGGTTCGACGACATCGTCGCCGTCGACGGCGTCTCGCTCGAGATTCCCGACGAGAGCTTCACCGTGTTGGTCGGCCCGTCGGGCTGTGGCAAAACGACGACGCTGCGGCTGATCGCCGGCCTCGAGCGCGCCAGCGACGGGACGATCAAGATCGGCGATGAGGTCGTCAACGATCAGCGCGCCTACGAGCGCGACATCGCCATGGTCTTCCAGAACTACGCGCTCTACCCGCACAAAACCGTTCGCGGGAACATGCGCTTCGGACTGGAACAGCAGGGCGCCGACGAGGAGACGATCCAGGAGCGCGTCGAAGACGCCGCGAATCTCCTCCAGATCGACGAACTGCTGGATCGGAAGCCGGCCGAACTCTCGGGCGGCCAGCAACAGCGGGTCGCGCTCGGTCGCGCCATCGTCCGGAACCCGGACGTCTTCCTGATGGACGAACCGCTGTCGAATCTGGACGCGAAACTGCGCGTGCAGATGCGCGCCGAGTTGAACAAACTCCACGACAAGCTCTCGACGACGACGGTCTACGTCACCCACGATCAGGTCGAGGCGATGACGCTCGGCGATCAGATCGCCGTCATGAACGACGGGAAGGTCCAGCAGGTCGGCCCGCCGACGTTCGTCTACTCCAACCCGCGAAACATGTTCGTCGCGGACTTCCTGGGCTCGCCGAGCATGAACTTCCTCGAGGGGACGGTTCACCGGACCGACGACGGCTACGCGATCGATCTCGGCGCGTTCGAACACGAGGTCCCGGACGAGTTCGAGTGGGCGCTCGAGGGGGCGGTCGGCGACGATGTCGTCCTCGGCGTCCGACCGGAGGACGTGACGCTGCGTCCGGACGGGCTCCCGGCGACGGTCAACGTCGTCGAGCCGCAGGGCGAAAAGACGGTCCTCGAGCTCGGCCTGGGTAACGAGACGACGATGAAGGCGTCGGTCGAGCCCGGCGGGCCGATCCAGGTCGACGACCGCGTCAGCGTCGAGTTCGATCGCCGCTCGCTGCACTACTTCGACGCGGCCTCCGGAGAGTCGCTGACGTTCGAGCGAGCCGAAAACGAAGCGACCGCCGAATCCGCCGAAGAGGAGCAAGTCGCGTGACGACGATCGACACCGACTCCATCGCGGAGCTCGTTCCGTTAGTGATCGGTGTTGCGCTCGTCGGCATCGCGGTGTACAACTACCTTCGGGGAACCTACGGCGCCGCGTTCGTCACCGGTATCGGGGCGATGGTCACGCTGGCGCTCGCGATGCTCTCCGCGCGATAGCGCCAGTCGTCGGCAGCAATGAACGTAATCGATCACAAACAAATAAGGTCACGGGCCGAACAATAATCGAGCAACGAATATCTCTCCCCGCCGAGTTATGCTACCCAAACAACGGAAACGCGAAATCGTCGACGTCGTCTCTGAAGAGAACGGACAGACCGTCACCGAGCTTGCGGACGCACTCGGCGTCTCCGAGGCGACGATCCGGCGCGACCTCCAGGACCTCGAGGACGAGGGGCTGATCGAACGCTCGCACGGCGGCGCGATTCCCGCCTCGAGCGTCGCCGAGGAACGGACGTACAGCCAGAAACAGGTCCAAAACCTCGAGGCGAAGCAAGCGATCGGAAACCGCGCCGCCGAGGAGATTCGACGGGGACAGGTGGTCTTCTTCGATTCCGGGACGACGACGATGGAAGTCGCCAAGGCGGCGCCCGATACCGAGTTTATCGCCGCGACGAACTCGCCGCTGATCGCCATGGAACTCGGCGAGCGCGGCGACGTCAAACTCACCGGCGGCACGCTTCGCGAGCAGACGTGGGCGCTCGTGGGGCCGACCGGCGAGGAGTTCCTCGAGCGGACGAACTTCGACGTCGTCTTCCTCGGGACGAACGCCATCCACCCGGAGGCCGGGCTGACGACGCCGAACGAGGACGAAGCGCGGATGAAGTCGTTGATGGTGGAGAAGTCCCAGCGGGTCGTGCTCGTTTCCGACGGCTCGAAACTCGACCAGCGGAGTTTCGTCAACTTCGCCGACCTCGAGGACGTCGACGTGTTCGTCACCGAGGCGACGCTGACGGACGAGCAGCGCGAGCCGTTCGAGGCCGCCGGCGTCGACGTCGTCGACGGGGTGGGAGAGTGATCCTCACCGTCACGCTGAATCCGGCGGTCGATCACACGATCACCGTCGAGGGGGACCTCGAGCCCGACGTGGTCAAACGCGCGAGCATGTCCCAGTACGACCCCGGCGGAAAGGGGATCAACGTCTCGAAGTACCTCTCCGGGCTCGGCGTCGACTCGACCGCGACCGGGCTGATGGGCGGGTTCCTCGGCTCGTACATCGAGGATCAACTCTCCCGTCAGAAGATTCCGAACGACTTCGTCGAGATGGGGGGCTGTACGAGGCTCAACACGACGATCCTCACCGACGACGAGGAGTACAAGGTCAACCAGTCGGGCCACAACGTCAAGAAGGAGACCGTCCGCGAGGTCGTCAACAAGGTTCGCGAACACGATCCGGAAATGGTCGTCATCGCCGGCAGCCTCCCGCCGAACCTGGGGCCGGCGACGATCGACCGTATCGCTCGCGCCGGGTCGTGGCGAACCGTCGTCGACGTTCAAGGCGACCTGTTGAAGGGACTCCAGAGCGACTACTTCCTCTGTAAGCCCAACCGCCGCGAACTCGGGACCGCGACCGGGATGCCGGTTCACACCGACGAGGAGTGCGTGGAAGCGGCGGAAGCGCTCCGCGAGGAGGGGTTCGAACACGTCGTCGCGTCGCTGGGGGACGACGGCGCCCTGCTGGCCTCGCCCGACGGCGTGTACCGGGCTGACGCTCGAGACGTCGAGGTCGTCGACACCGTCGGGGCGGGCGACGCCCTGCTCGCGGGTATCTTATCGACGTTCGCGCGCGGCCAGTCCGGAACCGCCGCGCTCCGCATGGGCATCACGGTCGCCGCCGAGGTCGTGTCGGTGCCGGGCACGACCGTCCCGGAGATGTCCGGTCTCCGCTCGGATTCGACCGACGTCCCGCTGTTTACGAGGTGATCGGTTCGGCGACCCCGATCTCGATCTCGATCCCGCTCCCGATTCCGATATCCGTGCCCATGACCGTCACGTCCACACTCTCCGCCCACCTCGAATCCGTCCGCCGCGATCTCATGACCGGCGTGAGCTTCATGATCCCGTTCGTCACCGTCGGCGGCGTCTTCCTCGCGGTCGCTCGTCTCGTCGGCGAGGCGGGGGCGCTCGAGCAGCCCGGCACGCTCGCGTGGTTTCTCGCGGCGATCGGCCGAGCGAGCCTCGAGTTCGCCGTTCCCGTTTTCGGCGCGTACGTCGCCTACGCGATCGCCGACCGACCGGGTCTCGCGCCGGGGTTCGTCCTCACTGCGCTCGTCCAGCGGGGAGCGATCGTCGAGCAAGCGGGACTGATCGTAGGCCTCGAGACGGGACAGACGGGAGCCGGCTACCTCGGCGCGCTCGGCGTCGGACTCCTCGCGGGGGTGACCGTCGCCTGGGCCGGTAATCGCGACGTGCCGAACGCCGTCGAACCGCTCGTGCCCGTCTTCCTCGTTCCGGTCCTCGTCACCGGGTCGCTAGCACCCGTCGCGCTCTTCGTTCTCGCGCCGCCCTCTGCGATCGCGCTCGAGTGGCTGACCGCGGTCGTCCGCGACGCGGTCGGCCTCGAGGCGCTCGCGTTCGGCGCCGTGCTGGGCGGGATGGTCGCGATCGACAGCGGCGGCCCCGTCAATAAGATCGCGTACGTTTTCGCCGTGGCCCTGCTCCCCGACCAGATCTACGCGCCGATGGCCGCGGTGATGATCGCGGGGATGGTGCCGCCGCTCGGCCTCGCGCTGTCGAACGCCGTCGCCCCGCAGAAGTACCCCGACGAGCGGTACGCACAGGCGAAGGCCGCGGTGCCGATGGGACTGTCCTTCGTCACCGAAGGCGCCATCCCCTACGTCACCGCCGATCCCGAGCGGGTGCTGCCCGGCGTCGTCGTCGGGAGCGCGGCCGCCGCCGGGCTCGCGATGTGGCTCGGGGTGACGATGCCCGCGCCCCACGGCGGTATCCTCGTCGTAATTCTCAGTAACAGCCCGGCGCTGTTCCTGGTCTGTCTCGCGCTCGGGACGGCCCTTACGGCCACAACCGTAACGATGCTCAAACCGGACTACGTCGATACCGACGACGCAGTCGCGACCGCACAGAAGAACGACTAAACGTCATTAACGATATACCACATCCATGGACGACGAGATCGACGCCGTACTCGCGCCGGAGCTGATCACGCTCCGGGAGCCCCCGACCGACAAGGGCGGGTGTATCGAGTACCTCCTCGATCGCGCCGTCGACGCGGGCCGCGTGACGGACCGCGACGAAGCCCTCGAGGCGATCCGCTCTCACGAGGCGGAAATGGGCGCCGGGGTGGGAAAGGGGATCGGACTCTTCCACGCGAAGACCGACGCCGTCGACCGACCGACGATCGCCTTCGCTCGCTCGAGCGAGGGGGTCGCCGTCGAGACGAGCGACGGGGAGCCGGCGACGCTGCTGTTTCTGTTGCTCGCGCCGACGGAAGCGACCGACGAGCACCTCGCGATACTCAGTTCGCTGTCCCGCGCGCTCATGCACGCGGAGGTGCGAACGGCGTTGCACGAGGCGGAGTCGGCGGCCGCCGCCCGACGGACGCTCGCGGAGGCGATCGGGTGATGGACGGCGAACGCGTCGGCGAACGAGCGCGAGCGCGAACGCGAACCGTCACCGTTGCAGCAGATGAAGGTCTCCACGCCCGCCCGGCCGCGGACATCGTCGACACCGTCGCGCAGTTCGACGCCGAAGTCCGGATCGAGCCCGTCGATGACGCCGACAACGACGACGGCGACCGCGACGACGACCCAGTCGCGGCGACGAGCGTCCTCGCGGTCACGAGCCTCGGCGTCGCGAGCGGCGATGACGTTCGACTCACTGCGGCGGGCGACGACGCGGCGGCGGCACTCGACGCGCTCGAGGAACTGCTCGCGACGCAGAGAGCAGCGACAGAGGGGAAGCGGGAGACGGACTCGGACTCGCCGTCGGAATCCACGACCTGATATCATGACCGAAAACGAGCCGCCGAGCCGGCGAATCGAGGGGATCGGGATTACTGCGCTCGAAAACGTCGGCACCGCAGCGTGGTACGACCCCGGAACCGACGCCCGACTCGAGGCCGAAGCGCCGGCGGCCGCCGCGACCGACCCGGCGGCCGAGCGCAACCGGTTCGACGAGGCACGGGAGCGCGCTCGGGAGGAACTCGAGCGCGAACGCGAGCGAGCGGCCGAACGCGTCGGCGAGGAGGAAGCGGCGGTGTTCGACGTCCACGAGCGACTCCTCGACGATCCGCAGCTCGTCGACAACATCGAGGCGGCGATCGCGGACGGGTGCTCGGCGGAACGGGCGGTCCAGCGGTCGTTCGCCGACCCGATCGAACGGTTTGCGAACATGGAGGGGCGGACGGGCGAGCGCGCCGACGACCTGCGCGACGTTCGAGATCGGCTCCTCCGGCTGCTGACCGGCCGCGAGCGGCTCGACCTGACGGGCGTGCCAGAAGGAACCGTCCTCCTCGCGGAGCGGCTGACGCCGAGCGACGCGGCGCGGCTCGACCCCGAGCGCGTCGCGGGCTTTGCAACCGTGGACGGCGGCCGAACCTCGCACGCGGCGATCTTCGCCCGCTCGCTGGGGATTCCCGCCGTCGTCGGCGCCGGCGACGCGCTCGAGGCGATCGACGACGAGCGGACCGTCCTCGTCGACGGTGACGACGGCGCCGTGATCGTCGATCCCGACGACGGGCGACGCGATCGAGCGACGGACGGGCGAAACCCCGAGGTTCGCGAGGCGACCGTTTCGACGGCGGACGGGAAGCCGATCGGGGTCGCCGCCAACGTCTGTACGCCCGCCGGTCTCGAGGACGCCGTCCGGCAGGGGGCCGACGGGATCGGGCTGTTCAGAACCGAGTTTCTCTTTCTCGACCGCGAAAGGCCCCCGAGCGAGGACGAACAGTACGAGGTCTACCGGGAGGCGCTCGAGGCGTTTCCCGACGGGCGAGTCGTCGTCCGGACGCTCGACGTCGGCGGCGACAAGTCGCTCCCGTACGCCGACGCCCGCGAGTCGGCCAATCCCTTCCTCGGAGCGCGCGGTATCCGCCGCTCGCTCGGACCCGACGCCGACCTCTTCGAGACGCAGCTTCGGGCCCTGCTCCGGGCGGCGGCCGCCGAGTCCGGCACGCTGTCCGCGATGTTCCCGATGGTTGCCACCGTTTCGGAACTCGAGGCGGCCCTGACAGCGGTCGAGTCCGTCGCGACCGACCTCGAGACAGCGGGTATCGCCCACGAACTCCCCGAACTCGGCGTTATGATCGAGACGCCGAGCGCGGCGCTCTCCGCAGCCGATCTCGCGGAGCGGGTCGACTTCCTCAGCATCGGGACGAACGACCTCACCCAGTACGTGATGGCGGCCGCTCGAGAGCACGATCGAGTCGCCGATCTCCACGATCCCTGCGAACCCGCCGTTCTCCGGGCGATCGAGCGGACGGTCGAGGCGGGACACGACGCCGGCGTCCGGGTCGGGATGTGCGGCGAAATGGCGGGCGACCCCGACCTGACGGCGTTACTGGTCGGACTCGGACTCGACGAACTGAGCATGAGCGCGGTCACGATCCCCGAGGTGAAGGCGAATATACCCAGGATCGACGCGACGGAGGCTGCATCGCTGGCGGATCGGGCGACGAGCGCGACCACGGTCGAGGGGGTTCGCAGCCGACTGGCGGCGGACGACGCCGGTGCTGGCGGCGAGCGCAACGGGGGCGAAGCGAATCGATGAAATTCGTCGCAGTCACCTCCTGTCCGACGGGGATCGCACACAGCCAGATGGCGGCCGAGAATCTGGAACGGGTCGCGGCGGCGAACGGCCACGAGATCATCGTCGAAGTCCGAGGTGCCATGGGGCGGGAAAACGAACTCTCGAGCGACGATATCGCGACGGCGGACGCGGTCATCGTCGCCGCAGAGACGGCCGTCGGCCGCGACCGGTTCGAGGGGACACCCGTCGTCGAGGCGCCCGTCAAAGCGGCCGTCACCGATGCGGACGGCCTCCTCGAGCAGGCTGCCGAAGCAGCGTATCGTGAGGGTGCGGACACTGATCCAGAGACTTCGCTGGACGGTGACCACCGAGAACCAGTAGCCGACTCCGCGAATTCGCGCGACGGTCAATCGAGCGGACTGGTCGCGCGGCTTAAGCGCTTCTTCTCTTGACTGCGGCCCCGAGACCAGTTCCGACGGCGATGCCCCGACCGCGCTACACGTCCACCTCGAGCGTCGCCTCCAGATCTCGCGACGAGCGGCCAACGGCGATCGCATTCGCGCCGTTCGGGACCGTCCAGCCGTCCGATCCGTTCTCGCTTGCGTCGTAGTACGCGAAGTCCTCCGTCTCGAGCGAGACGGTCACCGTGGTCGATTCCCCGGCCTCGAGGGTGACTGATTCGAAGCCGACGAGTTCGCGCTCGGGCGTCGGGACGGGTGCAGCCGCCTTCTCGGCGTAGACCTGCATGACTTCCTTGCCAGCACGGTCGCTCACGTTGCTGATGTCGACGGTGACCTCGAAGCCGTCGCCGGTCTCGGTAACAGCAGCATTGTCGTACTCAAAAGCGGCGTACGAGAGCCCGTGGCCGAACGGGAACAGCGGTTCGCGGTCGTGTTCGTCGAAGTAGCGGTAGCCGACGAAGACGCCCTCGTCGTACCGTGCGACATCGTCAGTGCCCGGGAACGCCGTCTCCTCGGCCGTGGGGTAGTCGTCGGCCGACCGCCCGAACGTCACCGGAAGCCGGCCGCCGGGATCCGCGTCGCCGAATAGGATATCGGCGAGCGCTTCGCCGTCGCCCTGGCCGGGGTACCACGTCTCGAGGACGGCGTCGACGGCCTCGAGCCACGGCATCGCGACGGGGCCGCTGGTCCGGAGGACGACGACGGTTCGCTCGGCGGCGTCGGCGACGGCCGAGATCAGGTCGTTCTGGTCGCCGGGGAGGTCGAGGGAGTCCCGGTCTGTGAACTCCGTCGCGTCGTCCTGTGCGACGACGACTGCGCAGTCGGCGGCTTCGGCGGCCGCGACCGCATCGTCGACGCTCGCGTCGTCGGCGTCCGTCGGATCATCGCCGCCGTCGAAGAACGACGATTCCGCGATCGGTTCCGCGCCGCGCTCGAACGTCACCTCGACCGCGCGATCCTCGAGTCCCTTGAGGGGGCTCGTTTCCGTGACCGGCGTTACTTCCGACGAGCCGCCGCCACCGAGCTTTGCGGCGTCGGCGTTCGGACCGATGAGGGCGATCGACTCGTCGTCCGCCAGGGGGAGCGCGCCGTCGTTTTGCAGCACGACCGTTCCCTCGATCGCGATCTCTCGAGCCAGTCGGCGGTGTTCGTTCGTGTCCAGTTCGCCCTCAGGCGCACCGTCGTCGAACCGGCCGATCGACTCGAGGAGCCCGAGGAGTCACGAGACCTTTTCGTCGAGGACCGATTCGTCGACGTCGCCGGTCTCGACCGCTTCGCGAAGCGGGTCGCCGAAGTAGGCGGGGACGTCCGGCAGCGGCGGCAGCGCGCCGTCATCGGTGCCGTCTCCGCCGTCAGGTGCGTCCATTTCCTCGGGATCGGCCGGGAGGAACTCCTCGAGTTCGACGCCGGGCATCTCGAGGTCGAGACCCGCCCGTGCCGCGTCGACGGTGCTACGGGTGCCCCACCAGTCGGAGACGACGACGCCGTCGAATCCCCACTCGTCTTTCAGGACGTCCGAGATGAGATACTCGTGATCGCTCATGTGGGTACCGTTGACTCGGTTGTACGCCGTCATCACGGACCGGACGTCGGCCTCCTCGACGGCCGCCCGGAATGCGGGCAAGTAGATTTCGCGCAGCGCCCGTTCGCTCACGTCGGCGCTGACCTCGTAGCGGTTCGTCTCCTGGTTGTTCGCGACGTGGTGTTTGACCGTCGCCGCGACGTCCGCCGACTGGATGCCCTCGATTGTCCCGACGCCGATCCGAGAGGTAAGGTGCGGGTCCTCGCTGTAGTATTCGAAATTCCGCCCGCCGTGGGGCACTCGGATGATGTTGACGCCCGGTCCGAGCAGAACGTCCTGCTCGCGGGCCGCCGTCTCTCGACCGAGCGCGGCGCCGAACTCGCGTGCCAATTCCGGGTTCCACGACGATGCGAGAGCGATCGATGCGGGGAACGCAGTCGCTTGCGCTCCCAGTGCCCGCACGCCGAGCGGGCCGTCGACCATCCGCAGCGGCGGGACGCCGACCCGATCGATGCCGGGGACGTACCCGGTCGCCTTGCCGTCCGGATCGGGCGCGCCGTGGACGAGATCGATCTTCTCCCCGAGCGAGAGGTCGTCGACGAGGTCCGTGCCGTTTGCTCCCATGATCCTCTACGGTCTATCTGTCACTGTCGGACCATAACGTCGATCGAAGCAGAAACAGTCGCCGCCTTTCCGAAACGCGCCTGCGCTCGCCACACCGCGTAGCCGGCCGACCGCAGGAAGATGCCGTGCCTCAGACGATATCCAGTTGCTCTCGGTCCGCACCGGCGAGTTCGACCAGCGCGTCGGCCTCGAGCAGGTGGCAGTCGCCGGGAATCACGAGGAGGTGGAGCGGATCACCGAACTCGCGGTCGGCGAGGTCGGTCATCGTGCCAGCTTCGACGAGCGGGTCCGGGCTGCCGGCGCGGGCGACGACGACGCCGACGAGGTCGGGGTACTCCTCGGCGAGCAGTTCGGCGCCCCTATCGGCGGTCATGTACTCGTCCTCCTCGGCGCGTTCGTGCCCGACCTTGATGTCGAGGTAGACGACCGTGTGCAGTCCGTCCTCGCGGTTCTCGTCGATCGTCTCCGTGACGCTCGCCGGGAGACCGTCCGCGCCGTGGGCGTAGGGAAACGGCAGCGTCGTCGCCTTGCCGAACCGGTAGTTCTGTAGCCCCGTCAACGAACTGGTCGCCGTCTGGGCGGTGACGCCGTGGATCACGCGCGTCTCGATCCCGCGGTCGTGGGCGCGCAAGCGGAGGTCGACGTGGGTCGTCGAGATCATCGTGTCGCCGGCGGTCAGAAAGGCCACGTCCTCGTCCTCGGCGGCCGCGAGGATGTCGTCCGGTTCCTGCTCGACGCCGGCGCGATCTCGAACCTCGATCTCGACGTCGTGGTAGGACTCGAGGTCGTCGATCGTCGTCCCGATGAGTTTGCTGGTGTAGAATTCAGCGTAGGCGCGGTCGGCGTTTCGGAGCGCTTCCTGGCCCTCGACGGTGATCGAGCGTTCGTCGTAGAGGCCGAGGCCGATGAAGGTGAGCATGGCCGCTCGTAGTGCGACCGGGCGGAATACGCTTTCGAGACGACCGCAGTCCGATCGAGACTCGGTTAGAAGCCGATATGGGACGTCGACGCCGGTCCGTCGTCACCGTCGTCCTCGTTTTCGTCGATACCGCCCTCGCCGACGAACGAGAGTTCATCGTCAGTGAGGATGACGCGGCCGTCGTCGCGGACCGTGATCTCGACCGTCGGGAGCGTCGTATCGGCCGCCTCGCCATTGTCGCAGTAGCCCGAGCAGGTGTCGAACATCGACCCGTGGCGCGGGCAGATGAGCTGCCCGTTACGGATCGGTGCGCCCCGTCCCGTGTCGAATCGCTGGGCTTCGTGCGTACAGCGGTTGATCCATCCTTCGACGCCAGCTTCGCAGGGGACGAGCAGCGCCTCCTCGAGTTCGCCGTACTGATCTCGGACCGTAAATAGCCACGACCCCTCCTCGTGGACCGTTTCGACGGTCGTGAGCTGCTTCATAGGCCGGCTACGATCGGCTCCCTGATAACCGTTAATCGTTCTCGATGTCGACGCGCGGCCGTCCGGGAAAACGTCACCGTTACGGCCGCCCATCGGCGAGTACCGGTATGAACGTGCCCTGCGTCCGCGTTCCCCGCGAGGAGGGCGAGGCGACGCGCAGCGACCTCGCGGACGCGGACCTGATCGACGACGACTACGAGATCGCGGTCGAGGACGGCAACCTCTACATTCCGGTCACAGACGCCGAGGCGGTCCCCGACGACCTCGAGGTCGTGCGGCGAACTGCCGACGAACGCGAAACACAGACGAGGCCAGCCGATCTGCTCGGCTTCGATCCTTCGTACGAACGACTCGGGAAAGCAGTCCTGCTCGACGAGGACGATCCGGACCGCGCCCGGGAGATCGCCGATGCCGTCCTCGGGTCCGACCTCCCGGTCGAGACGGTGCTGAACAAGGCCTCGAAGGTCAAAGGCGAGACGCGCGTCCGCGACTGGGAGCTGCTCGCCGGGGAGGATACCGAGGTCATCCACCGGGAGTACGGCTGCGAGTTCGCGCTAGATCTCGCGGAGGTGTACTTCTCGCCGCGGCTCGCAACTGAGCGCCACCGCGTCGCCGAGCAGGTAGCAGCCGACGAGCGGGCGTTCGACATGTTCGCCGGCGTCGGCCCGTTCGTCGTTCCGTTCGCGAAACGCGGCGCGGAGTGCGTCGGCGTCGATATCAACCCGGACGCGATCGCGTACCTCCGAGAGAACGCCTGCCGAAACGGTGTCGAGGACCGCGTGACTGCGATCTGTACGGACGTTCGAACGGTCGTTCCGTCTCGAGTCGATGCGAGCGAAGGCGAAGCAGTCACCGAGCGCGATACCAAAGGCGCCCCTGACTACGAGAACTGGGCCGACCGCATCGTCATGAACCTTCCGCACAGCGCCGACGAGTTCCTCGAGACGGCCGTCGCGATCGCCGGCGATGACTGCGTCCTCCACTACTACGACATCCAGCACGAGGACGACCCCTTCGGACCGGGCGAGCGCGCGATCCGCGACGCCGCCGAACCCGAATACGACGTTTCCGTCGAGACCCGACACACCGTTCGCTCGTACGCCCCCCACGAACTGAACGTCTGTCTCGACGTGCGACTCGAGCGCTCGTCGGCGTAGGCGCCGGACCACGCAACACGGTCACACGACCGGATCGATTCGCAATCCTTATGCCTGCTATCGCTCGTACGAATACATGCAACGGAGCGCCGGTGTAGCTCAGACTGGCAGAGCGAATCCTTCGTAAGGATTAGGTCGAGGGTTCAAATCCCTCCACCGGCTTCAATCCTTCAGTTCAACGCTTCTGTCTGCAGGTATTTGCGACTCTCGAAGTACGGAAGAGGCCAGTAATCCGAGCTCGCGGTTCAAAGCACATTTACCGCTCTCCTTCTGCGACGAACATCACACGTGATCACGTGAAGAGCAGAGTAGGCTGTGATGGACCTGGATCTAATCGAGTAGAGTCATTCTCGAGAAATTAGCACAGAAGTGCCGTCGCTACCGGGTATAGTATCCAGAATAAAATCAGAATACGGAAGAGCCGGACGAAGTCCGGTAGTTAGGTCGCGTTAGTCCTGACGGCGCAGGGCCAGCATGGCGGCTGCGAGCAGGGCGATCGCGGCAACAGCAACGCCGAAGCCGGGTGTGCTGTCATCGTCGTCATCGGAGCCACTGTCGTCAGAGCCGCTGTCGTCAGAGCCGCTGTCGTCAGAGCCGCTGTCGTCAGAGCCGCTGTCGTCAGAGCCGCTGTCGTCGGAGCCACTGTCGTCAGTCGGCTCTTCTTCGACGACACTCAGCGTGCCACTGGCGGAGTCGTCACCAGCAGTGACGCCCCAGCTGATATCACCAGCTTCCGAGGTGTCGAAGGAGTAGCTCTGGGTCCACTCCTCGTCAGGCTCGAGCGTGACGTTCTGACTGTCGACGGGTTCGTCAGCGATGTCAACGCCGATCTCGACTTCGTCAGCTGCGCCACCGTTGTTGGCGACGGTCACGTCGAGCGTGGCGTCGTCACCGACGGTGACTTCCGACGGTGCGCTGGTGTCGAGCTGGATCAGCGGTTCCGCAGCGTCGACGAGCGTCGACTCGATTTCGTCTTCGAGGTTGCTGTCGTACTCGTCGTCGAACTTGTTCCGATCGGCGTGGGTCGCCGTGAGGTCGAACGTGATGCCAGCGTCGTACTCGCTAAAGTCGTACGTGGCGGTGAACGTGCCGTCCTCGGCGACGATCGCATCTTCGGAGTCCGTGAAGTTACCTCCGGAGCGAGCCTTCGTGCTGATCTCGCTACCGGGGGCGACGTTCGTGTCGCCGGTCACTTCAGCGTCTTCCGAATTGGGAACTTCTTCAGCGTTGTCGTTCCACTCGAGTTCGGGTTTTTCGAGGGTGAACTCGTCTTCAATCTCGATCTCTTCGTCCTCATCGGACACGTACGGACTGTCCTCACTGACCGAGTAGGTCAGGTCGTAGGATGCGTCAGCCTCGAGTTCCTCGTCAGCGTCATCGTATTCGATGACCAGTGGGAGATCACCGTCGTATTCCTCAGTGTCAGTGTGTGCGGGACTGACGTTGATCAGGTTGTAGTCTTCTTCGTCTGCCTGATCGGGGTTGGTCGTCCAGACCTCGGCATCAACGTTCGGGCCAGGATCCTGTTCTTCGATAGTGATGTTAATGCTCTGGTTTCCGAGGTCCTCACCGACAGATTCCTCTGCTTTCCAGGAGTCAACCAGTCCGGACTGGTCGAAGCTGTCGACCGACAGCAGGAGGTGGTCGCCGTCGGCGACGACGTCGGAGTCAGTGATCGTGGACTCGTTGAAGTCCTTGTAGTCGAACACGTCGTCCCCTGCGGGCGCAACCTGCGTAGTGACGTCACCAACAGGTGACGGTTCGCTCACGTCGAAGAACGCCGTGTCAGTCACGTCGTTGTCGTTGATGTAGTAGTTATCGTCGTAAGTGGTCGACGTATTCAGGTCCGTGCCGGCCTGCATCTCGTAATCGTACGCACCGAGGGGCTCGAACTCGTCGAGCGCCGAGGCGTTCACGGCTTGATTATCCAGTTCGATATCGTGGTCGTCGTGCTTGGGGTGGAGCGACCACGCATCTTCAGCATCGGTCGCTCTCGGTGCGTTGGTGTTGAACTGCAGGGTGACCTCGTTGAGATCGTCTTCGTTGATCTCGAACTCAGTTGCGGCCTGGAAGTTGTAGTTTTCCAGCTCACCGATCTGGACTGCACCACTGTCGACGTACTGCGTGCTGACAGTGATGTCGATAATTTCACCCTGCTCGCCGGTGGCGTCTCCCTCGAATTCGACTTCCGCGTCGTCTTGGATAACTTCGACCGTCGCGTTATCCGCAGCGAGCGAGTCCGTCGTCTCGAAATCGAACTCGTATTCGCCAGCGTCGATATCGCTGAAGTCTGCACTGAACTCAATGTCGTTGTCGTCGTAAGTAGTGACGTCCGTGACGTTGAGGGTCACGCGGTCCTCGTCACTGTCGGTATTTTCAACCGAAACGTCGCTGTTGTCGTTCGAACTGAAGACATCCTCGAGATCGTCTGCATCAAGACTGTCAGCCGTAACGTTCACCCACTGGTTCGCTCGGTCAGACGTGAGCGAGACGGTTGCGTTACCCTCCTGGGTAACTGTGGAGCTGGTGAACTCGGTTTCGAGGTCTTCCGATTCAAGCCAGAAGACAACCCCATTCCACTTCGAGTCCGTGGTTCCGCCGGTAAGGTTGAGGTTGTACGGATTGCCTGCCTCGAGCTCGGAACTATCGAAGGTCACCGTGTTATCGCTGGTGTCGACACGGTTTTCGAGGACGACATCGTCATCCTCGTCATAGGTCGACCCTTGGCGAATCTGCAGCGAGGTGTACTCCTCTTCAAGTTCGAGGGTTACCTCTTGGCCAATCCAGACGTCCTTGTTTTCCAAGTCGCTCCTCTCGTTGTATGTCGGTCCTGCGTCGCCGATATCCTGTGTCTTAACGGCAGCGCCTGCGCCTGCGAAGGCAGCAGACATTGCGACGACAGAGAGGACCATCATCGCTGCCAGGAACACTGCACGTCCCTTTTCGCGATATGAATTTCCGCTCATGTGTTGTGTTATAGTTGTGTTATCTGCGGTTTGGTTGGTTAGCGCACGATCAGTGGAAGGCGACCGTCGACATCCTCCCAACAACTCAGCTACGAACCTACCAGCCTCCCGGGTAGGGGTATCAGAAAGATCATTCGAGTGAAGTAATAAGTCTTGTGTGTTGACTCATCTGGCAGATAATTTTACCGAGTAGTGAAATCGTAGGTGAATATCTGCAATAGTGCGCGTCATCAGTTCATGAACTATTGTGCTATGGACGCGTTCGTCAGAGTCGATTTTCAACGTGAAGTGGGGATGCATCGGCTATGATCGCTTTTTCACTGCCAACGCTCCGTCGCTGATAACCGGTTCACAGTCAAAGGGACCAGCAACACGATAGTACTCGAGGACGTTCGTCTCGCAGCCCTCGATAGCGTCGTGAGCCTCAAGATCGGATTCAGTAATAACGGTTCCAAGGTCGCGATAGACCGACTCGAGAGGGGCAGCCTTTGCGACCGCCGCAGTCGATGTCGGTCGATACCGATCGTTGGGATACGTTTCGAAGTGGTCGCGATCGATTACCCACTCGGTACCGCTTCGACGCTGTTCATACACGATATTTTGGTATTTCCGGAGTTTCCGTTCACCCAAAAAGTGGAGGATCCAGTCGTATACCTCACGCGGGACCGCGCGTTGAACCGGATCGGGATGCGAAAAGTCGATCGCCTTCAGTTGCGCTCGATTCTCTTCAACGAATTTCTTTGCGGCCATTCGTTCGTCACCGTCGAGATAGTAGACGGTCGTAAATTGGCCGTCGTAGGCTGGAGGTTGATCGCTGCGGCGATTGACGCGGAGGTACTGAACTTGCATTCGTTCGTCCATCGCCAGAGCGTTCCGATTGATACCGGTTTGCGGGGACTCGGTGAGGCGATCGTATTGTTCGGTCGCCACACAATAGTGTTGTTTCTACTATAACATTAGTGTTCCTATAATAATTGTGGGCAAGTAAGCCCATCCACCAGTGATAGTAAGTCGCTTAACAGGCAGTTCTGAGGATCAATCGCTTCGAGCGTCCAGACTAACCTTGGAAGTGAATGAAACCTGTACGATATCGAATTAATTGACCAATAGTACTGAGATAGATTGAATCACATGAACAATGGGAAAAGTAACTTCTCTCCCGAAGATCGCTATTGTGAGTACGTGTTAGCGTCCAAATCACGCATCCTCCTCGGTTGATCTATCTTCTATCGGTTCAGTGTCTTCACTACTGGCTTCGACCGACAGCGCAACGTGGGGGATGTGCCACTCTTGGCACCACTCTTCGATCACCGCCTCGAGCCGCCCCTCCGTCGCAGCTGAGGTGAGATCGATCGTAAACGCAGTTTCGCTCGTTCCAAGGCGGGCGGCGTCGGCTCGATCTTGTTGGTTGCTCAGTGCAGTCGACTGCGTGACCTGTTCCGTCACGTCGACGGCGGCTCGAGCGGGATCGTCCGAGTCGTCGAGGGTTACCTCGAGGGTTCGTTCGACGGTACGCACCTGACCGCCGGTCGTCCGGTAGCGGTACGAGCCCGAAAACTCGAGGTTGTGGTCGGCCGCGGCGCTCGTGTTGCTCCGGGTAAAGGTGATCGGCTCCGGTGCTGATTTGCGCGATTCATCCGCATCTTGCAGTCGCTCCCGCGCGAACTCGGAGAGCGAATCCCACTCGAGGCGGTCGCCGAACGCCGCGAGAGTCTCGGCGAGGCTGCCGTCGGACTCGAGTTCCCGTTCGGTACCGTTCTTCGGGACGAGCCGCTGGTTGTCCTCGTCGATTACGGCCTGAAACACCGTCTCGTCACGTTCGTCGTAGACGAGCGCGGTTGACTCGATATCGGCATCACCGCTTTCGTGGCTTGCCATCCCGATGTACGTCGTCTGGCGTTCGGTTCCGTCGAAGCCCTTGACTGGCCAGCTGCCGCCTTCCGCGTGCGGGAGCCGCTCCGCGGCGTCCCGTTCGGACGAATCGTGGCTCATGGTGACACGTATATCTTCGTCGGATCGCGGGTAACCCTGTGCCCCGTATTTCCCGACGGCCGCCGCGAGAGTCGAGAGCGCGCTGTGCTGGGTCGAAATCGCAGGCCGGAACGCCGACGAACGTCAGACGAGCGTCTGCCGAAGTATTATTACTCATCACCGATACTGATTACACGCCCATCCAGACGCGTTCCGTCTGGAGGCATCCCCCATCCGCTTGTCACTCCATCCCCCCATCTCGACTGGCAGTTTGCGGCTGGGGCTGCGGGGAGCGAGGGTCCCCTCTCGTTCCCCACCCTCCCCTCTCCCCCACTCGCTTTTGCTCCGGACCGAGTCCGCGGGCGATCGGTACGTCACCGCGAGCTACAGGAACGCCGTTAGACTTAATCCGACCGCAAACACCAGCACGACTGCGTCGCCCCGTCCGAACGATAGCGGCGGCAGCGTCGGATTCCACGAAAAACACCGCGCTTGCATCGCGAGCGCGAGTCGATCCGCGCGGTCGAAGGCGCGCGAGAGCCCGAGCAACGTGAGCGTACTCGCGCGGTCGACGGCGCTGCGTTCGGTGCCGAGTCGGGCAGCCATCGCATCGCGAATCGTCCGAATATCGCCCTGCAGGACGGGCAGAAAGCGAAAGACGAGCGCGATCCCGATTCCCAGCAACTGACCGGGTTTCCCCGGGATCGTCCGCTGGATCGCGGCGCGCGAGTCCCGTACCGGCGTCGACCGGACGTACGCAGCGCTAACGAGCAGGATCAACAGGACGCGATAGCTCGCTCGAGCCGACGCGAGTCCGTCCTCGAGGACGATCCACGGCGGCCCGAGCGCGAGCGCGGCCAGCAGCGGCGCGAGCGTCAGGATGACGAACGCGAACCGATACGCGTACAGCGTCCGCCGGAGCGGTACCCGCGCTGCGACGAGGACGAGCGCGGCGACGGCGGACAGCGCGAGGAGGGCTCGCGCGTCGGTGTGTGCCAGCGCGGTCGCGGCGAAGCCGAGCTGGACCGCGAGCTTCGAGCGCGGATCGAGCCGATGGGCCAGCGTGTCGTCGGGTTCGTAGGTCAACATCGGTCGGCCTCGGGACGGAACGCTTCCGGAACGCGAACCTCGAGGCCCTCGAGTTCCGCAATCGCTCGCTCGGGCGCGTCGTCGACGACGACGCGTCCGTCCCGCATGGCGACGAGCCGATCCGCGAGCGCGAGGACGTCCCGCAGGTCGTGCGTCGCGAGCACGACGCCGGTGCCCTCGGCGGACAGCGACTCGAGGCGCTCGAGGACGGATCGGCGGGCGGGATCGTCGAGCCCGGTAAACGGTTCGTCGAGGACGAGGTGGTCGGGATCCATCGCGAGCGCGCCCGCAATGGCCACGCGGGCCTGTTCGCCGCCCGAGAGCGCGTCGATCTGCTCGTCCTCGCGGCCCGCCATATTCACGGCCGCGAGCGCGGCTTCGACGCGGCGGTCGATCTCCGATCGCTCGAGGCCGAGGTTCTCGGGGCCGAAGGCGACGTCGGCGCCGACCGTCGCGGCGACGAACTGGTCGCGCGGGTGCTGGAAGACCATGCCGACGCGCGAGCGCGCGGCAACGAGGTCGTCGGCGACGGGCGTGCCGTCGACCAGCACGGTTCCGGAATCCGGCTCGAGGAGGCCGTTGCAGTGACGCAACAGTGTCGTCTTTCCGCTGCCGTTCGCGCCCGCCAGAACGACGAACTCGCCGCTCTCGACCGACAGCGAGAGTTCCTCGAGGACGGGGACGTCCTCGAAGGCGTAGGAGACGTCGCGGAATTCGATCATTGCGTGCGTTCGCGTACGAGCGTGGGCGCGGATGTGCGTGCGGTCTCGAGTCGGTTGCGTGCGGTCACGAGCGCACCGATACGATCCGGCCGCTTTTGACGATGGCGATCGCCGCGGCCATCTTCAGGATCTCGCCGGGGATGAACGGCAGTGCGCCAGCGGCGATCGCGTCCCAGAGGTTCATCTCGAGGAGCCAGGCCATGTAGCCGACGCCCATGCCGTAGATGAGCAGCGTTCCGGCGACGAGTGCCGCGACGACGACCGGAAGGGGCTGTGCGGCGGGGTCGCGCAGGTTCGTCCCGCGGTGGACGACCAGCCCGATCAGTCCGGCGGCGATCGGGTACGACCAGAGGTAGCCCGCGGTTTGCCCGACGAGGACGCCGGGGCCGCCGTTCATGCCGGCGAAGACGGGGAGCCCAACCGCGCCGGCGGCGAGATACAGCACCAGCGAGAAGGTCCCCCAGACCGGCCCGAGGACGAGTCCGGCCAGGAAGACGAACAGTACCTGCAGCGTGATCGGCGCCGGCGAGAGCGGGATCGGGATCGTTACGGGTGCGGACGCCCCGATCAGCGCCGCGATCAGCGCCGCCCGGGCGAACTGCCGGACGACGTCGCCGTCGACGCGATCGACCGACTGTCGTTCGGTTGCCATACCGACGTGTGTCTCGTAAACCAAGATCAAAACTTCGGTTTCCAAAATCGGTGATCGACCGGGGCTCCTCGAGACCCTCGCGATACTCGAGTCCCGCGGAAACCGATGCTCGGCACGAACGGAGCCGAATCAACCCGGCTGAAACGGGACGTTCCTGTCCGGTTTCACGATTATACTGGCTCCCTGAACGAGCGTAGAACCGGGCCGTCAACTCACTGCGCGCTCGAGGACGGGCGGCTGACGATTCACGGGGAAGTAATCCGGTATTGTCTCCGGGTCCTGACTGAAACGGACGGCGCGCTTATGCGCCGATTCGGTCGGGTGGTGTGAAACGAATGCGATCCGGTAGTACGCGGTACGGACGGCGACGGCAGCGCAGGATAAACGCGAGACGATTCGACCACTGCGGTACGGGACGACACGTACCGATCTCGATATCGAGGTCGTCGTCTGGACGCGCGCGTGAACGATGCGTGAGAGCACGCGAAGCGTCCGCCAGTTCTGATCCAACGGGCGTCTGTGACGGCCCCCGCGCCGGTGATCCGCAGTGAACCGCACGCGCGTCGGGTTCGTCGCGGTCGCGCTCGTCGTCGGGGCGATGCTCGTTGGCGCGGTCGCACTGCCGTCACTCGGTGGTCTCGGTCCGTTCGACGGAGCCGAAACCGGATCGGCAGACGAGGGGGGCGACGGCACGCAGGCGCAGTTCCAGGAGGACGACCCGACAGGTGAGGACGATGGGGCCGAGTCGTCGGGAACGGAATCGGCGGGGACCGACGGCGAAGCGGATATTCTGCCGCTCGAGGCGCCGGTAGAGCTACAACCGCAGGACGGCGGCGAGGATGAGAGCGGCGAGGCCGCATCCTCGAGCGTTGAAGCAACGCCTCAGCAGACCGAATCTGGTGCGCAGGAAGACCCCGTCGAAGCCGGCGTCGACGCGGGAATCGAACTCGCGCAGTCCCAGGGCGTCGAGGTGACGCAGGAACAGCGCGCGGCCGCGATCGACGGCGCGCGACAGGCGGCCGCCCAGCACCAGGCGGCCGACGCCGAGCAGGTGCAGTCCGCGACGGCGGGCGCGGTCCACGGCTCGCTGATGCAGGAGCAGGCGGTCAACGCCACCCAGATCCAGTACGCGGTCGGCGGCGCGACCGATGGTGCGCTCGCCCAGTACCAGACGGTCAACGCCACCCAGATGCAGAGCGCGACCTGGGGCGCGACCCACGGCGCGCTCGCCCAGCAACAGCGCGTGACCGTCGAGCAGATTCAGGTCGCGACCTACGGCGCCGCTGCAGGCGCCGCCAGCGAGGCCGGCGACACGGGCGTCGACAGCAAACCGAAGATCCAGGAGGCCGCCCAGGGTGCGGCCTACGGCGTCCTCGAACAGTACCAGAAAGTCACGGTCGAGCAGCGCCAACGGATCACGCTCGAGCACGTCCAGCACGCTGCCGCGGGGGCGTCGGCCGGCTCGCTCGAGGGGAGCACCCGGAGCGTGCTCGAGCAGGAGCAACGCGTCGACGTCGAACAGCGCCAGCGCGTCGACATCAAGCAGGTTCAGAAGGCCGCGATCGGGGCCGCGAAGGGCGCGCTCGAGCAGCGCCAGTCTGTCTCGGTCGAGCAGACCCAGGCCGCCGCACGCGGTGCCGGCAAGGGGCCGCTGAAGCAGGTCCAGTCCGTCAGCGTCGAGCAGGTCCAGCGAATCTCGATTACGCAGATTCAGGAGGCTGCCTTCGGCGCGTCGAAAGGGGCGATCGAACAGAGCCAAGAAGCATCCGTCGAGCAGATTCAGGCTGCGGCGGACGGCGCCTCGCAGGGGTCGCTGCTGCAGCGCCAGGAGGTCTCGATTACGCAGATCCAGCACGCGGCCACCGGCGCCTCGAAGGGCGCCGTCCAGTCGGCAGTCCAGTACCAGATCGTCGAGGTCGAGCAGATCCAGGCCGCCGCGCGCGGCGCGGGTGAGGGCGCGGTGACCCAGCAGCAGGTCGTCGACGTCGCGCAGGTCCAGCGACTCGCACAGGGCGGCTCGAGCGGCGCACTCGTCCAATCTCAGGAGGCCAGCGTCGAGCAGATCCAGACCGCAGCCCGGAGCGCCTGCGAGGAGACCGCACGGGTCGTCCAGTCCCAGCGGATCAGCATCACGCAGCTCCAAACGATCACGCAGGAGACGGCAGCGGACGCGACCCAGTACGCCGTCAGCGAAGGGATCACCGACGCGACGGAGATCGTCCAGTACGTCGAGGTCACCGTCGTCCAGCGAATCGAGCAGGTCGACGAACTCGAGGGGACCGCGTCGATCGAGTTCGCCGATCAGCAATCGGAGGGCGCGAGCGTCGTCGTCGACGAGGTCGACCTCTCGGAAGGCGGCTTCGTCGCGATCTACGAGGGCGTCGCGGTCGATACCGATCCCGACGCCGTCATCGGCACGTCCGACTACCTCGAGGCCGGCGAGTACGAGGATCTCGAGATCGACCTCGAGGAGCCGATAAACGAGAGTCAGGCGCTCGTCGCGGTCGTCCATCACGATACGAACGACGACGGATCGTTCGACTACGTAGAGTCCGACGGCAGCGAGGACGAGCCATACGTCGCCGCGGGCGGCGGCCCGGTGCTCGACGGTGCGTTCGTCACGGTCGCCGACGATACCGACCGCGAGGCCACGCTCAACGTAAGCGATCAGGAGGGCGACGGCGAGACGCTCGTCGTCGACGAGGCCAATGCCTCCGTCGACTACGCCGTCACGGCCGAGTACGACGGCGAACGGGTCGACAGCGAGTCGTTCGCCGCGGGTCAATCGGTCGAGGACCTCGAACTCGATCTCGAGCCACCGCTCGAAGCGAACGCAACCGTTGATGTCTTCGTGCGCGCGCTCGAGGACGACGCGGCACTCGCGAACGAATCGATCGAGTACACGATGGCGACTGAACCACCTGAACCCGAACCCGAGGCGACGCTCAACGTAAGCGATCAGGAGGGCGACGGCGAGACGCTCGTCGTCGACGAGGCCAATGCCTCCGTCGAATACGTCTTGAGCGCCGCGTACGACGGCGAACGCGTCGACAGCGACCCCTTCAGCGCCGGCGAGGCGGTTGAGAACGAGTCGATAGACCTCGAGCCGTCGATCGAGAACGACACGACGGTCGACGTCTCGGTGCGCGACGCCGCGACGGACGAGGCGCTGGCGAACGACTCCGTCGAATACGCGGTCGCGGACGAGGCGCCCGAACCCGAGCCGGAACCGGAAGCGACGCTCAACGTGAGCGACCAAGCCGGGACCGGCGAGGCCCTCGTCGTCGACGAAGCCAACGCCTCCGTCGACTACGCGCTCACCGTCACCGACGAGGCCGGCGACCAACGCGCCGCGAGCGACACGTTCGCGGCCGGCCGGGCGGTCGAGAACGCGTCGCTCGCCCTCGAGCCGCCGCTGGAATCGAACGCGACGCTCGAGGTGGCGGTCGTCGCGGCCGACGGTGACAACGCGACGGCCGACGAGAACGAGAACGGGACCGCCGCCCCGCTCGCGAACGAGACGATCGAGTACACCGTCGACCAGTCGCCCGAATTCGGCGTCGAGTTCGTCAACTGTTCGCGCGCGGAAGTGACGGGCTCGTTCGAGGAGGGCGACACGGTCATCGTGGCCACCGGCTTCTACGAGTCCGGCGGCTTCGGCAACTCGATGGGCGAGTACGCACTCAGCGTCGGCGAGAACATCGAGGGACCCGTCGAGGGGACCGTCGTCTTCGAGACGGGCGAGGACTTTGGCGTCTCCGAGACCGATGACGGCGCGTACGTCGAGGTCCCGCAGGGACAGTTCGGCTCGGCGATCACCGGCATCGCGTCGCCGGACGCACTCGCCGGCTCGATCGACTACCCGAACCCCGACGCCAGCGAGTGTCTCGAGCAGGTCCGGCCCGAGCAGCCGGAAATCGGCGTCGAGGAGACGACGCCGACGGACGACGGGGAGACCATCGAGGTCACCTTCGGCTACGAGAACCCCAACGACGCGCCGCTGTTCGTCGACAGCGCGTTCGTCGAAGGGACGACCGCCAGCGAACCGCCCGAAGAACTCGAGCCCGGCGCGGGCGAGTTCACCGTCGAGTGGACCCCCGAGAGCGACGACGAGCGGCTCGTCTGGGAGGTCGATATGAGCCGCTACGACTACGAGGAGGTGCTGACCGCCGAAACCGCCGCTGCGGGCGAGATCGCGCCCACCGAGCCAAGTGGAGATCCTGCCGAGTTTGCCATCGACGACGTGTCGGCGGACGCAACCGATCCGGCGCCGGGCGATCCGGTCACGGTGAGTACGACGATCACGAACGTCGGCGATCTCGAGGGAACGCAGACGGTGACCTACAGCGTCGACGGGCAACCGGCCGGAGAGACGGCGGTGACGCTCGCCGGCGGCGAATCGGCGACGGTCTCGTTCGAGACGACGGTTCCGGAGGGTGAATCGACGCACACGATCGCGACCGAGAACGACACTGGCTCGGTGACGATCGAAGCGGTCACCGAGTCCGGTGCCGGCGACGCGGGCGACGCCGGTGCGGGTGCGGACGAACCGCCGGAGGCGCGGTCCGAAGACGGAGGTGACGGTCAATCTCCGGAGGGACCGCCCGAAACGACCGACGAGGCCCCCGATTCGGGAGCGGCTGACGAGCCGGCGAACGCCGGTACCGAATCGCCCGACGAACCGACCAGCCCTGGTCCACCGGCCGAGTCGAACGGCTCAGCCGAGGGCACCGAACAATCCGGCGACTCGCCGCCGGCTGAATCGACCGCCGGCGAATCGGGGATAACAGTCGTCTAGCTCCGAGAGCCGGCGACCGACGGCGTCGCTCGAGCGCGCCCGCCACAGCGCGACACCAGCGCCGTCGGTAGCTGGTCGATCGTTCGGATACCGCCGTAGAAATCGCCGACGGTCGAGTCCGCAGAACGAGGGTCCGAACCCGCAGACTGCAGCGTCGACCGGTGGTTCGATCGTTCGGGAGCGCGTTAGTGCTGGTGACCGGTCGCTTCGCCGAAGGTGACGCCGAACCGCTCCTCGAAGAGATCCATGATGCGTTCCTCCTGGGCCTCGAGGTCCTCGTCGCCGCCCTGGCCGTGGTGAACCATGTGGTGGGCGCGGCTGGCGAACGAGAGCAGCACGATGTCGCCGACCGTCTCGGCGGACGTCTGGTCGCCTTCCGCGACGAGGTCCACGAGGCCGGCGGGGACCGTCACGTCGTCTGTCGTTTCATCATCGGCCGTAATCGAGACGGTGATCGTCTCCACGTCGTCGGACATATCCCTACGGTCGGGAAGCGTCCCTAAAGGTGCTGTGGCTTGCGACGACGGGTCGATCGGTCAGTCGATCGGAAGAAGGCCGGCGAGGACGGGTGCCCGTGGCGTTTTTGCCCGTTGACGTCGAAGTTTCGCGTATGCCCACCGTCGAACTCGAGGAAGAGACGATCGAGCGACTGGACGAACTGCGCATCGACGACGAGTCCTACGACGAACTGGTCAACGAACTCATCAACATCTACGAGACCAGCGAGTACACGCTCTTTCGCGCCGGCGACTGATGGCGCGGTCGGTCGTCGCCGGTCCGCAGGCGTTGTCCCCGGTCGGTGCTCGGTTGTCGCCGAACAGCAGTGGTTGTCGATCGACCGGACGTATCGCGCGTCGCCGGCCGTCTCGCGCCGCGCCGATCAGTTTTCCGCGGCGATTTCTCGAATCGAGTCCCACTTGCCGTTCGACTCGAGTTTCGACTGAAGTTCGTCGGCGTACTCCTGTGTGAGCCGTTCGGCTGCCTCGCGTTTCGCATCGTGCCCGCCTCCGCCGTCGCCGCCGAGGCCGAGCGCGCCCTTGATGGAGTCGACGAGGCCGCCGCTCGAGCCGCCCGCGTTACCGCCACCGCCGCCGGCACCCGGCCCGCCCATCGCTCCCATCCCCGCATCCACGTTCTCGAGTTCGGGCATGATCTGATCGACTTTGTCGGTGTTCGCGACGATCCGGGCGCGCTCGGGGTCGTCGGCGTGTTCGATCTCGAGTTCGGTCGCGGTCATGATCAGACTCCACTGCTGGTTCGAGAACCGCGACTCGGCGATACGTGAGGAAAACTCCTGATCGAGGGTCATCCGCGCCCCGACGATCCGGTCGGTCCAGTCGGCGTCGCTCATGGCCAGCGATTAGCACGGTGCGCGTATCAGCGTTTCCCTCGACGGACGCCGATACGGGGACGAACGGCCCTCGAGCCCTCGATTCGCGGCCGGTCGCGCCGCCGGTCACCGCTGCCCCGCGTCGTCAGTCCAGCCGTTCGGACGACTCGGCGTGGCGCCTCGCGAGGTCGACGTACCGATCGGCGGTCGCCTCGAGGCGCGGATCGTCGACTTCGGTCTTCGGCTCGGCGGGCGCGCCGGCGACTAACGTCGACGGCGGGACCTCGGTTCCCTCGGTGACGACGCTGCCGGCCGCGACGACGGCCCCCTCGCCGATGTGGGCGCCGTCGAGGACGGTCGCGTTCATCCCGACCAGCGCGCGCTCGCCGACCGTGGCGTCGTGAACGATCGCGCTGTGGCCGACCGTCGCGGAGGGCTCGAGTTCGGCCTCCTCGTGGAGAACGGCGTTGTCCTGGACGTTCGCGCCCTCGCCGACGACGATCTGCCCGTGGTCGCCGCGGAGGGTGGTGTTCGGCCAGACGCTGGCGTCGGCCTCGACGATGACGTCGCCGATGACCACAGCGGCCTCGTCGACGTACGCGGAGTCGGCGATCTGTGGCGTCGTGCCGTCGAACGAACGAAGCATGTCTCGTCTCACGGTGGTTCGGGCGTGCCCTTGAATCTGTGCGCCGCGGTCGATCGGTCAGCTCCTATCATCCGATCATATCATCCAGTTGCAAGAACGGATGCAGTTTCTCATAACTACCAACGTGATTTGGCATTACGGCTAAGATCGATCCTGCGAAATAAACGATTGCAGCGGGCGTTCTGGCTTCCCCCGGCCACCGTTCCGCTGAGTGTCATCCCACCACCTCACCCCATCTACCCCAACCGGTGAACAGGGGTCGAGTCGAACCCCCCCTTCGTTCCTCCCCTGTTGCTGCACCCGTACCCCCGAGTCCCTACTCGTCCGAGAGTCGCTCCGAGAGTCGATCGAACCGATCCTGCGCTCGGTCTCGACGATCCCGCTCCTGCTCCGGCTCGTACGTGATCTCGAGCAGCGTGCCGGTCTCGACTTCGGTTTCGGTCCCGGTCCCGCTATCGGTCTCGTCCTCGTCGTCCGCAATCACGACCTCGAGTACGGCGCCCTCGTGGGCTCCGTCTTCCGGGAGTCGATCGACCGGGACCGTTCGCTCGTCGACGACCTCGCCGTCGGCCTCGAGCAGGAGGACGGCCAGTTCGACGCGGTCGCGTTGCGGTTCGCGATCGGCGTCCGCCTCGTGATCCGTCTGGTCCTCGCTGGACGACTCCGTCTCGTCACCGCCTCCAGCCTCGCTTTCGCTCGCGCGCTCGCCCCCGCTTTCGGCCTCGACGATGCGGTCGAGGACCGCAGTGTAGCTGGTACCCATTAGCCCACGGTACGCGCGGGAGTCACATCAATCGCGGGTGAGAGCGGATCGGACGCGATCGGGGACACCGCGGCGCTGTCGGCCCTCTCGTCGTCCGCGCCGTGTTTCCGCTCGAGCAGCGCGGCCGCGTCGGTCGGCCCCTCGCGTTCGGTCGCCACCGACAGGTCGGTGCCGCCGTCGTCGACCGTGAGCACCGTATCGCCGTGCACGCCGGTCCAGTAGGTCTCGATATCGCGCTCCGCGAGGCTCTCGAGCACCTCGTCGTGCGGGTGGCCGTACTGGGAGTCGAGCGCGCTCGAGATGACGGCGACGTCGGGATCGACGGCGTCCAAGAAGGGATCGCTCGATGAAGTCGACGACCCGTGGTGGCCCGCCTGGTAGGCGTCGGCCGCGAGGGCGTCGCCGTGGGCGTCGATCAACCGCTGTTCCGTGGTCCGTTCGATGTCGCCCGTCGTGAGGTAGGTAAACTCGCCGTACGCGAGCGAGAGGACGACGCTGTTCTCGTCGACGCCGTCGTTGGGGCGCTCCTCGGGCGGATTGAGGACGGTCGCCTCGAGCGTCGCGTTACTTCCGTCGGCGCTTGCACTCTCGAGGGGCAATCGATCGCCCGCGACGACCTGGAACAGGTCGACGTCGTATTCCTCGATCGCGTCGAGGTAGTTCTCGTAGGTGGCGCTCGTGTGCGCGACGCCGGCGTCGTAGGCCGCGCCGACGCCCTCGCCGTGTTCCTCGAAGTGCTCGATGACGGCCGGGTGGCCGCCGATGTGGTCCGCGTGGCCGTGGGTCGCGACCAGGTGGTCGATGCGCTCGATCCCCTGGGCCTCGAGGTAGTCGATGACGGCCTGGCCGTCGTCGCGCCAGTCGCCCGTATCGATCAGAATCGTCTCGTTGGCCGGCGTGACGATCAGCGTCGAGTCGGCCTGGCCGACGTCGATGTGGTGAATCTCGAGGTCGCCGGCGGCGTCGACCGTGGACGAGTCTGCGCTGGAATCGGCGGACGTCCCGAAATCGACACCGCCGGCACAACCCGCGAGGATGACCGTGAGTCCGACAGCGACGACGAGGACGGATCGTTGCACGTTCCCCACGACGCCCTCGCGGGATATGGTGGTTCGGAGCGGTCGGGTTTCCGACCGGTTCACGGGTTGAAACGTCTCGGTGCGAAAAGAGTTACAGTCGGCCGACAGGGTGTCAGGTTAGACGGCGCCGCCCTCGAAACTCGTCTCCGCGTGGAGGTCGTCCTTTAGCGCGTCGTGGACCTTACAGAGTTCGAACGCGCGCTCGATGATCTCCTCGCCCGTCTCGTCGTCGACGTCTTCCTCGACGCGGATATCGAAGGCGATCGACTCGAGTTTGTCGTCGTCGTTGAGCTCGCCGGTGATGTCGATCTCGATCTTTCCGAGGTCGTCGGCGCCGCGCTGCTGCCCGCCGACGCGGAGCGCGGGCACGTAACAGGAGCCGTAGGCGGCCAGCAGCGCCTCGAGCGTGTCGGGTGCGTCCTCGCCGTTGGCGTCGATTGTCGTCTCGAACTCGCGGATCTCGTTCGTCGCGCTGTAGCCCTCCTCGGATACCGTGGTGACTTGCTTCGCCATAGCAGGCGGATCGTCCACAGCCGGGGCCGTAAACGTTGTTCTCGCGGGGGATACGGTCCGTTCGACTGAGACGAACCGCCGGGGAGCCGACACAGTACGTCCCTGCGCCCGACGTCAGCCCGTCCAGGGAGGGGGCGATAACTCACTGATCCCCTCGACGCGATAGGTTGGATCGTCGTTTCCCGCATCGCCGTCGGCGGCAACCCACACCGACTCGAGGCCGGCGGCAGCTGCGCCGCGCACGTCGGTCTCGAGCGAGTCGCCGACGTGAACCGCCGTCTCCGAAGACGCGTCGAGGGCCCGGAGCGCCCGTTCGAAGGGCTTCGGCGACGGTTTCGGTGGAATCTCGTGGCCCGCGATAACGACCGTGTCGATCCACCGCTCGAGTCCGGTGGCGTCGATTTTCTCTCGCTGTGCGTCCGGCGCGCCGTTCGTGATCACCGCCAACCGATATCTCCGACTGAGCGTCTCCAGCACGTCCGGAACCGACGGGAACAGTTCGACGTTCGATTGGTCGCGTTCGGCGCGGAACGCGTCCGCAACCGCCCGTCCGAGGCGGCGCTCGTACCCGTTCTCGGCGGCGAGCGCGGCGAAACACGCCGACCGGAGCTCGCCCATCGAGTCGCACTGCTGTGCGAACTCGTCGTACCGGTCGTAGTAGTTGTCGACGGAGAACAGCGGGTCGACTCCGACTGTCTCGAACGCGAGCCGAAGCACCTCACCCGGCGAGCGTTCGTATCGAAGCAGCGTATTATCCAGGTCGAACGAGACCGCCTCGATTCGGCTCATCCTCGTTCGGATCGGTAACTGACACGAAAATAACTCGGTCGGTTCGCACCGGCGACTCGACTCGGTTTCCCGGCTGCAGACCGGGATCGACGCTCAGGACTCGAGTTCGAACGGCTCGTCGGCCTCGAGGACCTGCACCTCGGCGTCGCTGCCGGTCGCCTCGACCTCGCGCTCGAAGTCCGCGGGGTCCTGCTCGATCGGCGGGAAGGTGTCGTAGTGCTGGGGGAGCGCGTAGTCGACGTCGAGCCAGTCGACGGCGATGGCGGCCTGCTGGGGCCCCATCGTGAAGTGGTCGCCGATCGGCACGGCGGCGGCGTCGGGCTCCAAGTACGGACCGATGACGTCGCGCATCTCGGTCATGAGCGCGGTGTCGCCGGCGTCGTAGAAGGTCGTCGACTCCTCGTCGGCGATCTGCGTGGGCTTCGTATCGGAGATGACGAAGCCGGTCGGCATGCCGGCGTCGACGTCGTACTCGGTCATGATCCCGTTGGTGTGGTCGGCACGGTGCATCGTGACGTAGGCGTCGCCGCACTCGACGGTGCCGCCGAGGTTCATTCCCATCCCGCCGACGGCGTCCTCGAAGCCGAACTCGTCCTCGCAGTAGGAGACGAGTTCGGGCGTCGCGACCAGCGTCGCGTCGGAGAACTCCCCGGCGTGGGAGATGTGATCGGCGTGGCCGTGGGTCAACAGCACGTAATCGGGCGTCTCGACGTCCGACGGCTCGAGATCCGTCTTCGGGTTATCGAAGAACGGGTCGATCAGCAACTCGGTGTCGCCAACGGTGACGTGCCACGTCGAGTGGCCGTGCCAGGTGAGTTCCATAGCGGTCGAACGTTGACGCGAAACGGACTTAAAACTGGGTGCGCGGGCAGCGATTTCCGCGGGAACGACGGTCGGATCGATACCGACTCCTCGGGAGGTCTCTGTTTCGATACCGAGTGGCGGGCGACTAATTTGCCCCGTTTTCGGCGCGTATGAAACGTACACGATCACCAACATTTATCAGCCGTCCATCGCAACGGTAGCAAGCCGCACGCGTACTGACACACTGCGCATGCGGTCGATCGCTTCCGCGATCGAACGAGCGGCGATCGGTGTTGCAGGACCAGTCACACCAGCCGTTTCAGGGGGCTCGAACGCAACGGCGCTATCCCGCCCGCTCGATTTTCGTGACGACACGGCGGACTCCGCCGGGGGTCGCCACCGACATCTCCCGGTGACGCCGATGCCGTGTCGTTTTTTATGTCGAACCCGTACGGCAGGTATGCTCGCACTGACGCTCGAGGACTTCATGGTAGAGCTCAACGACGGGTCGATCAAGAACGTCGGGCCGAAGAACAAGTCGGCGACGGTCAAGCTGTTCGACGTCGAATCCGCCGAGGGCCGGGAGTTCGGCGACAAGCGCGTCAAACTCGTCTTCGAGGACGACGACGAAAACGAGATTCAGGTGTCGCTGTTCCCCGAGCAGGTCCGCGACCTCGCCGACGACATCGAGCGTCTCGAGGAGGAGTCGCCGGCATTCGAGTGACGGCGGCGCGATAGCGGTCCCGGAGCGGTCGACTCCGACCCGAACGAATCGCGCTGCGACCAGCGACCGGTACCCGCGGACGTGTCGGTCGACCGACGGACGCATTTCGACAACCGTTTTAGGGCGAACCTGCTTGAACCGAATAGATGGGTAACTGTATCATCTGCGGCACATCCGTCGACGGGCAGATCTGCGAGAGTCACGAGGAGGACGCGGTCTTCGCGTTCCGCGGCTCCTCGGCCTCGCAGCTCTCCCCCGGTCGCTACTACCGGGGCACCGTCGACGGCTACGCCGACTTCGGCGTCTTCGTCGACGTCGGGGATCACGTCACCGGCCTGTTGCACAGAAGCGAACTCGACCAACGACTCGAGAGTCTCGACTGGGAACCTGGCGACGAGGTCTACGTCCAGGTGCTCGACGTCCGGGACAACGGCAACGTCGACCTCGGCTGGTCGATCCGCCAGCGCGAACGCGAGTTCCGCGGGAAGCTGATCGACACGGGCGACTCGGAGCTTCTCCCCGAGGAGTTCGAGGACGGAACGGACTCGGACGCCGACGCTACCGACACCCAGGAGAGCCAACACGAAAGCGACCAGCAGTCGGCAGACGTCGACGCCGGCGAACTCCAGACCGCCGCCGACGACACCGGTCCGGCCGACGAACAGCCCGCCACCGCGGGCGCGACTTCCGGCGGCGGCACCGTCGCGGCCGAGAGCGCGACGACGTCGACCGCGGCCACCGACGACGCGGCCGACGCCGAGCCCACGACGGAGGACGCACCGCTCAAGCGCACGACGATCGACGCTATCGACAACCAGGTCGGCAGCGTCGTTCGCCTCGAGGGCGAAATCACCGGCATCCGCCAGACCAGCGGCCCCACGGTGTTCACGCTGCGCGACGAGACCGGCACCGTCGAGTGCGCCGCATTCGAGGAGGCCGGCGTTCGCGCCTACCCCGACGTCGAAATCGACGACGTCGTCGCCTTAGAGGGCGAAGTCGAGCGCCACCACGGCGACCTGCAGGTCGAAACCGAGACGCTCGAGATTCTCGACGGCGAGGACCGCGAGGCCGTCGTCGACCGCTTAGAGAGCGCGATCGAGCGCGAGGCCCGACCCGCTGAGATCGAGTTCCTCGCGGACCACGACGCCGTCACCGCCGTCGAGGACGAACTGCTCGACGCCGCGACCGCCATCCGCCGCGCGGTCATGGAGGCCCGACCGATCGTCGTCCGCCACGGCGCGACCGCCGACGGCTACGTCGCCGGCGCCGCCATCGAACGCGCCGTCCTCCCGCTGATCCGCGAGAAACACACTCGCGAAGACGCCGAGTACCACTACTTCGAGCGTCGTCCGCTCGACGGCCGCGTCTACGGCATGGACGCCGCCACCGACGACGTCACCTCGATGCTCGAGGCGCGCGACCGTCACGGCGAGCAACTGCCGCTGATCGTGCTCGTCGACGCCGGCGCGACCGAGGAGTCGGTCGACGGCTACGAACTGCTCAGCCTCTACGGCGCCGACGCGCTCGTCATCGACGACAGTCGCGCCGACGCGGAGATCGCCGACGCGGTCTCGGTCGCCGCGACGCCCTCGCTGGCGGGTGTCGACGTCTCGGACGTCACCTCGACGGCGCTGGCCGCGAACGTCGCCGCTCACGTCAACGGCGACGTCCGGGACGACCTCGGACACCTCCCCGCCGTCAGCTACTGGGAGAACGCCCCCGAGGCCTACCTCGAGCTCGCCACCGAGGCCGGCTACGACGAGACCGCCATCTCGGAGCGGCGGGAAGCCGTCGCGCTCGAGGCCTACTACCAATCCTACAAGGACAAGCGCGAACTCGTCGCCGACCTGCTGTTCGACGACGACGGCGACCTCGCGGCCCACGTCTCCGAGCAGTTCCGCGCGAAGCTCGACACCGAACTCGAGACGGCCCGCGAGAACCTCACGACGGAGGAAGTCGACGGGATCACCGTCGCCGTCCTCGACACGTCGGCGTTCACGCACCGGTACAACTTCCCGACGACGACGATGCTGCTGGACGAACTGCACCGCCGGCAGCGCGACGAGGGGCCGTTCGTGACGCTGGGCGTCGGCGACGACGAACTCCACGTCCGCGCGACCGAATCGCTGAACGTCCGCGACCTCGGCGACGCCATCGCTGCGGCCGCGCCCGACGCCGGCGTCCGCGTCGTCGGCGGCCAGGACGGTCACATCGAGTTCCTGCCCGGTGAACGGGCAGCCGTCCGCGACGCCGCGCTCGAGGCACTCGACGAGACGCTCGCGTAACTCGCGCCCTTCTCCGTCGTCCGTACTCACCCGATAGCGACTGCGTTTGCGGTTGCACGCGGGATTGGGCTGTGCGTGGTACGGAGGCTGTGTCGTCACACCTCGAGCCCGCGTCGTCGCTCGAGCGACTGAGACGAGGACAAGGTTGAGACGGTGTAGATCGGACCGCGAGCGAGATCGATCAGTCGTCGTCGGTTACTTCCGATCCAGTTTCGGACCCGGATCCGGATCCGGAACCAGCCCCGGACCGAGACTCGGACCGCTCGCCGCGCTCGACGGCCGACGGATCCGGCCACGTAACGCTCCCGAGGAACGGGATGCCGATCCGTTCGGCCGCGCGAGCGATCATGTGCGCGCCGGTGGGCACGGTCAGAAAGAGGAAGGCGATGCCAAGTAGCGCGGTCAGCCCCTCGCCGCCGGGACCGAACTCGACGAAGCCGGCCAGAAAGATCGCGGCGGTGCCGAGCGTCGTGGGCTTGCTCGTGGCGTGCATCCGATTGTAGACGTTCGGCAGGCGCAGCAGGCCGATCGTGCCGACCGTCAGGAAGAAGACCCCGACGACGATCAGCGCGAGGATAACGATCTCGTGGATCATTCGATCACCTCCCCTTCGGTGACGAACTTGGCGACCGCGACGGTCGCGATGAAGCCGATGATCGCGAGCACGAGGCTCACGGTCAGGAAGAGCCCCCGCTCCGTCTGCAGCGCGAACAACACTGCGATCGCGACGACGTTCGTCGCGATGGCGTCGAGCGCGACCACACGGTCCGGGTTCGTCGGCCCGCGGATCACCCGGTAGCTACAGAGCACGCAGAGCCCGCTCACGATCACTAACGCCGCGCTGATCGCGGTCTCGAGCAGCGCCGGGTCGGTGGCCTCACTCATCGTCGACACCTCGTCGTTCGCGGTCCGCGGATTTGTCGGTTTCACTCTTCGGGTTTCCTCGATTGCGGTCCTCGTCCGCTCCGGCTCCGTTGTGGTTCCGTTCCCCGCCGGAAACGACGATATCGGGGGGCGTCTCTTCGGGCGAGGCGCCTTCGTCGAACATCTCGAGGGCGTAATCCTCCCACGTGCGAATCGGCGCGGCGATCGCCTCGGGGTCGCGGCCGTCGACGGCGTGGACGTAGAGCGCGTTCGTCTCCGCGTCGTAGTCCAGCGTAACGGTTCCGGGCGTGAGGGTGACGCTGTTGGCCAGCAGCGTGATCGCGACGTCGGTCTCGGCTCGCAGCGGCACCAAGATCACCTCGGGCTCGATCGGCATCCCCGGCGCGAGCACCCGGTACACCATGTCCAGATTCGCACGGACGAGTTCCCAGATGAACGCTCCGAGGTAGAGTCCGGCGTACGGCAGCGCGTGCACGCCCCGGCCGATATCGATCCGCTCGACGTACAGCCGGCGGAAGACGAACGCGATCGGCAGGCCGACGACCAGTCCCTCGAGGAACTGGCCCAAAAGCGCCGTCGGCGCGAGCCCGATCCCGCGGACGAAGATCCACAGGACGGCGAAGGCGGCGCCGGCGAGGGGCCAGGTTTTGACTCGCATCAGTGTCCACCTCCGCTTTCGGTTCCGTTACCGGCGCCGTCGTCCGGCAACTCGAGATCGCTTGCGTCGGCCGGATCGACGGCGTCGACGTACGCGTCGGCGTCGACCGCGGCGGTAGCGGCCGCGTCGGCGAACTCGTAGACGGGTTCGAAGCCGACGCCGACCAGCACGATCGCCGCGGCGAGGACGGCCAGGACGGCCAGTTGTACCCCGTCCGTCGTCGCGTTCTCGACCGCCGGCGTTCGATCACCCCAAAAGCTCCGGTTCCACACCCGCGTCGCGTACGCGATGGTCAGCAACGAGCCGACCAGGAGGAGGACGATCACCGATGCGGCTTCGGCTCGAGCGGCCGAATCGAAGACGAGGAACTTCCCGAAGAAGCCCGACAGCGGCGGGATGCCCACGAGCGAGAGCGAGGCGATGAAGAAGGGGATCGCGAGCATCGGCGATCGCTCCGCCAGTCCGCCGAGGTCGGCCAGCCTACTCGTGCCGGTCGCCGAGCGGACCGCGCCGACCGTCAGGAACAGGAGCCCCTTCGCCAGCGTGTGGTTGAGCGCGTACACTAGCGCGGCGACGATCGCGAGGTGGCGCAACTCCGCGCTGGCGGTGGTGGCCGCGATCGCGACCGGAATCGCGATGAAGCCGACCTGCCCGATGCTCGAGTACGCGAGCACGCCCTCGATAGAGTCGCGGCCGACGGCGCCGATCCCGCCGACGAGGATGCTGGCGGCGGCCATGACGAAGAGGGCGGCACCGACGAAGATGAGCGGCGAGTCGCCGGCGATGCCGACGCCGGTGCCCGGAATCGAGAGATCCACGGCGATCGGCGCACCGGCGAACACCGTAAAGGACAGGCGAATGATCGCGTAGATGCCGACTTTCTTCGTCGCGCCGGCCAACAGCGCACTGATCTGGGGCGGCGCGGCCCGGTAGGCGGTCGGAATCCAGAACTGGAAGGGGACGAGGCCGGCCTTGATGGCGAACACCGACAGGAGCAGGGCGTAGAGCCCGAGTGCCGCCTCGGGTTCGATGCCGAAGGCCGCGGAGTCCGCGAGGCGCCTCGAGAGGTCGGCCATGTTGAGCGTCCCGGTCACGGCGTAGATGCCGCCGACGCCGAGCAGGAAGACGGCGCTGGCCAGCAGGTTCAGCGAGACGTACCAGAAGGCCGCGCGGGTGTGCTGGGGCCCGCCGTAGTAGGCGACGAAGATGTAACTCGCCATCAGCATCACCTCGAACCAGACGAACAGGTTGAACAGGTCGCCGGTGAGGAAGGCGCCGGTAACGCCGAGCGCCAGAAAGTGAAAGAGCGGAAAGTAGTAGCTCCGGCGGTCGATTTCGGGGAGGACCCGCGTCGAAAACACGAGCGACGCGATCCCCAGGACGGCGACCATCGTCAGCATGAACGCCGACAGGCCGTCGACGACGAGCGTGATCCCGACCGGGGCGACCCAGTCGCCGACCTGATAGGTCGCGATTCCGGGTGCGTCCGGCGCGAGGACGATGTACCAGTCGATCGCCGCGACGGCGACCGCGTAGGCCGCCCCGCCCGCGAGGCTGACGCCGATCCGGGCGCGGGGCCAGCGACCGAGCAGTAAGCTGGCGACGGCCGCCACGAGGACGATCAGCATCGGGGCGATCACCAGTTGGGATTCGGTGCCGACCGGGACTGCGGCGAGCGGCGCCACTGATCCGAGCACCGTCATTCGCGATCACCCAGTTCGGAGACGTCGAGCGTATCGTGTTCCTCGTAGACCCGATACGAGAGCACCAGCGCGAAGGCAGTCATGCCGAAGCCGATCACGATGGCCGTCAGCACGAGCGCCTGTACGAGCGGGTCCGCGACGCCCACCGGAACGTGGACCTCGTGGCCGTGGCCCTCGAGGACGGGCACCGTCTCGGCGGTCCCCTCCGTAATGCCGCCCATCGCCAGCAGGTAGACGTTCGCGGCCTGGCTGATGATCGCCAGCCCCCAGACGACCCGGATCAGGTCCCGCCGGAGCAGCAGGAAGGTGCCGAGCGCGAACAGCGCGCCGATCACCGCGGCGAGGACGACGGCCGTCATTCTGCTCCCACCACCGAGAGGATCGTGAGCAGGCCACCGACGACGACGCAGTAGACGCCGAAGTCGAACGCCATCGCGCTCGCCACCTCGACGGTGCCGTAGATCGGCACGCCCTCGAACTCCCAGTAGGTCTGAGAGAGGAAGGGCAGATCGAACAGCAGCGGCGCCAGCCCGCTGCCGACGGCGATCGCGAGGCCGTACTCGAAGATCCGGCGGTAGGCCACGACGACCCGATCCCGCGAGGGTTCCTTCCCGGGTTCGACGTCGCGGCCGAGCACGCCGCGCTCTAAGAAGTCGAGTCCGAACGCGAGGTAGAGCACGGCGAAGGCCGTCACCGTGAGCACGCCCCCGATGAAGCCGCCGCCGGGGAGGTTGTGACCCTCCACGAACAGCGCGATGGCGACGACCAGAATGATCGGGACGACCGCCCGCGCGGTCGTGCGCATGATGACGGTGGTCATCGGCGCTCACCTCGGCTGTGGGTGGGGGTCCGGTGTCGGCGACTGCGGGTGGGGGTTCGGTGTCCTTTTCGCTCCCGGTCGTCTCGCGTCGATACTACCGTCGAAGGCTGTCGGCTCCGTCTCATTCGTCATCACCTCGAGTGCGACTGGTGCTGTCCTCGATGGGGGCAGTCCCGTCGGCGCCGCCGGTACCGCCGGCCCGCATGACGATCAGCGTGAGGATCGAGATCGCAGCGAGCGCGACGACGACGAGCTCGCCGAGGGTGTCGAAACCGCGGAAATCCACGAGGGTCACGTTGACGATGTTGGTGCCGCCGCCCTCGGGGACCGCCAGATTGGCGTAGGCCTCGGCGATGTCCGTGCTCCCGGCGGGGCGAGCGTCGGTCGCGACGAGCACGGTGACGAACACGGTCGCGCCGACGGCGACGGAAACGACCGCATCGCGGGCGTACTCGCCGAGGCTGACCTCGTAGTACTCGGGAATCTCCTCGATCACGAGCAGAAAGATCAGCAACACGAGCGTCTCGACGACCAACTGGGTCAGCGCGAGGTCCGGCGCGCTGCCGAGGATGTAGAAGATCGCGACCATGAAGCCCAGAATCGAGAGCGTGAGCACGCCCGCAACGTGGGAATCGGAAGTCACGACCGCGAGTCCGGCGGCGACCGCGACGACCAGCACGAGCCCGATCGCCAGCGGCGTCTCGAGGCCGAAGACGGTCGCCGTCACGGCACCCGTTGCGACGAACCCCGCCAGCGCGAGGGCGGCGGTGGCCAGCAGCGTCCACGTCGCGTAGGTTCGCAGCAGGCCGTTGTGGACCCGCGAGCCGAACCACGCGCCCGCGCCGGTGAGGTTGCCGACGATGGCGTCGTACCACCAGTTCGCGCTCGTCGGCGGCAGGGTGTGCGGAATCGCGCGGATACCGTCGTGGAGTCGGTCGTAGAACGGGAACGCCAGCAGGCCGACGCCGATCGTGACGATGCTCATCCCGACTGCGGGCGAGTACGACGTCGGGATGCCGACGTGCATCTCGTGGGGATCGACGGCCGTCGCGTCGACGCCGGACTGGACGATCGCGTCGATCGCGAGTTGGGGTCGAACGCTGACGACGGCCGCAAGCAGCGCCAGCACGGCCGGCGAGACGAGCAGCGTGACGCCGGGCCGGTGGACGTGGCCGAGCGCCTCCGGCCGCTCGCCGAAGAACAGCGAGAGGAACTTCAGCGAGTAGAGGACGGTGAAGATGCTCCCGAAGACGGCGACGGCGGGGTAGAGCAAGCCCAGGAGTCCGATGTCGTGGTAGTGGCTCGCCTCCACGGCCGCTTCGAACAGCAGTTCCTTCGAGTAGAAGCCGTTGAAGGGCGGAATGCCGGCCATCGAGAGTGCAACGACGGTCGTCATCGCCGCGGTGATCGGTAGGTCCCGCCGGAGCCCGCTCAAGTTCGCGATCTCTCTCGTGCCGGCCTCGTGGGCGATGATGCCGGCGATGAGGAACAGCGCGGCCTTGAACAGCGCGTGGTTCAGCAGGTGGAAAACGCCCGTTTCGGCGCCGTAGACCGACGTGAAGCCGAAACCGGCGACCATCAACCCGAGGTGGCTCGCGGTCGAGTACGCGAGCAGTTCCTTGATGTCCGTCGACGCGACGGCCATGATCGCACAGACGGTCATCGTCGTCAACCCGAGCGTCGCGAACAGGAACAGCCACTCCTCGCCGACGAGCAGCGGCCGCACCCGGCCGATGAAGTAGACGCCGACTTTCACCATCGTCGCCGAGTGCAGGAACGCCGAGACCGGCGTCGGGGCCGCCATCGCGTTCGGCAGCCAGAAGTGGACCGGCACCTGCGCGGACTTGGTCCCCGCGCCGACCGCCAGCAGGAGCAGTACGGGGACGAAGAGGCCGCGCTCGCGGAGCCCCTGCTGCATCGCCTCGGGGTTCTCGAGCATCGCGACGAGGTCGAACGTCGCCGCCGCGCCGATCGCGTCGCCGGCGACGATCGACAGCATGAGGAGGCCGACAAGCAGGAAGAGGCCGCCGCCGACGGTGATGAACATCGCCATCCGGGCGGCGTACTTGGAGGACTCGTCCTCGGTGTAGTGGCCGATCAGGATGAACGAGCAGAGGCTGGTCAGTTCCCAGAACAGAAAGATCGCGACGAGGTTGGCCGCCAGCGCGACGCCGATAATCGAGCCCATAAAGGCGAGCAGGGCGGCGTAGAAGCGCGTGAGGTGGGACTCGCCGTGCATGTACGCCGGCGAGTAGAGGAAGATGAGGGTCCCGATGCCGCTCGCGAGGAGGGCAAAGAGGAGGGCCCAGCCGTCGACGTAGAACTGCATCGCGATCTCGAGCGACGGAATCCAGGCGAGTTCGACGGGGCCCTCGGTGCCGTACTGCGAAGCGAGCAGGCCGAAGCAGGTCAGCGCGACCGCGGCGCCGGCGTAGCCGACGTACTCTCCGAGGAATCGGTATAAGAGGGGCGTCAGCCCCGCGACTACGAACGGCAGCGCGACCGCCGAAAGCACGATCGACAACTCGGGAGGCACGTCTGCTATCTTACACACAGGCGTGATTTAACGGTTCGGCAAGAAAGCGCGAGACGTGAGGGCCGCGCCGATATTCCCGATGACGGTCAGTACGACCACTACTGACACCGAAGCGCGGCTCGATCGAAGCGTTCTGCGAGGGGTAAGGCGGAGCCCGACATCGGCCGTCGGCGCCGTCAGCCGCGACTCCGACACGCTTATTCGCCGCGGGCGACCAAAATCGAGTAGTGAGTACCGAGACGCCCGATTCCGACGATCCCACGGAAACCGACGCCTTCCGGCAGGTCTGTGAGACGCTAGTCGACCGGATCCTCGCGGGCGAGATCGAGCGCGACGAGGTCGAGAAGGCCAAACTCGAGGCCTGCTCGGAGCACTCGGCCCCGAAGGTGCCGAAAAACTCCGAGTTGCTCGACTACGCGCCACAGGAGCACCGCGAGGATCTCGAGGCGGTGCTCCAGCGCAAGCCGGTCCGCACCGCATCGGGAGTCTCGCCGGTCGCGATCATGACCTCGCCCGAGCGCTGTCCGCACGGAAAGTGTCTCTACTGTCCGGGCGGGCCCGACTCCGAATTTTCGTCGTCCCAGAGCTACACGGGCGAGGAACCCGCCGCAGCACGCGGCGTCCAGAACGATTACGATCCCTACGGGCAGGTGACGCTGCGCCTCGAGCAGTTGCGGGAGATCGGCCACCCCGTCGACAAGGTCGAACTCATCCTGATGGGCGGCACCATGACCGCCCGCTCGCACGACTACCAGGAGTGGTTCGTCAAGCGCGCCCTCGAGGCGATGAACGACTACGACGTCGACAAGGAGCCCGAACCGGCCGAGGGCGAGAGCTTTGCGCAGGATCCCGAGGAGTACGAGTTCAAGTACCTCGAGGACGTGATCGCCGAAAACGAGACCGCGGACGTCCGCAACATCGGGACCACCTTCGAGACCAAGCCCGACTGGTGCGACCCCGAGCAGATCGACCGGATGCTCGATCTGGGCGGGACGAAGGTCGAGGTCGGCGTCCAGACGACCTACGAGCGGGTCAACCGGGAGATGCACCGCGGCCACGGCGTGCAGGAGTCGATGGACGCCAACCAGCGGCTTCGGGACTCGGCGTTCAAGGTCGGCTTCCACATGATGCCCGGCCAGCCCGGCATGTCCAAGGAGATGTGCCTCGAGGACTTCCGGCGCATCTTCGAGGAGGAGGAGTGGAAGCCCGATTATTTGAAGATCTACCCGATGCTGATCGTCCGCGACACGGCGACCTACGACTGGTGGCACCGCGGCGAGTTCGAGCCGCTGGGCAACGACGAGGCCGCCGAACTGATCGCGGAGATCAAGGACATGATCCCCCGATACACGCGCCTGCAGCGCGTCCAGCGGGACATTCCGGCCGACTTCATCGACGCCGGCGTCTGGAAGTCCAACCTCCGGCAACTGGCCCGCCAGCGCATGGACGAGCACGGCTGGTCCTGCGACTGCATCCGCTGTCGCGAGGTCGGGATGAACGACGAGGAACCCGAGAACGTCGACCTCGACGTGATGACCTACGACGCCTGCGGCGGCACGGAACATTTCATCTCCTTCGAGGACTTCGACAAGGACCTCCTGATCGGCTTCTGCCGGCTCCGGTTCCCCAATGATCCCGTCCGGCCGGAACTCGAGAACGCCGCCCTGGTCCGCGAACTCCACGTCTACGGCAGCGAAGTGACCATGGGCGAGGAGGGCGAGACGGATCAACACCAGCACAAGGGCTACGGCCGCCGACTGATGGAGAAAGCCGAGGAACTCGCCGCCGACGCGGGCTACGACAAGGTCAGCGTCATCTCCGGTATCGGCGCTCGCGAGTACTACCGGAACAAGCTCGGCTACCACCAGGACGGGCCGTACGTGAGCAAACGACTGTAGCGGTCGCCGACGGTCGAATTCGGCTACAGATCGGACGGGCGGTAGCGGATTCTGGCAGAAATCGGCGGTTATTTGCAGGCATACGCCAATCGGATCATAATGTCCTCCCGCAGAACCGTCCTCTACACGTTCGCCACCGGCGCCACCGGCGTACTCGCCGGCTGTTCCGCCGCCGTCGAAGGCGGGCCAGAAGGATCGGCGGATCTCATTCTCGTGAACGAGACCCAATCGCCGGTTACGGTTACCCTCGCCGTTACCGACGAGTCGGGCGGAACCCTCCTCTCCGAGACGTTCGACGTACCCGTCGTCGAGGGGCACGGCCGGCCGAACACGCCGATCGAGGACGTCTTCGAGACGGACGGCGAGTACACGATATCCGTAGCGGTCCGAGACGGACCGTCGACTACCGAGACGCTACTCGTCCGAGCGACGGCGGACGACGCCGACATGCACCAGATCTACATCGAAAACGACGGTATCGAGTTTTCGTGACCGCAAGGCGCGATGGGTGGAGACGGCCGAAGACGAGGTAAACAACGGCGTCGTCCCTACAAGCGACTCCGAGAGCGGATCGCGAACGACGATCGCTCTCCGAGCGCGGTGTGAACGGCGACGGATGAAACGATTACCGGCGCTCGCTACCGCTCCGACGGATCCTTCTCGTACTCCTGCAGACGCTCGTACTCCTCGTCCGTGATCGGCAGGATCGTCCCGTGCTTGAACCCGTACGGGAACGAGAACTCCTCGTCGGCGCGGACGAACTCCTCCTCGAGCGTGGACGGATTACGAACGGTCGATCGCGTCCTCGAACGCCGCCTTCGCCCGCCGACCGCCGCGCTGGAGGTAGTCGATGTCGACGCCGGCCAGCACGAAGTCGAAACCGCGGTCGACCCACCGCTCGATCTCGTCCTCCTCGAACGCGAGCGTCGCGACCGGCTTATCGACCGCGTGGCCCGCCTCGAGCACGCGGTCGACCGCTTCCAGAAACTCGTCGCCGTCCGTCTCGCCGAACAGATCCAGTGCGGCCGAGAGGTCGGCCGGGCCGACGAACAGTCCGTCGAGGCCGTCGACGGCGGCGATCTCCTCGACGTTCTCGAACCCGGATTCGGTCTCGATCTGGGCGAGCGCGAGGGTCTCGGCGTTGGCCCGCTCGAGGTGTTCGGGGAACGCTTCCCCGTACTCGGTGCCGCGACCGTAGCCGACGCCGCGGACGCCCTCGGGCGGGTAGCGGGTCGCCGCGACGAGGTTTCGGGCGTCCTCGGCCGAGTCGATCATCGGCGCCATCACGCCGTCGACGCCGGCGTCGAGGGTGCGCTTGATCTCCGTCGGATCGTTCTCCGAGAGGCGAACGATCGTTCCGGGATCGGTTTCGGCCTCGACGGCCGCGGCGTCGACCGCCCGGGCCATTGCCGTCACCGTCTCGATCGAGTTCGTCGAGTGCTCGGCGTCGATCATCACGGCATCGAACGCGAGCTGGGCGCTGATCTCGGCGATCGCCGGATCGCTCAGGGCGACCCAGGTGCCGACGAGCGACTCGCGGTTCCGGAGCCTCGAGACGAAGGTCATGCCGAAGCGTTGGCCGATCCGCGAGAAAAGGCCACCGGTGGCGGAAACGCGGGCCGACGGGCCCGCAGTTCCTGCCGGCAGTGCGGGAGTGCGTCAGAACCCGAGCTCGTCGTCGATCAACACCAACTGCGTGCGGTCGTCGACCCGCTCGTGCTCGAGCGAGACGAGCTTCCCGACGACGCTGCCCTGGCCGTAGACCTCCCGTGCGCGGGCGTCCTCGAGCGGGAGCGCGTACTCGCGAATGCGCTCGACGGCGGTCTCCCAGTCGGACTCGATCTTGTTCGTGCCCGCGACGAGGACGAGCGATTCGGCGCCGAAGGGCCAGGCGCCGACGGCGTTGCCCAGCGCGTTCGCGCCGAGGATTTCGCCGCTCTCGGCGATCGCGTTCGCGCCGTCGAAGAAGACGTCGGCGGTGGTCGCCTCGCGACGGCGGGTCGAACGCTCTTCGTCGTCGTCGATCTCCTCGAGTGCGTTGCCGGCGTACTCGAAGCCGTCGGCCGCCGCGAGCACGTCCGTGAAGCCGATCTCCTCGAGCGTCGTCGAGTGGCCGTCCATCACTTCGGCACCGTCGGGAATCTGATCGGCCAGATGGTCACGGGCGTCGTCACCGTCGTCGAAAACGTGGACCACGATATTTCGTTCCTCGACGTTGGAGACGACGGTCTCGAGGGTTTCCTCGTCCGGTCGATCGTCGAAGCGGTCGGGATCGACCTCGAGGTCGTCGACGAAGTCCGCTTTCGTGTAGTAATCGGGGGCCATCTTCGTCGCGAAGGAATGCCGTCGAGGCGGATCAAGACGGGCCTGAATACGTCTCCATCTCCGTGGCGCGATAGCTCGAGGTCAGACCGCAAGCACCGTATCGACGATCAGCATCAGCGCGAAGCCGGCGACGAACGCCGCGGTTGCGATATCGGCGTGGCCGTGGCCGTGGCTCGAGGGGACCAGCTCGCGGAAGACGACGGCGATCATCGCGCCGGCGGCGAAGCCGGCCGCGATGGGGAACAGGTTCGAGACGACCGCGACCAGCAGGAAGCCGACGGCCGCAGCAATCGGTTCCGGGACGCCGCCCGACAGCGTCGTGTAGAGCAGCGTCCGCGGGCCGGAGACGCCCGCGCGGACCGAGGGGACGGCCATCGCGAACCCGTCGGGGACGTTCTGGACGGCGATCGCCGTCGCGATGGCCAGCCCCAGCGCGGCCTCGCCGCTGGCGAAGGCGATCCCGACGGCCAGCCCCTCCGGGACGTTGTGGATCGTGATCGCGGCGCCGACCAGCGCGGCGCGGCGGAGATCGTCGCCGAGGCCGTCGTCGGGCCCCGATTCAACGCGCTCCGACAGCGTCGGGAGGTCGCCGGCCGGATCGCGGAGTCGCGTTCCCTCGACCTGCTCCCCGGGGAAGAGCACGTGGATGTGGGGCAAGAGCGCGTTGCTCGCGAGCAGGAAGCCGCCACCGGCGACGAGCCCCGCGACGACTTCGAACGGCGAGCCGAGCTCGAGGCCGGGGAGCACGAGCGCGAAGACGGCCGCGCCGACCATGATTCCCGAGGCGAGGCCGAGCGAGCCGTCGTAGACGCGGTGGCTGATCCGATCGGTGAGCAACAGCGGTAGCGCGCCGATCCCGGTCGTACAGCCGGCGATGGTCGCAACCACGAGGACTTCCTCCAGCGACGACATATCCGCACGTCGATCCCGAACGGACAAATCGCTGCCGGCTCGGGCCGCTCACTGCTGGGTTGCGAAGCGCCGATAACTGATTAGCATCTCTGCGAACGATCGTGCGGACGGATGGAATACCGTTCCCATACACAGAATCTATTTTGCCACTCGTTCCATCGGTGGTCTCTATCGACGGCCCGAGTTGAGAGAACATCATCGTTCACCAAGTGGCCGTAATCCGCCGTTTGACGCGTCGACTGCTAGTTTTAACAGTACTATAATGATTAAAAATATTATAATTATCGAAATAGTTTAGCCGGTTTGCGCGAAATCGGGCGGTATGTCGGCTACACGCTACGAGAACGGGAAGCGGGTTATCCAGAACTGGGATCGGGTCTTCGAGGCTGCCTCCGCCGAACCGCGTCGACAGCTTATCGTCTCGCTGCTGGACGTTTCGTCGGGCAAATCGGTTCCCTTGCCGGAACGCGCGATCAACCCGAACGTCCCCGTGGAGCCGGAGCCCCTGCGACGCGACCTCGTGCACCGACATCTGCCGCTGTTAGCCGACTACGAGTTCGTCGAGTGGGACACCGATCCGTTCGTTGCAACTCGAGGCCCGCGGTTCGAGGAGGTCGCCGCGGTGTTCGAGTCGCTCCAGTCGTCCGCCGCGGCGCTTCCCGACTCGCTGGTCGTCGGCTGTCAGCAACTCGAGCGGGAACGGGAGTTCGACGAGTAGGGGCGGTCGCGCAGTTCGAAGTGATTCGAGGGCGAGGTTGCGAGCGATGAGGGGTAGAACGGAGGGGAGGAACGACCGGTGGCCGACGCCGAAACTGGAATCGAACTCAGAACCGGAACTGGAACCGGAACCGGAACCGAAACGAAGTCGACGCTCAGTCGATCGTCAACTCGAGTTCCAGCAGCCCGAGATACGAATCGGCGTTGCCGCTGGTGCGGAACTCGGTCGGCGTCGCGTCGACGTACCGGTAGAACTCGTTTTGCGTGGACGGGACGACAGTAGAGCCGTCCTCGCGGCGGAGGTACGCGGGCGAAGTGGTCTGTCGGAGCTGGTCGGCCCGTTCGGTCCAATCCTCGGGGCCGTAGAGGAAGACGCCGAACGAGAATCGGCCCGCGGTCAGCGCGTCGTGTTTCGTCTCGAACTCGTCGGCCTCCTCGATGCGGTACTCCTCGTCGCTCACCCAGGCGAGCGCCGCCACGCCCTGGGTCATAAGGAGGTAGAAGTCCCACGAGACCGTCGCGTCGAAGACGGCCCACGTATTTCGCGGCCCGATCGAGTCGACCTCGAGGCTGAACGCGGGCCGGCCCCGCGAGCCGGTCGGCTCGTGGACGAAGGTGGCGTCGTAGCCGGGCACGCGGATCCCGCGGTCGTGGTAGACGACGCCCTCGGGGTCGATCGGGAGCGAGCCCTCGCCGACGAGTTCGTCGACGAACTCGAGGACCCGAACGCCGCCCTCTTCTTCGAGGCGCTCGAGGAAGGAGGGGATCCGGTGGACCTCGGCCCAGGGGCGCTGGTTCGGTGCGCTCATCGTCTCACCGACCTCCGCGGTCTCGAACTCGAGTAGCGGTTCGAGCGGCGACCGGAGACCCGGCTCGCGTCGGCGGAACGCTCGTTTCGGCGACGATCGTGTGCATAGTTGTCCGAAACGGGCGGATTCGGATTAGGCTTTCTGACCGCGTTCCACCCGTATCCGACGACTCGGTCGCGATTACATTCGGTCGGTTCGGCGCCGTCGCCCCGAAACGCGGAGCGACACGCCTTTTTGACCGCGCCGGGCAGTTGAGAGTATGGATCAGAAGCGGGAGCTTACGAGCGTCGACCTCGCCGCCCTCGTCGAAGAACTCGGCGCGTACGAGGGCGCGAAGGTCGACAAGGCCTACCTCTACGGCGACGATCTCGTCCGGCTGAAGATGCGGGACTTCGATCGGGGCCGCACCGAGTTGCTCTTCGAGGTCGGCGAGGTCAAGCGGGCCCACACGGTCGCCCAGGAGCGGGTACCCGACGCGCCCGGCCGGCCGCCCCAGTTCGCGATGATGCTGCGCAACCGGCTCTCGGGCGCGGACTTCGCCGGCGTCGAGCAGTACGAGTTCGACCGCATCCTCGAGTTCACCTTCGAGCGCGACGACGGCACCACCCGGATCATCGTCGAACTGTTCGGGCAGGGCAACGTCGCCGTCACCGACGGCGAGTACGAGGTGATCGACTGCCTCGAGACCGTCCGCCTGAAATCCCGAACCGTCGTTCCGGGATCGCGCTACGAGTTCCCGGACACGCGGACGAACCCCCTGACCGTCTCGCGGGACGCGTTCTACCGGGAGATGGACGACTCCGATACGGACGTCGTCCGAACCCTGGCGACGCAACTGAACTTCGGCGGCCTCTACGCCGAGGAACTCTGTACCCGCGCCGGCGTCGAGAAGGCGATGGACATCGCCGAGGCCGACGAGGACGTCTACGACCGGATCTACGAGGCGATCGAGCGACTCGCGCTCGATATCCGGAACGGGAACTTCGACCCGCGGCTGTACCTCGAGCGCGAGGACGATGACGGGAACGGCGATGGCGATGATGAGGGCGAGGGCGATGTCCCGGAGCGCGTCGTCGACGTCACCCCGTTCCCGCTCGAGGAACACGAAGCCGAAGGACTGGCCGGCGAGGCCTACGACTCGTTCCTGACCGCCCTGGACGACTACTTCTTCCGGCTCGAACTCGAGGACGAGGAAGAACCGGACCCGACCGAACAGCGGCCCGACTTCGAGGAGGAGATCGCCAAGTACGAGCGGATCATCGAGCAACAGCAGGGAGCGATCGAGGGCTTCGAGCAGGAAGCCGAGCAACTCCGCGAGAAGGCGGAGCTGCTGTACGCCCGGTACGGGCTGGTCGACGACATCCTTTCGACGATCCGGAACGCCCGCGACCAGGACCGCCCCTGGGACGAGATCGAGGAGCGCTTCGAGGAGGGCAAGGAGCGCGGCATCGAGGCCGCCGAGGCGGTCGTCGGCATCGACAGCAGCGAGGGGGTCGTGACCGTCGATATCGACGGCGAGCGGATCGACCTCGAGGCCCGGCAGGGCGTCGAGCAGAACGCCGACCGCCTCTACACCGAGGCCAAGCGCGTCGAGGAGAAGAAGGAGGGCGCGCTCGCGGCCATCGAAGACACTCGCGAGGACCTCGAGGAGGCCAAACGCCGCCGCGAGCAGTGGGAGGCCGAGGACGCCGACGAAGGGGATGACGACGAGGACGACGAGCAGGACGACCGCGACTGGCTCGCCATGCCCTCCGTGCCGATTCGCGAGAACGAGCCCTGGTACGACCGGTTCCGCTGGTTCCACACCAGCGACGACTACCTCGTGATCGGCGGCCGCAACGCCGACCAGAACGAGGAGATCGTCAAGAAGTACTTAGAGCCCGGCGACAAGGTGCTCCACACGCAGGCCCACGGCGGCCCCGTTACCGTGCTGAAGGCGACGGACCCGAGCGAGGCGTCCTCGCACGACATCGAACTACCCGAATCGAGCATCGAGGAGGCCGCCCAGTTCGCCGTCTCCTACTCCTCGGTGTGGAAGGACGGCCGCTACGCCGGCGACGTCTACGCCGTCGACTCGGATCAGGTGACGAAGACGCCGGAAAGCGGCGAATACCTCGAGAAGGGCGGGTTCGCGATCCGCGGCGACCGAACCTACTACGACGACACGGCGGTCGGCGTCGCCGTCGGGATCCAGTGCGAGCCCTACACCCGCGTCATCGGCGGCCCGCCGTCGGCCGTCGAGGGCCAGGCCGAGACGACGATCGAACTCGAGCCCGGTCGGTACGCCCAGGCCGACGCGGCAAAGCGGATGTACCGCCGGTTCCGCGAGCGGTTCGAGGACGAGTCCTTCGTCCGCAAGATCGCGAGTCCGGACCGGATTCAGCACTTCATGCCGCCGGGCGGGAGCCGGATCGCGGAGGATTAGTAGAGCCTCGCTGCGAGGAACGGATCCGACCGTTCGATTCGGCCATCGGCCTCCGACTCGAGCGTCAGTACGGCGGATCGTCGATCGAAAGCGGTACAGTTGGAAGCGGGAGGCGGTGCCGCGAACTTAATCGGCGCTCTGTCGCGGCACGTAGCTGCAGTTCGTACAGCCCCAGGCGCCGTCGGTAAAGGAAAGCGCGCCGGCACACTCGGGGCACTCGAACGCATCAGTCGTCTGGTTCTGGATTGCCATCACCGGAGCGAAGCGAGTCAGCACTGAAGAGCCTTCTTATAATACCGACCATAGAATACTAGGTGATATAGACGGACGTGTGAGGGGACGACTCTCACGATTTGCTGGTTACTCCCGAATTTAGCGCGATTCCGATCTCGAAATTAGATTCGCCCGAGCGCCGCTTGCTCGAGGCGCCGAGCCGACCACCGATGCACTTCGGCTGAAGGCTCATTACGGCGTATCCGATAGCGCGGGTGTGAACGTTTTGAGCATCGTATCGATCGGAAGCATCGCGTCGACGGCGATCCCGCTGCAGAGCAGTACGACGGTCGGGATCACTGCCGCCATCATCTTCGCGTTGGCCGTCTTCGTCGGCGTCATGGTCTACCTCGCGTTCGGCCCCCACAACACCATTCTGCAGGACGACGAGACGCCGATAAGTCACAATCGATCGGCCGCTGGCGACCCCGGTAGCGGTCACGAATCCGACGCCGAAGGGGTACAGGGCCAGCCGGACGAGCCGACCGCCAGCGCCGGCGCCGGCGAGAGCGGCGCAGGTGGCGAGAGTGACAGCCCCTCGAGCACGTAGTCGACGGCGCGTCCCCCGGCAGCCCCATGGCCAGCGTACAGGGGTGTCGACGGTGACCGTCCGGTATGCCGGAACTCGGAACCGCAACGATCGTCTACGAAACGTCGGAGGGTGACGTCGAGGAGGTCGACGTCGACAACGACCACATCGCGTACTTCCAGGACCACTGGCTGTTCGCCTACGACATCGACGACGAGGGAAACGACATCGTCCGGCGGGTGCCGCACAACCGCGTCTACTACGTCGAGCGCTCGGTCGAGGAACTCGAGGACACGTTCGATACGGCCGTCGACAAGGCCAAGGATAAACTCGAGCAGATTCGGGACTGACGGCGTCGGAGAGCGAGCTGCGCCGCTCGCCCCGCTCGAGTCAGGCGTAGCCGCCCCGCGGGAGTCGCCCGGCGCGTGCGAGGACGGCCATGGCGACGGCGATGGCGGCGACGAACAGCGCGTAGCCGCGGAAGACGGCCGTGTAACCCAGACCGACCTGCGCGAACGCGCCGACGGCGACGCTGCCGGTCGCCTGGATGAGCATCATCGTCGCGCTGAAGCCCGCGTAGGCGCTGGCGCGGTTCTCGTCGGGCAGCGAGTCGAGCAGGTAGGCGTCGGCGACCGGAAAGAGACAGTGGATGATCAGTCCCATCGCGACGGTGACGGCGGCGATCGCGAGCACGCCCTCGACGACGGTCACTGCGAGGAGACAGGCGACGAAGCCGGCGAGCGTGGCGAGCAGCACGGGGAGATAGGAGAACCGATCGGCGAGGCGCCCGGCGATGACGAACGAAGGCACGCCGGCGGCGAACAGCACCGTCAGCAGAGTGGTGCCCGTCTCCGACGGAATCCCCTTCGCGGCGCCGAGGTACGTGACGTAGAAGTTGAACACGCCCTGCCAGACGAAGCCGGTGAAGCCGACGAAGACGATGCCGACGGCGATCAGCCGCCACTGGGCGCGGATCGCGGCGAGGAAGTCACGGTCGTCGGCGCCGGCGGTCGGCATCTCGGCGCGCCGGACGGCGAACTGGAAGCCCACCGTGAGGACGAACGCGAGGACGGCGAGCGCCCCGAAGACGAGTCGCCACGAGCCGCGGACGATCGCCACCGAGACCAGAATCGGCGCCGTGACGGCGGCGATCTGGGAGAACATCCCGCGGATGCCGACCGCGAGGCCGACCCGCTCGGGGAACAGTTCGCTCACGAGCGGGTTGGCCGCGATAAAGAAGACGCCGGTCGCGAGGCCGACGAGGAAGGCGCCGGCGACGGTGAACCAGATGCCGGGCGAGAGCGCGGTCAGCGCGGACGTGATGCTGAGAAAGAGCCCCATACCGAGGAGGGCGCGGTGGCGGCTGATCCGCGTGAGGAGATACCCAGTCGGCAGCCGGGAGAGCGCGCTGCCGACCCAGACGGCCGTTGCCGCCAGTCCCGCGGTCGCCGGGTTGATCCCCGACTGAATGAAGAAGTCGACCAGCGGCGCGAACGCGATCCGGCCGGTGTTGACCAGAAACGAGAACAGACAGATGGTGCCGAACACGCCCGCTCGGCCCGACGGTCGCGGGAGCCCTGCGCCCGTCATCGACCAGCCGATCCGCGGGGAACCGTCCACTGCTGCGACTGCGCCGCTCGCGAGACGCCGACTACCGGCACCGGACACGTCGGACCCATTCGTCGAGACACGACTACGGGTCGCTACGGTACGGATTTGAACCTCTCGATTTCTTTTATCCGGTCGGGCTGCGCTGGAGGGAATCGATGACGACAAAAAACGGATACTGGTGTGAGCGCTCGCCGGCTCACGGCGGCCCGTCGACGGAGCCGCCATCGCTGGCGGCCTCGCCTGCGTCCTGCGCTTGGGCGTCCTCGATGCGGTCGCGCCACCCCTGCTGGCTCTCGTCGTACGACGCGCCGAGGGCGATCAGGAAGCCGATGATCGCGGTGACGAGCGCGATGCTGCCGACGGCGACGATGGCCACCGGGAGGATCGAGCCGCCCAGGACCTGCGCGGCGGTCAACAGGGACACGGCCGTCACGGTCGCGATAAGCCCGAGCAGGCGACCGAATCGGCCGGTGTCGAACCCCTCTCCGGCGTCACCGCCCGTGTCCCACAGTTCGTTCAGCACGCCGTCGTACTCGTCGTCGGTCGTGGCGTTCCCGAGCGAGTGGATCGAGTGGGCGACCCACAGGCCCGCGGTGAAGTTGAGCAGCGCAACGAACGAAATGACGCCGACTTGACCCCCGATGACCAGTCCTGCCAGTATTGCGTTCACGAACGCCAGCACCATGAGCGCGTGGGTGGCGATCGATCGAGTACCGAAGTCTTCCAAGAGCGTTACGTGCGCGAGCTTCATGTTAGATATTGGCTCCCAAGGTAGATACCAAGCGTCCCTAACAGTGGCAACTCCGGGTGCGGCGACGCCGAAAACGGCGAGCACGGCACCCGCTCGAGGGATCGCAGCCCACTTACCCCCGCCGCGAGAAGTCACGCGCATGCAGATTAAAGACCGGGAGCAGGTCGAAGGCGGGCGCGAGCGGGTGACGGTCGTCCCCGAGAGCGTCGACGACCTGTGGCACCTCCAGTACGTTTTAGAGCCCGGCGACCGCGTCGCGGGCGATACGACCCGGCGCATCCAGCGCAACGACGACCAGATGCGGGACACGGGCGGCGAGCGCGAGCACATGTGGGTCGCCATCGCCGTCGAGGATATCGAGTTCCACAAGTTCGCGAACCGGCTGCGGGTCGGCGGCGAGATCGTCGCCTGCTCGCGGGAGGACCAGCTCGGGTTCCACCACACGCTGAACGTCGAGGAGCGCGACGAACTCTCGATCGAGAAGCGGTTTAAGCCGGATCAGGAGGCTCGCCTCGAGGAGGCCGAGGAGGCCACGGAGAACCCGGACGTCGCCATCGCGACCGTCGAGGAGGGTCAGGCTCACGTCCACACGGTCGCCCAGTACGGGACCGAAGAGCGGGCGACGATCACCGGCCCCACCGGCAAAGGTGAATACGCCCGCGAGCGCTCGGAGCTGTTCTCGGAACTCGGGGACGTCCTCAAGCGGCAGGACGCCGACGCGATCATTCTGGCCGGCCCCGGCTTCACGAAGCAGGACGCCTACAAGTACATCGAGGACAACGAGCCCGAGGTCGCCGAGAAGATTACGATGGTCGACACGGCCGCCGTCGGCGACCGGGGCGTCCACGAGGTCCTCAAACGCGGCGCCGTCGCGGACGTCCAGCAGGAGACCCGCATCGAGAGCGAGGCCGAGTACATCGACGAACTCACCGAGCGCATGGCCCAGGGCGCGAAAGCGGCCTACGGTCCCGAAGAGGTCCAGCAGGCCGCCGACTACGGCGCGATCGACCGGCTCCTGATCCTGGACGATCGGCTCCGGAAGGAGCGCGGTCCCGAGGGCGAGTGGGACATCGACGTCGACCAGATCGTCCGCACGACCGAGCAGAAAGGCGGCGAGGTGACCGTCTTCTCGAGCGAGTTCCCGCCGGGCCAACAGCTGTCGAATCTGGGCGGGATCGCCGCGCTGCTGCGGTACCGCCTCGAGTGACCGGGTTCCGCCGCGAGTCGCGACGGGCCGAAACGCATAGGGTGCTGTTCGCTCCCGTTCAAAACGCGCGACCGTGAGTACTCTGGCTCTCGTACTGTGGCTGCTCGCCGTCCTCTTCTACGGCGTCGGCGATCTGGTCACGACGATCGTCGGCACTCGAACGGACGGCCTCGAGGAGGGACAGCCCCTCACTCGAGCGATCTTCGGCGAGCAGCCGTCGGCGCTGCGGTTTGGACTGTTCAAGGTGGGTATCCTGCTCGTGTTTTACGGCGGTTCCCTGCTGCTCCCGGACGACCGGTTTCGCGCGCTCGTTCCGGCGGCGATTCTCGGCGTCGGGATCGGCGTCGTCGTCCACAACGTCCGAACGATACTCGCGGTTCGCTGATCGCGATCGTGATCGGTGTGGTCGGGGCGTGACGAAGCACGGGTAGCCGGCGAGGTGCGTTAGGTCCGCCGCACGTCGGCCTCGACGTTCGCCTCGATGAGCTGAATCAAGACGGACGCGAACAGCGATCCCGAACTCCAGATCGCCGTCTCGCTCCCGTCGTCGTCGATCACGCTCAGCAGGATGCTGTCGTCGTCGACGAGCACGATCCGCCCCGACCGCTGGTCGTCCGTCCGGTGCATGAACGGCGACTCGACCGCGACGTCCTCGAGCGAGTCGAACGCCGCCTGGACCTCGTCGATCTGGCTCACCGTCACCACCGTCGCGCCGGCGGTCGCCCGGTCCTCGAGCGTTCGCCGGATCGCGTCGGTGACGAGTTCCGGGAGCCGCGTGCCGAAGACGATCCGCTTTTCGGCTTGCGAGAGGAGGTCGACGGCGCGGTCGTCGATCCGGTCGCGGCCCCGAATCGTCCAGATGTCCTCCTGGGTCTCCTCGCCGGCGGCTTCGTCCCGTACCGATTCGACGTACGCGAACGCTCGGTCCTGTTCGCGCTCGAACTGCTCGCGCAGCGTCTCGCGGGCCTCGTCGACGCTGACCGGCCGGTAGCGGATCGGATTCGACTGCTGGACCTCGAGCAGGCCCCGCTCCTCTAAGCTGTCGGCCACGCTGTAGACCTGCGACCGCGGGACGTCGGTGATCTCGGCGACGTCGCGGGCGGTCCCCGCGCCGAGTCGGTGGAGCGCGATGAACACCTTGGCCTCGTAGCTGGTCAGCCCCAGGTGTTCGAAGGCGTCGACCGCCGCGCTCTCGTCGATCGCGTCGGTCATTCGTCGTCACCCCCGCTGTCATTACCGCCGGTTCGAGGCTCGTCGGTCGGCGTGCCCCCGTCGCTGGCCGCCGGCGCCGGACCGCCGGCACCCGACGGATCGAAGGACACGTCGGGACCGAGGTACCGCGTCCACAGCACCAACAGCGACGGGAGGACGACGACGCTCGCGAGGAACGCGTACGTGATCGTCAGCGCCGTGATGATGCCGAACTGCTGGAGAGCGGGCAGGATCGCGAACGCGAGCGTCCCGAACCCGCCGACGGTCGTCGCCGCGCTGCCGAGCAGGGCGCCGCCGGTGCCAGTGACGGTCGTTCGCAGCGCCGACCAGACGTTACCCTGCCGTTCCAACTCGAGCGAGTACCGCGCGCTGACGTGGATGCTGTAGGCCACGCCGAGCCCGATGGTGAGGCTCGTGATCATCCCCGTCAGCACGTTGAAGGGCATCCCGATGAGGTACATCGTCCCGAGGATCCAACTGACCGAGAACGCGACCGGCAGGAGGGTTACGATCCCCAGCGACGCGCTGTTGCCGGTCAGCCAGTAGGCGACCGTGAGGAAGGCGAAGACGGCCACCAGCGTGATCAGCAGGCTCTCGAGGACGGTATCGAGCAGGTCCTGTTCGACGATGTAGCTGACGATCGGATCGCCGGTCGCGACGGCGGTAACGTCCGCGCCGTCCTCGATCGCGCCGGCGATGTCGCGCATCTCGTCGGTCGTGTCGCCGGCGCTCGCGTCGCCCTGCACGCCGATGACTAGTCGGGCGGCGTCGTACTCGTATCCGCCCTCGCCGCCCTCGCCGCCACCGTCGGTACGGGAGAGCACCTGCCCGGCGGCGTCCTCGTCAACCTCGAACAACTGGTCGTAGAGATCCGTGACATTCCCGTCGGGCACCCCGTCGTCGTCGGTGTCGGCGGCCTCGAACGACTCGTTGAACGACTCGTTTTGCGCCGCGACTCGCTCCATCGTCGACAGCGGATCCTGCACGTCCGCCTCGCCGGTCGCCAGCTGGTAGGCGACCTTGCTGTCCGCGGCGTCGTCGCGCGCCGCGTCGATCCGCTCGAGCGCTGCCGGATCGTCGATCTCGCCCTCGACGAGGATCTGGGCCTGGCTGTCCGCCCGCTGGAAGTGCTGGTTGACGAACTCCATGTCCGCCTTGGCCTGGTACTCGCCGGGGCTCAGCCCGCCCGGCAGCCGCTCGGTCCAGGCCGGCGGATCCTCCGCGAGGAAGTCCTCCTGCTCGAAGCTGGTGTCGACCTGCGTCGCGCCGTAGACGCCGCCGGCCGAGAGCACCAGGACGAGCACGAGCAGAATTGCGGGCAGCTTCCGGGCGGCAGTCGAACCGACCGTCAGGAGTTCGCTGAAGCGGCCGCCGCCGGTCCCGAACGCCCGCTTGCGGCGATCGTACCCGCGGCCCTCGAGGAACTCGTCGATTTCGACCTTGGCGGCGGGGATCAGGGCGCCGAAGACGATCAGCGCGGCGACGATACCGACGGAGCTGACGATCCCGAACTCGCGGATGGGACCGATGGGACTGACCAGATTCGAGAGGAAGCCGATGACGGTCGTCGCGGTCACCCAGACGAGGGCGACGCCGACGCCGGCGAGGGCGATGGTCATGGAGCCGCGGACGCCGTCGGCGTTGGCGTCGGCGGTTCCGGCGGACTCTCGCTGTTCTCGGTGCCGCATGAAGACGTGAATCGCGTAGTCGATCGAGAGCCCGATCAGCAGGACGGGTACCGCGACGAACATCTGATTGAACGCGATCCCGGCCCAGCCCATGAAGCCGAACGTCCAGACGAGGACGACCACGATACCGACCACCCCGAGGATGATATCGAGCAGGTCGCGATAGGCGACAAGCAGGGCGACGACGACGAACAGCATCGCGAGCGGGCCGACGATCGCGAGGCTGTCGCCCATCGAACGGTCGATCTCGTCGGTGACGATTCCGCCGCCGAAGACGACGTAGTCACCGTCGTGGGCGTTCGCGAGGTCGCGGATCTCGAGTTGACTCTCGACGGTCCGGTCGTCGATCGCGCCCATCTCCTCCGCACCCGCCGCATCCGCGCCGGCGGTCGACTGGGTGATCGACGTCATCCGGGCGTCGGCCTCGGTGCTGCCCGGCTCGTACTCGCTGGGCATCAGGCCGATCGCGAAGTTCTCTCCGTCGTCGCCGTCCGAGAGCGTCCGCTCGACGGTGTCGTTGAACGCCTCGCCGTCGAGGTCCTCGAGCGCCTCGATCTGGTCGTCCAGCGACGGCTGTCCGTCGTCCTCCTCGAGCGCCGCCCAGTCGGCCTCGAGTTGTTCGGAATCCGCCTCGAGTTGTTCGTACTCGGTCTCGAGGACGCCCATCGTCGCGCCGGCGTAGACGTCCTCGCGCTGTTGCTGGAGCTCCTGGTATTCGGGGACCGACGCCGGATCGGCGGCTTCCCGCTCGATCTCGAACAGTTGCGACTCGATCTCGCGGAGTTGGCCGACGTACTCCTCGTACTCGGCGGCCTGCTCGTCGTCGAGCCCTCGCGTCGCGTTCTCGACGACGGCTGCGAAGTCTTCGTCGCTCGGTCGTTGCTGGTACTCGGGATCGCTCTCGTTATACGTGGCCTCGATCTGGTCGCGTTCGCGCTGTAACGCGACCGTCTCGTTGAGTCCCTCCTCGAGCCGCGCGGTCGTCTCGTTTAGCTCCGCGCTACGGGCCTCGAGGTCGGCGCTGCGGTTCTCGAGTTCGGCGACCCGCTCGTCCGTGATCGCCGTAACGGCGACCAGATTCTCTACGCCGGTGATCGGATTGTCGTTGACGAGCGTCTCGTTGATGGACTCGTTGTTCCGAAGTTCCTGCTGGAACTCGAGGGAGGCGAGTAGCGACTCCTTCGTGAGGACGTTCTCGTCGGTTCGATCGCCTCTCGTGATCATCTGGACGCTCGTCGTATTCTCCTGTTGGTCGCTCGTGAAGTTGCCGTCGATGCGCTCTAAGGCCTGTGCCTCGTCGGATTCGCTCTCGAACTGATCGAGCGAGGAGTCGTCGTCGACCATCGGCATGCCGGCGCCGACGAGCGCGGTCGTCACGAGCAGGACGACGAGAACGAGGCGAGAATGAGACGTGATGACGTCGGCGATCCGTTCCGGCACGCTCATGCGATCGCCTCCGTCGGACTGCTTCGATCTTCACTGTCGACACGTTGGCGGAGCATGCTGTTGTTATGATCCTACAAAATGCGGCCGCTTATACGTGTTTGCTTATTTACACTTTCGGGACAGTCACGACGACTGAGACGCGCCGACTGATCGCCGCCCCGATCGGGGAGACGAACGGATCGCCCGTTCGTCTGAACGGTGCGTTCGATCGGACTTCGGATCGTAGCTACGGATTAGAGCCGTGTACGACGTTCGTACTGTTCGACGGCTCGGATCGGCGCCGGGCGGCGATTTTCGGCGGGTATCCGCTGAAACGATGAGTGTGACTAAAGGCGGTGATCGAACCAACGAACGATATGTCATCGCCCAAACCGGAAACGGTCGGTCTCTTGACCGAGCCGTACCTCCACCGGTGGCAGGTCCGCGCCGTTAGGAACCTGCTGGCCGAGACCGACGTCGAGATCTCGCTGGTCGTGAGCAACGCTCGCAACGCGGACCCCGAGATCGATTCGTGGAACAGTCGCAATCGGATCGGCCTCGGGGATCTCGCGCAGTTTCTCGGGCTGGTGCGGCGCGAACGGGCGTGGACGCTCGTCCTCGCGGAGCGCAATCTCGGCCGCATCGCCGGCGACGACGCGACGCTCTGGCACCGCCGCGCGATCGAGGACGTCGACTCGCTCGCCGACGCCGCACACGTTCGGTGCACCCCGCGAGTGGACGGCGCCTGGGCCGAATTCCCCGATTCGGTCGTCACCCGGATCGCCCGGGAGTGCGACGTCGTGATCCGGTTCGGGTTCGGGCTGATCCGCGGCGCGATTCTCGAGGCTCCGTCCCACGGCGTCGTGAGCTTCCATCCAGCGGACATCCGCCGCTACCGCGGACTTGGGCCGCCGGCGATCTTCCGCGAGGGCCGATCGACCGCCGGGGTCACGTTACAGCGACTGGACGAGTCGATCGACGGCGGCGAGATCGTCGCGTTCGACGAAACGACGATCGAGGACTGTTACACGCTGTGGGACGTGTTCGACCGCACGGCGACCCTCCAGATCGATCTCCTCGCCGACGGGATCGAGAACCTGCGCGATCCGGCGTTCGAACCGACGACCGTCCCCGACGAACAACTGGGCGACTTTTACTCGCGCGATCAGCGTCGAACGCTCCGGTTTGCCGGCCGGATCCTGGCCCGAAACCTCCGCGGTCGGGTTCGGCGGCAGTATCGGCGACGCCGTCCGACCGACGATTCGGACGAGACGCGACGCGATGCGGACGACCGCGACGGCGTCGCGGAATCGAGCGATCCGCACGGGTAGGGGCTCGAGGCCGTCGAGTTGCGGATCGACCGATCCGTTCGCCCGCTCGTCCACTCGCCCGCTCGATCCGTTACTCGATGGAAACCGTCGTGAGGTCTTCAGCGAACCGCACGTCGCCGTCGTAGTGGGCGCCGATCGACTCGAGCATCTCCTCGTGGCGCCCGTCGGTGTGCGGATAGCAGTGTGTGAGGTAGACCCGACCGATGTCGCGGCCCGAAAGCGCCTTCCCGAGCGTCTCCGGCGTCGGATGGTTCGAGACGTCGACGTCGTCCGGAAAGGAGCAGTCGTGAGCCAGGATCGCCGACCCCTCTGCGAAGTTTGTCAGTCCGCCGAAGGCCTCGCTGTCGCCGCTGAAGGTGAATCGATCGTCGAACCGGTAGGCCAGACAGGGCACCGAGTGACGCGTTTCGTAGGCCGCAACGTCGAAGCCGGCGACCGAAAACTCGCCCTCGTGGACCTCCCGAATCCGCAGATCGATCCGCCCCTCGAGGTAGTCGTAAACCGACAGTAGGTCGTCGACCAGCGCCTTCGTCCCCTGCGGGCCGACGATCTCGAGGTGCTCCTCGCCGGCGAGCCAGCGGGCCTTGACCAGCGGCAGGAGGTCGCTGACGTGATCGAGGTGATGGTGGGTCAGCAGGACCGTCGAGACGCTCTCGTAGCCGACGCCGGACTGCTGAAGCCGGTGGAGGACACCGGAGCCGCAGTCGACCAGCAGCGTTCGGCCGTCGTCCTGCACGAGAATACCGGTCTGGAAGCGCTCGCCGGTCGGCATGGCGCTTCCGGTCCCGAGAAAGGTGACGCGCATGCGAGAGCGTGCGCCCGGCCCGGGCAAAAGGATTGCGCTGGCCCGAATCGGCCGCCGGATCCGGGTTTTGGCCCCGCCGCTGGGCTCACTCGAGGGATGGCTTCAGATCCAGCACCGGCGTGTCGTCGACCATATCGACCCCGGCGACGGTCACCCGCGGCGGTTCGACCGCGAGCACGTCACAGGTAGTGACACAGATCGGGTTCGGCCGCTGCGGCGCTCGCGTCGAGAAAACGCCTCGCTCGCCGTCGCGAACGCGCAGGGCTGATCGCTCCACCCGATCGGCGTGCCAGACGACCTCGACCGTCTTCTTCGCGGCGAGCCCCTCGAGTGCGCGCTCGTACTCCGGGGCGAGGACGATCTCGCCCTCGAGATCGGTCTCGAGGCCTTGTCTGGGCGCGTCGGCGGGCGTCTCGAACGGCGTTCGAACGACGCCGATCGGCTCGCACTCGAGCGCTGGCGCTGGCGCTGGCGCTGACATCGGCGGATGATCGACGAGAAACGGGTTGACGATTGGTCCGAACGTGATCGGGTCGGCAGTCGCGCGATCGCGTCGCCGTTACGACGCCGACGCGGCCACCTCGTCGCTCGCCTGCGCGTCGCCGAACGACGCTCCGTCGCCGTACTCGGCCTCGAGCGCGGCGCCGGCGTTGAGCGCGATCAGGCCGAACCCGACCTTGGTGAGCAGATCGAGGTAGGTCGTGAGCATGACGTCGACCGGGAGGGTCAGCAGGCCGAAGCCGGCAGTACCGAGCAGCCAGATCACCGGATAGACGGACCAGAGGATGACCGTGAGGTTCCGAAGGCCGGTGAACAGCGACTGGATGGCGTCGGCCTGTTCACTTGCGCGGGTGGTCATCGGTTGCAGGATCAGGTACAGCAGACCGACGTACGCGACCGCGGCAAGGCCGAACAGCGCGAACCGGACCGTGCCGGTCAGCAGCGCCGCCCCGAAGCCGCCGACCATGACGACCGTGTTGACGCCGGCGACGAGCGCGAGTCGATTCCGGTTGACGTCGGCGAGCCAGCCGAGATAGAGCAGCAACAGCGGCGTCGTCAGGATCCAGTCGATGTACCGCGGCGCGAAGACCGTTCGGCCGTCGACCGAGAGCCAGCCGTAGCCCATCGCCATCGCAGCGTAGGCGAGCGTGGCGATCAGACTGATCGCGCCGAGTACCGTGTAGTACTGCCGGGACTCGGCGGCCGCGGACTGTCTGCCCCAGGCGAACGCGATCGTCCCTGCAGCCATTCCGATCGCCCCGAGCCAGAAGACGAGCGTCGGCTCGATCATACGCCCTCACCCGGATTCGGGGCCGCACCGACGCCGGCACCGCGACCGGCCCCGGAACCGCCACCGGCGTTCGCGCTCGTGTGCGAGAGCTGCGTGTCCTGCAGGAGCTCGAGCAGCGTCTCGGCGCCGTCGGAGAGGTCCTCGACCCGGCCGAAGACCTCGCGGGCGGCGGTCGACTGCGACTGGGCCGCGTTCGCGACGTCGTTGGCCTCCGCAGCGGTCGTCTCGGAGATCTCGGCCACGTCATCGATCATGCTCGCGACCTGCTCGGTCGACTCGGCTTGCGTGTCCGTCGACTCGTTGATCTGCTGGATGCCGGTGTTGGCCTCCTCGACGGACTCGACGATCACCTCGAGGGAGTCGACCGTCTCCTCGACGGTCTCGACGCCGTTGGAGATGCGGTCGCTCGTCTCGCGGATGTCCTCGACGGTCATCTGGGTCTGTTCCTGGATTCGATCGATCGAATCCTCGATCTCGGTCGTCGCCTCCTTGGTCTCCTCGGCGAGGCTCTTGACCTCGCTCGCGACGACGGCGAACCCGTCGCCGTCGTCGTTGGCGTGGGCCGCCTCGATCGAGGCGTTGAGCGCGAGCAGGTTCGTCTGCTCGGCGATGTCGGCGATGATCTCCGTGATCTCGCCGATCTCCTGGATCTCCTCGTGGAGCGTCTCGATCTCCGCGACCGAGGCGTCGGTCTGTGATTCGACCTCGTTCATCGCCTCGATGGCCGCCTCGGCGGTCTCGAGGCCGTTCTCGCTGGCCTGGGCCGCCTCGTGGGAGGTCGCGGCGACCTGGGCGGCGCTGGCGGCCATCTCCTCGGTCGTCGCGGAGATGTCGTCCATCTCCGCCGCGATCTCGCGGATCTTCTCGGTCTGGGTGTCCGACCCCTGCGAGATCTCCGCGATGGTGTCGCTGACGTCCTCGCTGGCGTCCATTACGGATTCGGCGTTCGCACGCACGTCCCGGCTCGCGTCCGAGACGTCCGTCGCGAAGCCCTGAATGCGACCGACCAGCGACTCGATCCCGTCCATCATCTCGTTGAACGAGGTCGCGATCGATTCCATCGCCTCGGTCTCGCCGTCGGCTTCGGCTTCGAGGCGCTGGGTCAGGTCGCCGTCGGCGCAGCGGGCCATCACCTCGCCGAAACGTTCGGCCTCGGCCTCGAGTTCGGCGTTGACGTCGGCGAGTCGTTCGCGCTCGCGTTCGGCTTCCGCCTGTGCCTCCTCCGCCTGTTCGCGGGCTTCCTCAGCACGTTCACGCTCGCGTTCGGCTTCCTCCTTCGCCGCCTCGGTCTCCTCGAGCGACTCCCGCAGCGAGGTTCGCATCTCGTCGAACGAGTCGTAAAGGTCGCCGATCTCGTCCTCCCGGCGCGTCGAGAGATCGACGTCGAGTTCCCCCTCGCCCATGCGCGTCGCCCGAGTGGACAGCGAGGACAGTGCCGCTGCCGTGTTCCCCCCGACCGTCGCCGCGACGAGGCCGAGATTGATCACCGTCAGGACGAGCAACCCGAGAATCCCCGACGTCGCCGCCTCGCCGACAGCGGCCGCATCGCCGGCCTCGAGCGCCGCCGTTACCTCGAGGTACGCCACCCCGCCGAAGGCGAACGTGACCCCGATCACCAGCGCGAAGATCGCGCCGAGTTTCGCCGTATAGCTCCGGCGAGCGCGAGCCGGAACTAACGTCTGTGCTACGTTCATGAGATACCCTGACGTTCACGCTGGGTTAAGGGTGGTGGCCACGCTGTTGGGGCTCACGACGGAGGAGATAGTGTTTTCGGCCGTCGTCAACCGAACGGCTTCGGTGACCGACGCCGAAACGGACGGAAGTGGAGCCGTGACGGCGCGCTATCTACCCACTTGATCCGAACCCGATCCGGACCGGTTCCCGCTCGCTCAGAATCGACGAGCGATCCTCAAGGTCGGACGGCAAAGGACTAGGTAGAAGGCCAGTGCTCCCCGCAACCCCGCACTTCGAGTACTACGACAAGCTCCTGGTCGCCATCGTCGGGAGCCTCGCGCTCGGGGCGATCATCGGACTCGCGACCTCGGTCGCCTTTCTGACCGGCCTCGCCGGCGGCGCCGCGCTCGCGACGGTGTTCGTCTACGACGCGATCGTTCGGAATCCGCCGATCCCGCCGTCGTCGACCCGTGCGAAAGCCGCTGCGGTCGTCTGGCACGCGTTCCTCGTCGCGACGATCGGCGCAGCGATCTGAGAGCGGTTTACGACGATTCGGGGCAACGCCGTCACGCGAAGAACGCGCCGAGAACCGGGAGGACCCAGACCAGCACATGTGCGCCGACGACCGGCACGAGCGTACGGCGTCTGAGGTAGACGACCACGAAGATCGCGGTGACTGCGGCGACCTGCAGCAGGTTCCCGATCGGCCAGGCGACCGCGTGGGCGAGCGTGAACACGAGCCACGTGAGGCCGCCGGCGACGAGCGGACTGCCCGAGTACTCGAGGAGTCGTTCGATCGCGTACCCCCGGTACAGGAGCTCTTCGACGACGCCGGCCGTGACCGCCGCCGCGAGCGCGACGGGGAGACTCGGTAGCTCCGCGATGCCGCCCGCTCCGGACTCGACCGGCAGTCCGAGCGCCGCCACGAGCGGTCCGGTGACGAGAAAGATCAGCAGCGCGCCCGCGGCCGCCGCGAGCAGATAGCCGAGGTCGATCCACGCCGGCCGTCGGAAACCGATCGACGACAGCGAGCGCCCCTCGACGCCGACCGTGACCGCGACGACCGCGATCGCGACGAGCCACTGGAGCGCGAGCGAGACCGGTTGCGATAGCTCGAGGGCCGCCGCCGCGAACGCGAGCGCGGGGAGCGCGATCAGCGCGAGCACGAGCGTGACGCCGGTGACCGGCGGGATCGCCCCGAGTCCCGGCGGCGGCGAACGCCGGTCGGTCGTCGGTCGTCCCATAATCGCCGGTCTTCGCGCAGCGACATAATTCTTAGTCGAGTGTCATTTTGACGGCGGGGCCGAACGCCGTGACGGTGGCCCGACGATCCGCGAGCGCGGCAATTTCACTTCCGCTCCGCTGGCCAAACCCTCTTACATACCCGGCCCTCAGCCCTCACTAATGGCCGAGACCGAGACCGATCGTCTCGAGTTGCCCGTCGACGACGGCGCTCTCCCCTTCGATCCGGACGCAACGACGATCGAGGACGGGGACGTCTTCGCGTCGCTCGAGCCCGCGGTTCAACAGTGGTGGCTCGAGGAGTTCGGGGAGTTCGTCCCCGAGAACGAGGGCTTCTTCACGCCGCCCCAGCGGGGCGCGATTCCAAAGATCCACGAGGGGACGAACACGCTGATCTGTGCGCCGACCGGGTCGGGCAAGACGCTCGCGTCGTTTACGTCCATCATCAACTACCTGTACACGGAGGATCGCGCGAACGACGACGGCCTCGAGAACTCGGTCTACTGCCTCTACGTCTCGCCGCTGAAGTCGCTGGCCAACGACATCCACCGGAACCTCGAGGTCCCCCTCGAGGGGATCGAATCGGTCGTCGCGGATCGCGATAACGGCGAAGAGATGGGCGAAATCCGCCACGCCATCCGGCACGGCGACACCGACTCGAGCGAGCGCCAGAAGATGCTCGAGGAGACGCCCCACATCCTCAACACGACGCCGGAGACGCTCGCGATCCTCCTCAATTCCCCCAAGTTCCGCGAGAAGCTTCGTACCGTGGAGTACGTCATCGTCGACGAGATCCACTCGCTGGCCGCGGGTAAGCGCGGGACCCACCTGTCGGTGAGCTTAGAGCGCCTCGAGGCGATGGTCGACCACGACATCACCAGAATCGGCTGTTCGGCGACGATCGAACCGCTCTCGCAGGTCGCCGAGTTCCTCGTGGGCCAAAACGAGCCGGGGGGAGAGCCCCGCGACTACGACATCGTCGACGCCCGCTTCGCCCGCGAGTTCGACATCGAACTCGAGTGTCCGACCGACGACCTGATCAACACGCCCCGCGAGGTCGTCCAGGACCGGTTCTACCGGTCGCTCCACGAGCACATCCAGGAGCACACGAACACGCTCGTGTTCACCAACACCAGATCGGGCGCCGAACGGGTGCTGCACAACCTCCGCGAGCGATTCGACGCCTACGACGAGGACAATTCGGGCTGTCACCACGGCAGCCTCTCGAAAGAGGTCCGCCACGACATCGAGGGGCGGCTGAAAGACGGCAGTCTCGACGTCGTTACCTCCTCGACCAGCCTCGAACTGGGCATCGACATGCCCCACGTCGACCTCGTGGTGCAGGTCGGCTCGCCCAAATCGGTGGCCGCCCTGCTCCAGCGGATCGGCCGCGCCGGCCACCGCGTCGGCCAGACCGTCACCGGCCGCGTTATCGCCCTGGATCGAGACGAACTGCTCGAGTGCGCCGTGATGCTCAAGAAGGCCGAGGAGGGGTTCGTCGACTCCGTTTCGATACCCGAAAACGCCCAGGACGTGGCGGCCCAGCACGTCTACGGGATGGCGATCGCAGAGGTTCGTCCCGAGTCGGAGGTGACGGAGATTCTGCGTCGCGCCTATCCCTATCGGAACTACAGCGAGGAAGAATGGGAATCCCTCGCCCGCTACCTCACCGCTGAGTACGCCGGCCTCGAGGACAAGAACGTCTACGCGAAAATCTGGCGCGACGAGAACGACCCGCCCGACGGCGAGCACCACTACGAGGACTTCGAGGTCGGCCGGGAGCTGATCGGCAAGCGGGGCCGCCTCGCGCGGGTCATCTACATGACGAACATCGGCACTATCCCCGATTCGTTCACCTGCGACGTCTACACCCGCGCGAGCGACGAGTGGGTCGGCCAACTCGACGAGAACTACCTCGACACCTTGGAGAAGGGCGACGTCTTCGTCCTCGGCGGCGACCACTTCGAGTACCGCTACCGGCGGGGCTCGAAGGTCTACGTCGACCGCACGAGCGCCCGGCCGACGGTGCCGTCGTGGTACTCGGAGCGCCTGCCGCTGTCCTACGATCTCGGCTGCGAGATTCTCGAGTTCCAGGGCGACCTCCTCGAGCACTACGCGGAAGGTGGCCCGCCGCGGGTCCGCGCGTGGCTGCGCGAGTGCCCGCTGGACGACGACAGCGTCCGGGCGATCGCGCGGCTGTTCGAGTATCAACTGCGCTACGCGGGCGCAGAGAGCGTCAGCACGCCCGGTCGTCTCGCGATCGAGGTCGAACGCGACCGCGACGAGTACGAACGGCACTACTACGTCCACTCCGCCTACGGCCGGAAGTTCAACGACGGCCTCTCGCGGTTGCTCGCCTACCGCTGCGCGCAGGAGGCGACGGCCAACGTCCGCGTCGCCGTCGCGGACAACGGGTTCGTCCTCTCGATGCCGCTGAACCGGAAGGTCGACCTCGAGGGGATCTTCGAGGACTTAGAACCCGAGCAGGTGCGCGAGGACCTGCGCGCAGCGCTGTCCGGCACGGACCTGCTCCAGCGGTACTTCCGGATCAACGCGACGCGCTCGCTGATGATCCTCAAACGCTACAAGGGCTACGAGAAGTCCGCGAGCGAGCAGCAGGTTTCCAGCGAGATGCTGCTCGGCTTCGCCGAGGACCTCGAGAACTTCGCGGTGATCGAGGAAACCTACCGCGAGATCTTAGAGGACAAACTCAACGTCGAAGAAATCGAGGCCGTCGTCGAGGCGATTTCAGCGGGCGAGATCGCGGTCGAACGCCACCTCGTGGACTCGCCGACGCCGCGGGCCTTCGGCCTCGCGACGCTGTCGGCCAGCGACGTCGTGCTCGCCGAGGACGAGAGCGCCGCCCTGCAGGCGTTCCACGAGCACGTCCTCGAGGAGATCGGCGAGGGGTCGCTGCAGGGACTGGCGTCGGAAACGTCGGAGTAGCTGCTTGCGGTCGGGTCGCTATCACTACCTGTGGCAGCATACGAGCCGAATCCCGAAGGTACAAACCGTCGATCGTTCCAAGTCCTGCTATGCCCGGGAAGGTACCACCCGACGAGTTACTCGCGCACGTGTTCGATCGGACGGGCGGGCCCGACGCCGACGAGACGATCCTGCAGGGGCCAGCCTACGGCGAGGACGCCGCCGCGATCGACTGGCCGGGCGGCGACCTGGTCGTCAGTTCCGACCCGATCTCGTTGGCCGCCTCGCAGGTCGGCACCCTCGGCGTCCACGTCGCCTGCAACGACGTCGCCGCCTCCGGCGCCGATCCGCGCTGGCTGACCGTCGTCGTCATGCTCCCCGACGAACAGACCGCTCTCGAGGCGATCACCGAGGACCTGCACGCCGCCGCCAGCGAGGTCGGCGCGTCGATCGTCGGCGGCCACTCCGAGTACGTCGACCAACTCGAGCGGCCGCTGCTCTCGCTGACGGCGATGGGCGCGACGGAGTCGTTCGTCCCGACCGGCGGTGCCGAACCCGGCGACCGAATCATCCTAACGAAGGCCGCGGGGATCGAGGGCACGGCCATCCTCGCGGCCGACTTCGCCGACGAGTTCGACGTCGACGACGAAACTCGGATGCGGGCCGAAGCCTTCCTCGAGGAGATCAGCGTCGTCCCCGACGCCCGCGTCGTCCGCGAGTACGCGACCGCGATGCACGACCCCACCGAGGGCGGCGTCGCGGCCGGTCTGCTCGAGCTCGCGCGCGCTTCGGACGTGCGACTCGAGGTCGACCGCGACCCCGTCCCGATCCGCGAGGAGACCGCGCGGCTCTGTGACGCCGCCGGCGTCGACCCGCTGCGGATCTTCGGCTCCGGCGCGCTGCTCGCGACCGTGCCGCGCGACGCGGTCGGCGACTGCCTCGCGGCGCTGGCGAACGAGGGACTCGAGGCAGCCGAAATCGGCGTCGTGACGGCGGGCGGCTCGGGGCTGCTCGTCGACGGCGAGTCGGTCACGGAACCTGTCGAGGACGATCTGTATCCGCTGTGGGAAGCGGCGGACGCGGACGAGGGCGAGTGACCGGTCCGTCCAGTCGCGGACAGCGACCGACGCCCGAATTCGCGTGCCCCGAACTTATTGATAGGGATCGCCACCCACACACATGGCAACGATCGCCTACGAGGGGCCGGACGGGCTCGCCGAAGAAACGGTCGACGCCGACCACATCACCGACTCCGGCAAGGTACAGGGCGTCCGCGTGCGCCTCGCGGACGAGGGGTTCATCCACCTTCCCTACACCCGCCTCTACTGGATTCGAATGAGCGAAGAGGAAGGACGAGCGAATTACTCGTCGGCGTAGCGCGGGATCAACGACGAACCCGCAGCGGACGATCGCTGCTACTCACTCGCGATCGTCCGCACTTCCCATCCCTCGTCGCTCGAGGCGCCGGACCGAAAACCCACCGTGATTCGAAGCGGTCCGGAGCCGTGTTCTCTCAGTTATCCGGTCCTGCCGTAGGGGCGCGCGAGCAGTCGGATCGGCTGCGGCAGATCGGCCGCTCGGCGCCGGTGGCCGGTCTCGGTCGATTCCTCCCCGTCGGCCGCTCGCCCCGGCTGCGGCCGCCGAAAGTACCGTTCGATCGGACGCGGTGTCTCCCCACCTATCATGCTGTCGCGAATAGCCATTCCCCATTAGCCGTCATTATTGTTGTGGCTGTAACACGATCGGGGCCCGCCAGGGGACGGGACGCGAGAGCTCAGGACGCGCCCCGTCGCTGCGCGAGCGAGTCGAACACGGCGGTCGAGCAGCGGGCGACCGCGCTCGGCGCGAGCAGGATCCAAGCGACGAGCACCGCGTACAGGCCCGCGAGCAGCGGTGCGACCGCCACGGCGGCCTCGAGCGCCCGAACGCCGACGGTGCCGCCGGCCCCGAGCCCGACGAGGGTGGCGGCCTCGAGGCGCGATCGCAGCGCCGGCACCCCGTAGTCGTCGATGCCGAGGGTGGCGAGGACGCCGCCGACCGAGCCGCCGAACCCGAGCAAGGCGTCCTCGGTCGCGCCGGCGACGGCGAGGGCCGACAGCGAGAGGACGACTGCGATCGCGAACCCGCGCGTCGGGTCGCCGCGGGTGAGGCGGTTCATCGCGGGTAGGAAGGCGAGCCCGATCGCCGCGCCGGCGATCACGTCGCCGAGGTAGTGGACGCCGAGGACGACCCGCGAGAGCGAGACGGCGACGACGACGGCGCCGACCGCCAGGACGGCCCGCGGATCGCGCCTTCGGTCGAACGCCGAGAGGAGGCCCCCGTAGACCACGACGGCGGCGAACGCGTGGCCGCTCGGAAAGCCGTAGCCGTCGGCCTCCCCCGCGGCGCCGGGCAGCAGGACCGCGTCCGGCGGGCGGGGCAGTCCGATGAGCGACTTGAGCGCCACGAGGAGGGCGAGGCCGGCGAAGGCGTAGCTGACGATCAGCGCGGTGTTCCGACGGTGCCGACTCGAGAGCCAGAACAGCAGCGCGAGGACGATCATCGCCCCCGTCGACCCACCGAGTTCGGTGACGGCAAGCGCGAGGTCGGCGTAGTCGGCGGGAAACAGCTCTCGAATCGCAGCGCTTTGTGCCTCGAGTCGCATGTCGGCTCAGCGTCTTCGTGCGTCCGACGTAAGTGTTCACATCGCGGGACACTCACGAGACGCAACCGTTCGGGCGGACCGGGTCCGAAGTCAGCGCCGCGCCCACTCGAGCATCCGCCCGTAGACGGGATCGGTCGCCAGCGCGTTCGAGTCGCCGACGAGCACGAGCGCTCGCTTAGGTCGCGTGAGCGCGACGTTGATCCGCCGGTAGTCCTCGAAGATCGGCCCCTCGAGCGACCCCGTCGCGGTGAAGGAGACGACGATGACCTCCTGGCTCGAGCCCTGGAAGCGGTCGACGGTGTCGACGGCGACGTCGTCGGGGACGTGCGCCGAAATCTCGGACACTTGCGCGCGGAACGGTGCGATGACGCCGATTTCCGAGCGCTCGAGGCCGGCCGCCTCGTAGGCCTCGATCAACTCGGCGATGCGGGCGGCCTCCTCGCTGTCGGTGTACCGGCTGCCGTCGCCCTCGACGTCGACGAACGAGACGGGGTCTTGCAGGTGTTCGGGCAGGTCAGCGCGCGCAACGCCCTCGAGGTCGTCCAGCGTCCGGGCCGCGACTTCGGGTTCGGCGGGCCGCAGTTTTCCGTCGTAGAACTCCCGCGAGGCGAACGCCTGGATGCGCTGGTTCATCCGGTACTGGCGGTCGAGCATGACGCCGGCCTCGGGGTGGAGGTCGACGAGCCGCTCGAACAGCGACTCGGAGAGGTCGTTTTCGGCTCGCACGACCGGCGGCAGCTGCTCGTGGTCGCCGACGAGGACGAACCGCTCGGCGAGGTTGATCGCCGCGCAGGTACCGGGTTCGGTCAACTGGGCGGCCTCGTCGACCAGCGCCGCGTCGAACGACTGTTCCTTCATGATGCGGGAGCCGCAGGTCGCCGTCGTCGCCGCGACCACCTGCGCGTTCTGCAACTCCGCGAGTCGGTCCTCGGGATCGCCGGCCCGCTCGAGGCGGTAGGGTTCCATGTCGTCGCGGACGCCGCTCTCGGAGCCGACGCGGACGATCCGCTCTTCGTCGATGACGCCCTCGAGTTGCTCGAGCAGTGCCTCCAAGGCGTTGTCGACCGCGCGGTTCGTAAAGGCCGACAGCAGGACGCGCTCGCCGCGCTCGACCATCGCGCGGATGGCGCGGGCGATGGTGTATGTTTTCCCGGTGCCCGGCGGGCCGTGGATCAGCGCACAGTCCTTCGCGCCGACGGCCTTCGTCACGGCCTCGTTCTGGCGCGCGTTGTTGTCGATGAAGGTCTCCTCGATCTCCTCGAACTCGGGATCGGCGCGGCCGAACAGGATATCTTTCCGTCGCTCGTCGCCCTTCAGGAGCGCGTCGTGCAGGGCGGCGAGCAGTCGGTCCGTGGTGAGTTCGGAGGGGTAGACGTCCAGTCTCGTGACCTCGACGGGTTCGTCGGCAGTGAGGACGATTTCGTCGTCCAATCGCTCGATGCGGGCGAGTTCGGACTGCCCACGGACCGGGTGGCCGTCACTCGCGAGGACGAGGTCGCCCTCCCGGAGCTTCGATGTCGCACCGCCCTCGCGGCGCGCACGGAGTTCCCAGCGCCCGCCCTCGAGCGGTCGCTTCTCGACGAACTCGAGGTCGATCAGCGCGCGGTCGTCGTCGGCTCGCTCCTGGGCGTCCTGCTCCCAGAGCTTGGCGTACTCGCGGTGGACCTCGCGGCGTTCCTCCTCGATCGCCCGATAGAACCGCTCGAAGTACTCGAGTTCCTCGTCGGGCAGGGCCTGGCCGATCTGACCGGCCTTGGACTCCTGATCGAGGCGACCGGAGACGACCATACAGGTGTCCTGCTCGAAGCAGTACTCGCACTTGGCCGACCCCTCGTAGCCGGTCGGGATATCGCCGCTCGTCTCCATCGCCGCGATCTCGTTCCGGAGCCGGACGACGAACTTCAGCAGGCCGTCGCCCATCGAGAAGTCCTTGGCGGGGGTGAGGTCGCCGGTCTCCTCGTTGCGGTCCAGCGCCGAGTTCTTCGTGTACAGGAGGGTCCCGGTGTCGACGTCGCCGCCGTGTTCCTCGAGCAGCAGGGCGTAGCAGGCGGCCTGCACCTTGTCCTTGAACCGCGGTTCCTTCTTTAAGTTCTTCCCCGTCTTGAGTTCGACCGGCGCCCCCCGGCGGATCGCGTCGGCGCGGCCGCGGATGCCGAAGGTCTCGCTGATGAGCAGTTGTTCGGAGCGCCAACTGTCTTCTTCGGTCAGCCGGCCCTGCTCGAGCCAGCCCTCGATCGCGCCGGCGTTCTCGCGGACGTCCTCGGCGACCGAGTCGGGGGATTCCCCCAGCAGCCCGAGTTCGAGGCCGTGCTCGTCGACGCGGGCGTCGATGGATTCCTCGAGATCCCGGCCGCGCAGGAGGTCGCCGAAGACCTCGTGGACGATGGTCCCTTTGACGACGGGGTAGTTCAGCGGAACGCCGGAGAGCTTGTTCAGGTAGTAGAGGCGGGGACACTCCACCCAGTTGCGGATCGCGGTTACGTTCACCAGAAACGAGGGCTCGACGACGACGTAGGAGTCGCCGGTCGTCTTGTACTGCGTCTCGCCCTGGTACTCATCTTGCTCGGCGTTCGTGACGAGCAGTTCCATCCCGGGCTCGAGGAGTTCGGCCGATTCGGTCCACTTGTTCCAGAGCGTTACCGTCGTCGGCTCGGGGTCGGGCTCGAGGTTTGGGCCGGAGTCGGCGACGGAGTCACCCTCGACGGCGGCCGCGAGCGGCTCGCTCTCGGGGCCGCCGTCCGGCGCGGCCGCCGCCTCGATCGCCGTCAGCTGCAGCGGCACTTCCGCCAGATCGGTCTCGCCGTAGCTCGTCGACACCGACCGCACCTCGACCTCGCCCGCGACGGTTCCGCGTACGTGCACGGCTATGCATCACGGGCCGAGTCGACAAAAACGCTATCGGTCGCCGCTCGAGTCGCCCGCCGAACGGGAACGCCGCAGTCCTGCGAGTAATCCCCGATTACTCCCGATTGCGACCGACGGCCGGTCGAAACGGTCGCCGTCGCTTTTGGGACCGCGAGCGGAATCGCCGCTCGAGATGAGCGACTCGAACGACGACCGGCGGACGGGATCGGAACCGGACGCGAACGGGATCGACGGCCCGAAAAACCGGCCGGAGGAGGCGTCAGCCGATATCGACTCCGGGACCGGCGTCGGCGACAATCCCAACGACCGCGATCCCCGCGACGAGTCCACGCGAGTCGTCACCGAGGAGCGCCGTCGTAACACGCCCATCATCAGCGCCATCGTCGCCGTCCTCGGCGCGTGGATCGCGCTGTCGGTTCTGGTCTACGAGGTCGGCGAGGCCGCCACGTGGAACAACGTTCTGGTCGGCATCGCCGTCGTCGCCGCGGCCGGCTACAACTACTACCGGCTCCACAACGACATCCCGCTCAGCGCCGGGGTCGCGTCGCTGGTGGCGGTGCTCGGCATCTGGCTGATCATCTCCGCGGCGCTGCTCGAGATGGCCGGCGGCCTGTTCTGGAGCACGCTCGCCACGGGGCTGCTCATCGCCGGGCTCGCGGGGTACAACGCCTACGAAGCCCGCGAGGCGAGAACGGTCGCGACGGAGCCGGAGACGGGAGCTTAAAGCTCCGACTCGAGTCGACGCAGCCGATATTCGGCGGCGTGATGCCGAATCGCGACGGCGGCAAAGCCGAGCATAACCGCGGTAAAGCCGATCGCCACGAGCGGCGACACGCCGTTGACGTAGCTGTTCAAAAGCTGTCCGAGCGCCAGCGCCGCCGGGCCGAGGGTAAGCAGGCAACTCGTCGCCGGGGTGGCGCGAAACAGTTCAACGATGGGGAGTGGTTCGCGGACGGACATGGGGAAAGCGACGGTTACGTGTGATGTCGGGGCGGTCGTCGTATTCCTTTTGGTTCGATTCGGGTCGAATTTTCTCGCGTACCGGACTATCACAATCACTTGCCGGTCGGATCACACGGTGGTCGTCGCAACCGATACGTTCTTTCCGACCGCAATCCAACCACGAGACATGCGGATTCGCGAGTGGCAGGACATACTCGAGGACGTCACCGAGCGGAACGTCGACCCGGACGACTGGCGCGCAGTCGCCGGCGACCGCGCCGGCGGCGTCGGCGAAGACATGTACCTCGCGCATCCCCGAGCGGGCGTCTTCTTCCTGAAGACGTACGCCAAGAATCCCTACGAGGTCCGCGGCGTCGGCACCCAGGTCGCGCGCAATCTGGACGACGAGATCGGCTCGTTCCTTCCCCAGGAGGAGGAAGCCGGCGGCCGGTTCGCCGTCCAGTCCCCGCCCGAGGACGAGGACCACGCCGAGACCCTCTCGAAGCGCCTCGAGACGGTCCTCGAGACCCACGCGGACGCCCCGACCCGACCGCAGGATCTGTTCGACGACGTGATGGAGGCCATCGAGAGCCCCGCGTTCGGCCCGATGGAGTACGACCAGTACGACCGCCCGGACGAACTCGACGATCTCTCGGACCGCTTCGAGGAGGCCGACGAACTGCTGAACGCGGAACTCGAGGACTTAATCGAGACCGACGAGGTCGACCGCGGCTTCATGTGACCGGAACGGCCGGTTACTCCCCCACGTAGCGCGCTGTTTCTGTGATCCACCGCCCTCACACGGTGCAAGACCGTCGCTACTCGGCGATTCGATATTTTAACCTCGCCTACATTCCGGAACCGTTTTATATTTTTAGGTCAGCCTAATTCGCATGGCTCGAGACGAGAGAACGCCGCGGACGCCGACCCGACGAGACTACGTGAAGTACGGGGGCACCGTCGTCGGTGCTGGGCTCTTCGCCGGCTGTACGAGTAACGAAGGGGACGAGTCGAACGCGACGACCTCGGAGTCGCCGGAGTCGTCGCAGTCGCCCTCGAGCGACGGCACGATCGCAGACGAGTCGTACACGGTATCGATGTCGCCGATGGGCGAGGTCGAGTTCGACGAGGTCCCCGAGACGATCTTCACCCGCCTGACCCACCTTGCGGGGATGGCGTTCGCGCTCGGACGCGGCAACGACGTGAACGCGCTGCACGCGCCGGACTACTACAACGACCTCTGGAACCAGTTTACCCCGCGACTCCCGGGCGTCTCGATCGATTGGAGCGGGCGCTACTCCTCGTGGAATCCCGACCCGGAGAAACTCTACGAACTCGACAGCGACGTCCACCTCGCCGATCCGGCGAGCGTCCTCGCACTCGACGGGTGGAACCAGTCCGACGTCGACGAGATCCGCGAGAACATCTCCCCCTGGTTCGGCAACCACTACAGCAACAGGCATCTCTCGCCGCCCGACGAGTACGCCGGTGAATACGAGTACTACACCCTCTGGGAGCAGTTCGAGAAGGTCGCACAGGTGTTTCGGGCAGAAGAGCGATACGAGGCGCTGGCGTCGATCCACGACGACATCCTCGCGACCATCGAGGCGGACCTGCCGCCCGAATCCGAGCGGCCGACCGTCGTTATGGGCGGCTTCTCTACACCGACGGAACCCTACGTCTACAACGTGGATACCCCGGGATACCTCACCGCCCACATCCGCCCGCTCGAGCCGGTCGACGCGTTCGGGGACGACGTGTCCTCGGGAGCGCAGATCGACATGGAGACGCTGATCGAAGCCGATCCGGACGTGATCATCTCCTTCGGCGGGATGCACCCCGACACCGATATGGCGAGCATCCGAACGGAACTCGAGAACGATCCGGTCGGACAGAAACTCACGGCGGTACAGAACGACCGCATCTACGCGCAGGGCGCACGGTATCAGGGCCCCATTCTCAACCTCTTCCAGTTGGAGATGACCGCCAAGCAACTCTACCCCGATACCTTCGGCGAGTGGCCGGCGTACGTCGACGGCGCGTATCCCGAACTTCCGGCGGCGGAACAGTTCTTCGACCGGCAGCGCGTCGCCGACATCATTCGGGGCGAGTTCTAAACGCCGGTCGCCTGCGACTGCGTCCGATGATTCTATAGGAGCGGCTTCCCACGGATACACCAACACCAATGTCTACCGGCGCCGCCGACGTCGTCCGCGACTACTACGACGCGCTCCGGCAGGGCGAGCCCCTCGAGCCGTACTTCCGCGAATCCGATGCGACGGTCAAGTTCGGGATCAGCGAGGCGCTGTTCGGCTCCGACGCGGTCGCCGAGGCGCTGCGATCGCAGACCGAGACGACCGACGAGTGGTCGGTCGAGAGTTCGAATCTCGTCGTCGACCAGCGCGAGGCGTTCGCCACGTTCGCGGACGAAGTGACGATGGCCTGGAGGGAGACGGAGAGCGGCGCCCGACACCGGTTCGACTCGCGCTGGAGCGGATCGCTGGTGCCGGCCGACGACGCGTCGGCCGCCGGAGACAGCGCTGGCGAGAGGGCGACCGAAACCGACCCAGACCCCGACTGGCTGTTTACATCGATGCACGTCAGCGCACCGCAGGACCTGTGACCATGAGCCGGGACCGAAATCGCGATCACAATCACGACCGACGACGCGACCGCAACTCGAGCGGCGCGAACGACTCGAACCGCGCGCGTGGCTCGAGTCGCCGGCCGCGGCGACGAGATCGGGCGGGGCGACGAGGGGCCCGCGAGCAGGAAGAGCGAAGCGCCGACATCGCCGGTCGCAGACGGCTCGGTGCCGGATTCGTACTGTTGGTCGGCCTCTCCGGCGGACTGATGGCACTGCAGGGGGACGCGTCGCTGGCCGCGGTCGGTGCGGTGACTGTCGCCAGCATGGTGGCCGGCGGTGCGCTGTTGTGGTATCTGTACTGGATCGTCCGCTAAACGGTGGTATCGCGGGTGAGGCTGGAGTCGTAAAATCGGACGTGTGCGTTATCGCTCGACGCGTCGCAGCCACTGCTCCGGCGAGTCCAGTTCGTCGTGACTCGGCAGGTATTCGGGCCCCTCCCAGACTACGGCGGCCGTCTCGAGGTCGCGCGTGGAGACGACGTACTCGAAGAAGTCCTTGCCGCGCTCGTACTGGCGGCGCTTGAGACCGAGGCCGAGCAGGCGACGGAACAGCTGCTGCAGCGGACCGCGACCCTGTCGGCGCTCGTCTAACTTGCGGCGCAGGTCCTCGTACTCGTCGTCGAAGGCGTGGTCCATCAGCAGTTCGGCGTACCCCTCGACGACGGTCATCGCCGCGTCGAGGTCGCGGAACGCCTCGCGGTCGAACGAGCCCTGCGAGAGCGTCGCGATCCCCTCCTCCATGCGCTGCTCGAGGTGCTCGGAGAGCCACGGGGCGGCGCCGAACTCCGCGGCGTGGGTCACCTCGTGGAAGGCGATCCAGCGGCGGAACCGGTCGGGATCGACCTCCAGGGACTCGGCGGCCTTGAGGATGTTCGGCCGGACGAAGTACAGCGCGTGCTCGTCGGCGGGCGTGTCGGCGAGCAGGAGGGGGTCGTACTGGCCGAGGACGTTCCGCCCGAGGAAGGAGAGCATGACGGTCATCGTCCCCGTGTTGATCGTTCGGGCGACGCCGGGGAACGTACCGGTGTTGGCGTGGGTTTCGAGCGTGCTCATGACGCGCTCGAAGGTCGCGACGTTGGCGTCGATCCAGTGGTGGCGGTTCTGGATCTCGACGGTTTCGGGGACGTCGAACTCGAGTCCCGACACCGACCGGACGCCGGCGCGGGCGTCGCGAACGTCGCTCGCGTACGCCTCGGCCTCGCCGGGCTCTAAGTCGATCGAGCCGGGATCGGTGGCGGCCTTGGCGGCCTCGGCGGCCGAGCGCCAGTCGATCGCATCGTCACCGGACGCCCCGGCAACGGCCCGGGCGCTGCGATAGAGATTCACGAATACGGGTACGTCGAGCGGACGCAAAAGCGTTCTGTCGATCCGGTTAGTTGACGATCACGTCGGGCTGTTCTTCCTCTTCGAACTCCTCCTCGTCGTCGCCGCGGTAGCGCTTGACCGCGACGCCGGCGGCGACGAGGAGTGCCAGCGCGACCAGCGCGCCGACGGCGCTGGGGCCACCCGAGTCTTCGTCTGCCGCGGCAGCGTCGTCGTCTTCTTCGTCTACTGTTTCGACGTCCCCCTCGAGTTCGGCCGACTCTTCGCTCGCGCCGAACGGCAGCACTTCGCTGATCGTCCGCGGCCCGAACTGCGGATTACCGTCCAGATGCAACTCGACGAGAGTGAATTTCTTGTCTCCCATATTCGGGTGGTCAACGAGTGTCCACTTAGCCGTTTGGTTGGTTCGCATTAGGGGTCGCCAGCGTAGGCAGCCATTGATCCCCGCGAGACGGAAACGGGACCGGTACGATTAAGTGTCCGTCACCTGCCCTCTTTTGTATGAGTGGACGACCGCTGGACATCCTCGAGGCGTCGCTCGGCGAACGCGTCACTGTTCGGCTCAAGAGCGGTGACGAGTACGTCGGCGAGCTCACGGGCTACGATCAGCACATGAATCTCGTGTTAGAGGACGCGACGATTCCCGTCGAGGGTGGCATGGAAGAGGAGACGCCGGTCGAAGACACAACCATTATACGCGGCGATAACGTCGTTTCGATCACTCCATGACTGGTGCAGGAACCCCGAGCCAAGGAAAGAAGAACAAGACGACCCACGTTAAGTGTCGTCGCTGCGGAGAGAAGTCCTACCACGTGAAGAAGAAGGAATGCTCGTCGTGCGGCTTCGGCAAGTCGTCTAAGCGCCGCGACTACGAGTGGCAGTCGAAGGCCGGCGACAACTGAACGTACGATCGCTCTGCGACTCGTAACGGACATTCTACCCCTGCTTCCGTGCCGTCTCTTCTCGAGTCGCATCGCTCCATTCTCGTCTCAGATTAGAGCCGCTTCTCAGCGGGTGGGCGTTCTCCGTTGTCGACTAGTGAATTCGAATGTCGTCTCGAGAGAGTTCGCCGTTCTGTCACTATCCGCCCCCCAATTCCAAATATTCCTCATACGGGCCGTGAACGTCCCGAAAGCAGGCCTGACGAACGTTTATATAGTTGTCGGTCGTATAATACATTACTCAGGCCGCGAGCGACTGCAGACGGTCGAGGTGATACCCATGCTAACTGACTCACTAGCGTACTTGACGCGCAGCGACGAGATGTGGAAGACGAGCATTATCGGCGGACTCATGCTTCTGTTCGGCTTCCTCCTCTTCCCCCTGTTTCTCGTCTGGGGGTACGTCGTCCGCGTCCTCGAGCGAACGACCCACGGCGACGACGAGGCACCGCGGTTCGAGGACTGGGGCGAAATGCTGATCGACGGCGCGAAGGCAACGGTCATCCTCCTGGCCTACTCGCTCGTACCGATCGTCGTCGGTGGCGTGCTGGCCGGCATCGCGACGCTCGTCGCCGGCGGTTCCGTCGACTCGATCGGCGCGGCCGCCGCGGCCGTCACTGGGCTGGTCACGTTCGCGACCGTCCTCGTCGTCGCCTACGCCGTGCCGGCGGCGATCACGAACTTCGCCGTTGAAGGGCGACTCGCCGCGGGACTCGACGTCGGCGCTATCCGCCCGATCCTCGCAAGCGGCACCTACGCCGTCGCGTGGCTGCTCGCGCTCGCGATCGTCGTCGCCGGCTCGCTCGTGACCGGCGCGCTCAACGCCATCCCGTTCGTCGGCGTCGTGCTCGGTGCGATCGTCGCGTTCTACGCGCTGGTCGCGGCCTATCACGCGATCGGCCACGCCTGGTTCGATCTCAACCCCGTCCCCCTCGAGGAGATGGGGAACGACGAGGGCGACGCATCGACGGAACGGCCGGCGATCTGATCGCCGCAGTACGACGCGGTCGTGCGGTTCGATCGTAAGCGGACTCGTTTTTTCGGTACTCGAGGCAGCACCGTTCGACGCTCGTACCCGCACGACGATGGACAGCCATTAGTCCCGGGCCCCGAACACTCGAGTATGGACCTGACGACGACGGACGCCTTCGACGGCCTCGAGTGCGTCGACTGCGGCGCGACCTTCGACGCCGCCGAGGCGACCCACGAGTGTCCGGACTGCGGCGGGGTTCTCGATCCGACCTACGACTACGACGCGATCGACCTCGACCGCGAGACCCTCGCATCCCGACCGTTCGACTCGATGTGGCGCTACGAGGAACTGCTGCCGTTCACGCGCGAGTCGGCCGTCACGATGGACGAGGGTGCGACCGCGCTGGTCGACTGCCCCAATCTGGCCGACGAACTGGGCGTCGGGCGCGTCCTGATCAAGGACGAGGGCCGGAATCCGACGGGGACCTTCAAGGATCGCGGGCAGACCGTCGCCGTGACGGCCGCGACCCAGCACGGCGCGAGCGACGTCGTCCTCGCCTCCGCCGGGAACGCGGGCCAGGCCGCCGCGGCCTACGCCGGCCGCGCGGGCCTCGAGTCGCACGTCTTCCTGCCCTCGCGCTCGGGCTTTACGAACAAGGCGATGGTCAACGTCCACGGCGGCGACATGAACGTCGTCGGCGGGCGGATCGGCGACGCCGGCGCGGCCTACGAGGAGGCTCGCGAGGAACACGAGGACTGGTACCCGCTCCAGACGTTCGTCACGCCCTACCGCCACGAGGGCAAGAAGACGATGCTGTACGAGATCGTCGAGCAACTCGACTGGGACGTTCCGGACGCGATCTGTTACCCGACCGGCGGCGGCGTCGGCCTCGTCGGGATGTACAAGGCCGCCACCGAGTTCCGGGACCTCGGTCTGATCGACGATCTGCCGGCGATGTACGCCGCGCAGGCGTCGGGCTGTGCGCCCATCGTCGAGGCCTACGAAGAAGGGTGGGACGAACACGAACCCGTCGAGACCCCCGACACCATCTGCGGCGGGCTGGAGATCCCCGATCCCGGCGCGAGCCCGTGGATCCTCGAGGCGCTGCGCGAGACCGACGGCGGCGCGGTCGCGACGGACGATCCGGACATCCTCGAGGCCGGCGTGCAGGTCGCGAAACACGAGGGGCTCGAGATGGTACCGAGCGCCGCCGCAGCCGCGAGCGGCGCGTGGGAACTGGCCGAGCGCGGCGAGTTCGACGGCGACGAAACGATCGTCATCCTCAACACGGGTTCGGGGAACAAGGAGGCCGACGTGTTGCGGAGCCACCTGATGGGACAGGGCGTCTGAGGGCCCGTAGCGCCGCCGCGGTGTCGTCGGGACCGCCCGCGAACCCGACGCGACGCCCGTTTCGTAGCGTTTTTGCCGGTTGTCGGGAAACGGAGCGGTATGACTGCTCCCTGGGCCGACTGGAACCACATTCTGAAGATCGATCCGGACAAGGACCTTCCCGACGGCGTCACCTACGGCGACCTCTGTGCGACCGGGACCGACGCCATCGAGGTCGGCGGCACCATGGGGATCACCGAGGAGAACATGGCCGACGTCATCGCGGCCTGCGCCGAACACGACGTTCCGCTCTACCAGGAACCCTCGAGTCCGGACGTCGTCATCGAGGACGACGCGCTGGACGGCTACCTCATTCCGACCGTCTTTAACGCCGGCTCGCCGTTCTGGATCACCGGCGCGCACAAGGAGTGGGTCCGCCTCGATACGGACCTCGACTGGGACCGGACGTCCACCGAGGCCTACATCGTGATGAACCCCGAGGCCGACGTCGCGACATACACCGAAGCCGACTGCGAGCTGGACGCCGACGAGGTCGCCGCCTACGCGAAAGTCGCCGAGCGCATGTTCGGCCAGGAGATCGTCTACCTCGAGTATTCGGGCACGCTGGGCGACGAGGAAATCGTCGCGGCCGCGGGCGAAGCGACCGACGAGTCGACGCTGTTCTACGGCGGCGGCATCCACGACTACGACTCCGCGTACTCGATGGCGCAGTACGCCGACGTGATCGTGGTCGGCGACCTCGCGCACGACGAAGGCGTCGAGGCGGTGCGCGAGACGGTCGAAGCCGCGTCGGACGCCTGATTGCGCGGCGATACCGCCGCATCTCGGTTTCATATTACTGTCGATACGTGGGACGATAAAGCCGAATTCCTCCCGGTATTAGCCGTTTACGGCCGGGTATCGAGTTGTCGGCCTAAACGGTTTTGGACCTCCACCAACGTATCACTGGGTATGAGTGTCCGCGTGGCGTTCGAAGCGGCGTCGCCGAAGTTCTTTCTCGGGCCGACGCTCGAGGCGATGCCGTCGCTCGATGTGGTTCTCGAGCGCCAGTACGCGCTCGACCCGACCCAGCCGGTCGCCTTCTGCCGGATGCGATGCGACGATCACGAGCGACTCGAGCGAACGCTTGCAGCCGACGGAACGGTCGCGGCGTTCGACCGACTCGATCGAACGAACGATCGGGCGCGTTTTCGGGTCAGGCGGAGTGAGTCGGAGGCAGGGGCCGAGGCCCAATCTCGATCTAAATCCGATGCCGACACTGACGTCGTCGGTGCGTACCGCCGCTGGGTATCGGTCGGCGGCGAACTGTTGGGCGGACGGGCCACGAACGGTCGGTGGGAGATCGACATGCGATTTCCCGACCGGGAGGCGTTCACGGACTACCACGAGTTTCTCGCGGCCCGCGGCGTCGAACTCGAACTCCACCGCCTCGCGGACGGCCCGAGCGCCCACGCCGACGACGCGGTCGTCACCGATTCCCAGCGCGAGGCCCTCGCGCTCGCGTTCGAACACGGCTTTTTCGACGTGCCGCGCGAGACGGGGCTGACGACGATCGCCGAGACGCTCGAGATCTCCGAACAGGCCGTCAGCGAACGGCTTCGCCGGGGACAGGCGCGGCTGGTCGAGGAGTACGTCGTCACGGACTGAGTCTCCGAGGGACGCCGATCGCTCGATGAGCAAAAGCAGCGCCGGCACTCATCCGTCGGACGCCCGTTGGAACGGTATGGACCTCGACGCGACCAACCGGGCGATCCTCCACCTGCTACAGCGGGAGAGTCGGAGCCGCCTCACCCACGACGAGGTTGCCGAGCAGGTCGGCGTCTCCTCGAGCACCGTGAGCAATCGCCTGCAGGACCTCAAAGAGCGAGGGATCCTGCAGGAGTACCGACCGGTGATCGACTACGAACGGGCGGGCGTTCCACACCACCTCCTGTTTATCTGTACGGCGGCCATCGCCGATCGCGGGCCGATCTGCGAACAAACCATCGAGATTTCGGGCGTCGTCAACGTGCGCGAACTCCTGGCCGGAACCCGGAACCTGCACGTCGAGGCCATCGCGATGGAATCGGGGGAGATCGAACGGATCGCCGAGGAACTGGACGCACTGGGCCTCGAGATCGAGGGGTCGGAGATACTGCGCAACGAGTATGCCCGGCCGTTCGACGGGTTCGGGCGCGAGGAACTCGAGGGCGAATCGGATTCGGACCCCGATTCGGAGCAGCCGTAGCAATCGGACGCGAGATCGCACTCTCGGTCGGGTCCGAACCGGGATCACCGTCGACCCGCCGCTCGGCATCGACCCCTTTCGTTCATGGCCAGCAGCCAGAATCCATCTTTTCTGCTGGTGTCCGCCGACGATACTGTTCGTCATTCTTATAGTGAGGCCGCCCCTGACACTGGTGATGGCAACACAGTCCTCCCGGCCCGACGGCGACGAGCCGCTGTCGGTCAGGGTCGCTCGCGAGATCGCGGCCCACGACGGCGTCGATCCGACGGAGCTGTCGCCGCCACTGTACCACAGCCTCGATACGGCTGCGTTAGACGCCCTCTTCGAACCGAAGCGGCGCGGCGGTTCCCGACACGGCCGCATCACGTTCGCCTACAACGAAAAACGGGTAACCGTCCACGACGACGGCGAGATAACGGTCGAACAGTCCGGCACTGATCCGGAGACCGACTCCCAATGAAATTCTGCCACACCTGCGACTGGTTCGTCGACGAAACGGACGGTGCAACCGAACAGGAGCGATCGCGGCTCGCGCTCGAGCACTTCGTCGAAACGGGCCACTCGATCGACTCGAGCGGGTCCGTCGGCCGGCCGACGCCCCCGTCGATCTGCGAGGAGTTGCTGATCCGGGATTTGTTGGGCGTGGACGCGGATCTGGACATGAGTACCAGCACGGCAGGAACGAGACCGGGAACGGAAACGGAGACCGGCTCGGGCGCGTAGCTCGCCGGTCCGAATTCCGTGCGAGTGCTAGATTCAGTTTTCTTTCTCGACGAGACTTCGTAGCCGCGGCAGGGCCTCGGTAACGTCGTCCCGACGGACGATATCGGCGGCGTCGTCGACCGGCGTCGACTCGAGGTTGATGACGCCGACGGTCGCGCCCGCCGATGCTGCAATCTTCGGCAGCGACGCGGCCGGCTCGACGACCAGCGAGGAGCCGATCGCGAGGAAGACGTCGCTCTCGCGGGCCAGCGACCGCGCGCGTTGCATGACGGCGCCAGGGAGCTGTTCGCCGAAGAGGACGACGTCGGGCTTGTAGATCCCGCCGCAGTCGCAGGTCGGCGGGAGTTCGCCGTCCGCGGCGCGGTCGAAGACCGGACCGGCGTCGGTCCGCGCGCCGCAGTCGGTACACCGGACGCGGCGCGCGTTGCCGTGAAGCTCGAGGAGGAGGGGAGCTTCAGTTTCGGACACTGCGTCGCCGTTTTCGGCCGAATCGTCGTCGATTGCTTCGGCGACCGTCCCGTGCAACCCGTCGGTATTCTGCGTGAGAATCGCCTCGAGGTAGCCGTCCCGTCCCATCGCGGCCAGCGCTTCGTGGCCGGCGTTCGGCTCGTATTCTTCTCCGAACAGCTCTCGCTGGAGATCGACGCGGTCGTCCCAGAAGCCCTCGGGATCGCGTCGGAACCGGCCGTAGGTGAACTGCCCTTCGTCGAAGTGCTCCCAGACGCCGTCGTCGCCGCGGAAGGTGGGCACGCCCGACGGCGCGGAGATGCCGGCGCCGGTCAGCGCGACGGTCGTCCCGGCGCGTCGGATCTCGTCGGCGAGGGACTCGAGGTCGCCATCGGCGCCTTCGTCGCGGTCGTCCGTTTCGGCCATATCGGACGGTAGACCGCGCTCGACTAAAGCGGTCAGGTCGTCGCTCGCCGATCCCCAACTGTTACTGCAGCGACGCCGAAGCCGCGTAGGATCCCGCTAACTTCGCTTCGATCCGCTGGAGGTGTTCGCCGACCGTTCCCGCCGCGAGATCGAGTTGCGCGGCGAGGTCTCGGTGGGTCGTCTCGCGGGGGATCTCGTAGTACCCCTCCTCGAGCGCGAGTTCGAACAGCTCTCGCTGGCGGTCGGTCAACGTCGGCGCGAACCCGCCGTCATCGGGCTCGTACTCGCCCATTCGGCGCAGATCGAGGGCGATCCCTTCGGGGAGGGCCGCGGCCGCGCGCTGGATCGAGCGGCTGGTGCCGACCGCCGTCACCTCGAGGCCGCGGCCGGCAGCCCCGTCGCCCGCGTCGACGTACGTCATCGGCCAGTCGAGGACGAGTTCGTGCTCGTCGAGGATCGCGAGCAGGTCGTCGACGGGGCCGACGGTGCGACACTGGACGTACGCGACCCCGCGGACGCGCTCGCCGGTGACGTCGTACTCGAGGGCGTCCGGCGAGTCGTCGAGGAGGGCTCGCGCGCGCTTGAGGTCGCCCCGAAGCTCGAGCAGTTCGACGTATCGGTCGTCGCCGACGGCGTTCACGTGGCGGATCGCCTCGATCGAGACCGCGTCGCTGCGAGCGAAGGCGTCGTCGACGGCGTTGAGTCGGCCGTCGGCCCAGGTCAGGACGACGGTGGCGTACCTCATCGCCAACCCTCCGTCCCGCGAGTACTCGACACGGGTCTCGAGCGCTCGGGTCGGTTTCGGTTTTCCGCCGATCGATCGCGAAGTCTCATACCGATCCTATCCATCGACCTCTTAAATACACCTAGCATGCTCGGGTATAGACGAACGGGTTCGGGGTTCGTTTTATCGGGTGATGAGCAGCGACGTCCCCGCGATCACTGACGAGCGTCCGGACGGTCCCGACGGCTTGCCGATCGTCGGCAACCAGTTGGCGTTTCTCCGCGATCCGTACGGGTTCATGACCCGGACGGCCCGCGAGTACGGCGACATCGCCTACTGGGAGGACCCCGGCGGGCCGGTCTTCCAGTTGAACCACCCCGAGTACATCGAGCAGGTGCTCGTCCAGAACAACCAGAACTACGTCAAGGGCGACCGATTCCAGCAGACCCTCGGGCCGCTCACGGGCAACGGGATCCTGAACAGCGAGGGCGCCGTCTGGCGGCGCAACCGCCACCTGATCCAGCCCGCGTTCCACCCGAACCGGATTCAGGAGTACGCGACGATGATGACCGACTTCGCCGCGGACGCACTCGCGGACTGGGAGGACGGCCAGACCAGACACGTCCACGAGGACATGATGGAGGTTACGCTGAAAATCGTCGCCCGGGCGCTGTTCGGGACGGACATCGACGAGCACGTCGACACCGTCGGCTCGGCGCTCGAGGAGTTCATGGAAGCTACGGAGAGCCTCGCGAACTTCGTGCTCCCGCCGCAAGTGCCGACGCCGGCGCGGCGTCGCATCGAGCGCGCCCGCGAGAACTTAGACGAGGTCGTCTACCAACTCATCGAGGAACGACGCGCGAACCCCACCGACCGCGACGTCATCTCGAAACTGCTCGAAGTAACCGACGAAGAGGGCGAGGCGATGTCGACCGAGCAGATCCGCGACGAGGTCGTCACGCTCCTGCTGGCCGGCCACGAGACGACGGCGCTGTCGCTGACGCTGACTTTCTACCTGCTGGCGAAAAACCCGAGCGTCGAGGAAAACCTGGTCGACGAACTCGAGGACGTCCTCGGCGGCGACGCACCGACGATGGGGGACCTTTCGGAACTGACCTACACCGAGAAGGTCGTCAAGGAGTCGATGCGGCTCTATCCGCCGGTACCGGGGATCATCCGCGAGGCGGTCAAACCCGACGTCATCGGCGGCTACGAGATTCCCGCGGGCGCGTCGATTCGGATGCACCAGTGGGTCGTCCACCGGGATCCGCGCTGGTACGACGACCCGCTCGCCTTCCGTCCCGAGCGTTGGACCGACGAGATGGAGTCCGACCTGCCGAAGCTCGCGTACTTCCCGTTCGCGGCCGGGCCGCGCCGCTGCATCGGCGACCGGTTCGCGATGCTCGAGGCGCGGCTCATCCTCGCGACGGTCTACCAGAATTACCACCTCGAACTCGAGCCCGGTACGGACCTGGACCTGCGCGCGACGATCACCGCGCGGCCGAAACACGAGATTCCGATGACGGTCCGCGAGCGGTAGCGCGGACACCTCGTGTCGTCGTTCGCCGACCGCCGTCTAACCTTTATATCCGGGGCATTCGTACTCGGACACAGATGGGGACCGACACGGAGCCAGCCGACGACGAGAATCCGCTTCGCGACCTCGTCGGGTTCGTCGACGCGGACGAACTCGAGGGGGTTCGCGCACAGCTATCGGCGTTTCGCGCGGAGATAAACGGACAGATGGACGAGGCCGAGCGCTTTCGCAACTCGAACGGCGAACTCGATACGGAACAGTTCCTGGAGGGCGACGATAGTGCTGCTTGATGAGAGCTTCGTCGTCGACCTCATGGCGGGCGACGAGGACGCCGTCGCGGCGCTCGAGGATATCGACTGGCGCGACGCCGCGATATCGGAGCTAACGGTGGCTCAGATTCGAGAGGGGCTGCCCGAAGCGAAGCGAGCCGAGTTCGACGCGATCGTCGAGCGACTCGAGGTGGCACCCTACGATTTCCCGGCTGGCCGGACGGCGGTCGACGAGCACAAGCGCCTCCACGGCGAGGACCACCCGATCGACGCGGTCGATGCGATGATCGCCGGGATCGCCATCGAAGCCGACGAACCGGTGCTCACGCGGACCCCGTCGGTCTTCGAGCGGACGGCGGCGGACGTCAGGTCGTACTGATCGGACCGTTCTCGTCGCTCGCATTCCGTTCTGTTTCGGTTCGTCCCGGGACGTCTCGTCGCCCTGCGGCCGCTCGACACGGCGACCCCGAACGATTGCGCTTAAGTTGCGCCTGCGTGAATCGGTGTGTATGCAGGACAGAACCTACACTGCCGACGCCGAGCCGGGCGACGAGGTCACCGTCGCCGGATGGGTCCACGAGATCCGCGACCTCGGCGGCATCGCCTTCCTGATTCTCCGCGACACGACCGGGAAGATCCAGATCAAGTTCGAGAAGGAAGAAATGGACGACGACCTCGTCGAGGCCGGACTCGACGTCTCCCGCGAGAGCGTCATCAAAGTCTCCGGCGGCGTCGAGGAAGAGCCTCGCGCGCCGACGGGCGTCGAGGTCACGCCCGAATCGCTCGAGGTCGTCGCGCCGGCCGACCCCGAACTGCCGCTCGACCCCTCGGGGAAGGTCGACGCCGACCTCTCGACGCGGCTGGATAACCGCACCCTCGACCTGCGCAAGGACGACGTCCAGTCGATCTTCGAGATCCGCTCGGGCGTCCTGAACGCCGTCCGCGACCAGTTCCGCGAGTTCGACTGTACGGAGATCAACACGCCGAAGATCGTCGCGACCGGGACCGAGGGCGGCACCGAACTGTTCCCGATCACCTACTTCGGCGAGGAAGCGTTCATGAACCAGTCGCCTCAGCTGTTCAAGCAGCTGATCGCCGGCTCCAACGTCGAGCGCGTCTTCGAGATCGGCCCGATCTTCCGCGCCGAGGAGCACAACACGCCGCGACACCTCAACGAAGCGACCTCGATCGACTTCGAGGGCGCGTTCTGCGACCACGAGGACGCCATGGACGTCGCCGAGGGTATCGTCAAGTCCGCCTACGAAGCCGTCGAAGAGAACTTCGGCGACGAACTCGAGGCGCTCGGCATCGCCGACGAGTTCGAGGTGCCGGAGGGCGACTTCCCCCGTATCAGCTACGAGGAGGCCATCGAGCGCATCAACGCGACGGGCGAACTCGACGAGCAGCTCGTCTGGGGCGACGACCTCTCGACGCCGGCCGAGGAAGCGCTCGGCCAGGACGTCGGCGGCCACTACTTCATCACCGACTGGCCCAGCGAGATCAAGCCGTTCTACATCAAGGACCACGACGACGATCCGGAACTGTCGACCGGCTTCGACCTCATGCACCCGCGCATGGAACTGGTCTCCGGTGGCCAGCGCGAACACCGCCACGAGAAGCTCATCGAGGGCTTCGAGCAGCAGGGGCTGGACCCCGACCAGTTCGAGTACTACACGAAGATGTTCAAGTACGGCATGCCGCCCCACGCCGGCTTCGGTCTCGGCGGCGAGCGTCTGCTGATGACGCTGCTCGAGCTCGATAACATCCGGGAGGCTGTGCTGTTCCCACGCGACCGTCAGCGGCTGTCGCCGTAACTGATAGCAACGTAGCCGCGAACCGGGATCACTGAAATCGTTTTTTGGCGCTGGCCTCGAGTGCGGACGCGATAACCGCCCGAACGAACAGCTGTCGCGGTGACCGACGGCGACGGGCATCGCGCCAATAACTATCTATCACTGCACCGTAGGTCACCTATGGCCACTCGAGTCCTCGTACCGATGGACGGCTCCGAACCGGCGGAAGCGGCGCTCGAGTACGTCCTCGAGATGCACCCCGAGGCGGACATCACGGTGTTGCACGTCATCGAACTCGAGGGGACGACGCTGACCGTCGATGACGGGCTCGGATTCGACGACGAGGTGCAGCGAGGCATGGAGGAGCAGGCCGAGGCAGTGTTCGACCGGGCGCAAGAACTGGCCGAGGAGGCGGCCCACGAGGGCGACCTCGAGACGACGACGGGGATCGGCGATCCGACGCGCTCGATCATCGACGCCGCGGCGGACGCCGATCTGGTCGTGATCGGAAGTCACGGACGCCACGGGGCCGCGCGGCTCCTGCTGGGGAGCGTCGCGGAGACGGTCGCCCGACGGTCGCCGGTTCCGGTGACGATCGTCAGGTAAGTTCGGACCGCGATGGCCCGAATTCGAGCGCTGTTTGTATTGCAACCCGAGAATATTTTCCGCGAGTCGTCGCACACGCGTTCGTGTCCCTCTACGAGATCGCGCTGGTGATCGTCGGCGTCGCGGTGCTCGGCACGGTCGCGCTGCCGCGGCTGCTCGACAATCGCCCGGTCTCGTTTCCCATCGTCTACGTCGCGTTCGGCATCCTCGTCTTCTCGCTGCCGCTCGAGTTGCCCGCGCCCGATCCGCTCGCACACGGGACGATCGCGGAGCATCTGACCGAAATCGGCGTCATCGTGGCGTTGATGGGGGCGGGGCTGAAGATCGACCGGCCGCCGGGGGTCAAGCGCTGGAAGACGACGTGGCGGCTGCTCGGGATCACGATGCCGCTGACGATCGCCGCCGCGGCGGTGCTGGGCTGGTGGGCCGTCGGGCTGTCGATTCCCACGGCGGTGTTGCTCGGGGCAGTCATCGCGCCGACGGACCCGGTGCTGGCCGCCGACGTCCAGGTCGATCCGCCCCAGAAGGGCGAGAGCGACGAGGTCCGGTTCGCGCTCACGTCGGAGGCCGGACTCAACGACGGGCTCGCATTTCCGTTCACGTACCTCGCGATCGCGATGGCGACGGCCGGCGTCGGGCCGGACAACTGGCTCCTCGAGTGGCTGGCGGTCGACGTCGGCTACAAGATCGTCGTCGGGGTCGCCGTGGGGTGGGTGTTCGGCTACGCCCTCGCGAAGTTCGTCTTCCAGTACCCCGCGAGCACCCGACTCGCCAAGGCGATGGGCGGTGCCGAGGCGCTCGCGGCGACGCTGATCGCCTACGGCCTGACCGAACTGGCGGGCGGCTACGGGTTCATCGCCGTCTTCGTCGCGGCGGTCGCCATTCGCGGCTTCGAACGCGATCACGAGTATCATCAAGAACTCCACGACTTCGCCGAGGTCGTCGAGCGGCTCGTGGTGGCCGTGTTGCTCGTGCTGTTCGGCGGTGCGATCGCGACGGGGCTGTTCGCGCCGCTCACGTGGCAGGCTGCACTCGTCGGGCTCGCCTTGGTCCTGCTCGTGCGTCCTGTCGCGGGCTTGCTCGGACTCGTCGGCTATCCGCCGGAGCGAAACGCCATCGCCTTCTTCGGAATTCGGGGGATCGGCTCGTTCTATTACCTCGCCTACGGCGTGAACAACGCCGAATTCGATAACTCGGGGATCGTCTGGTCGATCGTCGGCTTCGCCGTCCTCGTCTCGATCGTCGTCCACGGCGTCACCGCCGCGCCGGTGATGTCCGATCTCGGCCAGGAGGTTCCCGCGCCGGAGGCGACGGAGTGAGGTGCTGACTCGGCCCGATCCGCCCCGCACGTTCGCACGTTTCGTGTGACGGCCCAACCCCTACGGCGAGACTCTCCATATGCTCGCCAGATGTACGACGAAATTCTCGTCCCGACCGACGGAAGCCCCAGTTCCGAGTCGGCGATCGACCACGCCCTCCACATCGCTCGCCAGAACGACGCGACTCTCCACCCGATGTACGTCGTCGACCCCGCGGACATGGGCGATCTCGGCGACGAACCGGCCGAGCTACGCGCCCAGTGCAGCGAGGTGACCCAGCCGGTTCTCGAGGCGGCCCAAGAGGCGGGTCTCGAGGCCGAACAGCACGTACTCGAGGGAACGCCGAACGAGCGAATCGTCGAGTACGCCGGCGATACGTCGATCGATCTCATCGTAATGGGGACGCGCGGAAAGAACGGTCTAAGCCGCGTTTTGCTCGGGAGCACGGCTGAGCGAGTCGTCCGGAACGCACCGGTGCCGGTGTTGACGATTCGGCACGGGGTCGAGGGCGAGGCCAGGGTCGGCAACGAGACCGAGGCCGCGTAGACGGCGACAACTCGACGCGAGACGCGGCGAGCAACAGTCAGCGGCAGTACGACCAGTCGCGGGGCGCTTGCCGTGCGTCCGCTTTCGCTGCCGCCGACTGCGATCCGGTCGGCGGCTCATCGGGGAGGCACGCCTCGCTGCAGTAGTGGGCCTCGAGCGTCGCCGTCTCCGTCTCGACGACCCAACTGAGTCGGCGCTCGCGCGGACCGATCGTCTCGCCGCAGGCCCGGCACTGATCCGCAGCTGCAGTAAGCTCGAGCGGGCCGTCGGCGGCCTCGTCACCGGTGTCGGTTGCCGACGCGTCGCTGTCGCTCGTGTCGACGCCACTGCGGCGCTCGAGTCGATCGGTACTCGCCGCGGACCGGGCGGCGTCGCTCCCCAGCGAGGACGATGTCGACGTTGACGTGGAATCGGGCTTTCGGGTCACGTTCTGCTTTCACTGAACGAACACAAATACGGTGCCGTGATATTCACTCACTGATGACGTTCAGGGAGCGGAACAGTCCGCCGGGGGCTGCGAGTCCGCCGCGAGCGACGGACGCGAAAAATCTTCAACGTTATACCGCTCGGACCGAAATCACGGGTAATGCGCGACGAGGCGACGGCGTTCGTTCCGGGCCACATCACCGGTTTCTTCAGTGCTCATCCGGACGAAGATCCGACGAAAGCCGGCTCGCGAGGCGCCGGCCTGACGCTTACCGACGGCGTCGAGGTGACGGTCGAGCCCGCAGCAGGATCGGAGCCGACGGTCGTCCTCGACGGGGAGGAAATCGAGGTCGACCCAGTGACCACCGTTCTCGAGACGCTCGACGCGCCCGCGCGGGTGGAGGCGACTGCGGACCTCCCGCTGGGCGCCGGCTTCGGCGTCTCCGGCGCGCTGGCGCTGGGGACTGCGCTCGCGGCGAACCGCGTCTTCGAGCGGAAGCTCTCGATGAACGAACTCGTGACGATCGCTCACGGCGCCGAAGTGCAGGCGGGCACCGGCCTGGGTGACGTGGTTGCACAGGCTCGCGGCGGCGTCCCGATCCGCCTCGAGCCGGGCGGGCCGCAGGACAACAAACTCGATTCGATTCCCGCGCGCGCTCGAGTCGAATACGTCTCCTTCGGCGAACTGTCGACGGCCGACGTCCTCTCGGGCGATACCGAGCAGTTGACCGAGGCCGGTACGGAGGCGCTGTCGCGGGTGGTCGAGGAGCCGACCCTGCTCTCCTTCATGTACGCGTCGCGGCTGTTCGCGCGCGAAGCCGAGTTGTTGACCGAGCGCGTGAGCGAGACGATCGGCGACGTCGCGGCCGTCGACGGACAGGCGTCGATGGCCATGCTCGGTGAGACGGTCTTCGCGCTCGGGACGGGACTCTCCGACGCCGGGTACGAGCCGTCCGTCTGTGCGACCCATCCGGCCGGCGCGATGCTGAAGTAGCCGCCTCGCCCTCATCGCGGGCGCACTACAGTCGCTCGCTGGGTCCTGCCGATTTCGACCGGTATGCTGATGGTTTTCGGAGGACCGGACGGCGGCACCTGTTCTGTCGGTACTCCGTTACGTCTTCGCCACCCAATTATCAGATCTGGGAATTTGGCCGAGTAGCGCGTTCTCAAGGCTGAATACGTGCAAGAATATCCGTAACAAATCGTACACTTGGCCGAAGCTTTATTATAGTACATTCGAGTTATGTACTCGAATTTACGAATGTCATTCAGCAGTGAACTTCACCGAAGCCTGTTTCGGCTGTACGAACACTACGTCGGGGAACCGGATTCGGGAAAGGACGTCTACGGCTACTGGCTGTTCATTCTCGGGTACATCATCGGGGCGGCCGGTGTCATCGCGTTCGTCGTCGGCTACGCCGGCAGCTTCGGAGAAGAACCGATAATCAGGGTCACGGGCGTCGCAGCGGCGGCGGGACTGGCGATCTGTCTGTTCGGGATCGGACTGATGTTGCCGGTGCGCAGACGCGGCATTCAGGCCAGCGTCGTCGGGTTGTTCGTCGCGCTCGTCGGCGTCGCGGCGTTCGGCGTCGTCTACCCGGACAACTGGCGCCACCTCGGGATGGGGCTCGACGTCGAGGTCATCAGCGTCTACACGACGGGCATCGCGATTATCACCGGCGTGACGGCGCTCGTCCCCGTGCTCACCGGGCAGAAGGGGCTGTTCGTCGAGGAGGAAGGGACGACCGAAGACCCGCCGATTCTCACCGGCGACGCGCTCGAGGACGCGCAGTTCGCCGTCTTCCGGGACGAGCAGGGCGACTGGAAGTGGAACGTCCTGCACCGGGAAGCGCTGGCGACGAGCGAGGGAAGCGCCCCAACGCGGCCGGACGCGCGGGAAGGAATCGAACGCGTCAAGTCCCAGATCAGCTCCGCGGGACTGTTAGAGCTGACGACGTCGGCGTTCCGGCTCTACGAGGATCGGGACGGCACCTGGCAGTGGACGCTCGCACGCGAGGACGGCAGCGTCGTGGGAACCTGCGACCGCGAGTTCGACGACCGCGACGGCGCCGAGGAGTCCGTCAGCTTCCTGAAAGACCGCGGGCCCGACGCGGACATCATCGAAATCGAAGGGGCCGCGTTCACCTACACCGAGGAACGAGACCGCTGGTACTGGCAACTGGTCGACGACGAGCACACGGTGCTGGCGACGAGCGACCGCGGCCACGACGATCAGGCGAGCGCCGAGGAAGCCGCCCGCACGTTCGCCGAACGGTTCGAACAGGCCCGCGTACTGGACGTCGAACACTTCGGCGTCGAACTCCGCGAAGCCGACGCCGGCGACGGCTGGACGTGGCGCTTCGTCGACGAGACGGATACCGTCATCGCGACCGCAGCGGACACCGCCGAGACGCGCCGCGGGGCCGAGGAAGCCGCCGAAACGCTGCTCGCCGAACTCAGTTCGGCATCCGTGACGGTTTCCGGCGACCCCACCTACGAACAGTACACGTCCGACGACGAGTGGCAGTGGCGGCTCGTCGATGAATCCGAACACGTCGTCGCCCGTGGTCCCGAGAGCTACGCCGACCACGGCGAGACGACCCGCGAAACCGAACAGTTCGCCGAGAACGCCCGCGACGCCGACGTCGTCGAAATCGACGATGCGGCCTACGAAGTGTATCCCGCCTCGGAGCTCCCGACCACGCCGTCGTCGTCCGACGGCGACGATCTGCCGGTCCTCGAGGAGCCGGCGGCAACGGACGGCGGAACGGCGACCCCGGACGGGGCCGACCCCGACGGCAACGGCGCCGCGACGCAGGACTGGCACTGGCGGCTCGTCACCGACGATCGCGAGGTCGTCGCCGCGAGCACCGAACCCCACGCCGACGCCGAAACCGCGACGGCGGCGATCGAACGCGTCCGCGAACAGGCCAGCGAGGCCGACCTCATCGAGTTCGAGGAGGCGGCCTTCCAGGTCTACGAGGCCGACTCCGGCGAGTGGCGCTGGCGGCTCATCGACGAGGACGGCAACGTCCTCGCGGACAGCGGCGAGGAACACGCGAGCCGCAGCGAGGCCGCCGAGGCCATGATGACGCTCAAAGAGCAGGCCCCCGACGCCGAACTCCTCGAGATCGAGACCGCCGCGTTCGAGCTGTTCGTCGACGAGAACGACGAGTGGGGCTGGCGGCTTATCGACGAAGGCGGCAAACTCGTCGCCGAGGATCCCGCGACGCATCCGACCCGCGACGCCGCTCGCGAGGCGATGAACCGCCTGCTCGAGCACCTCGAGTCCGAGGTGCGGACGATGGACGACGCGATCTTCCAGCCCTACGCCGACGAGGAGTGGCACTGGCGGTTCGTGCTGCCGTCGGGCGACACGGTCGCGGTCGACGCCGACGGCGCGGCGACGCGGGACGAACTCCGCGATCGGCTGGAAAGCGTCCGCGACGCCGCCGCGTCGGCCCAGCGCTGTACGATCGGCGACGTGACGGTGCAACTCTACGACGCCGGCACCGGCGACTGGAGCTGGCGGCTGCTCGATCGCGACCGCGAGGAACTCGCCGACGCGACGGTAACCTACGATGGCCGCGAGACCGCGCTCGGCCGGGTCTCTGCCCTGACCGAACGTGCGGACGCTGCGCCGATCTTCGCGATCGAGGACGCGGTGATCCGCGTCCAACGCGACAGCAACGGCGGCGAGGCGGCCAGCGGCGCCCGAACCGACGCCTGGCGCTGGGATCTCGTCGACGCGGACCGAAACGTGCTCGCGAGTGCAGCCGGCACCGCACCGACGAAAGAAGAGCTGCTGTCGACGATCGATGAAGTCAAACAACTCGCACCCATGGCCGGCCGCGTCGACTTCGACGTCGCCTCGTTCGAACTCATCGCCGACGAGGACGACCGCTGGTCTTGGCGGCTGCTCGACGAGGACGGCCGGCCGGTCGCGACCGGCACCGAGACCTACGAGTCGAACGCAGCCGCCCGCGAGGGACTCGAGCAGGTTCGGGACCTGATCGAGGCCGCGAGCATCCTCGAGATCGACAGCGTCTCCTTCGAGCTACACCGGGACGAGGACGGCTGGGTGTGGCGGCTGGTCGACGAGTACGGCTCGCGGATGGCCGAGAGCACGCAGACCTACGAGAGTCGGACGGCGGCCCGCGAGGCCATGAACGACGTGAAGTCCCACGCGCCGGACGGGTGGATCACCTTCACGGAGTAAGGCACTCGCGGGACGATTCGAAACGGACGACGAACGGGCAATCAGTCGACTTTTTTAGCAGCCGACCCGAGACACCGGCCGTGAGCGACTACGACACCGTCTCGGCCGACGTCGACGAGGAGGAGGAGATTCCGGAGGACCACCCGCGGTACCAGGACCTGCTCACTCGCCACCGGATCGAGAAGGGCGTCGAGAAGGGAATTACGCACCTCCAGGGGATGCACGCCGAGGGCCGGGGCAGCGCCTTCGACTACCTGCTCGGCGAGGAGACGATTCCGAGCGCCGATGAGGCCGAACGCGCCGCCGCCGCGCACCTGCTACTTGCCGACCGTCCCGTGCTCTCGATCAACGGCAACGTCGCCGCCCTCGTGCCCGGCGAGATGGTCGAACTCGCCGACGCCACCGGTGCCGACCTCGAGGTCAACCTCTTCAACCGCACCGAGGAGCGACTCGAGGCCATCGCCGACCACCTGCGCGAGCACGGCGCCGAGGACGTGAAGGGGCTCGAGGCCGACGCGCGCATCCCCAATCTCGACCACCAGCGCGCGAAGGTCGATGAGGACGGTATCTACGCGGCCGACGTGGTGCTCGTGCCGCTCGAGGACGGCGACCGCGCGGAGGCGCTCGAGGAGATGGGCAAGACGGAGATCGTGATCGACCTGAATCCCCTTTCGCGCTCGCCGCAGGTCGCAGACGTGCCGATCGTCGACAACATCATCCGCGCCGTGCCGAACATGACCGCACACGCGCGGGACCTCGCGGACGCCGACGAGGACGAACTGCGGGCGATCGTCGAGGCGTTCGACCGGGAGCGGGCGCTCGAGGCGGCGGAAGAGCGGATTCGGAACGGGCTGTGAATCGGCTGCGACTCCAACGACAGCCGAGGGACGGTCACGGAAGGAACTCCGGAGACTCCGTCGCCCGTGAATCGAGCGGTTTGATTCGAGAAAGCGGGGCGAGCACTCAGTACGGATACTCTACGTCGCGGAATCAGTCACTGCTGGGAGTGTGAACGAGAACGTCGATCCCTCATCAGGTTCGGAGTCGACCCATATCTCCCCATCGTGACGCTCGACGATACGTTCACAGACTGCAAGGCCAATTCCTGTGCCTGCATAGTCACCGTCTCCGTGTAATCCCTCGAAGACCTCGAATATCTGTTCTTGATCGTCGGGATCGATGCCGATTCCGTGGTCAGTGACGGAGACGACCCACGTGTCGCCGTTCCGTTCGGCAGAGACGCGTACCTGCGGCGCCTCCTCACCACTATACTCGATCGCATTAGACAACAGATTTTGGACCAGTTGGCGCAACTGGTCTGCATCCCCTTTCACGCGAGGGAGCCGGTCGCTGGTTATTTCGGCCCCACTCTCTTCGATCTGTACCCGTAAGTCTTCACGGACGTCGTCGAAAACGGTGTCAAGATCGACCGGCTCGAACTCGCCGCCCATCGTTTCGATTCGGGAATACTGGAGCAGTCCGTCGATCATCGAGCGCATGCGCTCGGCCCCGTCCAGCGCGTACTCGAAGAGTTCCTCGCCCTCCTCGTCGAGTTTCTCTCCGTATCGGCGTTCGATGAGCTGGAGGTAGGTCGACACCATCCGCAGCGGTTCCTGCAAGTCGTGGGAGGCGGCGTAGGCGAATTGCTCTAAGCGTTCGTTCGATTCCTCGAGGTCGGCGACTAACTGTTCGAGTTTCTCCTCGTGCTGCTTGCGCTCGGTGATGTCCTGGGACATCGCTAAGATGGCGTACACGTCGCCGTCGTCGGTTAGCGGATGCGTATGGAACTCGAATACGCGTCCCTGCATCGTCAACTCGAACGAGGTCGGCTCGCCGGCGAGTGTTGCGCGATAGTGCGATTCGATAGTTTCTAGAATTTCGCCTGAATACACTTCTTGAACCCTTTCTCCTTGGAGATCTGCGGCACCGAAATCGACTGATTCGAAGCCCTGACCGCCGACAATTGTATGGCGTAACTCGTCGTCCAAAAGCGCGACCGCACCGTTCGGGAAGTTCTCCGTGAGCGTTCGGTATCGTTGCTCAGATTCTTCGAGTCGAGTAACGGTTTCCTCGAGTTCTGCCTGCGTCTCCTGTAGCTCCCGGTTCCGCTGTTTGAGGGTAAACGTCCGTGTTTTGGCCCGTGCATCATGCCTACCTGCGCCAGTGCCGGCGATGGCAGCAAGCGCCGGTAGGATGAGGAAGTTGTGGGCAGGATCGTTCAGATCGGCAACGAGTCCGATGAAGACGAGAATTGCGACCATCACTCCGACTGCGCGGAAACACCAACTGGCGACGGTATCGAAGAATTCGGGCCGGATATCGGTCTGTGGCAGGCGATAGCCAACATAGAAGAGCGTGATTCCAGCCCCGCCGACCAGGATAGAAACGATCAGTTCCTCCTCGAGTGGTGTCGGTCTCGGGAGTCTTACAAACGGCCACAGGACACTCAGTACAATATACACGCTTCCAAGGCCCAAGATAGCGCGCCGCCCGCCGATGTTCGAAAGAATGCTAATCACGGGCTTCATCGCTCGTCGAGAACAGCGCCAGCCAGTTATGATTGCTGAACTACCGTCTCGGGGGTAATATCGCCGACAAGTTCGGATCGAAACGAGCCCAGTTCGCACTTTGTTCCGCAAATGCAAAGACTGTGACAACTACGAGTATCGCTCGAGTAGGGTCGACGGCTCGAGCGGCCACCAGTCGCGGTTCCTGACGGCTATGTGGATCTGTGCGATCACGCCTAACAGCGGCAGCTCAAGCAGCGGACCGATGACTAGGGCCAGCGGGATCAACGGCTCGTCCGGGAAGGCGACGACCGCGATAGCCAATGCGGTCGGCGAGTTCCGCGAGAGGATCGTATTGTTGAAACAGACCAGCTCGTCGTAGGAGAACGACAGGAGGCGGCCGACGCCGAACCCGACGGCGAGGTTGATCGCGTAGAAGCCGATCACGGGGACCGCGAGCAGCGCGAGCAGTTCCGGGCGCTCGAGGACGACCTCGCCCTGCGAGGCGAACATCGCGCCGATAGCGAAACAGAGGCTGGCGATCTGCAGCGGACTCAGCTTCGGAAGGACGCGTTGTCGGAACCACTCTTTGCTCCGCCGCCGGAACAGCACCCACCGCACGCCACCCGCCAGCGCGAGCGGCACGACCAGCACGAGCGCGACGCTCTCGAGTAACACGCCGAGCGGGAGCTCGACGAGTTCGCCCGCGAACGCGTAGAGGTAGACCGGCAGGAGGATCAGTTGGAGCACGAGGTTGTACGGCAACAACGAGGTCGCCAGCGGCACGTTCCCGTCCGCGATGTCGGTGAAAATCAGGTACCAGTCGGTACAGGGCGTGACCAGCAGCATAAGTAGGCCGACCCAGAGCGCGGGATGATCACGGAGGAAGACCGCGCCGAGGCCAAGCGCCACCAGCGGGTTCCAGACGAAGTTGACCAGCAGGCTCGAGCCGACGACGCGCCGGTTGCCGAACGCCGCGCGCAACTGCGAGAGCGGAATCGCGGTGAATGCGGCGAACAGCATCACCATCAGGATCGGGAGGAGCAGGGCGTCCGCGACGGCGGGAACGCCGGGGAGTTGACCGACTGCAAGTCCGCCGAGGATCGCGGCGAAGACGAGGAACGACTGGTACTTCTCCACGAGATCCATTCGGGAGGGCGTTGGCGTACGACGGCCGTAAGCCTGCGGATCCGCGGGGGACGGATCGAAGCACCCGCTCCTCGGACAGATTGTGATATTATCGACCGTTAATAAACCGATTATCGATATCACGAATCGGTCTGCGGTGATGACTCGCCGAGCTACTTCCCGTCACTTCGTATCGAATGTAAGTTGGTGACGGTGGTATTACCGGAATGGCAGCTATCGGCCTTGCTCGAGCCGAATTCTCGTCCGTCGTTTCTCACCGCTCGACGATCGAAGCGGAGAGATCGTCGTTCCCAGTTCGGTCGATTTCGAGCGAGACGTCCTCGAGTAGGGGCACTCGGTCCTCGACCGTTGCGATCACGTCCTCGAGCCGGTAGTACGACAGCGAGAGGGCTTCGCTCGCGCGCCGGGAGAACGAACTGTCGATCTCGTAGGGGACTTCGGTGCCGGCGAGTTCGTCGCGGCCGTAGCTGGTGAGCCAGCGGCGGGCCAGTTGGACGCCGATTTCGGCGTCGTACCCGCGAGCGATGTAGTGTTTGTAGGGGTGGCGGATCCAGGAGTACTCCCAGTGGGCGTAGACGTCCACGCCGGTCCCGTCCTCGAGCGCGTGGAGCACGATGTGCAACTGGCCGTCGGCCAGCGGCGACGGCCGCCACACCCACGACCCTTCGGAGGTATTGCCGTCGACTCGGACCTTCAGGGAGGCGATCGGATTACGTGAAAAGCCGATCTCGTCGAGGATTTCCTCGAGGCGCTGCTCCTGACAGTGGGCGGTCAGCGCGTACTCCTCGGCGGTGGTGTGGCTGACGGCGTAGCCGCCGAAGGAGCCCCGAAGGAGGTAGTGGAGCTGCGGGAGGAGGCTCCGACGGACGGCGTTGATCAGGTCCTCCGAGTCGAGCATCGATCGGTCGCTACGCGAGAGGTTCAAATGAGCCTTCGGCAGGCAGTCACGCGCCGACATCGATACCGGCGCCAGTGACAACAGTTATTCATATTCGGATTGAACGAACCGACGATGCCATCGCTCGAGCCACCGTGTCTGCGATCGGAGCACGCATCGAAAGGAGCGGCCAAGGGAGCGAAAGTCGGCGGCAAGGTCGGCGGCCTCGCTGGCCCGGCCGGCGGCGCGGTCGGCGCCGGCGTCGGGGCTGCGACCGGCTACCTCGCGGGGACGGCCCGCGACCGGGTCGACTCGCTGACGCCGTTCTGAGATCGGCCGGCGCGAGTGTGAGACCGTCCAGTATACTACCGTCGTTCAAGAAGTCATAAATCCGTCCGCTGATTCCAGTCAAACAGCAATGGATGCATACGACCTGATCACCCGCAACGCCGAGGAGGTCGTGACCGACGAGGAGGTGCGCGAACTCGCCGAGGACCCAGAGGGCAAGCGCGCCTACGTCGGCTACGAGCCCTCCGGCGTGCTCCACCTGGGGCACCTGCTGACGGCGAACAAGCTCATCGACCTCCAGGAGGCCGGCATGGAGGTCGTCGTCCTGCTCGCGGACGTCCACGCATACTTGAACGACAAGGGCACGTTCGAGGAGATTCGGGAGACCGCCGAGCAGATGAAGGCTCAGTTCATCGCCTACGGGCTCGAGGAGGACCAGACGGAGTTCGTCTACGGCTCGGAGTTCCAGCTCGACGAGGAGTACGTGCTCGACCTGCACGAACTCGAGGTCTCGACGACGCTCAACCGCGCCCAGCGCGCGATGGCCGAGATTCAGGGCGGCGAGACCGCGAAGGTGAGCCACGTCGTCTACCCGCTGATGCAGACGCTTGACATCGAGTACCTCGATCTGGATCTGGCCGTCGGCGGCTTAGACCAGCGCAAGGTCCACATGCTCGCCCGCGAGGAACTCCCCGAACTGGGCTACGACGTCCGGCCGGCGCTGCACACGCCCATCGTCGCCGACCTCACCAGCGGCGAGGGGAAGATGTCCTCGAGCGAGGGCGTTACCATCTCGATGGAGGACTCGACCGAAGAGCTCGAGGAGAAGGTCAACTCCGCCTACTGTCCCCCGACCCGCGATCCGGAGCCGGACGAGGACGGCAACGAGCGCAAGAACCCCGTCCTCGAACTCTTCGAGTACCACGTCTTTCCGCGCTTCGAGGAGATTACGGTCGAGCGCCCCGAGAAGTACGGCGGGGACCTGACCTACGAGGCGTACGAGAGCCTCGCCGAGGATCTCGAGTCCGGCGAGCTTCACCCCGCGGACGCCAAAGGCACGCTCGCGACCTATCTCGACGAACTGATCGCGCCGGGTCGGGAGAAGCTGCGCGAACTGCGAGCGGAAGAATAACCGACGTCAGAATTCGACCGCGCCGATCCACTGTTCGTCGCCGCACCTGCGGCACTCGAACGTCGTCTCGTACTCGCGACACCGGTCGTGGATTCCCCTGCCGCACGTCTCGCAGACGGTCACTTGGTCCGTTTCGATGCGTTCCCCGCAGGTCGTACAGATCGTGCCGAGTTTCATGATTGTGTCACCTGCCACCGGTCCGCGTCTCCCCCCAGTTCGGGGCTCCGACGAGCATCCGTAAAAGCCTATAGACCGGCCAGTTGACGGACCAGTCGTCCGGAATGGAAGTCGCTCTCGTGACCGCCAGCAACCCCGCCGATTGAAGTACACGCGCTCCCCTCCCACCCCTATGAACGAGACGCGACGAGCCATTCTCGAGGCGATCGCGGACGGTCCGGTCTCGGGACCCGACCTGGCCGAGTCGCTCGAGGTCTCGCGGGCGGCCGTCTGGAAGCACGTCGACGAGCTACGGGACGCCGGCTTCGATATCGACAGCGGCCCTGCGGGCTACGAACTCGTGGGAGTGCCCGAGTTCGGCGGCGAGGCAGTCGAGTACGGGCTCGAGGCGCCGTTTTCCGTCGAATATCACGACGCGATCGGGAGTACGAACAGCCGCGCGCGGGAACTGGCCGTCGACGGCGCCGAAGACGTCGTCGTCCTCGCGGACGAGCAAACGGGCGGCCGCGGCCGCCTCGAGCGCGAGTGGGCGGCGCCGTCCGGCGGGGTCTGGCTGAGCGTCGTCGACCGGCCGGCGATCGCGCCGTCGCGGGCGCCGCTGTATACGCTTGCGATCTCGGTGGCGACCGCGACGGCGGCCCGCGAGGCGGGCGTCGACGCCCGGATCAAGTGGCCCAACGACGTGGTCGTCCCCGTCGGCGAGGAGGGCGACTACCGCAAACTCTCGGGGATCCTAACGGAGATGGAGGGCGAAACGGACCGCGTCGAGTGGATCGTCGTCGGGCCCGGCATCAACGCGAACATCGACGTCGACGCCTTACCGGAAGGCGCGACCAGCATTCGCGAGGAAGCAGGCGACGTCGATCGCCGCCGGTTCGTCCAGCGGCTGCTCGAGGAGTTCGACAACCTCCGAACCGATCTCGAGTCGGTCGTCCCCGCCTGGCGCGACCTCGCGCTGACGCTCGGCCAGCGCGTGCGGGTCGATCGGCCGTCCGGCGAGGTCGTCGGCGACGCCGTCGATATTACTGAAACGGGCGCGCTCGTGCTCGAGACGGACGACGGCGAGCGAGTGACGGTCTCGGCGGGCGACTGCGAACACTTGCGACCGGTCTAATCGTAGTCGATGGCCGGTTTCTTTGCTCACAGGGGTGTCAAAACAAAAATTTCAACTGGAGTCTGTATTAGGTTTGTAATATGTCACATAGTCCGCCACGGCGGGAACTCCCCGCTGGAGTCGGTGCTGGAGTCGCTATTATCCTGGTCGGGATTCTCGCCTACGCTTTCATAACAGCGAATATCCTCCTCGGAGTGTTCGTTGCGGTTGGTATCGGGAGTGCCGTCTATCTCCTACATCTGTTTCATCGATTGGTTGTTGCCGTCGAGGAAATAGCGTTCAAGTTGTAGGCGGTCCCGTCCAGTTCGTCTTTTAGTCTAGCTGTACACACGATCATTTGCAAGAAACACGGTGATTCTCGTTCCGACCCGGTTCCAGCAGCCAGCGGCCCGCCCTGAATCCGGTTACTCGACGGCGACCTGTGGCTCCCCTTCGGCCTCCTTCGGGGCGTCGGGATCGACCTGCACCGTCAGTACCGGGACGTCACAGCGCCGGACGACCCGCTCGGTGACGCTGCCCAGCAGCAGTCGGTCGATGCCGCCGCGGCCGTGGGTACCCATCACGACGAGGTCGCACTCGCCCGGCGAGGCCTCCTGGACGATGACGCGGCTGGGCGATCCCTCGAGAACCTTCGTTTCCACGTCGATATCCTCGGGTGCGAGTTCCTCGACGCGCTCGACGGCCGACCGGCCCTCCTCGCGGAGCGCGTCGCTGATCCCCTCCCACGCGGTCTCCATCGGCAGCCCCCCGTAGCCGGCCGCGTTGACGACGTAGACCGCCCGGATCGTCGCGTCGTGGGCTCGCGCGAGATCGAACGCGTACTCGAGGGCGCGTTCGACCTCCGGCGATCCGTCGGTCGGAACGAGAATGCAATCGTACATGGAATATGATAACGATTCACACTCCATCTATAATAACGTTGTCGTGGCGCGGACGGAACGTCTCTCGGTGTGACAGGAGCGAGGGCGCGTAGCGCGACCCCGTGGTCCAAGTTACTGATACGACGTCAGGAACGCCTCGAGCGCGTCCCCCACGTCGTCCGGCCGCTGGTACTCGACGAGTTCGACGGCGTCGTTTCCGCGAATCATCGCGGACAGCTCGTGCTCCGCGTCCGGTCGGTAGAGGCAGAGTACGGGTTTTTCCCACGCGACCGCGCGGCCGACCTCGTAGCCGACGCCGAGGCTCGGCGTGGTGACCTCGGCGACGACGGCGTCGGCCTGCCGGAGCCAGGCGACGTCCTGATCGTGGATGTCGCCGTCGGTGAGCCCCGCTTCCGCCTCCTTCTCCTCGACGTCCTCGGTGCCGACGTGTTCGGTGAGGACCGTCCCGTGGCGCTCGAGGAGGTCGATGAGGTCGGCGTACAGGTCGACGTCGTCGCGGCCGCCGCGGATGGAGCCGCTGAAGAAGATATCCATAGGCTGGCGTCCGGACTCGAGCGGTATTACTGTGACTTTCTCGACTTCCGAATTACCGGGTCGGGTCCCCCTCGAGTTCGCGCTGGAACTGTACGAAGAACTGCTCTACGAACTGCCACCGTGACTCACCGACGTGGCGAGCGGGCGACGTGTATAGCGCGTCCAGCCGCTCTCGCGCCCACTCCTGGAGGAGAGTAACATCGGGTTGCCCCGACGGCTCCGCGTCGACCACTGCGGTCGCTGCGGCGTCGACATCGTCGATCACCGCGTACGCGTCGCCCGTTCGGCCCGATCGCTCGCCGACGATACAGGCGAGTCGAACGATGCCGCGTGCGCCGACGGCGTCCAGTTTATCCGCGTCGAAGAGCAGTTTCGCCTCGAGCGTCTCCGGCTCCGGGGAGGACGGTCGGATACTGTGGGCGCGGATACAGCGTTCGACGGCCGCGATCCGGTCGGCCGAGACGTCTTCGACCTCGCGCTCGAGCAGCGCTTTCGCCTCCGTAGCGCCCCACGCGGCGTGGTCGTCGATCTCGCCGGTTCGTTCGAGCGGCCGGCCGACGTCGTGGAACCATGCGGCGGCGGCGAGTACCGCTCGGTCGATGGACTGCTCGCACTCGTCCGCCAGTCCCAGTGCCACGTTGTGAACGCGTGCGGCGTGGAACCGATCGTGCGCCGGGAGGGCGTCCGCGTAGTAGGGCAGTGCCAGCGCTCGGGCGCGAGGACCCAACTCCTGCGTCATGATGGGAAAGTAACATCTCTGTCGGATAGGTACTGTGACTTCGCTATCCGAGGGCGCTCAATCGGATCGTCGAACAACCCTACGCCGATTCGGGCTCGAGCACGGTTTCTTTCACGTCGTCGACGCCGGCCCGGCGGACGACCGCCCGGACGGGGTCGCGCGCCCCCGCGAGGTTGTTCGTGTCGCCGTCCAGCACCAGCAGGCGGGCCTCCTTCCCGGGCTCGAGTACGCCGTAGTCGAGGCCGGCGATTTCGGCGCCGTTGACGGTGGCCATCCGCAGGATTTCGTCGGCCGTCAGATCGGAGAGTTTCGCGAGGAACTCCATCTCCCGGAACATCGACGGCGAGTTGAGCATCACGTTGTCCGTCCCGAGCGCCAGCGTCGTGCGCTCGTTGAGTTCCGAATAGGGGGAGAGCCCGACGTTCGTGACGAGGTTCGAGCGCGGACAGACGACGATCGGCACCGGGTTGTCCTCGATGCGCTCGAGGTGGACCGGCTGCGGGTGGACCATGTGGACGAGGAAGTCCGGATCGAGGTCCAGCGCGGGGTTGATGTCGCTCTCGTCGACCTCGCCGGCGTGGATGCCGAAGGGTTTGCCGGCCTCGCGGGTGGCGGCGCGCTCCTCGTCGAAGTTCGCGTCGTTCGCGCCGCTGGCGCCGAACCCGTCGCCCGCTTCCATCGCCTCGACCGAGCCGCGGGCGAGCGACAGCGCGTCGATCGGGAGGCCGTCTTGGGCCTCTTCGAGCATCTCGACGCCCTCGACGTCGCCCTCGCGGAAGTCCAGACAGGCCGCCGTCCCGCTCCGTTGCATGAACCGCAGCGAGGTCCGCATCGCGGAGACCAGTTCCTCGCGATCGGCGTCCCGCAGCAGGCGGTGCTTGAGCCCGTCCGGCGGCGCGACGAGTTCCTCGAGGGAGAGCCCACGACCGGCCTCCTTCGCGATCGAATCCCCGATGTGGGTGTGGGCGTTGATAAAGGCCGGGAGGATGATGTCGGCGCCGTCGACCGACGCCTCCTCGATAGCCTCGATACGACCGTCCTCGTCGACGACCAGTCGGCCCTCGACGGGCTCGAACTCGCTGCCGCGGAGGATCGTCCCCGTGTACTCCGTCGCCATACGCGAGTGTTCGCGGGCAGTCCCTTCAACGGTTCGGGGTCGGACCAGACGTGGGCTCGGACCCGGACTCGAGCGCCGAGGCCGACCGGCGTTTTAACTCTGAACGACGGGGGTCGGATGGGCCCTCGAGTCACCGACTGCCGGCGCGTCGAGCCGCGGTGTTTCACGTCGATCCGCCTACGAATCGAGCGCCCGCAGCGCAGTCCCGGCCAGCACGACCACGAGCGCACCGGCTGCGAGGATCGCGAGTCCGGGTCCGAACGATCCCGTCGCGTCCCGCAGGAAGCCGATCAGCACCGGCCCGAAGAAGCCGCCGATCTCGCCGACGGCGAAGATGAAGCTCACCGCGGTGCCGGTCAGTCGCGGCCCGATTCCGTCGAGATCTGGCGGAATCGCGCGGACGAGCGGCGAGACGCCGCCGGTGCCGACGCCGGTCGCGACGATCCCGGCGACCGCCAGCGCGCTCGTCCCGCCGACGATCACGCCCGTGACGCCGAGACAGGCGAGGGCGCCGCAGCCCGTCAGCGCGAGCCGACGCGTTCCGAACCGGTCGGCGAGTTCGGGAACCGAGAGGATGCCGACGACGTAGGCGCCGATGAGGAGGCTCGTCGCCCGGCCCGCCAGACCCGCTGAGAGACCGCGCGACTCGAGGATCGTCGGGAGCCACCCCTGCATGCCGTGGTTGAGCAGCAGGTACATCGTCCCGATCACGACGACCAGTTGCAGTTCGCGGTGGGTAAGCACCAGCCGGAGGTCGGTGGTGATCGACTCGAGGGCGAAGGATTCGTCGGCTGCGGTGTCGTCCAGCCGAGTCCGACGGACGAGAGCGAGCCAGGCGAGTCCGTAGCCGATCGCGACGAGGCCGCTCCAGAAAAACAGCGGTCGCCAGCCGCCGAGCGCCGGGCCGAGGATCGGGCGTCCGACGCCGAAGACGAGCGCGGAGCCGGACGATGCGCCGACGAGGTAGATCGCCGACGGACGGCCGGTCTCGGCGGGCGGAAACAGGATGGAGACGAGTTTCGGAAGGCCGAAGGTGATCGTCGTCGCGCCGACGCCGATCAGGATCGTACAGGAAAGCAGCGAGGGAAAGTCGGGCGCGACGCTCCGGCCGATCTGTCCCGTCCCGTAGACTAACACCCCAGCCCCGAGGATCCGTCCGGGGCCGATTCGATCGACCGCGAGCCCGGTGGCCAGCGCGAGCGGGATGTAGGTCAGCGGCACCGCCCCGGTCAGCACGCCGGCTTGGGTTCCCGTCAATCCGACGTCGTCGATGATCGTCGAGAGGTACGCCGGCAGCGAGAACCAGACGAACATGAGCAGGAGGTAGCTCATCGTCCCGGCGACGACGAGCGCGTAGGCGCGGCGAGACGACTGCGGGTAGCGTTCCATTCGGGCGCAGGGTAGGCGACTCGAGGGAGAAAACGGACGCGATGCGGCAGCATCGGCTGCTAGTAGCGCGCGCCGACACCCGTGAACCGTGAGCGAACGGGGAGGGCCCCGTCGCTACATCAGGTAGAACAGCGGGAACAGGAACACCCACACGATGTCGACGAAGTGCCAGTAGAGCCCGAAGAACTCCACCGGCCGGTGGTCCTCGAGGTAGGCGTCGACGGACGCGACTCGGTAGATCATGAAGCCGGCGATGAGCAGCCCGAAGATGACGTGCAGCGCGTGCAAGCCGGTCGTCACGAAGTAGACCGAGTAGTGGAGGTCGGTAAACCAGTAGATGCCGTGAGAGAACTCGTAGTTCCACTCCCAGCCCTTGATGCCGAGGAACGTGAACCCGAGCAGCAGCGTCGCACCGAGCGCGGTGAGGAGCCCGCGCTTGTTCTCGCGTTCGGCCATGACGAGCGCGAGGACCACCGTGAAACTCGAGGTCAACAGGACGTAGGTGTTGACGAGCCCGACCGTCGACGACGGCGGCACGATCTCCCAGTTCCCCCACCCGGAGTGGAGTCGCATGAAGATGAACGCGCCGATGGCGCCGCCGAAGACGATCACGTCCGAGGCGAGGAAGAACCAGACGCCGAGTTTCGTGGTTCCGACCCCGCCGAACGGCCAGCGTTCGGCGATAGCCATCTCGGGCGCGTTGAACCGTTCGCGGCCGTACTCGAACAGCGTGTAGCCGAGGACCGCCACGCCGAGGATCGCGATCAGCGGATAGACGATGTTCGGCTCGGACCCGGTCCCGGGGACGCTGTGGCCGCGCGCTTCGGCGAAGTTAACGAGATACGGCGTGATCCCCGAGAGGCCCAAAAAGAGGACGAAGACGCCGACGCCGATGCCGAACGGCCAGATGCTCGCGTGGTCGGCGTGTTGTTCCTGCTCGACGTCCGCCGTCACGACGCCGCCGTCTGCGGCCGTGTCATCGACGAACTCGAGGCGACCGCTGCTGTAGGAGGGGCGGCCGTCCCAGTTCTCGAGCGGCGGCGGCGAGGGGATCGCCCACTCGGCCGTCCGGGAGAACTTCCAGGGATTGTCCGGCGCCGCAGGGCCGGTAAACCAACTCTTTCCGAGCGTGTAGAACGTAAGCAGGAACGAGAGCGCGAAGACGAACGCGCCGATCGTCGCGGACTGGTGGTAGATCTGGTAGCTTTCGGGGTACTCGAAGACGCGGCGGGGCGTCTCCCAGGCGAGGAACATCGGGAAGTACAGCAGGTTGAAGCCGACGAAATAGACCGCGAAGCTGAGTTTACCCAGCGTTTCGTCGTACATCTTGCCGCTCAACTTCGGCCACCAGTAGTAGAGCCCGCCGATGAGGGCCGTGACGCCCGAGACCATCACGTAGTGGAAGTGCGCGACGACCCAGTAGGTGCCGCGGAACTCGTAGTCGAGCACGACCGCCCCGAGGAAGACCCCGGTAATCCCCCCGAGGATAAAGAGGACGAGTGCCCCCATGGCGTACAGGAACGGCGTCGTGAACCGCACGCGACCCTTGACCATGGTATAGATCAGCGAGAAGACCATCAGGTCGAAGGGGAGCGAGATCCCGATGGTCGTCGCCATGTAGAGCGTCTTGATCTCGAGGTTGATGGTCGTCAGGAACATGTGGTGCATCCAGACCAAGAAGGACTGGACGGCCACCAGCACCATCGCGATGATGACCCACTTGCGGCCCACGAGCCGCCGCCCGGTGAACGTCTGGAACGTCTCGAACATGATCCCCAGCGCGGGGAAGAAGACGATGTAGACCTCCGGATGGCCGAAGAACCAGAACAGGTGCGCCCACAGGAGACTCGAGCCTTCGTCGGTGACCATGTACTGCGTGAGCAGCAGGCGATCGCTCAGTTGGAGCAACAGAGCGGCGAGCAGCGCGGAGAACGCGAACAGCATCATCCAGACGGTCAGCAGCCAGGACCAGGTGAAAAGCGGCATGTTCCAGAGGCCGAGCCCCTCCGCCCGCGAGCGGTGAATCGTCGTGAGGAAGTTTACCGTCCCGATGGTGACCGAGAGGACGAACAGGATCAGCCCGAGGATGGCCGCGTTGCCGCCGGTTGCTGCTTCCATCGCCGTCGTGTACATCGGGACGTTCAGCGGCGCGTACATCGTCCAGCCGCCGGCGAACGTGTGGCCCTGGAAGTACGAAATCGCAAACAGCACGCCCGAAAAGAGGTAGAACCAGTAGCTCATCGCGTTCAGCCGCGGGAACGCGAGATCCTTCGCCCCGATCTGTAGCGGAACGAAGTAGTTCGCGAAGCCGGTCGCGATCGGCGAGAGGAACCAGAACACCATCAGCAATCCGTGGCTCGTCACGGCCTGGTTGTACTCCATGCCGTCCAGAATCCCGAGTCCGCCGGGCTGCCAGAGTTGGACGCGGAACAGCAGCGCCATGATGCCGCCGAACAGCAGGAAGAACAGCGCCGTCACCAGATAGAGGATGCCGACGTCCTTGTGGTTGGTCGTGACTAGCCACCGCTTGATCGTCGTTCGTGGGGGAAGATCGCTCATTTGTCCGTCGGTTCAGGTCGTTCGGTTGATCGTGGTCGTTCGCCACTCTGCGTGAATCCGGACGGCAGTTCGATGGTTCCGGATGGTACCGTCCGCCACAGCGTCATGGAGTTCTCTCACTGCTGCCGGTAAGAATGTGTCCAGCGCATATGCAAGGCGCCCGGCGGTGTCTCGAGAGCGGTCAGGGCCACCGATCGACGCCACAACCGCGCCGGGACAGGTAAGCACGCTTAAGAGCCGCGACGGACTGGGTTGGCGTATGCAACCGCGCGACCTGTCCGATCATATCGCTTACGAGGCGGGTCGAGGCATCGAGGAGGTCGCCCGGGAACTCGGCCGGGACCCCTCGGAGTTCGTCAAACTCGCCTCGAACGAGAACCCGCACGGGCCATCGCCCGCGGCCGCCGTCGCCATCCGCGAGACGGCCTCGAGCGTAAGCTCCTATCCGAAGGCCGCCCACGCCGATCTGACGGCGGCGATCGCGGACCGCTGGGACGTCACCGACGAGCAGGTCTGGCTCGCCAACGGCGGCGACGGGGCGCTCGACTACCTCCACCGGGCGATGATCGAGCCCGGCGACGCCGTCCTCGTGCCCGACCCGGGCTTTGCCTACTACGGAATGAGTTCCCGGTACCACCACGGCGACGTCCGCGAGTACGAACTCTCGAAGGCCGACGACTTCGCCCAGGACGCCGACACCGTCCTCGAGTACTACGACGGCGACCGGGATCGAATCGTCTTCCTGACCAGCCCGCACAACCCGTCGGGTTCGACGATTCCGCTCGGAGAAGTCGAACGCCTCGCCGACGAGACGAGCGACGAGACGCTGCTCGTCGTCGACGAGGCCTACGGCGAGTTCGCCGACCGAGATAGCGCCCTCGCGCTGATCGAGGGCCGGGACGGGTTCGAGGCTCGCGACGATATCGCCGTCCTGCGGACGTTCTCGAAGGCCTACGGATTGGCCGGCGTGCGACTCGGCTACGCCGTCGTCCCCGAGGCGTGGGCCGACGCCTACGCCCGCGTGAATACGCCCTTCGCCGCCAGCGAGATCGCCTGTCGTGCCGGGCTGGCCGCCATCGACGACGCAGAACACGTCGAGCGGACCGTCGAGACGGCCCGCGACTCCCGCGCGTACATGCGCGAGCACATCGACGCCCACGTCTGGGAGAGCGAGGGCAACTTCGTCCTCGTCGAGGTCGGTGACGCCGCCGCGGTCGCCGAGGCAATGCAGGAACGGGGGGTCATCGTCCGCGACTGCTCGAGTTTCGGCCTGCCGGGCTGTATCCGCATCACCTGCGGCACCGAAGACGAGACCGAGCGGGCCGTTGAAACGCTCAACGAGGTCCTCGCGGAGTTGGACATCGAACCGGACGCCGACGGCGCGAGCACCGAAGCGGAGGTGCCCGACACGTGAGGCTCGCCGTCACCGGCACGCCCGGCACCGGGAAGACGACCGCGACGGAACTGCTCGAGGAGCGACTCGCCGACGACGACTCGCTGCCCGACCTCGAGGTAATCCACCTCAACCGGGTTCTCGAGGACGAGGAGCTGTACACCGAGGTCGATGCGGATCGGGAGAGCAAGATCGCCGACCTCGACGCGCTCGCCGACTGGCTCGAGGGCCGGGACGAGGCCGTGATCGAATCCCACCTCGCGCACCACTTCGAAGCCGACCGCGTGGCCGTCCTGCGGTGTGCGCCGGCGACGCTCGAGGAGCGCCTCCTCGAGCGGGGCGAAACCGAGGCCAAGGCCCGCGAGAACGCCGAGAGCGAGGCGCTCGACGTCATCCTCTCGGAGGCCGCCGACCAGCACGGCCTCGAGTCGGTCTACGAGATCGACACGACCGACCGCGAGCCCGAAGACGTGGCGGACGCGCTCGAGGCGGTCGTCACCGGGGACCGCGAGCCGAGCGCCGGCGAGGTCGACTTCGTGGGGTATCTCGGATGACGCTCGATCAGCTCCGCCCGTACGTATCGCGGTTTCTGGACCCGTTCGTGCGGGGCTTCGACCGCATCGGCCTGACGCCCGACGGGGTGAGCGTCATCGCGTTCGGAATGGCGGTCCTGGCCGCCGTCGCCTTCTTCCTGGGCGGGCACGCGTCGCCGGTCTGGTACGTCGTCGCGGCGGTGCTGGTCTTCCTGAACGGCTGGCTGGACATCGTCGACGGCGCGCTCGCCCGCGAGCAGGAGCGCGCGTCCGCGGCGGGGGACCTGCTGGATCACGTCCTCGATCGCTACGCCGACATCGTCGTCATCGCCGGGCTCGCCGCAGGCATCGAGAACTACTTGCTCGGCTTCCTCGCGGTTACGGGCGTCGTCATGACCTCGTACCTGGGGACGCAGGCCCAGGCGGTCGGCCTCGACCGCGTCTACGGCGGCCTCGTCGGTCGCGCGGACCGGCTGGCGATCATCGGGATCGTCGGCTTTCTCGCCTACCCGCTCGAGGGCGCGGACCCCGCCGGGCTCACGATCGTCGGGTGGCTGCTGGTCTTCCTCGCCGTCGTGGGCCACCTGACCGCCGTCCAGCGGTTCGCCTACTCCTGGTCGGCGCTCGACTGAGCGGCCCCGGGATCGCGATTGCGGTCCACGCGGGGCCGCGCCGCCGTTTTTTCGAGCCGGGGAACGCCGCATGCTTTATAGCTCGCCGGGCTATAGCTACTCCCATGGTTCAGTGCGAGATGTGTGGCGCCGAGACGTCGTCTCCGAAGACCATCAAAGTCGAGGGCGCGAAGCTCGACGTGTGCGCCGACTGCACCGACTTCGGCACTGAAGTCAGACAGACCTCGAGCTCCGGCTCGTCGACGAAGTACTCGACCGGCTCGAGTTCGTCGTCTTCGTCGGCTTCCAGCTCCGGCGGCACGTCGACCGGCGGCACCAGTTCCAGCTCCTCCAGTTCCTCGAGTCAGCGCCGCTCGGACATGTTCGACGACATGGACGAGCTCGCGACCGACTACGACGAGCGCGTCCGCAAGGCCCGCGAGCAGAAGGGGCTTAGCCAGTCCGATCTCGCGAACGAGCTCAACGAGAAGGCGAGTCTCATCCGCAAGATCGAACGCGGCGACACCCTCCCGAGCGACCGCGTCCAGTCGAAGCTCGAGCGGTTCCTCGAGATCGACCTGAGCGCCGAGGGCAGTTCCGGCGACGACTCGGAGTGGTCGGGCGGCTCCTCGTCGGGCAGTTACACGCTCGGCGACGTCGTCAAGCGGAAGGACTGAGGCAGTTCCCTGCGGCCGACGGCTGCTCGGCGGCGATCGACTGACAACCGCCGGCTGCCGACTCGAGGAGCAAAAAGCGAGCCGATTCGCGGCCGGCACAGTGACGACTCGCAAGCTATTTCTTGCCGGCGACTGCCGTTGAGGATACATGTTCGTTCTCGTAAACCTCAAGACCTATCCCTGCGACCCCCTCGAGGTCGCGGAAGCCGTTCGCGACGTCGACGACGAAACCGACGCGCGCATCGCAGTCGCGCCGCAGGCGACCCACCTCGAGCGCGTCGCCGAGACGGGCGCCGAGACCTGGGCCCAGCACGTCGATCCGATCGACTACGGCAGTAATACCGGCCACACCCTCGCGGAGACGGTCGCCGACGCCGGCGCCGACGGAACGTTGCTCAACCACTCCGAGCAGCGCCTGAAACTCGCCGACATCGACGGTGCAGTGCAGGCGGCCCAGCGGGCCGACCTCGAGACGATCGTCTGCGCGAACAACCCCGCACAGATCGGCGCGGCCGCGGCGCTCGGGCCCGATGCCGTCGCCGTCGAACCGCCGGAACTCATCGGGACCGGGACGCCGGTCAGCCAGGCCGACCCCGATATCGTCGAGGACGCCGTCGACGCCGCCGCAAACGTCGACGACGACGTCGACGTCCTCTGTGGCGCCGGGATCAGCACCGGCGACGACGTCGTCGCTGCGGGCGACCTCGGGGCCGAGGGCGTCCTGCTGGCCAGCGGCGTCGCGAAGGCCGACGACCCGCGGGCGGCGCTCGAGGACCTCGTCGAGCCGCTCTGATCGGCGACGTTCGTTCGCCGCCTCGCCGACTCGGCCGCGTTGCACGAGGTGTGGTAACCGACCACTTTTCTCTCCGCTCGTCGAACTGCCCGCTATGACCGAATCCGACACCGGGTCCGACGAGCGGCCGGTCGGGGTAGCCCTCGAGAACCGACTGATGAGCCACGGAATCTACGTGAACGAGGTAGAACGACTCGCGGAAAACACGGACGAACGCGAGCCGGACGGCGAGCGGATCGACGCTCGGGACGGCACCGACGTCCGCCTCGAGTACGAGACCATCGCGGAGGTCGACGCCGTCACGAGCGACGAGGTCGGCGCCGTCGTTCGCACCCTCCTCGAGGTCGCCGACGAACGCGAGTGGACGCCGGGGCGGCTCGAAGTGACGTCGCTGACGACCGACGGCGACCTCCGGGGCCGCTGGCACGTCGAGGGCGAGTGGTTCGACCGTCTCGGCGACGAGCTCTCGGAACTCGAGTTCTCCGAGCGGGTGCTCGAGACGATCGAGTTGCCTCGTTGAATGAATACATTAATGATAACTGCGGCGCGTCTCGGAGACGATGGCCCGGGAACAGCTGTACGTCTCGCACGCCCCCGGCGACCTCGAACTCGTTCAGGAGCTGTTCTCGACGGTCGAGAACTTCCCGATCGGGGTCCACATCGCCGCGGAGGAGACCGACTCCGGCCGCGCCCGGACGCGGCTCACGGGACGGATCGCGAACAGCGACCTCGTCGTCGCGGTGTTGACCGAGCGGTCGGCGACCGATCAGTGGATCAATCAGGAGATCGGCTACGCGCGGGCGAAGGGCATTCCGGTGTTGCCACTGTCCGACCGGGACGTCCGTCACAGCGGGTATCTCAGCGATATCGACGGCGTAACGATCGATCGTAGCGATCTGCCCGCGACCGTCTTCGAGTTACTCTGTCAGCTTCGCCGCGAACTCTCGCCGCTGGGTGCCCTGTCCGTTCCCAACTGGTACGTTCGATTCCCCTGTACGGTCCCCGGCTGCGACCAGCCGGTCACCCTCGAAATCGAGCACGAGCAGTCGAAACTCTGGAAGCTCCACCGGCGCGGGCGCCGACTCTCGGCGGACTGCGAGGGGTGTGGCTCGCGGTACTACTTCGATCCGGGGACGATCGGCTTCGTCGGGCGGGGTGAACCCGAGTCTACGGCCGGATCCGAAGCCGGATCTCCCTCGAGGTCGTCACAGAAACGCCGGTAACGCGCCCGATTCGCGGCGAGAAATCACCCGGCGACAACCGACTGCTATTGACTGCTCGCCTCCCGGCGAAGTCGTTCGTAGGCGTCGGTCACGAGTTGAAACGCCGATCGGCTCCCGCTCTTTCGGTCCGGGTGGGCGCGCTTGACCTGTTGGTGGTAGGCGTCCCGAATTTCGGCGAGACCGGCATCGGGGTCGACGCCGAGTACGTCCCGCGCTCGTGAGGCGCGCATTTCGACGTCTTTGATGATACCGTCGGCCGCCGCGTCCTCCTTGCAGGACCGGCACAGTCGCTCGGTCCGGCCGTCGACGGTCGTCACGCGAAACGGTTCGGTCGCGATCGGGTCGGAACACTGGCTACAGCGAGTCGGCGCGGCACCACCGTCGTCGACCCGTCCGCCGTCTGCCTCGGCCGCAGTACCAGTGTCGGTCCTGTCGCCGGGGCCATCGGCGTTACCGTCAGCCGTTTCCGTCGTCTCCGAACCGCCCGACGGCGCTTCGGCCGCACACGACGGACAACAGGCGATGACGGTCCCGTCGGGCAGCCGAACGTCCTCCAGTTCGCTCTCGAGGAAACTCCCGCGACAGCCGTCGCAGGCGGCGCGTCGCTGGTCGAGCGTCGCTTCACCGTCGGCGGTGGCATCGGTCACCGCTCGAGCGTGGGGCGCACACTGCGGACAACAGGTCACCTGCTCGCCGTTCGGCATCGCGACCGTCGTCGCCGCTTCGGAGGGGATCGAGCGGCCACACCCGTCACAGCCAGTTTCACCCGCGGCCATCGGACGCGTAATTTGGACGGTCCCATCTTAGTTCTGCCGCTGTCATGTTTCGCTCGGACGACGATCGATGGAAGATCGGCGGGTGGCACCTCGAACCGCCTCGGAACCGGGAAACCAATATGGACGCGGTCCCGACCTCCGATATGGACACGGGAGTGCGAGCGGAGAGCGCGGGCGGCACCGCCGATCGGACGACGCTGTTGCTGGCCGTCGGCGACGTCGTCTTCCTCGCCGGGTTGGTACTCGTAGGCCAACTCAGCCACGGCGTCACGCCGATCGAACAGCCCATCGCGGCCCTCGAGACGGTCGCACCGTTCGTTCTCGGCTGGCTGCTCATCGCAGCGATCGCGGGACTCTACACGAGCGCGAGCGACGTCGCAACGTCCGTCCCGCAAACGGCCCGCACCACGGCAGTCACCTGGATCGCAGCGGCGAACGTGGGCTTTATCCTCCGTAACGGGCTCTTCGGCGAGAGCACGATGTGGCCGTTCCCGCTGGTGATGACCGGCTTCGGCCTGCTCGTTCTCGTCGGCTGGCGGGTCGGCTACGCGGTTTTCGCCCGCTCGAGCGGCCGAGCGTAACCGACCATCCTCGCGGGAATCGAACCCACAATCGTCTCACCGGTCAGTTCCGGCCGTTGATTTTCACTTTTCGGACAAACACGGAACCTGTCAGGTTTGATAGCGTCTCTGCTGCCGATCTGTAATCCACCAGCGGTACTATAATGAACAATAGTTATTGACTTTCGGAGAGTGTATCGCAGCCCTCAGTTCTCGAGGGCGACTCCGTCGTGCGATTTTAGAGATCTACTGTCGTTTCTCTTTTCCTATGTGATCCGAAGAAATCCGGTTGTGCTGTAAAATCCAGCGTCGGCCGATCACTCTATAATTGCTCCATAAGTTATGCAGATTCACTGAGTTGAATACGAGTTAGAAACGGATCTGGTATCGACCGATTATGGGAAACACTTATATGCCTATTTCCCATAGTATAGGATAGATTATGACTGGATACTACGACATTGTTCTTGGCCTCATCCCAGTCGCACTGCTCGGTATCACCGCCGCCCTGACGCTCGTGGGACTCTCGTTTACGGCAGCGGTACCGATCGGCGCGTTCGTCTCGATGGGGATTATTGGCCATGCAATGTTCGTCAACACGCCGTCCGACGGCGCCGATGAGGCCCAGTCCGCGCGCCCGCCGCTCAACGCGGACTAACGGATCCAGTCACGTTCTCGCGGTTTCGGTTTTCTCGGCGTTCGTTTCGGTCGTTCTGCTTCGTTGGATACCATTCGTGCGTAGTGGCCGGTGTCGCCAGCTTTTCCCTGATTGCGTTCGTTAGTGTCGCCGATGACCGACGCGCTGTTTCTCACCAGTAGCGACGTAACGGAGCTTGCGACGCCAGCCGACTACGTCGAGGCCGTCCGCGACGGCTACCGACAACGCGGCGAAGGGGCACCCGCTCAGCCCCGCTCGAAGTTCTTCCGGAGCGAGCCGGCCGGAATGCTCACCAGTTACGCCGCCGTGCTTCCCGACACGGGGGCGATGGGCGGCTACATGTACAGCGCCGGCTTCGGCGCCGAAGACGCCTGGTTCATGACGCCGCTGTTCGACGCCGAGAGCGGCGAACCGCTCGCGCTGCTCGACGGTGCGAGCATGAACCCGTTCAAAACCGGCGCCGCTGGCGCCGTCGGCGTCGACGCGCTCGCCCGCGAGGACGCCGAGACGCTCGGAATCATCGGAACCGGCGCGCAGGCCCGCGGCCAACTCCGGACGACGGCGACCGTCCGAGATTTCGCGGACGTGCGCGTCTACTCGCCGACCCCCGAGAACCGCGAGTCCTTCGCCGACGAGTTCGACGACCAACTCGCGGCCGACGTCCAGGCGGTCGACTCGAGCACGGCGGCCGTGTCCGGGGCGGACGTCGTCATCACGGCGACGACCGCGAGCGAGCCGGTGTTCGACGGGTCGGATCTCGAGCCCGGAACGCACGTGACGGCGATGGGCCAGTACAACCCCGAGAAACGCGAACTGGATACGACGACGATCGAGCGCGCGACCTACGTCCCCGATCTCCGCGAGCGAGCGACGTTCGACGCCGGCTCCTTCCTCGCGGCGCTCGAGGAGGGTGTCGTCACCGAAGATCACATCCACGCGGAACTGGGCGAGATCGTCGCAGGCGAGGCGCCCGGCCGGACGAGCGACGACGAGATCACAGTGTTCGACAGCGGCGGCACGGGGATCGAGACGGTCGCCGGCGCGTACTTGCTCTACGAGCGGGCGCTCGAGGCGGGCGTCGGCACCGAGATCGAGTTCGCGCCGGCCAGCGAGGCGCTGACCGGGGACTGACCGGGAAGCACTCGGTCGGCGGCTACCGGTCACCCGGCTCGGGCTCGGCTACCGGTTCGCCGTCGGTGCCGGTCGGTTCGGGCTCGGCGTCCGTACTCGAGCTCGAATTCGAACGCGAACCCGAACTCGAGTCCGCGGTCGACTCCCGAGCCGCTTCGATAACCGCCCGGATAAGCGTCGATTCAGCCGCGCGGAGCCGCTGTGAGACGGCCGATTTCGAGATCGAAAGCTCCGTCGCGAGCGTCTCGAGGTCGACTCGCCGCGGACAGTCGAAGTAGCCCAACTCGGCGGCTAACTCGAGGGCGTCCCACTGTTTCGGAGTCACCTCACCGACGTCGATTCGCAGCACCGGCGGCCGACGGTTCGGGTTCGAGTCGGCAGCGTCGTCGACGATGCGGGCGTCTATAACGTCGTCCACGCACTCGACGAGCCGCTCGATGGAGTCGTCGTCCGTGATCGCCACTGTGACGCGGATGCGGTCGCCGTCGGCGTCGTCAGTCATTGGAATTCACCCTGTTGATCGCGATTGGTCGTCGCGCTCGCTCTGTTACCGGTACCTTGGTTGTGGCATCGCTTTTCGGCTCGCATCGTTCCGACTCCGCTGGAAACGGGTGTCGTTCACCCGCCGCACGACGGTATTTGACGGGGTCTCGTCGCGGCTTCGGAGACCCCCGTCACGGGTTCGGATCGTAGATTTCGGGCTGTTCCTCGCCCTCGACGTCGATGACGGCCAGCGCGCCGCGCCGGCCGGCTCGAGTGAGCGCGTGGTCGACGATCTTGACCGGGCCGGGGACGGGGAACTCCATCTCGGCCGCGGCGGTCGTCCCGGGCGCGACGGGCGCCGTTTCGATGTTGCGATCGGGTTCGGTCAGGAGGTCGCCGTCGCGGTAGAAGCGGCTCCAGACGTTGCCGATCGGGTGCCACGAACTCAGCAGGTTCGGGCCGCCGTTGGCGAAGTAGACGCGGGCGGTCTCGCCGACCTCGGCGTGCATCGGACCGACGCCGTCCTCCGTGAAGCCGTAGGCCTGCCCGTTGAAAACGACGTAGGTCGGCTGTTCGGCGAGCATGGCGTCGAAGTCGAACCCGTGGTGGCCCTCCTCGCCGAGGTCGCCGTCCGTGTAGATCTCGTGCTGGCCGAGGTAGAATTCCCGATCGACCTCGGGGAGCCCGTCTTCGGGTTCGACGAGGATCGAGCCGAACATGCCCGAACTGATGTGCTGGTCCATGTTCGGGATCGCGCAGTGGTAGATGAACACGCCCGCGTATTCGGCGGTAAAGCTGATCTGCGCCGGATCGTCGCCGGGGGCGATGGTCGTCGCGTCGGCACCCCCGCCGGGGCCGTAGACCGCGTGGAAGTCCATGTTGTGGGCCTCGACGTTCAGGTCCTCCGGTACGTCGAAGGTGAGGTTTACCCGGTCGCCCTGGCGGACGCGGATCATCGGCCCGGGGACCTGCCCCTCGAAGGTCATGTAGTCGAACGTGACGCCGGGTTCGATCTCGGCGGTCAGCCGCTCGGTTTCGATCGTAATGTCGTGCTCGCGGGGTTCCGTCCAGTCGACTGGGTCGGGAATATCGGTCGGATCGCGGGCGATCCGATCGACGTCGACGCTCGTCGCTGCCGTTGCACTCGCCTCGTCCGTGGAGTCGGTATCGTCGCCCGTCGATCGGTCGGCACTGTCGCCGTCCGACCCGGAACCGAGACAGCCGGCGACCGCCAGCGCCGTCGCCGCACCGGCCGTTTGCAGGAACCGTCGTCGGGGTTTGGAGTGGGTACGTCGGGTCATCGTCTGACATCGAATCCTCGACTGGTTTGAGTATTGAATCGGGACGCGCGTTTCTCCGGTGTGAGAAGCGTTCTTGAGGGGTTCAGACCCGTTACCTCCCGCTGAGAATGCCGCCGAAGATGTTCCGAAATGACACATAAATCGACGCAGCGGTCGCTCGAGTACGGCAAGGATACCTGCGTTTGTCGTTACGATATGTGGCGGACCGCTCGAGCGCGGCCGCCTGCACCGACCAGCCCTGCCGACTGCCGATTCGTCCCGCTCGTCGTCTCGCCTTCCTGAGAGGCGACGCGGGATTCAAGCGTCTCGTCGTCGTACACAGGGTATGTCCCGTGCGGCCGAGCTCGCGTCCGTCCTCGAGACGGCCGACTCGCTGGCGATCGTCTGTCACGACAACCCCGATCCGGACTGTCTCGCCAGCGCGCTCGCGCTGGAGGCTATCGCCGTGCAACAGGATGTCGACGACGTGACGATCGTCTACGGCGGCGAGATCTCCCACCAGCAGAATCGCGCGTTCGTCAACATGCTCGACATCTCCTTAGAGCCGGTCGAGGACGCGGCGATCGACGACTACGGCTGCATCGGCTTCGTCGATCACGCCCGTCCCGGGGCGAACACGCAGCTTTCCGAAGCGGTCACCCCGGACATCGTGGTCGACCACCACCCGGGCGAGCCGGGCGACGCTCGCTTTACCGACGTCCGAACGCGGTACGGCGCGACAGCGACGATCTTCGTCGAGTATCTGGGCGAACTCGGCGTCGAACCCACGACGCGACTCGCCTCCGCGTTGCTGTTTGCCCTCCACCGCGAGCGGCTGGACTTCGTCCGGGAGCCGACCCGCCGCGAGTACGAGGCCGCGCTCGCCGTCTACCCCAACGCGGATCTCGAGACGCTCGAGCAGTTGTACGGCAGCGCGTTCTCGCCGGGGACGATCGACGCCATCGGCCGGGCGATCGCGACCCGCGAACGGCGGGGATCGTCGCTCGTCGCGAGCGTCGGCAAGACGACCGAGACCGACGCGCTCCCGCAGGCGGCGGACTACCTGCTCAATCTCGAGGGCGTGGATACGGTGCTCGTCTACGGCATCGTCGACGACGCGATCCGGCTGAGCGGCCGTTCGATCGATCCGCGGGTTCACATGGGTGAGACGCTCGAGGACGGCTTCGAAGGGCTCGGCGCGGTCGGCGGCCACCACGACATGGCCGGCGGTCGGATCGAGTTGGGGCTGTTCGCCGACGAGGCCGACGACGACGAGGAGTTGCTCGAGTTCATCGGCGGGCGGCTGACCCGGCGGTTCTTCGACGCGCTGAATCTCGACGGCGGCGAGAGCTGATCGGGGCTCGAGAGCAAGGCGGAGGGCGAGGCCGCGGGCGAAGACGAAGGTGAAGGCGAGGACGGATACCGCGGGCGACGTACCCGCTCACTCGATATCGATCGATGTCGACTCGTCCGCGGGCTCACGCTTCGGCAGTTGGACCGTCAGAATGCCGTTGTTGACCGTCGCGCTGACGTCGTCGGCCTCGACGGAGTCGGGAAGTTGCACCCGTCGGTTGAACGACTGCACCGCTCGCTCGCGACGAATGTACTGTTCGTGCTCGCCGTCTCCGCCGCGTTCTGCCTCGTGCTCGCGTTCGCCCCTGATCGAGAGCGTCTCGCCGGAAAGCCGAATCTCGAGGTCCTCGGTGTCGTAGCCGGGAACGTCGACGGTGACGACGAACTCCTCGCCCTCGTCGGCGAGGTCGAGGCTCGGCGACGAGTGGGTCATCGAGAAGTCGAACCGGCTGCCGCCCCCGTCGCGGACGTCCATCTCGGCGTCCCACGAGCGCGCGGCCGTCTCGAGTTGCCGGGAGAGTCTCTCGAACAGTTCCGTGATGCTGTCGAAGGGGTCCGATCGGTCTGCCATGGTAACACCTAGCGTCTCTACGCGCGGAACGGCGAAAAAGACTGTTCGCGATCGTCCTGACGATCACCGTCTCGAACAGGTTGGGTGCCCGGATTGCGGCAGAACCGAGGGGTGGGCTGGACGTTTTTAGGCTGCTGCCCCTAGGGCCGAACACACATGACTGACGCACTGTTCGTCGTCAGCGAAGAGGGGTACTGGGGAGAGGAATGTGTCGAACCGCTCGAGACGCTCTCCGAGGCGGGGGTCGAGATCACGGTCGCGACGCCGTCGGGCAATCCGCCGAAGATCGACGAGCGCTCGATCGATCCCGACGAGGTCGGCGAGGAGACCGCCGAGCACATCCAGGAGGTCCACGAGACTGACGAGCGACTGAACGATCCGATTCCGACCGCGCAGGCCGACGCCGAGGAGTACGACGTCGTCGTCTTCCCCGGCGGCCACGGCACCGAGTGGGACGTGAATCAGGACCACGACGCGCGACGGCTCCTGCGGGACGCCGTCGAGGGCGACGACGGCAAGGCGCTGGTCGTCTGTCACGCCGTCGGTATCCTCGCGTTCACCCGCGACAGCCACGGCGCCTTCCTCGTCAACGGCCGCGACGTGACCGGCTTCCCCAACGAATGGGAGGAAGGCATCGTCGACGAGAACGACCTGATGCCCAGCGGCCGCAAGCTTCCCTACTGGGTCGAGGACGAGGTCAAAGCCGCCGGCGGCGAGTGGGACGCCGAACTCGAGGAAGACACGAGCGTCACCGTCGATGGCGACCTGCTGACCGCCCGCGGCCCCGAATCCTCGAGCGCGGCGGCCCAGACCCTGCTCGAGGAACTGGGACTCTAAGACCGTCTCGTCCGCTGCCGATCGAGACCGATCCGACGCGCGATTCCGGCTTTTGTGTAACTGAATCAGGCGATTACGGGTCGAAACGGAGTCTCTACTCGGCGCCTACACCGCGTTACCGGGGAAACGGTTATGAGGCCCGATCAGATGCGACTCCGCGAGCGGCCCTCCGCCGGTCCGACCGGTCACCGATCCGACCAGTGATCGATCCGACTGGTCACCAGCCCGGCGGCTCGAGGCCGGCCGTCTCGAGCCGATCCTTCCAGTGTTGTTGGATGGACAGCCGGGAGACGTCCGCGGCGTCGGCGACGGCTCCCTGCGTTCGGCCGTCGCCAGCGACGAGCGAGCCGGCGTAGATGCTCGCGGCCAGCATCGCGCGTTTGGAGCGGTCGTCGTCGGGCACGTCCGCGAGAAAGAGATCGACCGCACACGACCGCGCCTCGGTCGACAGTTCCAGCCGCTCGGCGACCTGCTCGAGTTCCTCGAGCCACGGTTCGTACTCGATCCGATCCCGGGCGCTGTGCATACGACGCGGTACCGTCCCCACCGGCATAAGTCCGCGGTGTAGGTCTCGAGTCGGCCGCCTCGATCGCGGTACGATCGCTCTGGTCGCCGGAATGGAGCAGACGCGTCTCGGTATCGATAGGTTCGTCACCGAAGCGGTGGCACAGTCAGTCAATCGTCTATCAAACGATTTCGTACTGTTCGTCGTAAAGAGCGCTTTTACGGGACGACCGGTCGCAACTGACGATTCTCCGTGCCACGTTGCGGAGTAACGACGTAAGAAGAAACGGGTAATCCCGGTGAAACGGCCCCCGTAGCCGTCCTTTCGCCGTTGCACGCCGAAATCAATTCACTGGCCAATAACGTCGTCCGTTTCTGCCCGAAATCGTTCCATGTCGCCGCAAGACGGTGCTACTCCCGCCAACGTTCAGCTAGTAACGAGTCGGTGAATCGGCCGTTCTTCCCTCGTTTCACTAGGAGACGACTACTAAAGCCCGACAGGACCGAACCGTAGTCTACCGCCGTCGCCCGGCTCCGTCGGGCCTGTTCGCCACACGTCATGAAGGAACCAACCTGCAAACTCGTCTGTACCGGGTGCGGCCTCGAGATGCCGTACCGCGACCGCTCGCTGGCCGAACAGGCCGCGGAGCTACACCAGCTTCGCGATCCGGAGCACGTGACGTTTATCGTTCCGCCGGACTGGTCGCCGGAGGAGCCGGTAAAACATCAGTAGTGCATCGGTCTTACGGATCGACAGCTTCTTACTCGGGTCGGCAAAACCCGTGTGTGAGCGCGGGTAGCCAAGCTAGGCCAACGGCGCAGCGCTTAGGACGCTGTCCCGTAGGGGTCCGCCGGTTCGAATCCGGTCCCGCGCATGTTTTTCCGAGCAATTACGCGAGGAGAAGCATCGCGACGAGGATTCGAAGCAGGGAGCAGCTTCGCTGCGACCGCGGTTCGAATCCGGTCCCGCGCATTCTCACGGCGAACAATTCCGTGAGCCGTGAGTATCGTCGACCGGATTCGCGGCCCAGAGGACGAGCGGAGCGAAGTCCTCGCGGTTCGAATCCGGTCCCGCGCATGGTTCTGCGGCGAGCAACTCCGCGAGCCGCAGGTTCTGCACCGTGCCTTCGGAAGGAAGACGCGCGCAGCGAGAGCGCGGTCGCTATGCGACCGCGATTGCGAGCGGCGAAGCCGCGAGCGAGCACGTCTTCGCGTAGTTCGAATCCGGTCCCGCACATCGATACTCGAGTCCTGTTCGGTGTTCGAACTCGGTCGTGGAACTCGCGTACAGCTAGGTGACGAACTGATCGGCAGACGCGAACGCCTCGAGTCCGTGGCCCGGCGAGCGCAGCCTCGGCCCCTTTCCTTCGCGGGCGACTCGCCACGTGTGGAGATAACGATGAGTGAAACACCGACCGATTCGGAAGCGAACCGTACCGCCGAGACTGACCGCCGCCGGAACACCCTCAACACGGACACGATGCAGTGGGTGAGCGCGATCGTTGCCCTGGCCGGACTGGGGCTGGTCGCCTACCCGTTCATGTTCGAGGCGACGGATACGGCGACCTGGAACGATACGCTCGTCGGGACGGGCATCTTCCTGCTCGCCGGCTATAACTTCTACCGCCTGTCGAAAGACCGGCTGGCGAGCGTCGGCGTCGCCTCGCTGGCCGCGCTACTCGGCCTGTGGGCGCTCGTCTCGCCGGCGGTAATCGAGATGGGCAGCAGCGAACTCGCGATGACCACTGCCGCTGGCGGACTGCTCGTCGCAGCCCTCTCGGCCTACAACGCCTACGCGAACAGCAAGGCTGACGCGCCCGATCACGCCCGCGCTCGAGCGTAGAATAAACCAATTTTTCACCGGTGAGAAAGGAAACCCCTCGAGCGCCGGGAGCGCCCGGAGAGAACGACGCGGACCGCTACAGACCGAACGGGAGCGTCGAACTCGGCCGAACATTTACCTCTGCGGTCGTCGGAGACCGACGTATGTCACTGCTCGTTCCGTTCGACGCGTCCCGGCTCGCAACCGACGCGCTCGAGCGAGCCACGACGTTCAGCGAGGCGCTCGAGGAGGAAGTGGTCGTGCTGACGGTGATTCCGGACGATCCCGAGTACGCGCGGGATCGCGGTTGGATCACGGAGGGAGAACCGTTCGATCCCGACGCGATCGAATCGGGGATTCGGGAGCGGGCGATGGACGTTGCGCCTGAAGCGACGTTTCACACGGAGCGGGTGAGTTCGGACGAGCCGACGGCGACCTCGACGACGAACGTGGTCCGGGAGATCCGCCGCGTTGCGGCCGAGATCGAGGCGAGCGTGGTGTTCATCGGCTCGGAGAACGCCGGCTCCGTGATCGCACCCCAGTCGAGCGTCGGAAACCCGGTCGCAAGCGACCAGCGGTACGACGTCTACGTCGTTCGCCGGCCGGGCGAGGCCGTCGACGAGGCCGACATCTCCGACATCGACTCGACGTCGGAGTTGTAAGTTGTAGCACGTCCCCGCCGAGCGCGCTCGAGCACCGGCGTCTCGCAACGATCCAGGGCGGCCGGTAGAACGGACGAAACGACCGCCGCGATCGCCGTCGGCGGATAAAGCGGCGCCCGTAACCGGCGCTTAGTAATCACCACGATCGTCGTCGACTACTGCGATACCGGCCACGAGCGACGCGGACCGCGCCGCGGTACGCCGGCCGCGGGCGAACCCGACCGTCGACGGGCCGTCGGCAAGAGTGATGCACCCGTTACCGATACTGTCAGTATTGCTTTCCGCACCGGCTCCTGGTCCCGTCCCCGTCCGCGATCCGATCCTCATCTTCGGACTCGCGATGCTCGTCTTCCTGACCGCGCCGCTGGTCCTCCAGCGCTACCGGCTTCCGGGGATCGTCGGCATCATCGTCGTCGGCGCGGCGATCGGACCCAACGGCGCCGGCCTGCTCGAGCGCGACGAGACGATCGTGCTGCTGGGCGAGGTGGGCATCGTCTACCTGATGTTCGTCGCCGGACTCGAGATCAACCTCTCGCAGTTTATCGCGTACAGGGATCGGAGCGTCGTCTTCGGCGTGCTCTCGTTCGTCGTCCCGCAGGCGATCGGCACCGTCGTCGGGGTCGCCGCGCTCGACCTGTCGTTCGGCGCCGCGTCGCTGTTCGCCGCGATCTTCTCCTCGCACACCCTGCTGGCCTACCCGATCGTCAGTCGACTCGGCATCGCGACGGTCGAGAGCGTGACCGCGACGATCGGCGGCACGATCGTTACCGACACGCTCGCCCTGCTCGTGCTCGCGGTCGTCGTCGCCGCCGAGCGGGGCGCGATCGGACCGCTGTTCTGGCTCGAGTTGACCGGCAAGCTCGCCGTGTTTTTCGCGGGCGTCTGGCTGCTCGTCCCGCGACTCGGCCGGTGGTTCTTCCGGACGGTCGAGCAGGAGAGCTACTTCGAATTCCTGTTCGTGATGGTCGTGCTGTTCGCCGCCGCCTCGCTCGCCGCGGCCGCCGGCGTCGAGGGCATCGTCGGCGCGTTCCTCGCCGGGCTGGCGCTCAACCGGCTCGTCCCCGAGAGCGGCCCGCTGATGAACCGGATCGAGTTCGTCGGGAACGCGCTGTTCATCCCCTTCTTCCTGCTGTCGGTCGGGATGCTCGTCGACGTGCGGGTCCTGACCGCCGGCCTCGAGACGGTGACGATCGCCGTCGCGTTCCTCGTGCTGGTGACGACGACGAAGTACGCCGCGGCGTGGCTGACGGCCGAGCGCTACGGCTACACCCGCGACGAGACGATGGTCATGTTCGGCCTCTCGGTCGGCCAGGCCGCGGCGGCGCTGGCGATCGTCCTGATCGGCTTCGAGGTGGGGCTGCTCGACGAGGCGATGGTGAACGCCGTCGTGGTGATGATCCTCGTCGTCAGCGTCTTCAGTCCCGCGGTCGTCGACCGCTACGGTCGGGCGCTCGTTCGCGCCGCGGACCGCGCCGCGTACGATCCGGCGACGGCGCCCCAGCGGCTCATGCTCGCGTTCCCGAGCCGGACCGACCCCTCGACGAACCGCCAGCGGCTGGTGGACCTCGGGGTGGCCATCCGCGAGCCCGAAGCGGCCCAGCCGCTCTACGTCGCGACCGTCGCCCGTCCGGATCCCGACGGGCCCGAGCCCGAGCGCAACACGGACGCCGAAATCGCCGAGATCGAGGCGTCGTTCGCCGAAACCGAGGCCTACACCGCCGGCGCCGAGGTCCCGATCGAACTCGAGACCCGGATCGACGACGACGTCGCCGCCGGGATCGGCCGCGCCGCCCTCGAGAACCGGATCACGACGCTGATCGTCGGCTGGGACGGGAGCCCGTCGCGATGGCGGACGTTCGGCACCGTGATCGATCGACTCCTCGAGCGGACGAGCCAGCAGGTGCTGGTCGCACGCCTCTCGCAACCGCTCAATACGACGGACGAGATCGTCGCGGTCCTGCCGCCGGGGATCGACCGCAACGAGGGGTTCTACGGGACGGTCCGGACGCTCGCAGACCTCGCGGACGGGATCGGCGCGTCGCTCCGCGGGCTCGCCGTCGACCGGCGGCCCGACCGGTACGAGCGCCTCTTCGAGCTGGTCGATCCGGACGTACCGGCGACCGTCGACGGGGTGGACGGGTGGCCCGGCGCTCGCGACCGGCTCCGAGCCGTCGGCGAGACGGACCTCGCCGTCCTCGTGAGCGCGCGCCGCGGCGCGACGGGCTGGCACCCCGAACTGGAGACGCTCCCCGCCGACCTCGCGCGGACGACGGCCGGTAACGTCATCGTCGTCTCCCCGTCCGGCGACGGCCGCGGCGACGACCGGCAGTTCTTCCGATTCGACTGACGGCCGGGCCGGCGACGGCCGCGATGTCACCGCGAATTCAAATCGATTCGGAGGAACGTTTATTCCGCTGACCGACTTCGGTTCGAAACATGGTCGATCGGAACGGGTGGGGACGGGATCGGCCCGTCCCGACCGGGTCGCCTCGGAGCCCTCCCGACTGGTTCGCCCAGCAGGCGAACGTCACGGACGGGGGGATCTACGAGACGTTCGAGCGAGACTGGCCGGACTGCTGGGAGCGGGCGGCCGATCTCCTCTCCTGGGACGAGGCGTACGACACCGTCCTGAACGACGGGAACGCCCCCTTTTACGAGTGGTTCGCCGGCGGGAAACTGAACGCCGCCTACAACTGCGTCGACCGTCACCTCGAGGCGGGCCGGAAGAACCACGTCGCGATCCGCTGGGAGGGGAAACACGGCGAGCGCGAGACCTACACCTACCGGGACCTGTACGTCGAGGTCAACGAGTTCGCCGCGGCGCTGCGCGGGTTGGGCGTCGAAGAGGACGACGTGGTAACGATCTACCTCCCGATGATCCCCGCGTTGCCGATCGCGATGTTGGCCTGTGCCCGGATCGGCGCGCCCCACAGCGTCGTCTTCGCCGGACTCTCGGCCGACGCACTGGCGACGCGGATGGACGCCGCCGAGAGCGAGTACCTGATCACCTGCGACGGCTACTACCGGCGGGGCGACGCCTTCAACCAGAAGAGCAAGGCCGACAACGCCCGCCTCTCGGTCGATCGAGACGTCGAGACGGTCGTCGTCGACCGCCTCGGGGACGACCTCCCCCACGTGCTCGGCGACGACGAGCGGGACTACCACGACCTCTGTCGGGAGTACGCCGGCGAAACCGTCGAACCGGTCTCTCGAGACGCCGAGGACATGCTGTTTCTCATGTACACGTCGGGGACGACGGGCGAGCCGAAGGGCGTCGTCCACACGACCGGCGGCTACCTCGCGCACGTCGCGTGGACGAGCCACGCCGTCCTGGACATCACGCCCGAGGACACCTACTGGTGTGCGGCCGACATCGGCTGGATCACCGGCCACTCCTACATCGTCTACGGCCCGCTCGCGCTGGGGACGACGACGGTGATGTACGAGGGCACCCCGGACTATCCCGACCGCGACCGGCTGTGGGAAATCGTCGACCGGAACGCGGTGGACGTCTTCTACACGGCGCCGACGGCGATCCGCGCGTTCATGAAGTGGGGGTCGGACTACCCCGACCGGCACGACCTCTCGTCGCTGCGCCTGCTGGGGTCCGTCGGCGAGCCGATCAGTCCCCGGCCGTGGAACTGGTACCGCGAGCACATCGGCCGCGGCGACTGTCCGGTCGTCGACACCTGGTGGCAGACCGAGACGGGCGCGGTGATCGTCTCGACGCTGCCGGGCATCGACGAGATGAAACCCGGCGCGGCCGGCCCCGGACTCCCCGGGATCGACGTCGCGGTCGTCGACGAAGCGGGCGACCCGGTCGAACCCGGCCAGGCCGGCTACCTCACCATCGGCCGCCCGTGGCCCGGTATGGCGCGGACGCTGTACGACGGCGACGACCGCTTCCGCTCGGAGTACTGGGACCGGTTCTCCGACCCCGACCGCGACGAGTGGGTCTACTTCAGCGGCGACGCCGCCGCGATCGACGAGGACGGCTACATCACGGTGCTCGGCCGCATCGACGACGTGATCAACGTCTCCGGGCGGCGCCTGAGCACGATGGAGATCGAGAGCGCGATCACCGACGTCAGCGGCGTCGCCGAGGCCGCGGTCGTCGGCCGCTCGAGCGAGGTCAACGGCACCGATATCTACGCCTACGTGAGCACGGCGGGCGGCCACGATCCGGACGCCAGGGTTCGACAACGGATCGTCGACAGCATCGAGTCGACGATCGGGCCGATCGCGAAACCGAGCGAAATCGTCTTCACGCCCGAACTGCCCAAGACGCGCTCGGGCAAGATCATGCGCCGACTGCTCGAGGACATCGCGAACGGCGAGGATCTCGGCGATACGAGTTCGCTGCGGAACCCGGAGATCGTCGGCGAGATTCAGGCAGAGAGCGGCTCCGAGTGAATTCCGTTTCGCAGATTCTACAGAAACGAAATAGCGTCGGGTTGTACGATTGCGATTTTCACGAGAAGTGCTCGAGAACGGCGACGAGAGACGACACAATTATGTTCGCGACGCCGGAACAAGCGAAACAAGCGAAACATGAGTCAGTTGGGGGCCGACTCGCCGGTGCTCTCCCGGCGGCAGTACGAGGCGCTGCTCGACGCCGCGGAGACGTATCGGGAGGCGCTCGTCGTTCGCCTCTGTGGCGACGTCGGTCTCCGTCCCGCGGAGTTAGCGGAGCTTACGGTCGACGACGTCGAGCAGGTGCGGATCGACCCGCCGCGGTATCTCGTGCGCGTGCCCGCGATCGACGACCGCGACCGCCGAGTCGCCTACCTGCCGACCCACGTCGAGCGGGAGCTTCGGCGGTACGCAAAGAGTAACGGGCTCTCGACCGACGACCGGATCTTCTCGGTCACGCCGCGGCGACTCCAGATGCTCGTCTCGGAGGTCGCCGATCGAGCGAGCGATCTGGTCGACGATCCCGCGCTCGAGGACGTCTCCTCGAGCGACCTCCGCCGGTATTTCGCCCGACGGGCGCTGGTCGATCACGACGTCAACCCCCGTGCCGTCAAGGCCGCCGGCGGCTGGCGGAGTTTCGAGGCCCTCGAGCCCTATCTCGCCGAGCCGACGGAGGCGGAGCTCGTCGACGCCTTCGAGACCGTCGAACGGCCGTCGGGACCGCGCGACGGGCGTTCCGAGGACGGCACCGGTCCCGTGATCGGCGACGACAGCGTCATTCGGCTGCTACTGGCCGCCAGCGACCGGTACGCTCTCGTTCGGCTGGACGAGGACGGCTACGTCGAGCGCTGGAACCGCAGCGCCGCCGCGATGTTCGGTTACCGAGCCGGCGAGATCGTCGGCACCCACGTCTCGACGTTCTACCCGGACGAGGCCGTCGAGGACGGCGTTCCCGAGCGGGTGCTATCGGCCGCTCTCGAGGAATCGGGCTACGAGGACGGCGGCTGGCGGGTCCACAAGGACGGCACCCGGTTCCGCGCGACCGAGGTGATTACGCCGCTGCGGGACGACCGCGGCCGCCACCGCGGGTTCGCCGTCTTCTTCCGCGACATTTCGGCCTATCACGAGGAACTCGAGTCGGTCCGGGGCGAGCGAGACGCCCTCGAGCGCCGCGCGGCGATCGCCCGTCGACACCGCGACCTGACGCGTGCGCTGCTGGATGCGACCGACCACGAGACCGTCGAGACCACGACCTGCGAGACGCTCGTCGACGGGCCCGCCTACGCGTTCGCCTGGATCGATCGGCCGACGGTCGGCGATCGACCGCCGGCCGGACAGGATCGGCCCCGGAAGTGGCGCGTCTCGAGCGGTATCGACCCCGCCGACGTCGACCGACTGCATCCGGACGAGGGGAGCCAGCGACCGGCGACTGGCGAACAGCCTGCTGTTGACCCGCCAATGGAACCCGCGACGCTCGATCCGAACGCACCGGAGTCGGCGGAGGGGGCAGCCGGTGAACCGTCCCAGGTCGCAGGGGATGACGGAGCCGCAGCCACGGTGACGGTCGACACCGACGTCAGGGCAGACATCGACGGCACGGCGTTCGACGGGGCGATCGCTCGCGTCCCCCTCGCGTACGGCGACACCGTCTACGGAACGCTCGCGGTCGCGACCGAGCGCCCGGACGCGTTCGACGACGAAGAGCGGGCGTGGCTCGAGACGATCGGCCGGCTGGTCGGCTACGTCATCACCGCCGTTCGGCGCCGGAACCTGCTGCTATCCGACCGCGTCGTGGAGATCGAGATCGCCTGCCGGGACGACCGTTCGTTCTTCGTCGACGCCTCGAAGCAACTCGGCTGCCGGTTCGAACTCGACTCGCTCGTCCCCGTCTCGGAGTCGACGCACCTCTACTACCTGGATCTCGAGGGCGCGTCGCCCGCCGCGGTCTTCGAACTCGCCGAAGCGGATCCGGGGATCGCCGACTGGCGCTTGGTCGAGACTCGGCCGAACGGCGGTCGCCTCGAGTTCGTCGTCGAAGGATCGGCGCCGACGCTGACGCTCACCGAGTACGGCGTGACCGTCCGCGAGGCGGTCGTCGAGGACGGAACGGCGACGATCACCGGCGAGTGCGCGGCCGACGCCGACCTCCGGACGATCCTCGACGGGCTCCGCGCGACGTACCCGGACAGCGAACTCGTCGGCAAGCGCGAGGCCGAACGCACGGTCCAGACCGCCCGGCAGTTCCGCGAGGGACTCGAGGATCGACTGACCGACCGCCAGGAGGCGACCCTGCGGGCGGCGTACTTCGGCGGCTACTACGATTGGCCCCGCGAGAGCACGGCCGAGGAGATCGCCGACGCGATGGGCGTCTCCTCGCCGACGCTGCACAATCACCTCCGGAAGGCCCAGCACGAACTGCTGCGGACGTTCTTCGACGATCCGTCGGAGGGCCAGCGCCGAGAGGGCGACGAGGCGAGTGCGGAAGCCGGCGCCGAGTGACGAGTCGCCAACCCGATCCAGCGACCCGTCCCGAGGGGTGACCCTACGCACCTAGAATGCCCCTACTATCTATAATCTAATACTAACTCTCTAGGGTGGGCATCGAATCACCGCCGTAGACCGCGATGAGCGTCCCGAATCCCGCCACCGTCTCGTTCTCGTCGCTCGCTAGTCCGGCCGTTCGTATCACTACGGTCGATTGTTTCACGCGTTGGGATGACGGAATCACGGTCGCGAGTCGCTCGGCCCGGCGATCGATTTTGTACAACTAGAGGCTGCTTTTAGTATCATGGTTGTGCATTGATTGTGTTGTACCATGTCACAGGAGGAAGTCAGTCTCGAGGCGCGACTCGAGGAGCAAGAGGCGTTCGAGCCCCCCGAGTCGTTCGTCGAGCAGGCGAACGTCGCCGATCCGTCGATATACGAGGAGTTCGAGGAGAACTGGCCGGAGTGTTGGGAGCGCGCGGCCGACCTGCTGTCCTGGGAGGAGGAGTACGACACCGTCCTCGAGGACGGCGACGCGCCGTTCTACGAATGGTTCACCGGCGGGGAGTTGAACGCGTCGTACAACTGTCTCGATCGCCACGTAGAGGACGGCGCGAAGAACCGCGCGGCGATCAAGTGGGAGGGCGAACTGGGGGAGACTCGCACCTACACCTACGGCGAACTGCTGAACGAAGTCGAGGCGTTCGCCGCGACGCTGCGGGATCTCGGCGTCGAGGAGGACGACGTCGTCACCCTCTACATGCCGATGATCCCGGAGCTGCCGGTCGCGATGCTCGCCTGCGCTCGCATCGGCGCGCCCCACAGCGTCGTCTTCGCTGGCTTCTCCGCAGACGCACTCGCGACGCGGATGAACGCCGCGGACAGCGAGTATCTGGTCACCTGTGACGGCTACTACCGCCGCGGTGACGCCCTCGATCACATCTCGAAGGCCAACGAGGGCCTCGAGGGTGTCGAGCACGAGGTCTCCGACGTCGTGGTCGTCGACCGACTCGGCGACGCGCTCAGCCACTCGCTGGGCGACAACCAGCACGACTACGACGAACTCGTCGAAGAACACGAGGGCGCGTCGGTCGACCCCGTCTCTCGAGACGCCGAGGACATGCTGTTCCTCATGTACACCTCGGGGACGACGGGCGAACCGAAGGGTGTCAAGCACACGACCGGCGGCTACCTCGCGTATACGGCCTGGACCAGCCACTCGGTGCTGGACATCAAACCCGAGGACACCTACTGGTGTTCGGCGGACATCGGCTGGATTACCGGCCACTCCTACATCGTCTACGGCCCGCTCGCGCTGGGCACGACGACGATGATGTACGAGGGGACGCCGGATTACCCAGAGAAGGACCGCCTGTGGGAGATCGTCGAGAAGAACCGCGTCGACGTGTTCTACACGGCGCCGACGGCGATCCGCGCGTTCATGAAGTGGGGCTCGCAGTACCCCGAAGAACACGACCTCTCCTCGCTGCGGCTGCTGGGAACCGTGGGCGAGCCGATCAACCCGCGGGCGTGGAAGTGGTACTACAAGCACATCGGCGACGAGGAGTGTCCGATCGTCGACACCTGGTGGCAAACCGAGACCGGCGGCATGATGATCACGACGCTGCCGGCGATCAACACCATGAAACCCGGCTCCGCCGGACCGCCGCTGCCGGGTATCAGCGCCAAGGTCGTCGACGCCGAGGGCGAGGAGGTCAGCGCCGGGAAAGCCGGCTACGTCACGGTCGACAAACCGTGGCCCGGCATGCTCCGGACGCTTTACAAGAACGACGAGCGGTTCATAGAGGAGTACTGGGACGAGTACTCGGACGAGGAGGCCGACGAGTGGGTCTACTTCCCCGAGGACGGGGCGAAGATCGACGACGACGGCTACATCACCATCCTCGGCCGCGTCGACGACGTGATCAACGTCTCCGGCCACCGACTCGGCACCATGGAGATCGAGTCGGCGGTCGTCGGCGTCGAGGGCGTCGCCGAGGCCGCCGTCGTCGGCGGCGATCACGACGTCAAAGGCGAGGCGGTGTACGTCTACGCCATCCCCGAAGACGGCTACGAAGGCAACGACGAACTCGGGGAACGGGTCATCGAAGGCGTCGTCGACGCGATCGGGCCGATCGCCCGACCCGAAGAAGTGATTTTCACGCCCGAACTCCCCAAGACGCGCTCGGGCAAGATCATGCGTCGCCTCCTCGAGGACATCGCCAGCGGCAACGAACTCGGCGACACCTCGACGCTGCGCAACCCTGAGGTCGTCGACGACATCGAGGAACAGGTCGCCGGGGACTAATCGATCCCCATTAATTATTAATAATATACACGAGAAGACGATTCACGCACGATACTATGCCAGATAATAACTCACGCAACTCGACGGGAGATAAAGACGGCCGTTCGGAGGGGTCTCGCAACCTCGAGACGGACGGCGGGGTGGCCGGACAGCACGGCCAGGCCCATCGAAACACCGACTACCTCAGTCAGGAGGTCAACCTGCTCAAGCCGAGCACGCCGTTCATGCGCGATCATCTGCGCATCGTTTGGACCGGCTTCGCCATCTGGGTGCTCGCCGTCTGGGGCCCGGTAACGCTGACGTACCTGGCCACGGACGCGATGACGACCCAGATGCCGGTGCTCGGTTTCCCGCTGCATTACTTCCTGGTCGCGTTCGGCGCGCCGACGAGCGCGCTGATCCTGTCGTTCTGGTACTCGCGCAAGCGGGACGCGTTAGACGAGAAGTACGGCATCGACCACGCGACCGTCGAGACGACCGAGCGCGGCGGCGGTGCGACGGCCGCTGACGGAGGTGCCGACGAATGACGGGAATTCCGCCCGTTCCACTCCAGGAGAGTCTCCTGCCGGAGTCGCTCGACATCTCGTTCAAGCTGCTCCCGGCCATCCTGGTCGTCTCGATGCTGGGACTGTTCCTCGCGATCGGGTTCGTTTTCCGCGTGGCCGACACCGAAAACATGTGGGTCGCCGGCCGCTCGATCGGGAACGTCGAGAACGGGATGGCGATCGGCGCCAACTGGATGTCCGCGGCGTCGTACCTCGGCATGGCAGCCTCCATCGCACTGGCCGGTTTCTACGGGCTGGTGTACGTCGTCGGCTGGACGACGGGGTACTTCATCCTGCTGATCTTCATGGCCGCGCAACTGCGCCGGTTCGGGAAGTACACCGCGCCGGACTTCGTCGGCGACCGCTTCAACTCCGACGGCGCGCGCGCCATCGCGGCGATCACGACCTTCCTCATCGGCTTCGTCTACGCCATCGGGCAGGCGAAGGGGATGGCGCTGGTCGGCCTGTACATCTTCGGCGACTACGGCGGCCTCATTCCCGGCCTCGACGGCTATCAGGTGATGGTCGTCGCCATGATGATCATCACCGTCGGCTACCTGACGCTGTCGGGCATGCTGGGCGCCACGAAGAACCAGGCGGTCCAGTACACGATCCTCATCATCGCGTTCGTCGCCGGGCTGTACGCCGTCGGCTGGACGCAGGGCTACTCGACGGTCCTGCCCCAACTCGAGTACGGCATGTTGATCGACAGTCTCGGAAGCGAGTTCAGCGAACCGTTCGCGACCTCGAGTTACTACCTGTGGGTCGCGACGACGTTCTCGCTGATCGTCGGGACCTGCGGACTGCCCCACGTGCTGGTGCGGTTCTACACGGTCGAGAGCGAACGAACGGCCCGCTGGTCGACGGTCTGGGGGCTGTTCTTCATCTGCATCCTGTACTGGAGCGCGCCGGCGTTCGCGGCGTTCGGGACGAGCCTCTACTCGGAGAACGTCCGCGCGACGTACGGCGATCCCGGTATGGCCAGTGCAGCCAGTGAGGTCATCGTCGTGCTGGCGGCCCAGCTGGCGGAACTGCCCCAGTGGTTCGTCGGCCTCGTCGCCGCCGGCGGTATCGCGGCGGCGATCGCGACGATCGCCGGATTGTTCATCGCCGGCTCCTCGGCGATCAGCCACGACATCTACACGAACATCATCAACGAGGACGCGACGCAGCGCCAGCAGATCCTCGTCGGCCGCCTCTCGATCGTCGCGCTGGGCGCGCTGACCACGCTGGCCGCACTCGACCCCGCGTCGTCGATCGCCGCGCTCGTCGGCTACGCGTTCGCGCTGGCCGGCTCCGTGCTGTTCCCGATGTTCTTCCTCGGCATGTGGTGGGAGAACGCCAACCGCGAAGGTGCGCTGGCCGGCATGACCACCGGGCTGGTCATGTGGTCCATCCCGATGATCAACGAGATCGTCCCGACGTACATGTCCTCGCTCGAGGCGCCGCTGTCGGCGGGACTGGCCCAGTGGATGCCGGCTATCGGATCGGCGCTGATCACGCTGCCGGTCGTCTTCATCGTCACCATCGCGGTCTCGCTGGTGACCGACGAGCCGGACATGGAGACCAAGCGGGTCGTCCGCCAGTGTCACAGCCCCGAGCCGATGCGACAGCAACAGACCGCCGAAGACGTCGTGACCGACGGGGGCGAGACCCCCGCGGACGACTGAAACCATGTACGAGAAAATACTCGTTCCGACTGACGGCAGTGAGACGTCCAAGGCGGCGATCGATCACGCGATCGACCTCGCCGAGAAATACGAAGCCGGGCTCCACGCCCTGTACGTGGTCGATACCGATTCGATGAGCCTCACCCTCGGCGGTGAACAGCTCGATCGCATCGAGCAGGGACGCTTCGGCGAGATGGACGAGGTCCGCGAGCGCGCCGAGCGAGCCACCGGCTACGTAGCTGATCGTGCGGCCGAACGGGGACTCGATACCGTCGAGCACATCTCGGCGGGACGGCCCCACTCCCAGATTGCCGACTACGTCGACGACAACGGGATCGACCTCGTCGTCATGGGATCGCACGGGCGCACCGGCGTCCGCCGGGCGTTGCTCGGTAGCGTTACCGAGCGTACGCTCCGGTCGGTCCGCGTGCCGGTCCTGGTCATCGACGAGGACTGAGCCGCGTCGGCGCTCGAGACGCCGTTTTTGTTTAGGAAATATGTGGCAGAATTAGCGGTTTTGTTTTAGGACAGGTGGCGTTTTATATTGTATGTGATCGTAGTGTTACGTGGTGTTGTAAGTGATCGCCATAAAAATATTCGCAGTTCTTGTCCTCTTGCTCTTGGTAAGTGGTACGGGCGCTGCCGTAGAAGACCAAGCAAGAGTTTGTACTGAGGTTTGTGTGAACCCATCAGGTTCGAGTCCGAACGCTGCACAAGACCTCTGTCTCCCCACTGAGATGGCTCAAACGTTCGTTGAACGGAATCCACACGCCTACTTCGGGAGTTGCTGACGATACCAGCATTTGTATTTTTATAAGTATATTTACCGAACAGCTAGTTCAGCACAAATCGGTTGAAAGTGATGACAAGCTGTTGCATCCATACTCTATCCCCCGTGTGCGAAACTTCGCAGCTAATATTACTCTACTTCGTTATAGAACCGCCATGAAAGTCCATCAAGCGCCCGGTGGCGAGAACTAAACCACACCGACCGCTGGAAATATCTCTATCTCTCGTACCACCATCCACATCCAATACTATTTTAATTGACACTCGGAACGATATGTACGTTCCCCATACTGTGTGATTAGCCTCTCCATCGAATAGACATTGATTCGTTCCGTATTCGCGCCCCGTATTCAGCACGGCTTCGACAACCCGTCACCAATTAGGGATTTCAACGTGGCCTATCGAGACGAATTACAGGCGCGGAGAACGGTAGCAGTACCGAACCGACGCTCGATCCTACTGCTTCTGGCGTTCGGTCGCGAGTTCGAAGTTCCAGACGAAGCCGAAGTACGCGACGATGCCGGCGAGCATGAGCATGTAGTACACCAGCGTCGGCGGGCCGAGGAGGAAATTGATGGTCTCGACGATCGTCACCCAGACGACGGCGAAGGCCAGATCCGTCAGGATTCCCCACCGCTCCTCGCGGGCCGTTTGAAGCCACTCGCGAGCGCCAGTCATGGCTCGCTCACCCGTTCCCGTTCTCGTTCCCGTATCCGTCCCCTGCGTGCGGCTACCACGGCGATCATTGTGCGACTATCTCGCACGCACCGGAAAAAGCCTATCGGCGCGCTCGAGCAACCGTCCGTCGCTGTATCGTGATTGACCCCACCGGACGGCGCCAGCTACGCGTCCCAGTAGGGCACGTCGTCGTCCATCTCGTAGTAGCCCTCGAGCGATCGCTCGTCCCGGCCGCCGGGCGGCGAACCGACGAAGACGCCGAGCTTGTTCAGCTCCGGGTAGACGGTCACGTCGGGTTCGTTCATCGTCGAAATCGCCAGGTAGCGCAGCGGTTCCGCGCCGTCGTTGACGACGCGGTGGCCGCCGCTTTCGTCGGCGGGGAGGGTCACGTAGTCGCCCGCCGTCAGCGAAACGGGACCGTCCTCGGTTCGTAACTGGCCGTCGCCGGCCAATACGTACAGCGCCTCCTCATTGGCGGTGTGGTAGTGGTAGGGCCACGAGCGCATGCCCGGCGGCAGTTCGTAGCAACTGCAGCCCAACTCGTCGGCGTCGACGGCGCTCGAGAGTTCCTTCCGGCGGAACGTCGTCTCCTCGCGGTCGTACGTTTTCCACTCGAGGTCGCGTTCGTTGATTTTCTCCATGAGGGAGTGTGCTATCTGCGAACAAATAACGGTACTCGAGCGATCGAGCGTACTGCTCGGTCGGATCACGATACGCGATCAGCGTGTCGGCGTCGTCAGCGCACGACCGCGAAAACGAAACCCCCTAACCGCGCCCGGGAGTGGGTACGAGCATGCACGACGAACCCGACGTCGCCGTCCTCCGGCTCGGCCACCGGCCCGGGCGCGACGACAGGATGACGACCCACGTCGGCCTCACGGCCCGCGCGCTGGGGGCCGATCGGGTCTGGTTCCCCGACAACGCCGGCCAGTCGCTCGAGACCGTCGCGGACATCACCGACCGCTTCGGCGGCCCCTTCGAGGCCGAACTGACTGACTCGCCGAAGGCGCTCATCCGCAACTGGGAGGGACGAGTCGTTCACCTCACGATGTACGGCGAGCGCGTGCAGGACGTCGAAGACGAGATTCGAGCGGCCCACTCGAGCGGTGGGGAGGGCGAGGCCGACGATGGGGACGAGAGCAAGGGAGCGGACGAGGACACCGGCGGGGGCGAGCCGCTGCTAATCGTCGTCGGGTCCGAAAAAGTTCCATTCGACGTCTACGAGGAGGCCGACTGGAACGTCGGCGTCACGAACCAGCCCCACTCCGAAGTGGCCGGCCTCGCCGTCTTCCTCGACCGGCTGTTCGAGGGCCGCGAACTCGAACAGGAGTGGGAAGGCGCCGACCGCACGGTGATCCCGATGGAGACGGGCAAGCGCGTCGAGTCGGCGGAAGCGGAAGACGCGTCCGAATAGTCGACTCGTCGGTCTCGCTCGCCGTTTTCGGTCCGGACCGCCCTCGCATCGCGCCAGCGGCATGCTCGTCGGCAACTACTCATCAGCGCCGATAGCCACGGAACGATTATTTTCATCGTCTGTCAACCATGCAAACGTTCCTGTACTAGAGTGGAATAGCTGGTCGTATTGTGACAGCGGACGACGATTTCACTCGACGAAAATACCTGCAATTGGCCGCGATCGGCGGCACCAGCGCAGCGATCGCGGGGTGTAGCGCCTTCAGTAGGGGCCAGGAGACGCAGAACGCCTCGGAGTCGACGGACGAACCGCCGGCGGTGGACGTCCCGGCACTCCGGCTGGAAACTGCCGACTTCGCCTCCGTCCGGCAGTTTTCCAACCGGAACTACGAGCGAATGCACGCCTATCGAAAGCGCCAAGCGATCGAGACGCTGCTGGCCGATCCGGCGGTCAACGACATCGTCAGCGACTGGGTCGGCGGGTTCGAAGCGTACGAAGTCCTCACGAACCACTTGGAGACGATCAGTCTCCAGGGGCCGACGGACATGACCGTTCAAGTGGACGGGTTTCCCGACGGCGAGGAAGCCCAGTTCGACGTGACCGCGAAGAACCGACAAACCGTCTACGGCCTCATCGACCGCCGTCGCGACGAGATCGTCGCGCTCCAGATCACCGATCCCCAGGACATCGAGTGGACGGTGACTCAGACGCCCGGCCAGATGGTGATCGGTCAGGCGATCCTCAACCACGAGGTGGTCCGCGACGCCTTCGGCGACGTGAGCGAGCGGGACTGGTACCCCTCGTGGAAGGGCGCAACCGGGGGATACACCGGGCTCGGCCAGGGGGATCTCCAGCACGGCCACGGCGGCACCGCGGTCCTGCACGTAAAGGACGGCGACGAAGTGCGGATAATTAGCGCGTTTATCGACGGGTCGGACCCCGAAAACCCCGAGATCATCGAGGCCGCGGTGCTCGACCACGCCGTGGAGTTTCCGCCGTACGAACTCGCCGCGTCCATCGAGCCGGCATCGGAATCGGTACTCGAGGCCGTCCCGGACGTGCCGACCGAACAGCGGCCGTACTACACGGCCAACGAGGGGTACCACCGGATCGAACCGCCGTCGGAGTCGTTCGAACAGGACGGATGGGAGATCGAGTGGACGCCCGCCGACACCCAGGGGGTAACCGTCGCGGCGTCGTTTCAGGGGAGTCCGGTGTTCGAGGCGATGGACACGCCGTACACGTTCACGGGGTACTACCTACCGCCGCGGGAGGGGCGGAACACGCGAGAGTGGTACTTCCCGGACGACGACACGGTGTTCAGCGGCGATCTCCTCTTCTGGGACATCCACTCGTCGAACCCGGGCGGCCCGGGGATGCTCGCGAAACTCGACTTCCCGGCTCGCGACGAGACGCCGACCGGGTTCCAACTCAAGAGCCACTTCCACTCGAGCGCGATCGGCCAGGAGAGCATCGACTTCCACTCGGGGTTCCGCTTCGGGCCGTACAACTACGATCTCGCGTACGAGTTCTACTCGGACGGCGTCCTGTTGCCGGTGTTCCGACGTGCCGGCCCGGGATTCGTCACGCAGTTCGTTCAGAAGGTCGAAGAATCCGCCGAGTCGTACGGCGAGAACGGCTCCTACGAGGAGCCGGTCGTCCAACACTACACGTCGGCCAAGGCCATCGACATCACGCCCGGCACCACGGACGGCGTCGCGATAGAACTCTTCGACGGAGACGAGTGGACGACCCCCGAATCGGAGTTCTACCTCGAGGGCGAGCCGGGGATGATCGCCCGGTTCAGTAATCCCGACGGGACGGAAACGATCGATATCCCCCTCCGAGACGATCTGGAGCTCGTCGTCGTCAGACGGGACGAGTCGGAGATCGGACCGGGCGAGTATCAGGCCCAACGGCTGTACGACGAGGGGATCCCCTCCCGCCACTATCACCCGGCGCAGTACGTCGACGACCAGCCGATCCAGGGTGAACGAGTCATCGTGTGGCTCCTCATGATCGGTGCGATCGGTGAGATGCCCCACCCGTCGGGAACGTCGAACTTCGTCACGAAAGGGCGGATAGAGCTCTCCGGATACTAACCGTCTGAGATGACCGGGTCACCGATATGAAAGACGACGATCCGACACCGAGCCGATCGCGGCGGGCGTTCGTCCGCTCGGCGGTCGCGGCCGGCGCGAGCGCCGCACTCGTCGGCTGTCTCGAGGACGGGACGACACTGAAAGCCCCCGACGGCGTCGAGGCGCCCTCGTCGCTCCCCGACCGGCAACACGCCTGGGACGACGCGCTACCGGAAGATCGGGACGGGAACGTCAGCCCGCCCGAACATCACGTTTTCCTCAGCCTATCGCTCTCGGCGGAGCCGGACGAGACCGCCCGCGAAACCGTTCGAACGGCGCTGCGCGAGGTCGAACGGGCGATCGAGTGGGGTCCCGACGGTGTCCTCTTCACGCTCGGGTACACCCCTGCGTACTTCGATCGGTTCGACGCACCCCTCGACGACGCCGTCGACCTTCCGGAGCCGGAGCCGATCCTCGCGCTCACCGCCGAGAGCGACGTGACGGTCGACACGAACGACGCGCTCTTGCACCTCGCGAGCGACGACGGGGCGGCGGTACTCGCCGTCGAGCAGGCCCTGTTCGGCGAGCGCGAGCGCCTCAACGGCCGCTCGCTGTCGACGTCGCTCGAGGACGTCTTCGACCGGACGGCTCGACGAACGGGCTTCGTCGGGCCCGGGCTGCCGGCCGATCGACAGGACGGACTAGAGGGCATTCCCGACGGTGAGCCGGTGCCCGAGGAGGCGCCCTTCTTCATGGGGTTTCGATCCGGCTTTCGCGAAAGCCAGGCGACCGAGGACCGGGTCACGATCCGGGAGGGACCGTTCGCCGGCGGCTCGACGCAGCACTTCGAAACCCTCGAGCTCGATCTCGAGGTGTGGTACGACGAGAGCGATCACGAGCAACGCGTCGCGCGACTGTTCAGCCCCGCACACGCCGAGCGGGAGGCGGTCGGCGAGGTCGGCGAACGGCTCGGGACCGAAACCGGCGTCGCGTCGGTCGCCGCCGACATCCACGACCACGCTCGCGACGACGGCGTCGTCGGCCACGCACAGAAGCTCGCTCGAGCCCGGGACGACGGGACGCCGACGCTGCTCCGGCGGGACGTGAACACGACCGACGACGACGTCTGCGGCGTCCACTTCGTCTCCCTGCAACGGGAAATGTCGGAGTTTACCCGCGTCCGGGAGGCGATGCTCGGCGAGGAGTTCGGCCAGTACGGGCTCGGTCCGCGCCAGGGCAACGGCATTCTCCGGTACCTCCGGGTTCGACGCTGGGGGAGCTACCTCGTTCCGCCGCGGCCTCGCCGAGCGCTCCCGCGACCTGCACCGGACGGCGAGCGCCGCAAGGCGGACGGCGCTCCGGAAGAAAAAGACGGCTCCGACGACGGCTAAAAGGGCGATATCCGACGAGAACCGCGTTCGGTTCGTCAGCCAGACGGGCGCAGCAGCCGGAACGGCCGGAGCAATCGCCCGCCGACTAACCGAGCGACGGTACGGAGAAACGGGACGAATCCCGTATCGCTATCCTCGAGGACGTAGCCGGTGCCGACGCGCTCGATCGGTCCCGATTCGCCGCGGGCGTGCTCGGCGAGGACGCGCTCGAGATCGGGTTCGCTCAGCCCGGTTCGCGAACGCAGTTCCGCCTCGGTCAGCGGCTGATCCGCGTTACGAAGCGCCTTGACCACGCGGCGGTTGTGTCTCGCCATGCGGGCCACCTCGGCTCGCGATAGGTCGTCGGTGTCGGCGTCCGCGTCCGGGGCGTCCCCAGCACCGTCTCGAGCAGTCCCATCGTCCGAACCCCCGTACTGCCAGCTGTAGAGGCCGTCGAGACAGATCCAGCAACCGATCGCGAGGAGGCCGCTCCCGATCCACGGATTGCTCGCCCGCAGTTGCACACCACCGGCGACGAGCCAGGCGACGCCGAAAGTCATCCACGCAAGCCCCGGCGCCGGATCGACCCGCTCGAGGACGGTCTCGACGACCGGGGAGACCACGACGAGCGCGAGAAAGAGCGCGATCAGATCCGTCGAGAACCCGACCAGCGAAAGGAGGCCGGCGATCGCGATCGAAATACCGATATCGACCGGATCGTACCGCTTGCGGACCCAGGGGACGACCTGCTGGAACACGTGTTACTGGTACAACACGACCGGTCCTAAACGTACCGCCGTGGCTGAACGCGAGCCGATCCGTTCGTCCGAACTTCTTTGTGTCCGGTCGTTGGGCCTGCCATCATGGCGGATACGACTAATTACCGGAACGATATGACGCGCGATGAGGCCGCCGATCTGGTGGCGGACCTCGCCGCCGAGCTTCGGGGGACGGGCCCCGCAGAGGTGCAGGTCGGCAACAAGCTGCTGACGCTCACGCCGGCGTCGACGGTCGAGTACGACATCGAAGTCGAGGAGCGCTCGCCGATGCTCCGCGGGGACCGCGAGGAGATCACCGTCTCGATCGGCTGGGAGGTCCCCAAAGGGGACAACAACGCCGAAGACATCGAGTAGCGCAGCGGCGGCCGAGTCCGCCCGTCGATCGGCTTCGGCGCGCTACCGACGCCAGCGCTGACGGCAGGCCGACTAGCATCCACACCGACGGCGACGCCGACACCGACGCGGCGGTCGACAGTACCGCGCGTCGAAGGGCAGTTGGCAAGACTTAATGGCCACATGCCGTTACACGTAGGTAATGGCTTTTGAGGACCTGCTCGAGGACCCGGTCATCCAGAAGTACTTGCACGAGTTGGTCGGTCCCAAGGGAATGCCCGTCGCGGCGGCCCCGCCGGACGGCGAAGTGACCGACGAGGAGCTCGCGGAAGAGCTCGACCTCGAGTTGAACGACGTGCGGCGCGCGCTGTTTATTCTCTACGAGAACGATCTGGCGAGTTATCGCCGCCTGCGCGACGAGGACTCGGGCTGGCTCACCTACCTCTGGACCTTCGAGTACGACAACATCCCGGAGAATCTGGAAGAGGAGATGTACCGACTCCACGACGCCCTCGAGGACCGTCAGGAGTACGAACGGAACCACGAGTTCTACCTCTGTGAGATCTGTTCGATCCGGTTCGAGTTCGGCGAGGCCATGGACTTCGGCTTCGAGTGTCCCGAATGCGGCTCGCCGCTCGAATCGATGGACAACGACCGGCTCGTCAACGCGATGGACGAGCGCCTCGAGGCCCTCGAGGAGGAACTCAACATCGACAACGCGGACGCCTAATGGTCGTACTCGCAACCAAACTCTACGTCGAGGGCGACGCCCGCGAGCGAGCGCTTGACTCGCTGCGATCGCTGGTCGACAACGAGATCGGCGACCTCGAAGTCGAGTTCGAACTCGGGGTACGCCACGACGACTTCCCGTCGGTCACGATCGAGGGCGAAGACGCCACCGTCGCGCGCAACGTCCTCCGCGAGGAGTTCGGCGAGATCGTCCCCGACCTCGAGGCCGGCGAGACCTACGTCGGCACGCTCGAGTCGTGGGACGACGAGGGATTCGTCCTCGACGCCGGACAGGCGGTGCGGATTCCCGCGGACGAACTCGATCTCGGGCCCGGATCCCCCACGCAGATCCGCGAGCGGTACGGCCTCGTCCAGCACGTGCCGCTGCGGTTCGTCTACGGCGGGGAGGACGAGGCGTCGACCCTCGCCGACGAGGAAGTCGACCGCCTCTACGAGTGGACCCGCGGCGCCGGGCGGCTCAACGTCAACAGCGCCACGCGGGCGGAGGTTCGCGCGACGCTCAACCGCGCGGGCCACGCTCAAGACTACGTCACCGTCGAACGACTCGGCCTCCTCGAGCAGAGCGTGATCTGTACCGACGATACGGACCCGCCGGGACTGCTGGCCAGCGTCGGCGAGTACCTCCCGGCGGAACTGCGCTGTGTCGTTCCGTAACATGAATCGTCGACTCGTTCTCGCGGTGCTCGCGGTCTTCTTGCTCGCCGGTACAGCGGGCTGTCTGGGATTCTTCGGCGGGATTTCGGACGAACAACTCGATCAGAACGCGAGCTACGACGATCTGCGCGACAGCGAGGCCGACGTCGCGGTCGACGTCGAGGGCGGCGGTATCATCAGCGACGGCGAGTTCCGCGCCGTCTACGATCTCAACGACACCGAGGAACTGTCGCTGTACCGCTCACAGCTCTACCGCGACGAGGCGCTCGACATCCGCGGCGTCCGGTACTGGTACCCCAACGGGACCGAGGTAACTGGCTCCGAACTCGAGGTCGAACAGGACCGCTCGAGCACGCAGGTCCGGGTTCCCGACGGGAACGGGACGCTCGCGTTCTCGGGCGACGCGGGCCGGCGAACCTTCCAGTTGCCGGCCTACGTCGAGGGCTCCTACGAGGTGACGCTGCCCGAGGGCCACCGGACGTCGAACTTCCTGTTCGGCGACGTCAGCCCCGGCGGCTACGAGCGCGAAATCGTCGACGATCGCGAGCGCCTGACCTGGGAGAGCGTCGATAGTCCGCTCTCGTTGCGGTACTACCAGACGCGCGATATCCCGCTGTTCGCCGGGCTGATCGGCGCGGTCGTGTTGCTCGGCGGCGCCGGGATCGCGTACTACTACCGGCAGATCAAGCGACTGCAGGAGAAACGCGAGGAGATGGGATTCGACATCGATATCGACGATTCGGACGACGGCCCGCCGCCCGGGATGCGATAATCGCTCGCGTCGACACTGGTGTCGACTCTTTTAGCCGTGAATCGCCGTCTCGTTGAGTAAGATCGCGCTTCCGTCCTCGAAGTCGAACCGCCCGTCGACGTGTTTAGTGGTAGCCCGGGTCGACTCGAGGTCGTCCATTCGAACCGTTCTCGTGACGTCGACGCCGTCGACCAGCCAGCCGTAGTAGGCGTCGGTCTCGTCAGTGTCGTCGATGACCAGCAACATCGGATCGTCGATCCGTGCGGCCGTTTCCCGCGTTCGCTCCGCGGCGAACACGCGGGGCAGATCGACGACGCGAACGCGCTCGCCGCGGACGGTGACGGTCCCCGCGTTCCAGGGATCGTCGGCGTCCTCGAGCGGCGCCGTCTCGGAGAGCCCGAGGACGGAGGCGACGGCGTCGGTTCGGACGCAGTAGCGCTCGGACGCGAGCGAGAAGGTGAGGACCGTCAGTCGGCCGTCGTCGACGGTGTCTGGACCGTCGTCGGCGGCTGCGTCGGAACCGGGGTCGGGGTCCGCGCGGTCGGCAGGGGAGGTCATCGTATTCGCTCTCACCATGGAAAGACCCGAAAATAAACGTTGTGCGTCCCGCCGTCTCCTGTTTCGGGATTGCCACGACCGGCCGCGGCCGCAGGACGCTGGGCCCGTCACCGCGGGAGTCAACGTTTTATCACTGGGCTGGGATACACGAACGGATACATGGCCCCGGACCTCCCCGACAAGCTTCTCGGCATCGATATCGACGGTGACGACCGCTCGCAGCAACGGTCCGACGAGTCCGACGACGAGGAAGAGCTCGTGCGGCTCGTGCTGTTTACCGTCGGCGAGCACCGTCTGGCCGTTCCGGTCGACGACGTTCGTACGACGACGGATCTCCCGGACGAACTGACGCCGGTCCCGCGAACGCCGTCGGCGGTCGAGGGCGTCACCGACCTCCGCGGCGAAATCACGGCCGTGATCGATCCGTCCGTGCACTTCCCGACGGCCGACCACGGAACCACCGAAACCGACGCCGGGCGCGACCAATTGCTCGTCTTCGACCGCGGTGCCGACGACCAGTCGGCGGCGATTCGGGTCCACGAGGTCCTGGACGTCGAATCCGTTCCCGAGCGCAACCTACTGGACGCCGACGACGTCGCCTCGCGCGAGTTCGAGACCGATCTACTCGAGCACCCGCTGATCAGTGCGCTCGCCGAACAGGAGCGGCGTCCGACCCGACGGATCGGGGAGACGGTCGTCTCGCCGACCGAGGGAGCGGAATCCGCCGACGCGATCGGTGAATCGGACGCAACGAGTGCGGCGGCATCGGTCGACGAGCCGCAGGACCGGGAGCCCGTCGTCGTCGAACTCACGCCGGTCGTCACTGTCGACAAACTTTTGTTAGCGGCTGGGCCGCGGTCGTGACCGGTAACTACCGGTCGTGGTAGCCGCGCGGACGCACCGCTCGCCGTCGTTTTCGTCGGTTATCACGTCTGATAATAGAGAGACAGCATTTATGGTAGTTGTATTTCTACCCGAATTTGGTGTACTAGTGAATGTCGACAGGGGTGCTCATCGTAGACGACTCACATTTTATGCGGAATCTCCTCCGGCAGATTCTCGAGCAGGAATACCGCATTCTGGGTGAGGCGTCGAACGGGGCTGAAGCCGTCAAGTTGTACAAGGAACACGATCCGGATATCGTCATGATGGACATCGTGATGCCCAAATGTAACGGCATCAAGGCGACCGCGGCCATAAAGAAAATCGATCCCGACGCCAGCGTTATCATGTGCACGAGCGTCGGCCAGCGGGAAAAGATGAAACTCGCGGTCAAAGCGGGCGCGGACGGCTACGTGACGAAGCCGTTCGAGGAACCGAGCGTCAGAAAAGCGCTTACGGACGTCACTGCGGCATGACGCGAGTACTCGTTGTCGACGACTCTCAGTTCTTCCGAACAGTCGTCGGCAACGCGCTCAGCGACGCCGGCTACGACGTCGAAACGGCCGAGACCGGCACCGAAGCAGTCGAAATCGTGACGAACGCGGCCTTCGATCCCGACGTGGTGACCATGGACGTCGAGATGCCGGACATGAACGGCATCGCGGCCGTCGAGCGGATCATGGCGGCGACGCCGACGCCGGTCATCATGGCCAGCGCGTATACCGATGCAGGCGCGGAGGCGACCCTCGATGCGCTGGAAGCCGGCGCGATCGACTTCCTCCAGAAGCCCGACGGTTCGGGCTCGCGTAACATCGCTCACTTCGTGGACGACCTCCGCGAGAAGATCGATCGACTGGACGACGTCGACGTGTCGTCCCTGGCTGATGCTCGACCGACGAGCAGTGAGACTCGGTCAGAGTCGAACGGTCGTTCGGACTCGCAATCGGGCGCTCCTACTCGCGCTCGCTCGCACTCGCATCCGGCACGCACCGACCGCTCGAGTCCGTCGACGGCCGGTGCCACCGGGACGACGTCGCGAGGCGAAACGGCGGTCGAATCGATTGCGCCGGCCAGTCCGGAGACGGACACCGAAACCGACGCGCAATTGACTGCGGCGCCCGTCCCCGAGCGCAACGACGATCTGGCCTCCGCGGTCAACGGTGACGAAGCGGACGACGGCGTCCGCGGTCCGACGATCGTCGTCGGCGCCTCGACGGGCGGCCCGAAGATCGTCGAACGACTGCTCCGGCGGCTTCCGATCGGCCTCGGCGCGACGGTGCTGATCGTCCAGCACATGCCGGCCGATTTCACCGGGCGGTTCGCCGACCGACTCGACGCGATGGGACCGTACGCGGTCAGCGAGGCCAGCGACGGCGACCGGGTCGGTCCCGGCGAGGCGGTCGTTGCACCCGGTAGCGCCCACCTCGAGATCGGCGCCGACTTCGGCGATTCGCTGCGCGTCCGCCTCGACGAAGCGCGGCGTGACTACGGCATCCAGCCGGCGATCGACGTCACGATGGAAACGGCCGCCGACCGCGTCGACGGACCGCTCTGTGGCGTCGTCCTGACCGGCATGGGTGACGACGGCGCCGCCGGGATCGAGGCGATCAAAGCCGCGGGCGGACGAACAATCGCACAGGACGAGGCGACGAGCCCCGTTTTCGGCATCCCCTGTCAGGCGATCGAAACCGGCTGCGTCGATTCGATCGCCCCCGCCCCCGAGATCGTCGACGAGATCGTCGCCGCGTTCGCGGACACGACGCCGGATCCGGACTCGGACCCGGACGCGAAAGCGGGTGACCGCGATGACTGAGTACGAGTACTGGACCGATTTCGTCCAAGAGAGCACGGAGCGAATCACGGAACTGAACAACGCCCTGTTGACCCTCGAGCGAAACCCCGACGACGAGGCGGCGATGGAGGACGTCTTCCGGGTCGCCCACACGCTCAAGGGCAACTGTGGCGCCGCCGGCCTCGAGTCCGCGAGCGAACTCGCCCACGCGATCGAGGACCTCCTCGACGCCGTCCGCGGCGGTTCGCTCGAGGTCTCGCCGGAACTGATGGACGACATCTTCGACGCCGTCGACGAACTCGAGACGATCATCGAGACCGCCGACGGCGCCGACGACGAGTTCGACGCGGATCCGTCCGAGACGATTCACGCCCTCCGGGACCACCTCGAGGGGCCGGCGGCGATCCAACCGCCGACGGACGAGGAGATCGAAGATGTCCTCTCGCGATTCGAGCCGCCGGCGGAAGACCGGAACGTCTACCTCGCCCGGCTCTCGGTCGACGAGAGCGAGGCTGAGGGCGCCAACGCCGGCATCCTGATCGTCAAGGCGTTGATCGACGCGTTCGACCTGATCGGAACCGCGCCGCCGCGCGACGCGATCGAAGCCCACGCGTACAACGGTCGCTTCGATGCCGTCTTCGCGAGCGCGGTGACCGAATCGGCGATCGAATCCGGTCTCGAGCCGGTCGACGAGGTCGCGGACTTCGAGTTGCTCGAGGTGACCGACCAGTTCGCCGCGGTGGCCGATGCCGAGGAAACCGGCGGCGATAACGCAACGCCGGGGGCGGCAGACCCGGACATCTCGGCCGACGATGCGCAGGACCTCGAGGTCGATGAACTACTCGGCGAGTTCGATCAGTACGACGATCTCGATTCGATGGTCGAGGAAGTCGAGGACGACGACGATCTCGACGCCTTCGACGATATGGGCAAAGCCGGCTCGTTCGACGATCTGTTGGGCGACGACGACGTCGACATCGAGGTCGATCCCGCTCTGGACGAAGCTGCGGCCGAGCTGGCGGACGTCGATACCGACGAGTCCGCCACGGAATCGGCTTCTGAGGGCGATTCGGTCGAGACGGCGACCGACTCGAGCGCCGAAAGCGACGAGCGGTCCGGATCGGTCTCCGATTCCGATTCTGACTCCGATTCCAGTTCCGACTCCGGATCCGCGGTCACCGATCCGGGCTCGGCGGAGGATCCCGTCGAGGACGCCGACGCCGTCTTCCAGGAGCTCAAGGACGAAGTCGAGATGGTCGGCTTCGACGAACTCCAGGACGAACTCGCGGAACTCGAGTTCGACGAGTTCGACACCGACGACGAAGTCAGCATGGACGAGCTTCTCGGGGACGACGTCGCCGACGAAGATCCGTTCCTCGAAGCGGACGACGCCGGCGATGCGACCGCCGACGCCGACGCTGCAACTGCGGACGCGGATTCGGCTGCCGATGAGGCGGAACCGGCCACCGGTCAGCCGTCCGACGGCGACGTCGCGGACGCAGTCGAGGCGGACGCAGTCGAGACGGCCGACGAGGCCGAATCCGATCTCGAGACGCCTGCGGACGACCCCGATTCGACGGAAGAGCCTGCAGAGACGGTCGCCGACGAAGCGACAGCGACGGCGGAACCGGCTGAAACGCTGGAACCGGCTGAAACACTGGCCTCAGAGCCGGAACCGGAGCCGGAACCGAAATCTGAGACGGCAGCGTCGTCTACGGGCGCAGAATCCACGGACGATGCTACCGAAGACGGTGTGATTCCGCTCGGGTCGCCGACCGCGTCGGCCGACGAAGACGAATTCGAGGAAGATGACGAACTCGAGGACGTCGATGCCGACGATAACATCGGTGTCGACGATGACGCCGGCGTCGACGATAGCGACGATGACGACAACGGTAGCGACGACGCTCCGCCGACGGACGTCGCTGATTTCGATTCGGCGACCGGCGGCTTCGAACCGGCGACGGACAACTTCGAGCCGGCGACTGATGACGAATCTGCCGACGCGGTAGATGCCGAGGCCGACACCGATTCCGCCGGAAGCGCCGGCGGAGACGAAATGGTCGACTTCAGCGACCTCGGTGCGACCGTCGGCTCGGCTGCCGACGACGCTGCGACGGCGGAGTCGGACGCCAATGACGCGACGGCCGCTCCGGAGTTTGACGGTGATGTCCCAGTCGATAGCGACGACCAAACTGGGGCCGATCCGGAGTCGAACGAGATAGAGCACGTTGGCTCGGCGTCCGTAGATGAGGCAGTCGAAGACGGGAACGAAGACGAATCCGAACTCGAGACCGAGACTGAATCCGAACCCGCGACGCCGTCCGATACCGCCGATGAGGTGCTCGAGGCGGCGTTTTCGTCGGTCGACGGTGACGAGGACGACGCAGAACCCGTCGCCGCCGATGACGACGAGTCGGGCGTCGGCTTCGCAACTGAAGACGCAACGGCAGCGTCGACGGACGACGCCGAACTCGAGTCGGCAGCCGATTCGACGGAGACGTTCGACGACGGTGCGATCGATTCGGACGAGTTCGACGTCTCGGACTCCGTTCCGTCGGAGGGCGACGCGGCCGAGTTCGGCGAGGCGGCGTTCGACGAGTCGGACGGCGCCGACTCCGATACCGAACTCGGAGCCGACGATGTCGCCGATGAGGGCGTCGCTGACGAGGACTTCGTCGACGAAGCCCTCGATGATGGTGCGACGGCCGCCGATCTCGAGACGGGCGATGCGTTCGAAGCGACCGACGACTTCGAGTCAAGCGGCACGTTGGAGACGGACGATGCGTTCGCTATTGCCGACCCGGATATCGAGAGTACCTCCGAGGACGAGTTCGATTCAGTCGATCTCGACTCGACGGACCTCGAGTCGACGACCCTCGACGACTCGCTCGAGTCCTTAGACCTCGAGCCCGATTCGGACACGTCCTTCGAGGACACGTTCGGCGACGACGCGTTCGCCGACATCGACTCGGAATCGACGTCGTTCAGCGAACCCGACACCGAGAGCGAGCCCGGAATCGGGACCGAAACCGACGACGGGACCGCGTTCGAGCACGACTCGTTCGGTGACGGCGCCTCGAACGCGGCGAGCGATTCCGCGACCGCGACCGAGGCAGACGAGACGCCGGACCGCATCATCGACGTGCCGGAGATCGAGATTCCGGACGTCACGGTGCCCGAACCGGAGACCCAGCAGGACGCCGACGACGACGCCGACGAGATCCAGTCGCTCCGCGTCGACGTCGAGCAGGTCGACGAACTCCTCACGCTCGTCGAGGGACTGGTGACCAGCCGCGTCCGCCTTCGACACGCCGTCGAAGCCGACGAGGATCGCCAGGCCCTCGAGACGGAACTCGACGCGCTCGAGGATCTAACGACCGACCTCCAGGAGACGGTGATGGACGTCCGCCTCGTCCCCCTCGAGACGGTGACGGGGCGGCTGCCGCGGGTCGTCCGCGATATCGCCCGCGAACAGGAGAAGGAAGTGGCGTTCGAGATGGACGGCGGCGACGTCGAACTCGATCGGACCATCTTAGACCGGATCAGCGATCCGCTGATCCATCTGGTTCGCAACGCCGTCGACCACGGTATCGAACCCCCGGAAGACCGAGAAGACGCGGACAAGCCCAGCGAGGGGACCGTCGAAGTGACCGCGACGCGGGAACGCGACCGCGTGACGATCACGGTCGACGACGACGGGAGCGGTCTCGACCCCGACCGGATCCGATCCGAGGCGGTCGAGGCGGACGTGCTCACCGAGGACGAGGCCGACGCGATGGCCGACGAGGACGTCTACGACCTCGTCTTCCATCCGGGCCTCTCGACCGCCGAGGAAGTGACGGACGTCAGCGGCCGCGGCGTCGGAATGGACGTCGTCGACCGAACGGTAACGGAACTCGACGGCACGGTCTCGATCGACAGCGCGCCGGGCGAGGGCACGACCGTCACGATGACCCTGCCGGTGTCGATCGCGATCGACGACATCCTGTTCATCGAGAGCGGCGGCGAGGAGTTCGGACTGCCGACCGAGGTCGTCTACGACGTCGAGCCCGCCGAGTCGATCGAACTGATCGACGGCGAGCCGATGCTCCCCCGTGACGGCGATGACGACGATCCGATTCCCGTACTCAGCCTCGACGAGGCGCTCGAGACGGCGGCGGTCGATACTGACGCCGACACCGACACCGAGACCGACGCCGGAGTCGCAGTCGGTGACGGCGGCAGTAGCAGTGACGGTGACACCGCCGGGGTCGGACTCGAGCGCGAGGGCGGCGACGTCCTCGTTCGGATCCGCGACGACGTCCGCCCGGTCGCGCTTCGGTGCGATCTGGTCCACGGCCAACAGGAGGTCGTCGTCAAGCCCTTCGAGGGCTTCATGCGGGGCATTCCCGGCCTCAGCGGCGCGACGGTGCGCGGCCGAGGGAAGGTAGTCAACATCCTTGACGTGACGACACTATGAACGCGAACGACGCAACCGCACACGTGTACGCAGACACAGACGCACATCGACGGAGGATCAGGAACAGATGACGCTAATGGTCGACATCCGCAAGCTGAGTTTCATAAACGAGATGGCCAAGGTCGGGACGAACGGTGTCGCCGACAACATGAGCAAGCTGACCGGCCAAGACGCCCAGATGGAGGTAACGAAGACGAACTTCGTCGACGTCGACGACATCCAGTCCCAACTCGATAACGGGAAACGCGTCGGCGTCCGCGTCCGCCTGCTCAACCCGCCCCACGGCCACATCCTCATCCTCTTCCCGGAGGCGAGCGCGAAGAAGATCACCGCGATCATGCTCGACGACGTCGTCGACGACATGTCCGACGTCTCCGGCAAGATGGCCCGCAGCGCCGTCGAGGAGATGGGCAACATGATGGCCAGCGGCTTCATCGACGGCTGGGCCGACGTGCTCGGGCGCGTGATCGACATCGCCGCCCCGCAGCTCGTCTACGCCCCGACCGAAGAAATCGTCACCCGAACGGCCGGACTCGGCGACGACGACCTCGCGCTGTTTTTCGACTCGGATCTGTCGGTCCCGAGCTATCAGATCGAGGCCGAAATCTATGCCTTCCCCGACCTCGAAGAGTTCGTCGAAATGGTCAACGGGATGGACGTGCAATCCGCATGAAACTCGACGTCAACGCGCTCGGAACGTTCTATCGAATGGCTCGAGAGGGGGCCGGACTCGCCGCGGGTCGGCTGACCCACATGACCGACGTGGAGACGCGGGTCGGCGTGACGAAGCTCAACTTCATGCGCGGGCGGGAGATCCGCCGCGACTTCGCCGACTCGAGCGAGAAGGTCGGCGTCCGCGTCGAACTCACGGGCGCGATCGAGGGCCAGTCGGTGATCGTCTTCGAGCGCGAGAACGCGCTTCGAATCGTCGAGACGCTCGTCACCGAATCCGAAGCCGACGAGTTCGACGAGATGAACCGCTCCGCCGCGACCGAAGTGGGCCAGATCATGAACAACGGCTTCATCGACGGCTGGGCCGACGTCCTGGAAACGGTCATCGACGTCTCGACGCCCGAGTTCGTCCAGGGACAGTCGGCGGACCCCTTCCTCGGCGACATCGAGGGCGCAGGTGACGAGGAACTCGCCTTGCTCTTCCAGAGCAACATCGAGGCCGTCGGCACCGAAGTCGGATTCCACCACTACCTGTTCCCGACGCGGGAGTCGATGGCCGACCTGCTGGATCAACTGCGCACCAGCGACGGCATCGAGTACGACAAACTCGACGGCTTCGACCGCATGGCCGAACGCGGCGCCGAGGAGATCGCCAACACGGCGACGACGCTGACCGGGATCGAAACGAGCGTCGATATCCGCCGGCTGAACTTCCTCTCGCTCGAGGCGATTCCCGAGCAGGTAGCCGACGAGCGACTGGTCGGGGTCGCGTTCGAGTTCGACGGCGTCCCGAGCGGCTACCTCCTCTTCCTGTTCGACGAGGCGTCGGCCGACGAGATCATCGACGCGATGGTCCCGACGGGCGCGCCCGGAACCGACGACGAGACGGACGGCTACGACGAGATGGGCCGAAGCGCGATCACCGAACTCGGGAACATCATGGCCAGCGGCTTCCTCGACGGCTGGGCGAATGTGCTGGACACGACGATCGACCACTCGACGCCGGAGTTCATCCACGACATCGGCGCGGCAGCCGTCGATCCGGTCGTGATCCACCTCGGCGAGAACCAGGAGTTCGCGTTCGTCTTCGATACAGTCATCACGGCCGACGGGAGAGAGTTCGACTGCGAAGTGTACGCCATCCCCGACGAGTCGGACCTCGAGCGCGCACTCAACGATCTCGACGTCGATCGGATCGAGGAGACGCCGACCACGGCTGACTTCCAACAAGTGAACGAGTCATGAAATCATGAAAACGTACGGCAGTGAACCGGGCGCGCCATCGCCGGTCAAAGTCGGTATCTCCGAACTGGCCATCGGCGACGGCGACGAGACGCTCAAATCGTACGGGCTGGGCTCGTGTCTCGCGATCGCCCTCTACGATCCCAACGCCGAGATCGGCGGCCTCGCCCACGCCATGCTCCCCGACGGCGACTCCGCCGCCAACAGCGACCGCAAACCGGGCAAGTACGCCGACACGGCGATCCGGGCCCTCCTGCGGCGGATGGTCGAACGCGGCGCCGATTACACGGCCGTCGAGGCGAAGATCGCGGGCGGGAGCGACATGTTCGAGTTCGACAGTTTCGGCGACGGCGTCGGCCAGCGAAACATCGCCGCAGCCAAGGAGGAACTCGAGAAACTCGGCGTCCCGCTGGTCGCCGAAGATACCGGCGGCGACCGCGGCCGAACCGTCGAGTTTACGCCGGCGTCCGGAACGCTTCGCGTAAAAACCTCCACCGACGACGGTACTAACGGAGTGACTGATCTGTGACAGACGACTCTTTCGACGATCTGCTCTCGTTCGTCGAGCACGAACTGGATTTCGCGACGAGCCACTACAACGACAGCTACCTCGACCGCCGAGTCTCCTCGCGAATGCGTCGCACGCAAAACGATACCTACGCCGACTACCTGGCGTTCCTCCGAGAAGACGCGGACGAACAGAAGGCCCTGCTCGAGGCGATGAGCATCAACGTCACCGGGTTCTTCCGCAACCCGGACGTCTGGGCCGGCATCCGGGACGTCCTCCGGACGCTCTCGGCGGAAAATCGCGAGGTCCGTATCTGGAGCGCCGCCTGCGCCGACGGCCGCGAGCCGTACTCGCTAGCGATGCTCGCCCACGACGATGCGCAGATCGACGAATCGTCGATCTCGATTCTCGGAACGGACATCAGCGAACCGGCCCTCGAGACGGCTCGCGAGGGCGTCTACGAGGAGTCGCGGACGGTCGATATGGCCGACCAACTGTCCTTCCTCGACGATTATTCGCGGTACGTCGAGCAGGACGAGCGGATCTACCGGATCGACGACGCCGTCAAGCGGACCGTCGAGTTCGAGCGCCACGACCTGATCAACGGCGATCCGAAGTCGGGCTTCGATCTGGTCGTCTGCCGAAACCTGTTCATCTACATCGACAACGAGTACAAGCAATCGATGCTGGAAGTGATCGCGCGGTCCCTCCGCCAGGACGGCTACCTCGTCATCGGAAAGGCGGAAACGATCCCGCCGAACCTCAAGTCCGCGTTCTCGGTGTACGACGCCCGCCTTCGGATCTATCAGCGCGACGCGGCGGAAATCTCGTCGTGACGTCCCTCCGCAAGAGCCGTCGATCCCGCGAACGCCGCACGCGTATCGATTCCTGAGTCTTACCCGCTCCTTACATAATCGGCCCCGAACTACGACTGAACGATACGATGTCCGGCCCCCATCTCCGCTCGTTCGTCGGCCGCTCGCGGGCACTCCTCGAGTCCGCGCCCCCGACAACCGGTCGCGAGACGCGCACGTGGCTCGTCGAGCCGTTCCTCCAGACGCTCGGCTGGGACAGCCACGGCGACGCGGTCGCGGTCGAGACGACCGTCGAGGAGACCCGCCTCGAGTACGTCCTCGGCGTCGATTCGGTCCCCGCGCTGTTCGTCGCTGTCGATCCCTACGATCGGTCGCTCGACGAATCGCGGGCCCGGGGCGTGCTCGAGGCGATGGCGTGGACCGGCGTCGACCGCGCGGTCTACACGAACGGCCGCGAGTACCTGTTTTTGGCCGGGACGCGAGACGTCGAACGACTCGCGTGTCGGCTGTCGGCGCTTCCGGACCACGCGTCGTCGGTCGAACACTTCTCGCGGGCGACGCTCAGCCGGCGGCTCGAGGCGGATGCGGAGCCCGCCGTCGCGCGGCAACTCGCGGTCCGACAGGAGTCGCTCGTCGAGGCGTTCGTCGACCAGTTGACGGCCACGGCGGGCGACGGCTACGCCGACGAGTTCGAGGCTGCCGCGGAACGGTTCTGCGAACAACTGGTCGTTTCGTTCGCTGAGACCGACGCCGAGCGGTTCGACTCCCCGTCGGACGATATCTCGTTTCGGTTTACGGATCCGACGGCCGAAGGTTCGGATCCGAGTTCGAACGTCCCATCCGAACCGGACTCGTCCTCGAGTCCGGACCAGCACAGCGATCTCGAGGCAGCCGACGACGCTCTCGAGGGGGCGTCACAGGGAGAGCGGCCGGAAACGGACGCAAAGAGTGGACGAACAGCCGAGACGAACGCGACACCATCAGAATCGGCGGCAGACGGCACGGCGACGTCCGCCACCCGAGACGCGACGGACGAATCCGCGGCGGCCGCCGACCGCGACGACGGCGAGTACGTCGCTCGCTTCTTCAACGATCGCGGCTCGATCGGGGCGATCGGCCACTCGAGTTCGCAGCGGGCGCTCGTCGGCGTGACGGAGTACCTCTTCGAACGAGGCCTCTCGGGAGTGTCTGTCCCTTGGAGCCCCGGCGACGGCGACGAGGAACCGACGCTGCTGAACGCCGACCCCGTCCGTGCCGACGGCGAGCCGATGGCCGCTCCCTACGAACTCTCGAACGGCCTCTACCTCGAGACCGGTGGCGATACGGAAACTCACGCCGAGCGAGCGAGAGCGCTCACTTCGCGTGCGGGGTTACGAGTGCTCTTGACTGGCGATTGGGAGTAGCGGCGGTACTCGAGGAAACGTTCGGCTCGAGGAGCCACCCGAGTCGCCGTCAGTATTCGATCTTTGCTTCGACGACCGTCACGAGCACGCGGTCGACATCTTCGTGTTCGTTCTGCCAGTCCGCGAGAATGTCGTCCTTCCACACCCCGTGAGAGTCGCCACTCTCAGCCGAGATGTTCACGTCCGCAGATCGGTAGACTGCACTCGTCCGATTCTCGACCGAGATGGTCACTCCTCGGCCGCCTTGGCTCTGTATCGACCGGCCGTTTTCCTCGAGGACGACAAGCGAAACGATCGCAACGGAGTCACCTGCGTTCTCGCTGTACCGAATTTGGGGATCCTTGAGCGCAACACTGCCGGCTTCTTCCGAGCGAACGACGCCGCCGCCTTCGTACTTGACCGCCGCGTCGTCGGACTCGTACGTAAACGCGCCGAGCGGGAGTGAATCGCCGTCGCTGACGTGGTCGAGGTCGAACTCCGATTTGTCGCCGACGAACTCGCCATCGACCGAGACGTTGAGCGCGACTCCCTCGTCGACCGTGATCGTTCCGCCGCGCAACGAGAGTTCGCCGTACCGCTGCTCGACGCCGTCGGATCGCAGGACGTCGTTAAAGTTCTCGGCGAGGGCGGTCATCGCCCGGTCGGCGTTTCGCTCCTGCTCGACCTCCTGATAGTCTTCCATCGCCTGAAATCCAGTCACCGAGAGGATAGCGACCGAGCTGAGGATGATTCCGAACACGAGGATGAACGCGATCAGTTCGGAAACCGCCCGCTCGTCTCGCTGCAGTGAAAGCGACGAACGAACGTCGCCGTCGGGTCGGTTGCTCATCCGCTCACCTCTTCGATGGTGATCGTCCCGTTACCGTCGGCACTGATCTCGATCGTCCCACCGGTCGCCGAACCGTCGAGGTCAGCATCGACGGCGACCGGCACGTACACGACAACGTCGGTACTCCGTGCGGTCAGCCGCAGACACGGGCCGTCCTCGATCAGCGGCGCCTCACTCGCGTCGTTCAGCAACTCGACGGTGTAGCCGCTATTCGAGACCGTTCGCGGGTGATCCACGGTGAGGTTCACGGTTTCGGTTCCGTTCCGACTCGCGATCCGATCCACGTTCGCGATTTCGTCGGCGAGGCGCTCGCCGACCGTCTCGAGCGACGTTTCGACCGACCGGTCCGTCTCCGACTCGAGGAGGCTGCTACCGCTCATCAACAACATTGCGATCAGAATCGTCGTGATGCCGATCGTCAGGACGTGCGTGATCGCGATGGAGACGCCTCGGTCCCGGTGTCGGTCCTGCTCCCGATTTCGTTCGTCGGACGGACGCTGCTCAATCATCGTTCTCAGGGACACTCCTCGTCGGGTTCGATTTCTCGCTGCTGGTTATACTGCAGATCGTGTGTGTCGTACGTGACGTTCACGGTTGCGTTGATATCGCTGCTGCCGGTTCCTCTCACATCGACGTCACTAACGTTGATCAGCGTGGTCTCCGACTGTGCGCTTACGTTTCGATAGATCCTCCCGAACTCCTCGATCTCCGTTTCGGCTTGATCGGTTTCGGTTTGATTGTATCTCGTGAGGATACAGCCGATACTCTGCTCGAGTTCGGCATCGGTAACGGCTGCCGAACTCCCGCCCTGGCTCGCCGTTCCGGACGAGATCGTCTCGGTGTACAGGACGCCGTTGAACACGACGACGATCCCGAGGATGATGAACGCGAGCGCGATCGCACCGATGAGGATGATCTGTCCGCGGGATCGATCGCCAGTCGCAGTTACCATACGATCACCCGCACCTCGACGACGTTGTAGAGTGCACTGGACCCAGCGTTGTGGTGTTCCGGAATCGGCGGCGTGGTGTTCGACTCGTTCTCAGCGTCGCTGAGATTCGCATACTCGTCCGTGCCGGTCACCGGCTGATCGTCGTACAGCGTCACGATGTAGCTCGCCGTCTGTGCGTTCGACGGCGGACTCCCCTGATAGACGAGGTGTGTCGTCTCGAGTTCGCCACCGGAACCGTTCTCGTAGTGGAGTTCGACGTTGTAGCTTCGGCCGGTTTCGGTCAACCGGTCGTCGAAGAGCTGGCCGAGCGTGAAGTTCCCGAACTGCTCCTCGCTGTACACCCGCTGGCCGTTCGGCCCGGGCTGGTCGGTCCCGTTGAAGACGATTTCATCGCCGTCTTTCTCCCAGTACCTGAGCGTGTAGGACAGATTCCGGGTTTCGTTCGCCGCGGCGACGACCAGCGCGTCCTGGGTCTCCTGTTGGAGTTGTTCCTGGACGGTCCGATCGGCCAGTCCGCCGGTCGTCGGCGTGATCACCGCCGACTGGAGCGCGAACAGCACCGCCATCAGGACGATCATCGCCCCGATGAATCCCTCGAGGGTGTACGCTTGCGCGCGGTCTCGAGTGTAGCTGTCGCGATTGTGGGCGGTAGGTCCGTCGTTCATGCGATCACCACACCCTCACGAGGAGCCGATACGCCGGTTCGTCGAAATCGTCGGAGTCGTCTTTGAGTGCGACGATACGGGCCGAGCTGGCAGCCGGCTGGTCCTCATAGGCCGGACCGACGCCGTCGACAGTCGTGTGTTCGACGGTACTTCCGTTGAGGTGCTGTATCGTCACGTTCGCCTTGTCGATAAGCACGGTATCGCCGCCGCCGGTCGTCGTCGTTCTAAGTCCGGTTCGGGTAGCTAGCTGGCTCTCGTTCCACGCACCGGTAACGATCGGAGTCTCGTCGATCTCGTTCGGCGACTCGCCAGTCGAGAGGTTCTGCACGACCCGATCCGCGATCCGATCCGCCTGCGCCGTTTCCGCACCGCCGACGGACGAATCGTAGGGCGTCACGATCGACGGCAGGAACGAGAAGACGAACGCGACCGCCAGAATGAAGACGCCGATACCGATAGCGAAGTCCTGCGTCGTCTGGCCGCGATCCGCCAGCGAGATCGAAACCGTCCGCGGTCGCTTGCGCCGCGTCCGTTTGGATCGTCCGTCTCGAGGTCGTGGTCGTGATCTCGCCGTCATATTAGGCCACCAGCATCCAGCCGACGAGTGCGATCGTCGCCAGTATAACCGCGTACTTGAGTCCGCTCAGAATGTCCGCGTCACGGATGTAGCCACAGATGAATCCCGAGATGATCGCCTGCATCGTCACCGCGTGGAAGAACAACACCGACAGCATATCCACGTCCACGTTACTGCTGAGGTCCGCCTGTGCGAGGTCACCACCTGCTCCGCCGCCGGAGCCACCGCCGCTACTACCCGGGTTGAGTCCGGCCATCGTATCGATGAACTGGGTCTTGAGGATAGCGATCACGGCGAGAACGGTCATGAACGTCATAACGATGATCACGACCTGCATCCGCGTCCGGGACTTGCGGTCGCGTTCGATATCGTCGTGATTCTCGCTCGCGCGGGCAGCGGTGCGAAGGACGTCGGTGATCTGGTTCGACGCCTCCTGTGCTTCGGTGATCAGTCGCGTCGTCCGTGCGAGCCGGGGGATGTGGTACTTGTTGTTAAACTCGATGAGCGCCTCCTTCAGGCTCATCCCGTAGTTGACCTTCGTGTGCATCATCTCGAACTCGCGGGCTAGCTTGCCGCTCGTAGTGTCCGATACGGATTTGAGCGACTCGAGCAGCGTTAGCCCGGTGTCGTTCGCACTGGCGAGCTTGCGCAGGTCCTCCGAGAGCTGGTTGACGACGGTGTTTCGGTGCCTGACGTTCCACTCGCGGAAGATCGAGAGCGGAATCGCCATACAGTACAGCGGCACGTAGACGTAGACGAACGTTCCCCAGATCGGGTTCTCGAGCAGGGCGCTCCACGACGTCGGCGCCGCACCGGTTACCATCGCCGACGTGATCACGACGAGCGACGCGGGCACGGTCAATGCCAGCGTGTACAGCGGGTTGTCCCGGAAGAAGATGTGCGGTCGCTTGAGTACCTTGACCGTCTCGTGGGTTCCTTCGCGGTTCTTGATGCGATCGAAGACGCTGTGCTCGCCGGTGAAGGCCTCGACGAGCCCGAGGTTGAGCAGCCCCTGCTGCTGGGCTCGCTGGATGCGGCCGTTGTCGTCGGTCATCGAGAGGAAGCCGTCGCCGGGTTCGTCGTGTTTGACCGTCGAAACCAGCACGAGGAAGCCAACGCCGGTCAGCGGAATCAATCCGTAGACGGTCATGTAGAGCATGTTGTCCGTCACCTCCGCCTGCGGAATCATCTGCATGACGACCATGATGATGATGAGCAAGAGCGGGAACAGCGACAGCGTCATGTACATCTCGCCGAACAGCTCGAGGGTTTCGAGGGTCAGTTCCTGCTCCTGTTTGGCGGTTCGCATGTGCTTTTCCTTCTTGTCCTCGAGGAAGTTCTCCATGTCACCGCCGCTGTTGACGATCGAGAGCATGTCGGTCAGGAACTGCGAGAGTTCGTCACTCGGGGTCTCCAAGGCCTGCTTGCGGATCGCCGTCCGGTAGTCGACGTCGAAGTATTCGGTCTCCTTGACGATGCTCTGGAACTCCTTGGCGACCTCGCCGTAGGTGTCGTCGGCCTGGGCCATCGCCTCGATGATCTCGAGCTGGTTGAGGCCGCCGACCGACAGCGCGTACATAAAGGAGACGGAGTCGGTCAGCAGCATGTTGATCTCGCGCTTGCGAGCGGAGGCGCGCGAGTAGGGGATCGCGGTCAGCGAGCCGAAGCCGAGGGCGAACCCGATCGTGCCGAACACGAGCCCGGTCCCGAAGACCAGCGCCGGGACCTTGAGCTGCTCGATGATCTGGATAAGCGTCTGATTCTGCAGCGGAATGCCGAGGAGTTCGTTGACCGTGATCAGCCCCGTCGCGAAGAGCCCGTAGCCGATCGTGAGCCCGATCAGCCACAACGCCAGCCCGGTGATGAGGCCGATCCCGAGCGCTCGAGCGAGGTAGAGCTCGACCGGATCCGTCATCCGGGATTGTGCAAGTTTGGTCTCGACGTCGGCGACGAACTCGCTGTCCTCGTCGAACAGCAGGCGGTACAGCGGGTAGAAGGCGTTCCCGAGCGCGTCGGAACTCGAACCACCCGCGACGCCACCTCCGGTGTCACGATCGTCAGTTTGGAGGCTCATGTGTCGGTTTCCTCGTCGTCGCTCTCGGTGCCCGTCCCATCGAAGATCGAGTCGGATTCATCGCCGGAATCGTCGGCGGTTTCGGCGGCGTCGCCGAACAGCGATTCGGGCTCGTCGGCGGCATCCGTCTCGTCGGGTGCAGCAGGTGCCTCGTCATCGCTGAAAATCGGGTCGGATTCAGGGCCGAAGATCGATTCGCCGTCGTCTCGACTGTCGGTGCCGTCGTCGTCGTTCGTCGACTCGGATTGTGGCTCAGTGGGCGTGGAGGACTTCGAATTCGTACTGGCTGCCGTCTCCTCTGGCACAGTCTCGGCATCCGGCTCCTCTGGCACAGTCTCGGCATCCGGCTCCTCTGGCACAGTCTCGGCATCCGGCTCCTCTGACACAGTCTCGGCGTCCGCCTTGTCCGCTGCGGTACCGTCACCGTCGCGCTGGTCCGCGGAACGATCGACGTCGATCGTCGGCGGCTCCGCGTCCGTTTCGATCGGCGGTGCGGGTTCAGCGGCCTCATCGTCACCGACGCCCTCACCGTCATTGACGTCGTCTTCATCATCGCCACCGGCGTCGGAATCGTCGGCAGCGATAGCATCCTCCTCGAAGGCCACCGTCTCTGTTTCAGCGGCGTCGTCACCGCCTCCCGGTTCCGAGTCGGAAGCATCGGTGTCGGCGCTCGCTGACGGCTCGTCGATGTCGATCGTCGGCGGTTCGGGTTCTGATTCCGGCTCTGAGTCAGACGTTGACTCGGGTTCCGGCTTCGACTCCGGTTCCGGATCAACTGAAGCCGATTCGGTCGTCGCCGCGGTTGACGCCGTACCAGAATCGGACTCGGACGCGGCCCCGGATTTCGACTCGGCCCCCGACGGCCGCGCGTCCTCGAGTTCGTCGGTGAAATCGCCGAACGACGGGCCGGCGTCCGCTTCGGGATCGAAGATCGACGTCGAGTCGCCCTCCGTAAAGACCGGCTCGTCGGCTGCTCCGCCGGCACCGGCCGGGGTTGACGAAGAGCGGGCCTCGTCGACTTCGTCCATTTCGTTCAGCGTCTCATCCATGTTATCGAATAGGCCGCCGAATCCACCGTCTTCGGGCGCGTCGTCCGCCGAGAACACGATCGGATCGTCCTCGGAATCCGAGGCTGTACCTGCTGCGTGGCCGGTACTCGAAGCCGATTGCCCACCACCATCGCCGCCGCCGACTGATTGCGTCTCGACCGGCGACATGTCGAACTGTCCCGTCGCAATCTCGCGGTCGCCGCCGCTCGAACCCGCCGTGCTGGCAGTCGAGTCGGCACTGGCTTCGGCCGCGCTTTCGGTGGTCGACGAGGTATCGGCGCTGGCCGTCCACGATTGGGCACTGGCGCCATCGTCCGCCGTCGGACTCGAGCCCTCGTCGAACCCGATATCGAAGTTCGTATCGTCCGTGATCCAGGCTGGCTGGTCGTCGGTGCCGCCGGTGGTGAATCCGTCGTCGGTCGCCGCTGCCGACTGTTCGTCGATGCCCCAGCCGTCGTCGGCGTCGTCGATCGAATCGTCGAACGACTCGTCGTCCCCGTCGACGTCGATCGGCTCCTCCTCGTCGAGGTCACCGAGCGCGCTCGCGAGGCCGCTGGGGACCTTCCCGCGGTAGTCCTCGAACAGCGATTCCTCGGCGCGCTCGAGGACGTCGACCGAGGTGTTGTACGTCTCGCCCGTCGCCTCGGGTCGCGGGACGAGTTCCTCCTTCTCCTGGTCGACGTCGATCAGGACGCTCTCCATCTCGCGGAGATCGTCGAGGCTGTCCTCGAGTTGGCCGTTCGCGATGAGCGTGAGGATCGTGTCGGGGTCGTTGATGAACGCCTGAGCCGTCGCCGCGACTTCCGCGTACGTGTTCAGCTCGTTCTTGATCAGATAGGCGAGGATTACCTTCCGCTTGAACAGTTCCTCCTCGAGTTTCTCGCGGCTCCACCCGCGATCGAACTGGATCTCCTCTAAGGTGTTCGAGTCCCCCATCTTGAGGTACTCGTCGGTCTCGGCCTGCCACTGGTAGACGTCCTGAACGTTGATCTCGTCGTTTTCGGCCTCGTAGTGGTTGATCTCCGTGAGGGATTTGTTCCGGCGGACCTTTCGGCCCTGGACCCGCGTCTGCGTCTGGATCGACACCAGGTCCAGGGCGGTGAACATCGTCTTCGAGACGTTGATCGGATCCGTCGTGAATCGTTTGAGGACCTCGTCGACGGAGTCCGCGTGGAAGGTCGTGTACGTGGTGTGACCCGTCGACATCACCTGGAACAGCGTCCGCCCCTCTTCACCGCGGATCTCACCCATGACGATGTAGTCAGGGCGCTGGCGGAGCGCTGCCTCGAGGAGGTCGAACTCGTCGACGTCGCCTTGCTCGTCGTCGGAGAACGACGGCCGGGTGACGCTGGCGATCCAGTTACGCTGTGGCAGTTCGACCTCGCGGGTGTCCTCGATGGAGACGATCTTCGCGCTCGAGGGGATAAACAGCGAGACGGCGTTCAGAGAGGTCGTCTTCCCGGATGCGGTACCGCCGGCGAAGATCAGGCTCTTGTGGTTCTCGATACAGAGCCAGAGGAACGCCATCTCGTCGAGCGAGAAGGTGTTCCAGTTGATGAGGTCGATCGGGGTAAAGGGGACGTCCTTGAACTGGCGGATGGTGTAGTTGGTCCCGTGGTCCGAAACCTCCTGGCCCAGCGTCAGTTGGGCACGCGAGCCGTCGGGGAGGGTCGCGTCGACCTGCGGGAGTCGTTTACTGATCCCCTTTCCGGACCGCTGGGCGAGTTTCACGACGAAGTCGTCGAGTTCCTCCTCGCCGTGGTAGACGTTGGTGATGATCTGCTCGTAGTCGGAGTGGTAGACGAACACCGGCGAGTTGTAGCCGTCGACGGAGATGTCCTCGACGTTGATGTCGTGTTTGATCCCGTCGATGCGCTCGTAGCCGATGAAGTTGCGCTGCAGCAAATAGAGGAGCTTCTCGACCTGATACTCGTTTAGCGTGTCCGGATCCTCCTCGAGGATCGCGGGCTCGGGTCGGACCTCGATTCCTTCGAGTTCGGTCGGGCCGTCGTCCTCGTCCTCCTCGTCGTCGTTCAGCAGCGACTGGACCGTCTCGAGGAGGCCGGCCGTCTTGCTGCCGGCGGTTTTCTCGTAGAGGTCGTACCGCTTCAGCAGGCGCCGGGTCTCGTCCTCGATGACGATCCGGCGACCGTCCTCGTCGGCCTTCTCCTTGATCCCGTCGTCGGAGTACTTGATCGCCGTCCGGAGTTTGCCCGAGAGGAACGCCTGGAGTTCGTCCTCGATCTCGTTCAGGTAGGGTTCGATCAGGTAGTACTTCTTCTCGTTTTCCTGCTCCGAGTGGAAGATGACGACGCAGGCGTAGGGTTTGTTCACCCAGTAGCGCTCGACCTCCTGAAAGTGGGTCTTCTTCTCCATCGGCACGGCCTTCTCGAGGTCGTACCGGTTGGTCAGCGTCGTCGCGCCGTCGGCAGTCGAGAAAAAGTCGTCCTCGTCGAAGTCCTCCTGGACGTTGACGGTTCGTTCCTCGACGACGTCGTCGAGTTCCATGGCGCGATCCGCGCCCGCCGAGAGCCGCTCCTCGAGCGTGTCGGGATCGAACCCGAGTGCCTCTTCCTTGTCGTGTTCGACGACCTCGCCGTCGCTATCGCGCGGTCTGGAGCCGTCGTCTTCGTAGTAGTACTCCCACTTGTAGTGTTCCCAGGTCCAGACGTCCTTGACGACCGGCGTGGTCTCCGGATCGACGTACTCGAGAAATTCGTCCCACAGTGCGTCCGCGTTGTCCCCCGCGATCGGTAGCACGCGGTCCGTCAAGTCGTCCGGATGGTAGCCGAGATAGGATTCGGGATCGAACGCGACCTGCTCCCAGTCGTCGCCGCTTGGCACCGTCGAGGCGTCCGCTTCGCCCGTCTCGAGGCCAAGTTGGTCGTCGTCAGGAGCCGGATCGTCCGGATACAGCGTCGAAACGTCGTCACCGTACCCGTACTCCACCATGAAATCTTCCCACGTATAGTCGCCGACTCGGACCGATGATCCGGACGCCGGATCCGAGTCCGAATCGGAACCGGCGGCCCGCTCGTCTGCCGACGCGGAGTCGGACGCCTCGCCCGAAGCAAAATCCCCGGCGTCCGACCGGTCACCCTCGTCAATAGCCATTGACTCCATCCAAACCCTCACCCTTCAAAAAATTCATGTTCTCATTACCACTTCTGATAACGAGATCCGCATCGAGCGTTCGGTCGATGGAAACCGGCTGTTCCGACGTATCAAGTTTTCAACCGATGGAAATAGCCACCAGACATCCCTCGTTCTACTCAACTTGCTGAACTATTTCGGTATAAATAGTGCCACCTATCCGAACGGGCCGTATCGGCAGACCTCGGGCTGTAGGTCCCACGGCCGCTCAAAACGGTCGTTTCGATCGGCGATCGATTCGGGAGTCGGGTCGTCGATAATTGGGAGCAAGAGCGTGAACTCGAGGGGTGGATGTCACTTCGGAAACTCGGTGACAGAATCGGGCGCGGTGGGATTGGGCGTGGCGGGATTCGAACTACGCGAACGGCTCGCTGCCGCTCGCCGTTCTCTTATTCGAATCCCGCCGTGCCGGTTCACTCGCCACTGCGTGGCTCGTTGCACGGGCGTGGCGGGATTCGAACCCACGATCAGAAGGTTAGGAACCTTCTGCCCTCTCCGCTAGGCCACACGCCCCGGAAAAACCGCGTTAGTTGGTTTCCGTTTCGGTCTGGGTCTCGCTTTCCTCGGAGGTGACCGGCTCCGTGTCGACGAAGTCGTCGTCGTCCTCGTCGAGGTCGTCGAAGTCGCCGGTTTCGCGCATTTCCTCGAGTTCCGTTTCGACCTTTTCACGCCCCTTCTGGAACTCGCCCATGGCCTCGCCGGTGGATCGGGCGAGCTTCGGGATTTTGTTCGCCCCGAAGAGCAGAATGGCGATGAAAAGGATGATCAGTAGTTCCGGACCCCCGGGTGCACCGGGGATGAACAGCGGTGCAATTTCGGCTACCATCTCTATGCGTGGCTTACCCGCTGGCAATTATAACCTTTTTGGACCACTCAGTTAAGCAAGAGCCAGCGAGACGCCCCTCGAGCGTAATATCCGTCTAGAAACGATGTACGACGATGGACAAGGGAGTAACGGCGGCGATTGCAGGCCAGGGCGGTCCGAGTTCGGCTGTCCCTCGTCTCTCGGTGCGGTCCGCCGGTAGTTTCGATATCTTCTCTCCAACGCCTGCTATCGGCGGAATACGGCCGAATAGACGATCGGAAGACTGAACTGCGTATCAGGCCACGCTGGTACGTTTCTAAAACTGCGACTGCGCTCGATCGCCCGTTTGGACCCGTACGGATCGGCGATCCAGTGACCCACCACTGATCGGAACGCGACCAGTTCATTCCGCGAACGAAACTATCTTTCCTGCTTGCACGTAATGGGTGACTGATGGCAACGAGTGGAGATTCCGCACCCGACTTCACCGCACCGCTCGCAAACGGCGACATCGAGTCCTTCACGCTCTCGGAGCGTCTCGAGGACGAGGCACCGATCGTCCTCGCCTTCTTCCCCGGTTCGTTCACCGGCGTCTGCACCGACGAGATGTGTACGTTCCAGGACCGACTCGCGAACTTCAACGAACTCGACGCGACGGTCTACGGCATCAGCCGCGACACGCCGTTTACGCTCAACGAGTTCCGCGACCAGAACGACCTCGAGTTCGGTCTCATCAGCGACCTGAACAAGGAGATCATCGACGAGTACGATCTCGAGATGGACTTCGACGATCTGGGCGTCTACGGCGTCGCCAAGCGCTCGGTCTTCGTCGTCGACGGCGACGGCGAGATCACCTACTCGTGGGTCAGCGACGACCCCGGCGTCGAACCCGACTACGACGAAGTCGAGGCGGCCGTCGAAGAGCTAGCCTAACGTCACTCGCAGCCGACCAGTCAGTATCGTCGCAGCGCTTTTTGGGACTCGAGTCGACGTTCGCGTATGAGCGATTCGACTGTCGACGACGAGTCCGGTCGCGTCTACGCCCCCGACGCCGCGCACAACTTCCCCGACGAGAAGCTCAATGAGGTCCTCGAGTTCATCGAAACCGACGAGGAGATCCAGACCTATCTCGAGGCGCAGAACGTCAACGCGGTCGATCGGATGCGGTACAACGATCACGGGGCGAAGCACATCGAGATCGTTCGCAACCGGGCGCTCTGTCTCTACGACCTCCTGAAGGCCGGCGGCGTCGAGTTCCACGCCCAGCAGCAGGGACTCGCGGAGGAAGACGAAGCGGTCATCATCGCCTTAGCGGCGACGCTGCACGACGTCGGCCACGTCGTCCACCGGGACGAACACGTCTACTACTCCATCCCGCTCGCGGCGGACATCCTCGATCGAGTCCTGCCGAACTTCTACGATCTCGCCGAGACGGTCCGCGTGAAAGGTGAGGTGCTCCATGCCATTCTCTGTCACCACACGGCTGAGACGCCGCTGACGACCGAGGCCGGCGTCATCCGCGTCGCCGACGCCCTCGATATGGAAAGCGGCCGCTCGCGCATCCCCTACGAGCAGGGCGGGCGCGGGATCAATACCCTCTCGAGTCAGGCGATCCAGCGCGTTACCCTGACCGAGGGCGACAGCCGCCCCGTCATGGTCGAAATCGCGATGACCAACGCCGCCGGCGTCTATCAGGTCGACAACCTGCTGAAGGCCAAGCTCCGCAACTCCGGCCTCGAGGACGAGATCCGGATCGTGGCGGTCAACACGAACGAGACGACCGACCAGTTAGTCGAGCGGATCGAGCTCTAAGAACGAAGTTTTGCGCTGTCGTTCGAGAGAGCGAAGCTCTCTCGTGATGACGAAAGGCGCGAAGCGCCTTTCGAACCACGGGCGCGGCTTCGCCGCGCCCTCGGCAAAAATTCGATTAAAAGCACTCCTCCTTCCCCGTCAGCCGCGCGTGGCGCGGCTTCTCGGTCAGTCGTCGGCCCGCTCGCTCACTACGTTCGCTCGCGGCAAATGACTGATGACGGCCTGCCTTTCCCCGGGTCGCGAATTCGCCGCGATTGCGGCGACTCCGCTCCCGGCCGAGAAACAGTTGGGACTACGCAGGAGAGACTATCGACGACGTATCACGAGCCGCGATTCAAACCAGTTCGTACCGACCGTTTCGTCGCTCGAGGTGGCCGCGTTCGCGAAGGGTGCCGGTGATCGAGAGGACGGTGCTCTTGTTGACGTCGAGTGCCGATCGAAGCTCGTCGGCCGTTGCGCTGCCGAACGCCTCGAGATAGAGATAGACCAGCTTCGCACGCGGCGAAGCGAGATCCTCCGGCATCGACACGTCGAGTCCCTGCGCCGTTGTCGGGTTCATACTCGATTTTCACTGTTTCGACGATAATAAACCTATGTTACAACAGATGTCGAAATTCAGCCGGCTTCAGCAACCGAAATGCGATTCAGTACCGTCGTGTAGAATCAACGGACGAGGTTCTCTCGTCCGTTACCGGTCGATTATGGCCGATACGAGGGGTTTACCGATCGTCGTTCCCCGACAGTCAGTCCCACAGTCACCGGTCGAAACAGCCGGCAAGCGGGTCGCTTTTGTGCACGCCGACGACAGTCGGTGACGATGTCGACGCAACTTACCGTCCTCGCGCTTCTGGCCGGCCTGTTCACCGGCGCGCTGTTTCGCTTTCTGAACGTTCCGATCCCTGCACCGCCGGAACTGCCCGGCATCATGGGGATCGTCGGCATCTTCCTCGGCTACAGGGTCATCGAGTACTTCGACGTCGACGTCGCCGTTCTCCTCGAGGCGCTGGGCATCTGACTGGACGGCGAGAGCGCAACGGCTGACGCGGCCGACACACGGCCGCTATTGCGTTACGACTCCAACGCCATCGAGAGTCGCGACATCCCCCACGCAAATCCGAGCACGATGACGAAACAGAGGTAGCTCAGCCCGATCGGGAGGACGATAACCGGGAGCGACTCGTAGTAGAGGTAGCCGACGCCGAGCAACAGCGGCGCGAGAACCAGATTGACCTGAATGAATCGCTCGAGGCTCATCTACTGAACGAGAGTCGATACGGGACGAAAGGGCTACCGGTCTCGAGCGATCGGCACGCGAGCGGTCGATGTGAATCGAGGAGAGTCAGTCGCGTTCGGGCCGCCGATCCACGAATCACGATCGACGGTCAACGGTTGACGGTCGAACCCGCAAACCGGATTTCGGTCCCGGGTTGAGACCGTGCGGCGTTAGTAACTGCGTTCCTTTGGCTCGTAGGTCTTGTTCTCGCCTTCGAGGATGACCGGACGGTAGAAGATGTCCGGGTCGCCCTCGTTCCACGAGATCAGCGTGTGCTTGAGCCACTCGTCGTCCTTGCGTTCCTGGTGTTCCTTGCGCCAGTGGGCGCCGCGGAACTCGTCGCGGACCAGGGCGCCGAGCGCGATCGTCTCGGCGACGTCGATCAGGTTGCGCGTCTCGTAGGTCTGCTGGAGGTCGGTGTTGAACGTGCGCGAGGGGTCGTCGACGTAGACGTTCTGGTACTCCTCGCGGCACTCGCGGATGATCCGCAGCGCCTTCTTGACGCCTTCCTCGGTCCGGAAGACGTTGACGTAGTCGGTCATCGCCTGCTGGAGCTTCGAGCGGATCTCGGAGTGCTGAATGCCGCTGTCGCGGTCCATCAGGCGGTCGACGCGCTCGCGCTCGCGCTCGACGGCGCGCTCGAGCATGCCCTCCGCCTCCGCGGCGACGCCGCCGTCGGCCGCGACGCCGCTTGCCGTATCGAGGCCGGCGGAGCCGGGCTGGACCGGCAGTTCGGTGTCGTCGTCCTCGACGTCGTCGCCGTAGCCGGTGCGGATCTCGGGGGCGCCGAGATCCTCGCCGGCGGCGTGGCGTCCGGCGCGCTTGCCGAAGACGATGAGTTCGGGCAGGGCGTTGCCGCCAAGGCGGTTCCCGCCGTGGACGGAGACGCAGGCGCACTCGCCGGCGGCGTAGAGGCCGCTGACGCAGGTCTGGCCGTTCTCGTCGACCTCGATGCCGCCCATCGCGTAGTGCTGGCCGGGCTTGACCGGCATCGGCTCGACGAGGCCGTCGACGCCCTCGAAGTCCTCCGCGAGGTGCAGGATGTTCTCGAGGCGGTCCATGATGCGGTCCTCGCCGAGGTGGCGCATGTCCAGATGGACGTACTCGTCCTCGATCCCGCGGCCCTCGTCGACCTCGGTGAGTTCGGCGCGGGCGACGACGTCGCGGGAGGCGAGTTCGCCGGAGTTGTTCGCGTAGCCGTACTCGAACATGAACCGCTCGCCCTCGCTGTTGTAGAGGATACCGCCCTCGCCGCGGACGCCCTCGCTGATGAGGACGCCGGTCGACGGCAGCGATGTGGGGTGGAACTGGATGAACTCCATGTCCTCGAGGGGCGCGCCCGCTCGGTAGGCCATCGCGTGACCGTCGCCGGTACAGGAGACGGCGTTGGTGGTGTGGTCGAAGGCCTGGCCGGGGCCGCCGGTCGCGAGGACGACGCCGTTGTTGGCCTTGAACCCTTCAATCGTGCCGGACTGGACGTCGTAGCCGACGACGCCGTGACACTCGCGGTCCGTGGGGTCGTCCTCGTCGGTCGTGACGAGGTTCATCACGTACCACTCGTCGTAGACCTGGATGCCCCGCTTGACGACCTGCTCGTACATCGTGTGCAGCAGGTGGTGACCGGTTTCGGCGCCGGCGTAGGTGGTACGGGGGTAGGAGAGGCCGCCGAACGGCCGCTGGGAGACGCGCCCGTCCTCTTCGCGGGAGAAGGGCATCCCCCAGTGCTCCAAGTTCATCGTCTCCTCGGGAGCGTTCTTTGCGAGGGTCTCGACCGCCGGGGCGTCGCCCAGGTAGTCCGACCCCTTCATCGTGTCGTAGGCGTGGAGCTCCCAGTCGTCGCCCTCCTGGAGTGCGGCGTTGATGCCCCCTTCGGCCGCGCCGGTGTGGCTGCGGACCGGGTGGAGCTTCGAGACGATTGCCGTGTCGGCTCCCGCCTCGTTCGCTGCGATCGCGGCTCGGAGGCCGGCGCCGCCCGCGCCGACCACGATGACGTCGTGTTCGTACATAGGTTAGGGTTACCAGAACTTCAGGTTCTTCTTGACTGCTTCCCGCTTGAGCTCCTGAATGTGCTCGGTCAGCGGAATGTCCTTCGGGCACACCTCGGTACAGGAGAACTGGGTCTGGCACCGCCAGACGCCGTGTTCCTGCTCGAGGATGCGGAGTCGGTGCTCCTTGATCGCCTCGCTCTCGCGGTCGTCCATCGCGAACTTGTAGGCCTTGTTGATCGCCGCCGGGCCGAGGTACTTGTTGTCGCCGGCTGCGATGTTACACGAGGACATACAGGCGCCACACCAGATACACCGCGAAGACATCTTGATCTTCTCGCGGTTCTCGGGGCTCTGGCGCTGCTCCTCAAGGTCGGCCGGATCAGGGGTGTCCTCGTCCTGGAAGTACGGCTCGACCGCGTGCATCTGGTCGTAGAAGTGGTCCATGTCGACGACCAGGTCCTTGACGACCTCCTGGTGGGGCAGCGGCTCGATGCGAACCGGCTGCTCCAGATCCGAGATCTGGGTCTTGCAGCCGAGTCGCTGCTTGCCGTTGACGAAGAAGGCGTCGGAGCCACAGACGGCCTGCCGACAGGAGTGGCGGAAGGTCAGCGACGAGTCGAACTCGTCGCGGGCGTACATGACCGCGTCGAGGACGGTCATCCCCTTCTCGAAGGGGACGTGGAAGTCGTCGAAGCGAGGTTCCTGCTTCGCCGCGACCTCCGGGTCGTAGCGGAAGACCTTGATGTGGACGGTCTCGCCTTCGGCTTCGGCTTCCTTCTCGGCGTGGTCGTCGACCATCCCCTCCTGCTTTTCTCGGAGTCGCTCCTGCTGGGGCGACTCGGTCCCCTTCATCTCGGGGTCTTGCGGTGATTCCTGACTCTCGGGTTCTTGCTGCTGTTGTTGCGTACTCATGTTAGATCCACCCCGCCATAGCGACTGCGACGTAGACTCCCTGCACGATCAGTGCGCCGCCAGCGATGACAAGGACTGCGAGCACTACTTTCTTCCGGGTGCCCTCGAGTCCCTGATTGATCAGGGCGTTGTAGACGCCGTTGACGCCGTGGAACGCGGCCGTGATCAGGAACAGCACCATCGCCAGGAAGTAGCCGACGTTCTGCATGCGGGCCTGCGTGCCCATGAAGGTCACTTCCGCCGCGTGGGTGACGAAGTGCAGCTGGAAGAAGTGAAAGGCGAGCACGACGACCAGAAACGCCGCCGTGATCCGCTGGAGCAACCAGCGAGTCCCGCCGGGCGCGAACGAGGAGTACCGTTCCGCCATCAGAAGCCCACCCCCGAAAGGAAGGTCGGCACGCTCGCGACGGTGATCGCGCCGGTCAGGATCAGCGACGCGTAGAAGCTGCGATCCTGTGCTTCGAGTCCGATGCCGAGGTCGACCATCAACAGCCGGAGGCCGTTCAGGATGTGGAAGACGGCCACCGCCAGCAGGCCGACCTCGAGAACGCGGACGATGAACAGTTCCTCGAGGCCCTGAATCGTCGTCGTGTAGACGTCGGTTTCAGCTTGGATCATCGATGCATCACCGCTCGCTGCGCCGATCGCCGTACTCAGCACGGCGATGTGGGTGAACAGGTAGCCGATCAGCATCCACCCGGTGAACTTGTGGAAGATCCACGCCCACATGCCGGCCGAGAACTCCTTCCACCGACCGAAGTCCTCGATGAGACCGCGATTGTAAGACTGACTCATGCGCTCATGTGGACGGTTTGACCGTGGGGGTATAGAACTTACTTTTATCTCCTCGTTCGCCGGTTTCCGACGCTCGAGAACGTCCGAAACGCGACAAATTTCACCCGCGTTCCCCGAACCTGTTCGACCGAGGCTTGCCGAGCGACCTCCGCGCGGTCGGAACTGCGACCGCGCCCGCGACTTCGCTACCCCGCCGCTACCGGAGTTCCGACTGCGACCGTGCGGCCGTGTGTTCGCGCTCGAGCGCGGTCCGCGTGTCCGGCGAGAGCCCCACTAAGTGACACAGCGGGTTCCCCGGGTAGACGACCGGATTCTCGAGGACGCCGACGACGAGGCCGGTGAAGGGCGCTTCGACGGTGACGATGTCCTCCTCCTCCTTGAACGGGTTCGTGATGGTACAGATCACGTCGCCTTCCCTGACGAGTTCGCCGCGGCCGTGTTTCATGTCGACGATGCCGCCGGCGTCGGCGCGGATCCAGGTCTTCTCGTCGTCGTCGTTGATGACGGTCCGCCAGCCGGGCCAGTGGACCGACGAGTCCTGATGGAGGCCGAACTCGGCGAGAACGCTCGCGACACCGGTCAGCGCGCGGTCGATCAGGCTCCGCTGGAAGCGGTGGGCCTCCCCCATCTCGACGGTGATCGTCGGGACGCCGGCGTCGGTGGCCTCGCGCCGGAGCGTTCCCGACGGCCCCTCGCCCGCGATGATGACGTTCGAACTGAACGCCTTGGCGAGTCGCGAGACCTGGGAATTATCCATGTTGGCTCGGACGTGGAGCATGTTGGTCCGGCCCCGCGTGGAGGTGTGAAAGTCGATCCCGATGTCGCAGGGTTCGATGAAGTTCGTAAAGATTTGGTGGGCCATCCGTCTGGCGCTGGTCGACCCCTCGCGGCCGGGGAACGACCGGTTCAGGTCCCGGTCGTAGATCGGCAGGTACCGCTCCTGGGCGAGAAAACCGGGGACGTTCATCACGGGGAGACAGACCAGCGTGCCGTGGAGTTCGGCGTGGTTCCAGTCGTGGGCGACCTCGCGGACGACCTCGATGCCGTTGAGCTCGTCGCCGTGGGCCGCCGCGGAGAGAAAGACAGTCGGCCCGGGGTGTTCGCCGTTGACGATCGTGACCGGAATCCGGACGGGGTCGCCGAGGTAGGTCTCGCTGATGCCGTACCGGATGTTCGCGGACTCGCCGGGGTCGATACGACCGCCGTTGTAGGTGAACGCGTCGTTCTCGATCCCGTCGGAATCGGCGGGCTGATCGGGTGGCTCGTCCGTTCCCTCGTCCCGCGCGGCGTCGTCGCTCATACACCGGTCTCGAGTGGCAACAATGTGAATCTTGTCTTGTTAGTCTCCGGCCTGTACTCACACGGTATTGAACCCGTAACAGTCCGGATTTCCTGATGGAGTCGCGGGGAAAATCTCTCCCCGTGGGCATACGTTTTGTAGGATGATGTGGTAACGGTCCGCATGGAGATTCGTAACGCGACCGACGCCGATATCGACGCCATCCGCTCGATCGCTCACCAGTCGCTTAGTTCCACCTACACGGACTTCCTCGGCGAGGAAACCGTCGAAGACGCGATCGATCAGTGGTACGGCGACGGCTTCGCCGCCGAACTCGAGGACGATCACGCGGTCGTCCTCGTGGTCGAACGCGACGGCGAAATCGCCGGCTTCTCCCAGAGCGATCTGGTCGGCCAGCAGTACGGCACCGGCCGGATCCTCTGGCTGCACGTCCACCCCGACCACCGCGGCGGCGGGACCGGCGTCCGGCTGCTCGTCCGGACCCGCGAGACGCTCCTCGACGAGGGAGCCGATCGCGTCGAAGCGTTCGTTCTCGCCGACAACGAGGGCGGGAACGAGTTCTACCAGGAGCACGGCTTCAAACGCGCCGGCGAGCGTGAGGTCGAGATCGGCGACGAGACGTTTACCGAGAACGTCTACGTCGAAGGAGACCTCGAGGACGAGGGCTGGGGGGCGATCGACGAACTCGAGGTCGACGGCGAGACGGTCTACGTGAGCTACGGCGAGGCGGCGCGGGGGTCGCAGTCGCCGTTCTACAGCGCCTACCGGGACGGCGACCGGGAGGAACTGTACGCCTGGCTCTGCGGCTCGTGCGACTCGATCGACAACACGATGGACACGATGGGCCGCATCGAGTGTAACGTCTGTGGCAACCGGCGGAAGGCGACGCGGTGGGACGCCTCGTATCTCTAGGGCCCGTCCGGCTATTCGGTCGAGCAATGGACGACGCGGTTTCCGGATCGGGACGGCGCGAGCGTGTACGACCCCGTTTCACCGTCCGTACGAGAGTCTTTCGACGGTTAGTTCCCACTAGCCCGGTGCTTCGGGCGGCGTTGGCTCCGCATTACAATTGCCGGATTTCGCTATCGGACGAATGAGTCTCACCGGACGCCGACCGACGATCGGCGGTCGGCAGTCAGCAGTCGGCAGCCGCCGGCCGCCGGCCATCGGTCGACGTCCGGACTCTCTCGTCTCAGTTCCGTCCTATGAGCACGCAGCAGGATCACATCGTCCGCGGGTTCAAAGCAACGCTCGTCGCTCGAGCAGTCTACATGCTCTCGAGCGCACTCCTGATGCTCGTCCTCGCCCGGTTTCTCCTCGACCCGCAGGGGTACGGGGACCTCTACTGGGCGATCAGTATCCTCGCGATCATCCAGCTGTTCGCCGACGTCGGGCTGGGGAAGTCGGCAGCGCGGTACATCTCCGAGTACAACGAGAAGGATCCGGGACAGATTCCGCACCTGCTCCGGTCGACGATCATCTACAAGCTCATCGTCGTGTCGGTCGTGGCGTACGCGCTGTTGCTCTTCCACGACGAAATCGCGACGATGCTGGGGGAACCCAGCGCGGCGCCGTTCCTCGCGGCGGGCGTGCTCTACATCGTCGTCAAGTCGTTCCAGACGTTCGCGCAGATCTCCTTCCAGGGGTTCAACGAACTCGGGTACAGCGCGGCCGTGCAGGCGATCGGCGGTGCGACGCGCCTCGTCTTCGCCGTCGGCTTCGTCCTGCTGGGGTTCGGCGCCTTAGGGGCGCTGTTCGGCTACATCGTCGGCTACGCGTTGGCCGGTGCGTTCGGACTGGGCATCCTCTACGTCAAGTTCTACCGCGAGTACGACACTGCCGACATCTACGAGGAGGGCCTGTCGAAACGACTGCTCAAGTACAGCGTTCCGCTGACCGCAACGCGGAGCGCCAACGTCCTCGACAAGCAGATCGACACCTTCCTCGTCGGCGTCTTCCTCTCGTCGACGGCCGTCGGGTTCTACACGCTCGGCAAGCAGATCACCGACTTCGTCCTCGCGCCCGCCGAGTCGCTCGGCTTCACCATCTCGCCGAACTTCGGCGAGTACAAGGCCAACGGCGAACTCGAGGAGGCTCGGCGGATCTACGAGTCGTCGCTGACGAACACGCTGTTGCTCTACGTGCCCGCGGCGGCCGGCCTCGCGATCGTCGCCGACCCGTTCATCTCGCTGGCGTTCCCGAGCTACGAGGGGGCGATCCCCGTCCTGCAGGCGCTGACGGCGTTTATCGTCCTGCAGGCGATCACGAACCTCACGAGCGACAGTTTAGACTACCTCGGCCGAGCGCAGGCGCGAGCGGTCGCGAAGGGCGGAACGGCCGCGGCCAACTTCGGGCTGAACCTCGTGTTCATCCCGGCGATGGGCGTCGTCGGCGCCGCGATCGCGACGGTGATCACTCACTCCGTCTACGTGGCGGTGAACCTCTACGTGGTCCACAGCGAACTCTCGCTGCGCGTGCGCCACCTCGCCCGCACGATGGGGCTGATCTTCGGCATCACGGGCGTCATGGCGGTCGCGGTGCTGATCGTGACGCCGATGGTCTCGAGTTTCCCGATGCTCATCGCCGCGATCGCACTCGGCGCCGCGACGTGGGCGGTGCTCGCCGTCGTGAGCGGGCTGGTCGATCCCGGCGAAGTACGCTCTGTACTCGGCTAACGCGGCGCCGGACGCGCAGTTATCGGCGGGTCGGCGGAAGAGGCGGGCGGAAAATCGGTGTTGTCGCGACCCGTCGCCGCAGTCGACCGTCCTCGATTGTCTAGTCGCCCTCGAGAACGGTCGCCTCGACGCCGATCAGATTCGACGCCGACGCCGGCGCGCCGGTCGTGCGCTCGAGGGAGACGGTTCGCCCGTGCAGGGACGATGGTGTTCCGTCGTCGTTCTTGTTCTCGTTTCCGTTCCCGTCCTCACCCTCCTCGGCGAACAGAAAGCCGCGGAACGACCGCGCGTGGCCGTACTCGAGGACGTGCGTCTGGTATCCCGAGAGGCGTTCGGGGAGCCACTCGAGGTCCGTCTCGACGATCGTCGCCTGCGAGGCGGGCGCGTAGTGGTAGGGAAACATCGCTCCGTGGACGTGGTGGGCTGCCGCCGACTCCTCGTGCTGTGTGCGGGTCTCGACGGCGCCGACCGCGTGCGAGCCGCCGACCACGGCGCCGGTCGCCGCGAGCGCACCGGTCGCGAGCACGCGTCGTCGCGAGGGACCCGTCCGTGCTGTGGATTCGTCACCGGTCATCGAAATCAGTACAGCCCACGGAGTACTACCAGCGGGAAAAAGCCACTACCGGCGAGAAAAAGCCTGATTACGGCCGATCTGAGGGTCTCGAGAACGTCTTTTTCGGTCTCGAGTATTTCTCTTACCGATCGTAATAACACTGTTTCCGACGGATGAAATATTTATTTGTTACTTCGATGTCCATGGGGTGGATGTTCTTTCAAGAACCCGAACTCCAGTACGAGGTTACCGTCGAGGATCCGGATCCGCACTTCGCGAAGCTACTCCAGCAGGCGATCGGCGGCCAAGAGGGAGAGATGCGCGTCGCGCTCCAGTATATGTTCCAGGCGTGGGCGCTCCCCGAGGAGTACGAGGCCTATCGGAACCTCCTCATGGAGACCGCAGCCGAGGAACTCGGTCACATCGAGATGCTCGCGTCGGCCGTGACGAAGAATCTCCGCGGCTCGCCCAAGGAGATGCGCGAGGAGACCGAGGAAACGGCCGCCGTCGCCGCGGCGATGACCGGCCAGAACCCGCGTCAGTACCTCTCCTCCGGGCTCTCGGCGATGCCCGTCGACAGCAACGGCGTGCCGTTTACCGGCGCGTACATCGCCGCATCGGGGAACCTCGCCGGCGACCTCTACGCGAACGTGATGGCCGAGGCGACCGGCCGGACGCTCGCCACCCGGCTCTGGGACTACACCGACGACCCCGGCATGAAGGACATGCTCTCCTACCTCATCGCCCGGGACACGATGCACCAGAACCAGTGGCTCGAGGCGCTCGAGTCGCTCGACGATCCGGTGCCGGTCCCCGCCAGCTTCCCGCAGGATCAGGAGAATCAGGACGTCAACTACACGTTCATCTCGACGCGCCGCGAGGAACAGCCCGATCCCGAGTACCCCTGGACGCAGGGCGAGTCGCCGGACGGAAAGGGGCAGTTCTCCTACGCCGCGGAGCAGCCGGGCGACGGGGAAGTCGTCGCGCCCGACCCGGATCCGTCCACGTACAACAATCCGAACGACGTCGACGAGTAATCGGTGCCGGAGGCGCGGGTAAGAATCGGTTATCGATCCGCACCGTCGTTCGTCGGCGATTACCGCGTCGCAGTCGTGCGAATCGCGGCGGTCGAACGACACCGGGCTCGAGCGCGGCGCTCGACGCTGCGCTCGAGTGCAGTTGAACGACCCGAACGCCGCGCGTGCCCCCATGCGGCACCGTCACTCGGTGCGATTCACTACTAATACTTATCCACGCGGTTGCCGTCTAGCGCGGTATGGACGTCGACGATCCCGTCACGGTGGGGGTACTGAGTTTACACACGAGCAAGGAGACGAAGGCGATACTCAACGCCGTCGAGGATCTCGGCCACGACACCGAGTGGCTTCGAACCGAAAACACGTCCATCAGCGTCACTGACGGCAGCGTCGTCCTCGAGCCGTCGGTCGACGTCATCGCGAATCGGATGTTGCTGTCGAACACCGAACAGCCCGCCGAGGAGCTGGGGCTGGCGAACACGTTCGCGCAACTCGTGCCGATGCTCAACGAGCCGGCGAACGTGATGACGGCGATCCACAAGCTCTCGACGGCGACGACGCTCGCGGCGAACGACGTCCGGACGCCCGACGTGACCCTCTCGCTCAACAGCGATCAGCTGAACGCGGCGCGGGAGCGCTACGGCGAGGAGGCCGTCTACAAGACGGCGATCGGGACACACGGGGGCGGCACCTGGAAGGTCGGCCCCGACGACCCGGTCAACCCGAAGGTCGGCAACCGGTACGCCTTCCTGCAGGAACTGATCGACCGCGAGGACGTTCGCCACCGCGACGTGCGCGTCTACGTCGTCGACGGCGAGATCATCGCCGCGATGTACCGCTACGCGCCGGACAACGACTGGCGGACCAACGTCGCGCTCGGCGGCAGCGTCGAGGACGCGACCGAGGACCTGCCCGAGGAGGCCCGCGACATGGCCCGCCGCGCAGCCGGTGCCGTCGGCCTCGACTACGCCGGCGTCGACTTAGTCGAGGGCGACGAGGGCTGGTTCGTCCTCGAGGTCAACCCGACGGCGGGATTCAAGGGACTCTACCAGGCGACGCAGGTCAGCCCCGCGCCCTACATCGCCAAACTGGCGATCGAACGGGCCGGCGGCGAGGTCGACGAGGGCCGCGTCCGCGACATCGCGAACGTGCTCGACGACTCGCGGCCGACGGCGCAGCCGGTCGAGTCGATCTCGGAGGACACGGAGCCGGCGGTGATCGGCTACACCGAGGAGGTCGTCCTCTCGGGGACCAGCGGCTCGAAGTCCGTCGTCGCCAAGTCCGACACCGGCGCGACGCGAACGAGCATCGACACCGGCCTCGCCGCCGACATCGGCGCCGGGCCGATCAAGTCGATCACGCGGATCCGCTCGGGCAGCAGCAAACAGTCCCGGAGTCGGCCCGTCGTCGACGTCGTCGTCGGCGTCGGCGGCAACCAGCACACCGTGACCGCCAGCGTCGAGGACCGCAGCCACATGGACTATCCCGTCATCCTCGGCCGGGACATCCTCGAGAACTACCAGGTCGACGTGAGCCGCCGCATCGACAGCGAGGCGCCCGATACGCCCGAAGAGGAAGAGTAGCGCTCCTTCTTGCCCGCGACCACCGGTTAATTTATTGATCGTTTCGACGAACGGGACCGTACGATGACGACGGTCCTCGCATCCACGCTCTCCGGCAAGCCCGTGTTGAGCACGAGCGGCGAAAAGCTCGGAACGATCGAGAACATCACGATGAACCTCGCGTCCGGCGAACTCGAGGAGGTGTTCGTCGCGCCCGCGAACGAAGGCCGGACCGGCGCCGCCCGTGCGTTCGAAACGACCGACGACGGGACGCTGATCGTGCCCGCGGGCTGCATGCGCGACGTGGACGATTACCTGCTGATCGAGCGGCCCGATCGATAGGACCGGAAGGACGGGCGGTCAGCCCCGTCTCGAGGTCCGAAATGGGGCGCCGGTAGTCGATCGTCCGTCCCGTCGCGTAACTACCGACACCGAACGACAAAGTTGATCCCTGCGTCGTCCTGACGGGAGTGCCGGACCATCACCGTCACTGCTGTCGATCCGGAACGACTCGAGTACCGGCCGATAGCGATATCAGTGAGTTCGTTTGCCGTATCGGAAACAATATAGGGCGAATCATGAACTGGAAGTTGCGATCGGTACACCTATTATTCTCGAATCCCATCTTCCGTTCGTAGCAACAATCCATGGCAGACGAGTATCCGGAACGCAGCGTGTATGGCGGTATTGCTGGGGTGACCCGAGCATGACTGAGTACGAACGCAAGGAAAACCACGAGTGGTGGCCGAACAAGCTGAACCTGGAGGTCCTCGACCAGAACGCCGAAGACGTCGGGCCGTACGACGACGACTTCGACTACGCCGAGGAGTTCCAGAAGCTGGACCTCGAGGAGGTCAAGGCGGACCTGAAGGACCTGATGACGACCTCGCAGGACTGGTGGCCGGCCGACTACGGCCACTACGGGCCGCTTTTCATCCGCATGGCCTGGCACAGCGCCGGTACCTACCGCACGACCGACGGTCGCGGCGGCGCCTCCGGCGGGAACCAGCGCTTCGCGCCGCTCAACAGCTGGCCCGACAACGTCAACCTCGACAAGGCGCGACGCCTGCTCGAGCCGATCAAGCAGAAGTACGGCCGCAAGCTCTCGTGGGCCGACCTGATCGTCCTGGCCGGGAACACCGCCCTCGAGTCGATGGGCATGCAGACGCTCGGCTGGGCCGGCGGCCGCGAGGACGAGTTCGAGCCCGACGAGGCCGTCTACTGGGGTCCCGAGGACGAGTGGGAAGCCCCGCAGCACGACCGCGTCGACGAGGACGGCGAACTCGACGAGCCGCTCGGCGCCACCGTCATGGGGCTCATCTACGTGGACCCCGAAGGGCCGAACGGCGACCCCGACCCGATGAAGTCCGCGGACCGCATCCGTCAGGCGTTCGGCCGCATGGCGATGGACGACGAGGAGACGGCCGCACTCATCGCCGGCGGTCACACGTTCGGGAAGGCACACGGCGCCACCGACGACGACATCGGCGCCGAGCCCGAAGCCGCCTCGATCGAGGACCAGGGCCTCGGCTGGACCGACTCCGGCAAGGGCTCCGAGACGACCACCAGCGGCATCGAGGGCGCCTGGAACGCCTGGCCGACGATGTGGGACACCTCCTACCTCGACAACCTGCTCGACTACGAGTGGGAGCTGACCGAGAGTCCCGCCGGCGCCAAGCAGTGGCAGCCGGTCGAGGAGGAAGCCTACGACACCGTTCCGGACGCTCACGACCCGTCCGAGAAGCACGCCCCGATGATGATGACGACGGACGTCGCGCTCAAGCGCGACCCCGAGTTCCGGGAGATCATCGAGAACTTCCGCGACAACCCGCCGCAGTTCCTCGACGCCTTCGCGCGAGCCTGGTACAAGCTCATCCACCGCGACATGGGCCCGCCGGAGCGGTTCCTCGGTCCGGACGTGCCCGAGGAAACCTTCGTCTGGCAGGATCCCGTCCCCGACGCCGACTACGAACTGATCGGCGACGAGGACGCCGCCGAACTCAAGGAGGAACTCCTCGAGACGGACCTCTCCGTCTCGCAGCTGGCCAAGACCGCCTGGGCGGCGGCCTCGACCTACCGCGACAGCGACAAGCGCGGCGGCGCCAACGGCGCCCGCATCCGCCTCGAGCCCCAGCGTAGCTGGGAGGTCAACGAGCCCGCGGAGCTCGAGGTCGTCCTCGAGACGCTCGAGGGCGTCCAAGAGGAGTTCAACGGCTCGCGCGACGACGACGTGCGCGTCTCGCTGGCCGACCTGATCGTGCTGGGCGGCTACGCGGCCGTCGAGCAGGCCGCAGCCGACGCCGGCTACGACGTCGAGATTCCGTTCGAGCCCGGTCGCACCGACGCCTCGCAGGAGATGACCGACGAGGAGTCCTTCGAGGCGCTCAAGCCGAAGGTCGACGGGTTCCGCAACTACTTCGGCGGCGACTACAACGAACCGCCGGAGGACCTGCTGGTCGACCACGCCGACCTGCTCGACCTGACGGCCTCGGAGATGACCGTCCTGGTCGGCGGCATGCGCGCACTCGGCGCGAACTACCAGGATTCCGACCTCGGCGTCTTCACCGACGAGCCGGAGACCCTGTCCAACGACTTCTTCGTCAACCTGCTCTCCATGGACTACGAGTGGGAGCAGGCCTCGGAGGGCGAGGAAGTCTACGAACTGATCGACCGCGAGACCGGCGAGGTCGAGTGGGAGGCCAGTCGCGTCGATCTCCTCTTCGGTTCGAACTCCCGGCTTCGCGCCATCGCGGACGTCTACGCCGCCGAGGAAGAGAAGTTCGTCGAGGACTTCGTCGACGCGTGGCGGAAGGTCATGACCAACGACCGCTTCGACCTCGAGTAATCGAGTAACTGCCGGGATCCGTAGTTACGACGGGGTCACGCCCGTCGACCCCCTGCTCGCTCGCGCGCCGGTTTCGACGCGTTCGGGTGAAGCCGGTCGAGCCGAACTGACCCGTGTCATCGCCTGGGACTGAGACCGATTCCGAACGCGACTGACGCGTCTATTTCGACCGCTCAGTCGCCGCGGATGACGATTTCGTCGTCCGTGACTTCTTTTATCTGCGCCGGTTCGATCGGATACTCGTCGTCGTCCTCGCTACCCCAGCCGAGGCGCGCCTTGAGTCGATCCGCGAGGCCGGGTTCCGGATCGATGTAGACGGTATCGGCCTGGATCCGCGAGGCGATTCCGATCTCCTGGCCCGATTCGTCGACGACGACTTTCCCCTGATCGTCCTTGCTGATGGAAACGGACGCATCCGCCTGGGCCGTCGGTTCGGTGGCTCCGTGTTCGGTTTCGCTCGTTTCGGTTCCCATGCCGGATTCCGATTCGACCGTCGGCCCGCTTTCCATAGGAGACTCGGATTCGGCCATCGTCTCGTCGTCCCGCATCGCCGCTTCGGTATCGGTCACTTCGACGCGCTCGCTCCGCTCCTCGGCCGTGATCGACTCGTACTCCTCCACGTCGATGATCTCCCCCTCGATGATGTCGCTACCGATCACTTCGGACTCGACGAGGTCCGTGTCCTCGAGCGTGAACTCCTGGCGGGTCCGTTCGTGGATCTCCTCCTCGACCGTTCGCCGTTCGATGAGTTCGCTTCGGACGGTGTCGCCTTCGCCGCGCTTGCTCTCGATGACCTCGCGCTCGATGACCTCCTCGGGCGCGACGTCGGCCTGCACGACGTCGCTCTCGAGAATCGACCGCTGGACGCTTTCGAGTTCGATCCCCGTCTCGATCTCGTCGCTCTCGAGTTCCTCGTCGCTCTCGAGGTCGACGTCGACGACCTTGCTCTCGACCGTGTACCGCTCGATCTCTTCGATCGTGTCCAGCCGAGTTTCGTCGGTCGTGACCTCGATCATGTCGGCCGTGACGAACTCTGTATCGACGATGTCGCGGCTCAGCAGTTCGGAGTCGACGACGTGCCGGTCGGCGAGTTCGGTGTCGACGACCTCGCTCTCGATCGTGTCCCGTTCGACGACCTCCCGTTCGATGACCTGGGTCTCGACGATTTCGGTCGTCACGGTCTCGCCCTGCCGGAGCTGGTCCTCGAGTTCGCTCTCACCGAGATCGGCGCGGTCGAAGGCCTCGTTGCGCTCGAGCAGGTCGAACCTGCCGAGCCCTTCGGGTTCCGTTCCCGTCGACTCCGTGTCCTCATAGACGAAGACCAGGTCCCGGTTCGTGAACGTCTCCTCGAACTCGTCCCACGTGTGCTCCTCGTGCTCGTCGCCGACGTCCTCCCGGCGAGCGAAGGTGTGGCCGTGGCCCTCGCCGCCGCGGGTCGAGACCGGGACTGCGTCGCGCTCCTCGGCCCACTCCCGAATGCGGTCCGGATCAGTGGTCATGCGTCGCTGTGCCGGTGTGTCGGTGGATTCCGTGGAGTCGGACGGATCGTTTGCCATCGACGGCACTGCAGTCGAGCGGCACTTGAGTCGACGGGGCCGTCTCTCCGTTCAGTCCGGGATTTCTCCCGTCGTACAGTCGTCTCGAGACGGACGGAATCGTAACCCGCGATTGAGACGGTCGCTGGAGCTGCGCCCTCGCGCTCGCAGCGCGATCGGTGCGAAACAGTGTTCGATTACCGCCTTGCGATAGACGGGAGCACCGCCCGAAACCGCTCGGCCGATGGCAGGAACGGGGATGACAGGACGGGAACCGAATGAAACGTGTTGGCGAACGGGTCCCGTATTCGGTTCGGGACGGCCGCCGCTAGAGGACGGCCGGCGACTCCGCCTCGTACTCCGCCCAGATGTACCGCGTCGCGACGCTGCGGTAGGGTCGCCACTCCTCGGCGATCTCGCGCATCTCGGCGCGGGTCATCTCGTCCGGTTCGCCGTTGCCGTACAACTGCTCGATGCCGCGGCGGATCGCCAGGTCGCCCAGCGGGAGGACGTCCGGGCGCTCGAGGACGAACAGGAGGTACATTTAACTCGCAGTGTATCTACACCGAAGTCAACTACGTCTGGCGATTAGCCTCAAATCTGTATATACAAAATCAGCGTTGGCGAATGTGTGAACACGGGACACTATCGAGATGCATTTCCCGCCCCATCACCATCATTCTAACGACACGAGGATGATAGACGAGGCAATCCCCGTTCTAAGGGAAGACCCGGTAATGGCGGAGCTCATTGAGCAGCACGACCCATATGTTGAGCAGGACTGGGACGAGTTCGAGCGACTCTGTATTTCCATCATCAACCAGCAGCTCTCGACCGCGAGCGCCACCGCCGTCCGGGAGCGCGTGTTCGAGTTGTTCCGTGGCGAGGTCACTCCCGAGGCCGTACTAGAAGCAGAAGATGAAGCACTCCTCGCAGCTGGACTCTCCCGGAGCAAGGTGGAGTATATGCGTAATGCTGCCCGTGCCTTCCAAGAGAACGATTTTACACGCGAAGGTCTGGCAGAGTATTCGAACGAGGAGGTTGTTGACCGACTTACCGAAATCAAGGGTATTGGTCCGTGGACGGCACGCATGTTTCTGTTATTTGTACTCGAACGGCCAGACGTACTCCCGCTCGGCGACCTCGCTATCCGTCGCGGCATTGAGCAGTTGTACGGGAACGGGCAGGAGCCGGGGGAGATGACGCGTGCGGAGATGCGTGAGATTGCTGAAGCGTGGCGTCCGTATCGGTCGGTGGCGACACGGTATATCTGGGCAGAGTACGAGTCTGCTGATTAAGAGCGATGGTCAGATATGTAGAGGCCAGCAGCTATAATTGGTACCAGTGTCTCGGGTTGGATGCGGTCTCGGAGCAACTCCCATTCGCCTCCGGGCCGTTCTGAGAGCGGGTGAAGAAAGAAGAGTGGCAACGATACATGCCCCGCGAGAAGTTGAGTCTAAGTATAGACCTCAGGGTCTTCTTGTCTCGACCCCATTGAGGTAGAGGGACGGAGACCCAATTGGTGTTCACCAAGAACCGTTGACGTTCACTGTGACTTCTTGACCGCATTGGCAGCGGACTGTATCAACGACGCCAGAGGCTACTGGGTTTGTTGATACGGTGTTTCCGCAGGCGGGACATGTGATATTGATTTCGCCGCTGATTGGTTGCGACGCCATATATTGTGTATGGTTGTCAAACCCTATATATCCTAGGTCAAAATCGCAAGAGGAGAGAGGGGATACAGTACTATCCACCACTTGGAACTGGCGCTCGATACACTGGACTTCCTGGTTTATGCTCGATGTAATCAAACTCGACCATCGCGCGGAGTACACTGCGCACAGTCTGTTCACAGACTTCAACGGAACATTCTGATTGGATGTCGTCTACTGTAGTCTCTTCTTCTTCGGATAGGAGTTTCAGAGTGGCCGCCCAGATGTGGTCTCTCTTTGCTGGTTGTGTCATATTAACTATGAGTGGTTACTACCTCTTAGATGACAGGGGGGATAGCGTCGGTTAGAGCCGACGCGCCTCCGACGCATGGAACTCAGACAGATACTACCGATGGTGTATTTGGAGGGCGGTACATTGGCGTCATGGGATACCCCGGGTGACGCCTATCAATTATTTGGTACTACTACCTTTTATAACATAGGATGGGTTCGTAACTGATATTGTTTACTCGTTGATGGGTCTCCCCATATAGAGTGTCGGATAGCGGGTCTCCCCTAGGAGGATGTTACAGTACCTGGTTACAGGTTGCTCCCTAGGGGTGATGTAACAGGTTGGAACGGGGAGGATTAGAATGGAAGGTCGATGTGGACCAGCTCGCGGCCGTAGATAGTCTCCTCGGTTGCATGGGGGATGCCCCGGTCTTGGTCAAGGTAGCCGTTCGCGTCTCCTTTAGTTACCCATCCTTGCTCGGTGTCCTCGACCGCGCGGTGGACTAAGTCTATGTCTCGCTGCGCGTCCTCAAACACGATGATGTCTCCTTCCTCGACTTCTCCCCAGTCCGTGTAGATGACCAGCTCGCCACCGGTCATTGTGGGTTCCATCGAGCCAGTTCCGGCAGTCATTGCGTATCCGAATGGGATTTCATGACTGGGCATTCGGTCAGCGAATCCAACACCAACCATTGAGCAGAGGAACAGGAGGAAAACAACGACGCTGACGCGGAATAATCTATCCCAGTCGACATCGTCTTGTGCAGCGTGGGGGGCTGTAGACTTGGTACTCATTCTGTGTCACCGGATTCACCTCCGTTGTTGTCTCCGACATCGTACTGGTTGACTGCGGCACGGACGAGTTCCTTTTTGCTTGGCCGTGTGCCGGTTGCTTCTTCGACTTGGTCTTGTGCTTGGATTATTTTCTCGTCGATGCTATCATCGATGCGGACTGTGTCTGTCATATACCCGCCAGCGGAATCGAACCACTGTACGCCGACACGGGTTATTCGCGTTTGTAGACGAATACATCTACGTCAGAGGCGATGTGGGGATTGCCACTGATTTCTTCTGCGACACGGTCGTGTACCGATTGGAGTAGGTTGGTTGCGAGTTTCGCATCGAGGTCGTAGAACTCGCAGTTTTTCTCGTCAGGGTCGTCTACGTATTGTTGGAGGATGTGGCGGTCACTGGTGATTACGTACCAGTCGTCATCGTGGTAGAGGACGCCGTCAGCGTTTGCTTCGAAGTCGTTGATGGTGTCTCGATGTGCGTCTACAAGTGAGTCGATGAGACTGCCTCGTTCGGTTTCTGTAAGTTCGATAATTGACTCGTCAATGATTGAGTCGAGTACAGATTTGAACTTCTCAACGGAGTTGTTCATCGGACTATCCTGTGCGTCTGCACCATCGGTAGTGTGCGACTGCATACAATTGTATACGGGGTATACTCCTAAAGGAGTGTTGGTCATATGATACTTTGTGCAAAGTTTGTCTACTGTTCTTGCAGCTATCCGGCGGTTTGACGGGTTAGATAGTAGTGACTGGAGGCAGAGAAAGATGCAGAGAAAGGAGAGCCGTTAATTGAAGTCGCTGAGGGTGGTACTGTCTCGGGTTTCGGTGACGCCTTCAAGGTTGATGACCTCGGTCTCTTGCGGGCGGTTGACCAAGACCTGGGTGCGCTCTCCGGCGTCTTGCTCGCGGAGAGCAACTTGCTCTTCGACGGCGGCTCTCAGGTCGTCGACTCGGTCTTCCATTCCGAGAGCTGCGAGTACAGCACGGTCGAGTTCCGTTCGCTCATCCTCGGTGTTTTCGACGTTGCGGTCTTCTTCATCCAGTTCGTCTTCTTTGTCCATGAGGTCCTCGAACGCACCGCGGATTCGTTCCTTCTCTTCGTCGCTCATCGTCCGCGGGTCGGGTATGGGGAGCTCCTCAGTCTCGTAGACTTTGATGCGGGCTCGCGTCATACCTTGACCGCCTGCCCATCGACCGCGCAGTTCGACCATGAGCCAGGCGAACCGTGAGTTTAGGATTCCACAGAGGACTTGGTCATCTATATCGTTCCGAGGCTCTATGCAGTAGAATTGGTCGTTAACGGCTGCTCCAGCCTCGTTCCAGACACTACGGAAGATTCGCCACGTGAAGTCGGTAGTGAGTATCTTGGGGGTGTCTAACTCTCCGAGGTCGTACCAGACACTTCGAGATGAGGTCGTGGGTCGGTCATCGTACCCCTTGTCTTCGCCCCATTCGATATATTCTACGAGGGTTTCGTGGCCGTTGTCTGCCATCCACGATTTCGCTCGCTCTGCCGGGTCGATGTCTCGGTACTCTTCGCTTTCTTCTTCCTGGGCTTTCGACTCCTCGATACCCTGTTCAACGAGGTCGTGGATGGAGAGAACCCCCCACTCTTTCGCGTCTTCATCGTTGAATCGGATGCTGTCGAGCTGTCCAGTGGCTTTGAGCAGAGGTTCGGTGTACTCGGTGAGTCCGAGGTCTTCCCATTCCTCGCGTCGACCGTAGTAGAACGGATTTGCGCCGCTCGTTATTCCGCGACTGACATCGGCTACGTCCTGCAGTTCGGTAGTATCGTCGTGACCATACAAGTCGAAGTACACCGGGCTAGCCAGGAAATATGGCTTCCATTTATCTTGGTCGTAGAGGTCTCCTTGTCGCCGTGTGACGAGTCTGTACTCGGTATCGTTAATCATCTGGTCGCTCGCCGTGTCCTCCCGGAGGATGGATTCTATTTCATCGATTTCGAGAGGCTCGCGTACGCGTAGGAATTTGACGGTGTTCTCGTCTCGGGTAGGCGTGTCCGGCTCTTTGGTGGCGATGATGATGCTGGCTCCGACCAAGGCGTCATCGAACGTCTGTCGGTCAAATCGGATGACGGCGTCGATGCTGTAGTTGTCGAGGAGGAACTTCTGGAGGTCAGCTCCATAGTCGGTGTCCATCCACCGGTCGCTCGTGATGAATCCCAATTTGCCCCCGTCTGAGAGGAATTGGGTACTATGGGTGATGAAGTACCCGTAGATGTCCATCTGACTGGATAGGTCGGTAGCGTCTAGGTCGGATAGGTGGCTTCGGATACGGGATTTATCATCAAGGCTGGTAGCTCTGATATAGGGCGGATTTCCGACCACTGCGTCGAAGCCGCCGAGCGCATCCTCTGAATCACCGTTCTGCCATTCTCGGCCACTGAGGCCTGCCACCACGCGTCCAAATCTCTGCGTATCCGAGGCAACGTCGAAGTAGTCTGAGACCTCGATGTGTACGTCCTCCGTGTAGGATTCGAGGTCTTGGATGGCGAGGTTGATGGCGCTCAGATGGGCCGGGAAGCGGTTGATGTCCACCCCGTAGATTCGGTTGAGAATCTCTGTGTGCGCTCCTTTTGCCTCGGGGAATAGCTCTTGGAGGCGGTTGTACGCACTGACAAGGAATCCTCCAGAGCCGCAGGCAGGGTCGAGGACCGTGTCGGAGGAACTGTCGATACAGAGTCGAGTAATCAGGTCGCAGACGGCGGCGGGAGTATAATATTCCCCCATCTCGTGCCTGCGCTCGTGGGGAATAACGCCCTCGTAGATGCGCCCGATAACGTCACTGTCGAACTGTGTCAAGTCCTGGTCGTCCAGTTCGATAACGAACTCTCGGATTTTCTCAGCAACGGGTTCGAGCGGAATCTCGGAGTAGATGTCGTCGTGCTCGAAAATAGCCTCGAAGTCCACGTCGGACACGATTTTGTCGAAGTGTTCTTCGAGGTCTTCTTGGACTCGGTGGATGCTGACGGCGAGTGGGGCAACCTCGTCACCGTACGCGGGTGAGTTCTCCAGTATCTTGTAGAATAGAATCTTGTTTATCAACAAGTAGGTTGCCTGCTCAGAAAAATTCTGGAGTATATCCTCCTTCTCGCTCTTGCTGGCGTCTGAGTACTCTAGCCCTTGCTTGTCGGCCCACTCCTCAAACGAGACCTGGAACGAACTGTCCTCTTCGATTTTCTCTTGGAGAGAGTCCTCGATTCGGGGTGATACGAACTCGTGAAGGCTTTTAACCCGCTTGATGAACGCGTTGTCGAGGCTGTCCCACTGGGCTTGCTTCGCTTCAAACCGGGAGACCTCGTTCAGCAGCTCGTCAGCGAATTTCGGTACACTCGAAATCTCGTAGGATTTGGTAGCTCTCTGGAGAAATGGTTTCCCGGGCTCCAAGGTCTTGAACAGGACGAGTCGGCTCCCGTTGTACGTCGCTGTGAAGGGGGCTCCCAGCTTGGTCGCGTATTCCAACCCTTGTTCGATGACATCCGGCGAATATGGGTCGATGTCACGGTTGCCCGAATCCCCGGGCTTCTTCGCCTCGACGACAAGTATCGGGTTGTGCGAGTCGTCGAATATGACGATGTCTGCTCGGCCGCTAATCCCTTCGCTGTACTCGGGTCGGGCGGAACCGAAGGTTATCTGACCGCGACTCGGCTGGTCATCAATAGCGTTCTGTACATGACGATAGAGTTCAAAGTGTACGTCAGCCTCACTCACGGACTGGCACCCTCCATTAGGTCTCTCTGTTGATACACTAGGTTCTTGTAGCTTACTGTGTGGTAGTTTTGTTTGGTAACTCTCACGAGGGTGGACGCGAAATTGAGGGGTATGGTCAATCGGTTTAGTGTCGGAGACCGTGTCCGGGTAGACATTCCTGATACGACAGACCCTGATTTTGAGTATCACAGGGAACACGGAGTGGTAACTGCAATCAAGGAAGATGCAGCTGGATATGCGACTGGTGACGAACGTGATAGTGTACTCTACCGGGTAGAGCTTGAATCAGGGGAAGAGATGGATTTTCGCTGGAGAGACCTCCGTCCGAGCGATACTGAGGTTTAAATCGGAGAACGAAGCGAACAGCGGTTATGACAGTGACCGTCAAAGTAGAGGAGTACACTGATTCAGACCGAGTTGTCGCAGAACGTCCGTATGGACCTCATGTAGAGATTGTTTGCTGGCCCGCTGACGAGTGTCCCGATGTGGCCAAGGAATCTGGTACAACATACGATGTCTATGTACGTAAGACTCGGCAAGAAGTCTGGCCGGTGTATGATGAGTACGGAGGTTTTAGCGATGTCGAGGTCGCTATCCGTACAGCCGTGGATTTAGCTGACGAGTTGGGAATACCGGTATTAGACGATATTAACGGGGATTAGAGAGTGAATCCCGAGTTTGGTAGAGACTATAGTATGTACGCTCAGCTAGTTGTACATCTGGATGTCTGACTAGTAGACTCACTGGTACACTCAGCAGCATACTCAGCGGTATACTCACTGGTACACTCAGCAGCATACTCAGCGGTATACTCACTGGTACACTCAGCAGCATACTCAGCGGTATACTCACTGGTACACTCAGCAGCATACTCAGCGGTATACTCACTGGTACACTCAGCAGCATACTCAGCGGTATACTCACTGGAATTCTCAGCAGTATACTCACTATTCCCTCGACCTTTTCTCAACAGAAATCAATGAATCGAGTATGGCTATGGACCAAGACGGGGTCGCTGGAAGCGTATCAGATTATCTCTCGTCGGACCATATCGTCGAGGAACGGCTGCGCGACCGCGTACACATTGTAGTCTATAGAATCCCGGAGGACGATGGTATTGGACTTCACGGGGATGGTACAGAAGCTCATGATGTCGTTCTTTGGCCAGCGGGTAGAGGAGAGGTTATCCAGTCATGCGGTCTATATGGGTCTGCTGAGGATGCGTGCGTGCAGGCGTTAGACCTCGCGGAAACGCACGATTGTGTTATCTGGGACGATATTATCCGTCTCCGTTATTCTGGCGAGTAAGAAGGGTCACAACTGGTCGTGTGCGTCGAGCCAGGCAAGCGTCTCTTCCCATTCTTTGATTTCCTCCGTAGCGCGCTCGGTCTTATCGCTTACGCGTGCCATTTGTTCTTCGAGCGCGCTCTGGCTGATGTCCAACTCGTCCGCGGCGGACGCCCACGTGTGGCCTTCATCGAGGAGTTCGATGATGCGCTTCTGTTGGTCACTGAGTTTGGGTGCGTCGTCAGTCATAAATTCGAATTTAGATAAGATGAGGTTTGTAAGCCACTGAGAGAGTCAGGATGTTGCCGGAGGTTGTTTCAACTCCTAACATCTCCGGCTGGTCTCGGTCCGAAACATTTTCGAGAACACATGCCGGGATGTTGTCATTAAATGTGAGTGTGAAGTCTGCACCGTCGTGATACGCGTCAACGGTGCTGTCGATGTATTCGCACTCACCAAATCCAGTAATGGATTTGATTAGGTTCTCTGCTTTCGCTTCGTTTTCGGCCTGTGCGTCGTCGGTTCGGGTGGTGTCTGACTTCATACCTACTTGTTGTACCCCTGACCCTATAGGTTTACCCCCACAAGGACTGTTGGGGTAGGTGGTAAGATTCCAAGTGGATTCTGACAGGCGGTAAAATTCGACCCGCATTTATATAGGGTAGTGGGCGGTAAGTTAGGATAGCCAGAAATAGCATAATTATGACAGCAAGTACCAAAGACGGCCTCCACTATTCTGGGGTAGAGTGCCCAGAGTGTGAACACGAACTCGAACAGACTCCAATCAAGTCTACGTACCTGTGCAGAGGTGACTGTGATAGGCACTATGCCCGCTCACAGGTGAGAATTCTCCAGGTTGTGGATACAGTTCTGAGATTTCTAGAACAGTTCCTGACGGACGAGGAGATAGCCTCTCTTCGGGAGAGTGATTCCTATGAGTGAGGTAAAGCGATACGCGTCCTACCAGCGTGTGTCGACCGGCAATCAGGAGTCAGGGGAAGCCAGCCAGCATGGGAGTATCCGCGAGTGGTTCAAGGAGCGCGACATCTCGATGAGCGAGGTCGACCAGTTCGTTGACCGCGACCGAAGCGGCTCGGACCTCTCCCGGGAGCAGTTCCTCGAACTGATGGAGAACGTGCGGGACGGGAAGTACGACGCCGTCGTGATGACCGAAATCTCCCGCATCGCCCGCAAACTCTCCGCGAGCGCGGACTTCATCGATGCGGCGGTGAAGACGGAGACACCCATCTACCTCCGGGACGAGATGATTGACTGCATCGACCCAGACGACCCGATGTCCCACTTCTTCGCCAAGCAGCTCGCGCTCTGGTACGAGGAGGAGGCTAAGCAGACCCGCCGACGCATCAACCGCGGGCTGGCACAGACCCAGCGCGAGGGCAAGTGGACGGGCAAGACCCCCACCGGGTTCACCACCGACGACAACGGCTACCTCATCGTTGACGACGAGGAGTTTGCGGCCATCCGCGCGGCCATGCTACGGGTCGAGGACGGTGAGTCACAGCGGTCGGTTGAGGAGGACATCCCTATCTCCCGGCAGGCGCTCTCCTCGCTGATGGAAGACCACCGAGACCGATACGTTGAGGGGAAGGAGTACGTTGAGGATGCAGAAGAGGGAACTGACGAACGTCGTCGGCGGAGGCTCGTGCAGGAAGCCCTCGACGAGTACTACGGTGGTGATAATGAGTGAAGTACATATAGATGAGGACTACGGGGTGACACTCCCTCTCTTGGGATTTCTACTCTTTAGAGTGGCCCACATCCTCAAGGTCGTGCTGGTCGGGGTGGCGCTTCTGGTAGTGGTTCCTACTCTCCTTTTAATTCACCTCGGGCCGGTTGCTGGTCTTCCGCCTGCACTCCTGTACATGTGGGTGCTAGCTCACCTCTGAATCGAGAAAGAAGCGGCAACGGAGCCGAGGTTTTCTCCCTGCTTATCAAGCTGAGCGGGTACCTTGCTGTTCACCGCTCCGAGTGGACCGGACGGGATTCGAACCCGCTTCCTAACCAATTGGTTTTGTTTGCCTGACACGGTATACGTTGTGTCTCGGCCCAAGTACATCTGAAGGTCGACTACCCCATAGGTTCTCGGTCGATGAATCGTCCGCGAACGTGAGCGTAGTACTACTGGTAGGTGGAAGGGTAGTGCAACGAACTAAGAGAAGAGAACTGGAGGTTTCCTACACACTTGATACCGGAGAGACAGAATTCAGTCCGCCTGCATGTAGCGTTGCCGCACCTCGATGGCCTCTTCGACTACTCCCAGTCGATACTGGAGGAGGTCTCGCTCTCGACCTTCCAATTCTTCCAGTTTACTCCGCATCTCCGTCTGCAGGTTGGCGAGGCCATCTTGGTCATAAGCATCGAGTAAGTCGCGTAGTGACAGCATCCGTGTATAGAGCGGGTCTGGAGCGTACCAAGTCTCCTCTTCATGAGTGCGCCTGAGAACTCCCAGGTCTACGAGCTGGTCCAGATGCTCTCGTGCCGTAGCCTCCTCAACGTATGCCTCATCGGCGATATAGGCTGCTGACCTCGGCTGAGTCACGGTGGTCGCAATCGACTGCACTCGGTCAAACGCGCTCGTGTGTTCCTTCCACGAGTCAACTCCGGGAGCGTCAGCCATAGACCTCAGTCTTCACCTGAGAAGTACTCGTCCTCAAACTCCTCGTGGTCAATATGCTCAGTCCGCTCGCGGTTACGCTTTATCGCGTCCTTCAATTCGGACCTGTCGTCATTTCCCTCTTCTCGATGTCCCATACTGATAGATTGGGTATAATATGCCAAAGATGCATCGCCGAGACCGTCCGACCTGTCTGCGGAACCCGAGGGATTAAGACGATACTTGCCTCTGAATGTGCCAAATGGCGAAAGTATCGTTATCGGATACGTTAGAGAAGGATATGGAGTCGGCAGTAGACTATGAGATAACTGTTGCTGCCCTCATTGCTACAGCTCTCCTGATTAGTCCTGGTGTCAGCCAGGTACTGACGATACCAACTATTGGTGCTGCTCTTCTGCTGCTGCTACTCACACTCCTCCGCCGGATGGCATTGATAAACCCGCATTCGAGACAGGATTGGATTATGTCGCGGTCTACTCCCCTGTTAGTCGTCACAACCACGTACTCGTTTCTCTACCTCTCCCTTGTTGTCGGTTCATATCTCACACCTATTGTTCCCGCGACCCCATTGTCTATCGCAATGACGCTATGCGTCGTTGCTGCTCTACTTTCAGTTGTACTCTACGAAATACTGTATCGGGATTTCTTCCTCTTGATGTCGCTCCACGTTTGGAACGTGCATCTGAATTCCAGAGGAACTCCGTTTGGTAACGAGGTTTTGGCGATGTCGAAGACGCTACTTGAGAGGTCTGTCCTACCTGAAGACGAATATCCTCCTCAAGCTCGCCGTATTCAGGAAACAGGTCTAGCAGATACCGAGGAACAGAGTCTGGGGGAGCGTATTGGGTCACGTCTTGGTGTTGCCCTCGGAGCAGCCGCCTTTACAGGAGTATTTCTCTTGCCGATGGCTGCAGCCACTTTCGTCTTCCCGACCTCATCGGTGGTTCAAACGACGAAAATAACCGTTCTGTCACTTCTATTTGCTCTTGCTACAAATTATAGCATCGTCTCTACACGCTTCCTTTACGGTCGGTATGGGCGAGATGACTTTGGGGAGTTGTCGTCTAACAAGTGGAGATACGTGCAGTACTCACTGGTAGTGTACGTTCTCTTCGGGCTGCACTTTGCGTATGAGCGCGGTCTCGTCACTAATCTCGTCTGAACCGAGTTTGCAGTTTCTGAATCATGTACCCGCTCCAATTGGCTATCCGGTTTAGCTCTTTGTTTGAGTCCTCCTGTTCATCCTCTTCTGGCTCATTGGACTCTATGAAGTCATCCAACGTTGTTAGCTCGTGTTCAACGTCATCTACTGTCTCTTCTGGCAGTTGTTCATCAAGAACTCTCTTCACCCTCTTCACGGATTTATAGGAGAGTTCCCCTGCTTGGTACAGACCTAACGCTGTCAGAATCAGTTCTGTGATTCTCTCAGGAGTAGACTGATACAATTCGTCAGGGTCTGCAACTACTATATCCCAAGTCGCGTTGATTCGTTCTGACTCCTTAACGTTCGCCATCTTTTCAGAGTCTCCACTCGCAAGTTTCTCCATCTCTGCAGGAGATGCAGGCCCTTCGACGATTATCTGGAAGGTGAACTCGCCCGTCTCCCGGAATGTTGGCTCTATCATCCACTCAGTCTCCGCTGGATGTAAACTTGGGGCGGCTGCTATCTCATCATTGACCAGAAATTTCACACCGCTTGGCCCAATCCCATCGAATTCGACTTTGAAATCAATTTGCTCGTTTTGGAGGACTACTATGGAGTCTCGGGAAGGTATCTTTCTCGGCAAGTTACCCAGATAGAGGCGTCTAATGGCATTTAAATCTTGAACCATGATGTAACTCTTCTCATGCCGAGGAATACCAAGAAAACTCATCTCCACCTCGTGCCGAGTGTAGTAACCTAAACTGTCTCCTAATACCTCATACCGCCCGTTCTCGACCCCTTTATATGCTTGAGTCTATTCTAGACACACACCTCGTACCGAGTGAAGTCTACGTAGTCAGCTCGGCTGGTGTCTGTAAGCGCATGGTTGTCCATCCTCACCATCATGGCCAAGGTCAACTATTAGCTCCGTCATCGATTCGTTAGGCATCTCGATATGGTAGAAATCCTCGTCACTGTCCTCGCACCACTCTTTGGCCACGTCGTCCCACCAGTATTCAACGAGGGCAGACCCAATCCCTTGTCTGCGGTACGGTTCACGGATGAACAACTGTCGAAGAACCATGTACTCGTTAGGCGTTGGTCCCCAGAGTAGGTAGCCGACTGCCTCTCCGTCATCTAACACGATATGCGGGTAATGGTGCCCGATATTGTACGTCCCAATTCCGTGTTGGTGGTCTTTGGCTTCTCGATTTAAAAGGTACGCAGTCAGGTGGGTTCGCGTAAATTCATCCGAGTCCTCGCGGACTACCTCATACTCTGTGTCGCCCACGTTGAGTGTGGATTTAGACAAGGGCTTGCTGACCAGGTAGAGGAGGTCAGTTGGCTGGTGGAGGTCTCCGTCCCATCGGATTTGGAGGTTGTTTCTGCAGGAGTTGCAGAGCCATCGGTCGACATAGTACCCAGCTGCGTTATCAGCTGTCAATCGTTGTCCCCGTCCGCAACGACTGCAGTCAACATGTACTCCACCCTCGTCTAACCCTTTGTCTTCAATAATCTCTGAACCTTGTAAAACGTTGAACTCACTCCCCTCAATCATATCCTCCTTTATTCTGTCTGCGTGCTAATCAATATCGGGGGTAGCGAAACTGAGTGGGTCACTCTCTAGACTCGTCAATAGTGTCCTCGCTCACGTTCAACAGCATTCTCCCTTTCTTCCCAAGCCGCCAGATACCGGATTGCTTGCTCTCCCGTGAGAGCCAACCTTGCTCCTCAAGCTGTCTAAGGGTACGTCGTACGGTCTGCCGCTGCCTCTCAGAGAGGTCGAGTTCGTCCATAACTTCGGCGGCTTTGAATTTTCCCTTGGCGACGAGCTGTTCGAGTGCCGCGTTCCAGATTTGGTCTCGCATCGTCATTCTATTCCTACCTATCAATGAGCACGAGAGAATCTACACATATATCCTGGCGTCCCGGTGAAGGTCGAGGGATTCTCTACTGCGTGTCTGGCCGAGATACTAGCCCCAGGCGTTATGTACGATTCGCGTTGATGTCTCAGATATATGGAGACTCTCCCGGAGGACTATGTGGTCATGTATTTCCGCGTCCTCGACGATTCTGGCGTTGAGTTCCGCGTGAGACGGTGGTACTCTCCGGGAGATGGAGAGTTAGAGTATCGAGGGTCTGAGTGCGACTGTGACGCTTGGGGTCCACACCGAGAGATACATCCTGAGGAGCGGTGGTGCGTGCATATCGGAGCAACAGAGGAACTCATCGATGCGCACCGTCCACCGGGCGCTCCTGGCTCTAAGGAGATAGATGTCGATGTCAAGCTGGTGGACATCAGAAAAGAGGTTGTGCCGGTGCAGTAGCTTAGTTGTCGAACCAGAAGTTTGGCAGAGTTTTAACGCCGGTTCCCTTGACGAACTCGCCGCCGAGGTTTCGACCGAATTCATTCTGGTGAGCGGTGACCTCAACGAACAGCGGCTATGGCCAAATGAGACCCTCGAACACGCACACTATATCCGGTCAGGATATGAGCCTGCAATCCGCATCTTCCACGACGATTTGACCGACACAACTGACGTTCAACTCTCGTGGCGAGCCTACCAAGACGAGGACGCAACCCGTCTATCCATTGAAGACGACCTCGACCTCGATAACGACCGAACCTACGAAACCCTATTGAGAGAACTCAAATCCTACAATGACCATAGTTGTATTTACATCCACCCTCAGATGTGGACGGCCATCAACAACCAGAAACACGGACTCAACGACGCCGCACGCGCACTCACAGCGTGACTACCCCTCTACTTCTTCAATGACCTCGTCCCGGAGGTCAAACAAGCGGTCCTCGAACTCATCCTGCATTTCCTCGACCAAGTCGAGGTCCGTGTCACGGGTTGAATGAGTCAGCTGCGACGTTGCGATGTCTACATCCTCCTCAGATTCCACTATCTCGTGGTTGAGGATGTTCTCTGCGCTACCAATGAGACCAACGATGTACTCTGGCGGCTTGTCGTCCGTGTAATACTGCGCCGGTGAGTGGAGAGGTTTCCCAGGTACGGAATCTCGCCACCGGTCATCCTGCCGCATCTCGCTGACGAGGTCTTCCGCGAGGTCTTGGACGCGTTCGGCGAATTTAACACCGTCAACCTCGGCAGACCCAGGGTCGTAATCGAGGTCGTTAATCATCTGGTCTACCGTGAGGTCGTGGACCTCCCACAAGTCCTTGATGAGGCTGCGGATGTCGCTCTCGTCCCAGACCTGAGACGAGTTTGACAGCGCGTGGTCAAGCGCACGCCGACGCTTGCGCCCTTCCGGGATGTAGGTCGTGTTGCGCAGGTCCTCGACTGTCAAATCGGGGTCGTTCCATGGCTCCCGGTCAACCACAGCTTCATGGAGGTCACCTACGGCCCACGTCGAGGTATCGCCCTCAACGATTGCGGTAAGGAATGAAGAGTCATCGTAGTCAACCGCGTCCACCCCGTCGGTGAACATCCGGTCGAGTCGCTGGAGGTCATTGAGACGGTCAGTACGCGAGTCCCACGGAGATGCTACGAGATACCGGATGCTATCCGCAATCTCGTCTCCAAGTCCGCGACCATCAGGCATCTGCGACTCGATTAAATAACAATCAACGTGATTTAGACGTTCCTCCGGGTCGTCATACCTACACTCATTCTGAAGTTTCGCCATCGCCTGACCAGTGCGCTCAGATATTATTCTGTTGAGCAGCTCTCGGAAGTCCAACTCGCTGCGCTCAGACAGCCGGTTGAGGACACGACCCTCAATCTCGGTGAGAGGGTCGGTTAAATCGCGTCGAAAGTCGAAGAGAAGAGCTTCATTAGCTGCTAAACCCTTCGTCATCGACGAGTCCGAGTTGAGATAATCTGCGGCCCATGCTTCCATCGTCAACTGTTTCCGCGTTGACTGTTTGTCAACGTGGATAGTATCTCTAACCATCTTGATAAGAACCACGCACCCTACCCCTATTAATTTATTCACAGCCTGTGTTAGTTATCTGGAACACCCCCTTGTTAAACAGTGGTTTTAGTGTTAGTTAGTAAATATAGTACTAGACAAGTACTAGGAGATGTGGGGCTACAACGCCGTGGGCACAGAGCGACAACTCGCTGAAACGGTCGAAAACGCGCCTCTCATCAGAACGGTCTCTCAGAGTAATCCACACTCTCTCACCACTCCTCTAATAAAATAATATTTTGCCCCATCTGCGATACTCTCCACGTTGTGGACGCGTTCACTCGGTCAATCGTCGAGGCTAAGGTCGTGATACGGATTCTCTTCGTCTTCAGTCTCAGTGTGAGTGTACGTGGACTCCGTCAACTCTACAGATGCGTGTCCAAGCTGGGACTGTACTCGGTGGATGCCAACCCGGTCTGAAGCCCATGTACCGTGGCCGTGACGGAGAGCATGAGCATTGATATAATGGAGGTCTCGACCCTGTGAGTCTTGACCAATCACTTTCTGTATCCCTGCTTCCCAGGCAGATTCGCGCACGATTTCGGAGACAAGGTCTGGATACATGGGAGCGGTCTTCCGTGAACAGAAGAGCCAGTCCTCGTCAGCGTCTTTGAGACACTGGTACCGTTTTCGGTCTGTCAGCCAAGCGGTGAGGGGTTGGTCACATACAGGGAGATAACTCACCTTCCGGGTTGCGTCTGGGTCGCTCTTCTTACGGTCAGGTATCTCTATGATGCGATTATCTTGGTCAATGTCATCCAATGTGAGATTGACTATCTCACTGGCACGTGCTCCAGTAGTCCAGAGAAGGTCGATGAGCAGTTGATTACGAGTTCGGGGGGAACGGACGTTTGCTCGCAGTTGCCTCCACTCGTCCTCCGTGACTCCTTCAGTTAGGTCGTGTTCTTCGAGGTATTGCTGGCGTAGAGTCTTGTTCTCGTTAATCCCCCATTCATCCATACTCCAGTCTCGGGGTAGAGGATGTTCGTCTATGACCTCGTCTCGATACGCCTCGTCCAAACATTTCTTAATTGCCTGGACTCGGCCAGCTACGGTTTTTGGAGCATAGTCTTCGTTTTGCTCGATAGCGAATCGCTTGAGGGTTCTGTACGTGACTTCTTCGATAGAATCTATCCCTTGTTCCGATGCCCATTCGTCGAATTGCCGGATTTCTGAACGCCTTGTGTCGTAGCTACGTGGGCGGGCGGACTTGTAGAACAGTAGCCACTCTTCGATGTAGTCGATATGCCAGTCGTAGTCCTCCCGGGGCATCTATCGGACCTCAACGAGTCGATGGTCTCCTTCGTTCACTTGTACTTCGTTGATGCTGGCAGGCAGGTCCTCTTTGAGTTTGTCAATAGCGTTTCGCACCTTGCCCTCTCGGACTCCACGTCGGGCACTGACAGTATCTATGATTGCATCAATGCTCCCTGCTTCTTCAGCGAGGAATTTCACTGTTTTACGGGGGTCAGCTTCGATTTTCTCGACCTCGCTGGTGTCGTTTACTTGGGGAATTAACTCCCGGATGTCCTCGGCCAGCAGAGTCATCATATCGTGTTCTTGGTCTTCAATGTTATCGAGGCGGTCCTCGATAGAGTTGATGTCGTCACTGAGGTTGTTGAGAGCATCGAGCACAGGGTCGAGGTCTACGTCTGCTTCAACGCTTCCTCCTGCCGGTGCCCCGGGCTGGGTGTACCAACCGTCTATCTCCCGGTAAACAGCTCCGCGGATAAGGTCAGAGACGCTGTCCCATTCATCAGAGTCGTCAACGAAGTCGTGCCATTCGTCGCGGGTCTCCGGGTGGACGCGGCATGGGACTGTAACGCGTTTGTTTGCATCGTCTTCCTCCGTCCCTTCTTTTGCTTCTCCCATACTGTCTATCGAGGGAGATTGTTTGTATATACTTTGTGTATAGATACTGAGTTAAAGGAGGTACATGTTCGCGGTCCACTCGCCGATTCCCTTGATCTCGGTGAGGCGGTCGATCACCTCCTCGTCGGAGTGGTCGGCCAGCGCTTCCTGCGTGTAGTCGTTTTCCTGAAACGCCTGCGCAGCGTTTCGCATGTACTCGATCTTGCTGCGCGAGAGGCCGGCGTCCCGGAGCGCTTCGTCCTCGGCGGCGAGCACGGTTTCCGGCGTCACCTCGCCCTCGAGGAGTTCGAACACGCGCTCGCGGACGGCCATCGCGCTCGCGGTCGAGAGCTGCTGGTTGATGATCGAGATGCAGAGCCGTTCGTACTCGCTCCAGTCTGGTTCGACGTACGGCTCGTGGGTCTCGATCAGTTGTTCCATGACGGGGTCGCGTCGCAGGACGGGTTCGGCGTCGGTTAGCATGTTCGACATGTTCCGGTCGGATACCGGAATACGGGACCGCGAGCGGAAAGGCGTCTCGGTTGGCGCCAGCATCGGACGTCGAACTCGAGGCGCCCACCCGACAAAGTGGTTTCTCGCTGGACCTCGTACGGTGCAGTAATGGTGCTCGTCTCGTCGACCGTGCTCGTGACCGTCCCCCGTCGTCTCCGGCGGTTCTGGTCGTTCTATCGTCGCTATACTGCTACGGCGATCCACACGGCTGCGACAGCGGCGCTGGCGATCTTCGGCATCCTCGTGTTCGTCGATCCGTGGTTCGCGGCGCTCGCTATCGGCAGCTATCTCGTGCCGCCCGTGTTCCTCTACACGATCGGAGCCGAACCGCCGTCTCCTGGGGACGATGTCTCGAGTACCGAACGCAGCGAGGCGGACGCAGCGGTCCCAGACCGAACCCGCTCCGCCGACCCAATCGCATCGACGCCCGAAACGGGCCGCTCGAGAGGCGGCACGGATACCGATACGGACACCGATTCGGACGGCGGGAACGGCGATACTGATTCGGATTCCGACAGTGACGACGGTGACACGGATACGGACTCGGATAGCGACGACGGCGATACCGACTCTGACTCCGACTCGGATTCGTGACGGACGGCGGCTCGAGCGTCTCTGCTCGAACTCCGTCCACAGACAGCAGACTGTGGATCTGCTGTCACGGTCGACTCGAAAACGAACGTGGTCGGGAGCGTGCTCGACGGAACTCGTCGAGCACGCGACCCGGGGAAGGGCAGGCTACCACCCAAACGTTCTCCGTGAGCGACCGGCGGGAGGAGCGTTTTAATCGAATTTTGCCGAGGGTCGCCTCCGGGCGACCCGCAGAGCAAAACTTCGTCTCAGAAACCTTTGCCGAGCATCTCCCGCGCGATGACGTTCTTCTGGATCTCCGTCGTCCCCTCGTAGATCTGGGTGATCTTGGCGTCGCGGTAGAACCGCTCGACGGGGAAGTCGTCCACGTAGCCGGCGCCGCCGTGGATCTGGACGGCCTCGTCCGCGACGTCGACCGCGACGCGGGAGGCGTACTCCTTGGCCATCGAGGCGAGTTTCGTGATGTCCTCGCCCTGGTCGACGTTCCAGGCGGCCTTGTAGGTCAGGTTGCGCGCGGCTTCGGTGTCGGTGGCCATCTCCGCGAGCTTGTGCTGGATGGCCTGGAACTCCGAGATCGACTTGCCGAACTGCTCGCGGTCCTGGGCGTACTCGAGGGCCGCGCGGGTGGCGCCCTTCGCGATGCCGACGCCCTGGGCGGCGACGGCGACGCGGGTTTCGTCGAAGAACTGCATCTGCTGCATGAAGGCGGCGTCGCGCGTGCCGATGAGGTTCTCCTCGGGGACGCGAACGTCGTCGAAGACGAGTTCGGCGGTGTCCGAGGCCCGGATGCCCAGTTTTCCGGTGATCTTCTCGGCGGAGAAGCCGTCGCGATCCGACTCGACGACGATCTGACTGAACCCGTTGTACCGCCCCTCGGCGTCGGGATCGGTCTTGCAGAGGACGACGAAGAAGTCGCCGACGGAACCGTTGGTGATCCACATCTTGTTGCCGTTGATGACCCACTCGTCGCCGTCCTTCTCCGCGCGCGTCGAGACGGAGGAGACGTCCGAGCCGGTGTCGGGTTCCGAAATCGCCGCGCCCGAGATCTGCTCTCCTCGAGCGACCGGCTCGAGGAAGCGTTCCTTCTGGTCCTCGGTGCCGAAGTTCATGATCGCCTCGCAGCCGAAGGAGGTGGAGACGATCGAGAGGGCGATGCCGGGATCGTAGGAGAACAGTTCCTCGGTGATGATCGCGGTATCGAGGATCGAGTAGCCGGCGCCGCCGTACTCCATCGGGATGTGCGCGCCGGTCAGCCCCATCTCGGCGGCTTCGTCGACGATGTCGTGGGGGAACTTCTCTTCGCGGTCGTACTCCGCGGCCTGGGGAACGATTTCGTTTTCCGCGAACCGCTGGATTTCTTCCCGAATCTGCCGTTGTTCGTCCGTGAGACCGAACTCCATGAGTCAGTATGTCTATGCCGATCGATAAAGATCTTTGTAACCAGACATAAACCTAAACATAGTTTTTCCAATGAAGTGGGGAAACGTTCAAACGACTCCCCATCGCATGAGTGTCCATGGAGTTGGAAGATATCAACACCGTCGCAGTTCTCGGCGCAGGGAATATGGGCCACGGCATCGCGGAGGTCGCCGCGATCGCGGGCTACGACGTGACGATGCGAGACATCAAAGACGAGTTCGTCCAGAACGGCTACGACCAGATCGAGTGGTCGCTCGACAAGCTCGCGGAGAAGGATCAGCTCTCACAGGAGGAAGCCGACGCCGCCTTGGAGCGCGTGACGCCGCTGGTCGACATGGAGGAAGCCGTCGCGGACGCCGACGTCGTCATCGAGGCCGTCCCCGAGCAGATGGAGATCAAGAAGGACGTCTACGGGGAACTCGAGGCCCACGCCAACGACGAGGCGATCTTCGCGACGAACACCTCGAGCCTCTCGATTACGGAACTGGCCGAGGTGACGGAACGGCCCGAGCGGTTCTGCGGCATGCACTTTTTCAACCCGCCGGTGCGGATGGACCTCGTCGAGGTGATCACGGGCGCCGAGACGGCCGAGGAGACCCTCGAGACGGTCGCGGACCTGGCGGCGGACTTCGGCAAGACGCCCGTGCGCGTCCACAAGGACTCGCCCGGCTTCATCGTGAACCGCATTCTCGTGCCGCTGATGAACGAGGCCTGCTGGCTCGTGAGCAACGACGAGGCGACCATCGCCGAGGTCGACTCGACGACCAAGTACGGCATGGGGCTGCCGATGGGGAGCTTCGAGTTGGGCGATCAGGTCGGCAACGACGTCAGCTACCACGTGCTCGACTACATGCACGAGGTGCTGGGCGAGGCCTACGAACCGGCGCCGCTGCTCGAGGAGAAGGTCGAGAACGAGGAGCTCGGCAAGAAAACGGGCAAGGGGTTCTACGACTACGAGAACGGCGGCGTCGACATTCCGACCGACGAGCAGTCCGACCTCGTCGAGCGCCGGCTGCTGGCGACGATGGCCAACGAGGCCGCGAAGCTGATCGGCGGCGACGTCGCGCCGCCGGAGTCGATCGACGAGGCCGTCCAGCTCGGTGCCGGGTTCCCCGACGGCCCCGTGAAGCTCGTCGACGACTACGGCCTCGAGACGCTCCACGAGACGCTCGAGGAAGCCTACGAGGAGACGGGCCACGAGCGCTACGCGCCCGCTGACTACCTCGCCGAGCGCGCCGAGGCGGGCGGCTTCTACGAGGACGAGGGAGAAGACGCGGGCGAGACCGAGTTCGAGACGATCCGCGTCGAGTACCCCGCCGACTACGTCGGCCACATCGTGATCGACCGCCCCCATCGGATGAACACGATCAGCAACGAACTGCTCGGGGAACTCTCCGAGGCGATCGACCACCTCTCCGACGACGACGAGGTCCGCGCGATCTTGTTGACCGGCGCGGGCGACCGCGCGTTTTCCGCCGGCGCCGACGTCCAGAGCATGGCCGCCGGCGCCGACCCGCTCGAGGCCCAGGAGCTCTCCCGGACGGGCCAGCGGACGTTCGGCAAGCTCGAGGCCTGCGACGTGCCGGTCGTGGCGGGCATCGACGGCTACTGTCTCGGCGGCGGGATGGAACTGGCGACCTGCGCGGACCTGCGGGTCGCCAGCGAGCGCTCGGAGTTCGGCCAGCCCGAACTCAACCTCGGCCTGCTCCCGGGCTGGGGCGGCACCCAGCGGCTCAAGCACATCGTCGGCGAGGGCCGCGCGAAGGAGATCATCCTCACCGCCGAGCGGTTCGACGCCGAAACCATGGCGGAATACGGCTTCGTCAACGACGTCGTCGACAACGATTCCCTCGAGGAGGCGGCGCTCGAGTTGGCGAGCGATCTGGCCGGCGGCCCGCCGATCGCCCAGAAGTTCACGAAGCGCGCGATGCTCACCGGTCGCGACGACACGGAGGCCGGCCTCGAGTACGAGGCGTCGGCGTTCGGCCACCTGATGGCAACCGACGACCTCATGGAGGGGATTACCGCCTTCATGGGAGACGAGGAGCCGGAGTTCGAAGGGCAGTAAGAACACCGGCGGACGAGACGACTACGGTAGCTGTAACGTCGTCCGGTCGAGTACCTCCCACAATCGGGTACTTTCAGCACTTTTGACGGTAACGTAATACGATTGTCATTTGGTCGCGAGATTTATCACCCAGAGGTGCCATGCATGACGCGTGGCTGGAATCGATGATGGGTGATGAAGGGAACGGAGGGGTCAGCCGATGAGTGAGGGGACCGAGGTGCTCGTCGTCGACGACGAGTCCCGCCTCGCTGACCTGTTCGCCGCGTGGCTGCAGTCCGATTGGGCCGTCGACACCGCCTACGACGGGGAGGAAGCCCTCGAGAAGATGGCCGACTCCGTCGAGGTGGTCCTCTTAGACCGGCGGATGCCGGGCCTCTCGGGCGACGACGTCCTCGAGCGGCTCCGCGAGGCGGGGTACGACTGCCGCGTCGTCATGGTCACGGCGGTCGATCCCGACTTCGATATCATCGAGATGGGATTCGACGACTACCTCGTCAAACCGGTCTCGAAGGACGAACTCCTCGAGATGGTCGACGACGTCTCCGGGCGGTCCGACTACGAGTCGGCGATCCAGGAGTACTACGCGCTCGTCTCCAAGAAGGCCCTGCTCGAGTCCGAGAAAGCGGAGCGAGAACTCGAACAGAACGCGGAGTACCAGGATCTCTGTGACCGCGTCAGCGAACTCGAGCAGGCTGTCGACGAGACGGTAACGAGCATGTCCTCCCACGACGAGTTCGTGGGGGCGTTTCAAGATCTCCAGACCGAGAACTGAGCCAGTCGGCGCAGATTGGGTTCGATTCCACTCGACCCTCCCGCTCCCGTCTCCCGCGTCCCGATTCTCCCGCCGTAATCACGCTCGGCAGTCAACCGCGAGTCTCGAGTCGGCGGTCGGATACACACTCCGTGATCGACCGTCCGTTCGGTCCGACTACCGCGAGACACGAGGGATGACCGTCAATTGTAGGTGGACATTAGCGCCGACTGGGTTCCCGACAGGTGCAGGCACGCTCGTTTTCGCCCGTCGAGAGCTACTGTACATGTAGCATGAGTGATGCAACAACCGATACGGCGACCGATCGGAACCGGAACGCGTTGAACACGGACACGATGCAGTGGCTGAGCGCCCTCATTGCGCTGATCGGGTTGTACATCGTCGCCTCGCCGTTCATCCTCGAGTCGACGGACGCGGCGACCTGGAACGATACGCTCGTCGGAACGGGCATCTTCCTGCTGGCCGGTTACAACTTCTACCGGCTGTCGAAGGACCGGCTGGCGAACGTCGGCGCCGCAGGTCTAACCGTCCTGCTCGGGCTCTGGGCGCTCATCTCGCCTGCCGTCATCGAGATGGGCAGTAGCGAGCTCGCAACGGGGACGGCGATCTCGGGGCTGGCCGTCGCGCTCCTCGCGGCGTACAGCGCCTACGCGAACAACAAGGCGGATATCCCGGCACGGGCCCGCACTCGTACTCGTGGCTGAGTCGGCCCGTTCGGGAGTCGCGTTTTCTATCGGTACATCGGGTATCGGATCAGCGATCGTCTCACACCGTCTCCTGTCACCGCCTCGCGACAGCGCTACTGCGGTGACTGTCTGTAGATCAGGTTCCGCTGGATCTCGTTTGCACCCTCGTAGATGACCGGAATCCGCGCGTCGCGGTAGACGCGGGCGATTCGTCGCTCGTCCAACACCGAGCGACCGCCGTGGAACTGCATCCCCTGTTCGGAGACGTCGACGGCAGCCTCGGTCGCTTTCGTCTTCGCGAGCGCCGCCCAGTAGCCGGCGTGGTCGTCGTTCGCGACCTTCTCGCAGGCGCGCCAGGTGAGCGTCCGGGCGCTCTCGAACTCGAGCAACATGTCCGCGAGGCCGTGCTGGACGGCCTGAAACTCGTTGATCGTTCGGCCGAACTCCTCGCGGTCGTGGGTGAACTCCCAGGTTTCCTCGATGGCGGCGGCGGCCATGCCGAGTCCGTGACCCGCGACGGCGACGCGGCCGTGGTTGAAGAAATCGGAGATCATCCAGAAGCCTGCACCCTCGGTGCCGATCAGGTTCTCCTCGGGGATGCGGCAGTCGTCGAACGTGATGTGGGCCTGCTTCGAGGCGCGCATCGCCATCTTCTCGGGGATGTGTTCGGCCTCGTAGCCGTCGGCGTCCGTCGGGACGATAAACAGCGAGTGGTTGTTGTAGCGGTTGTCCTCGTTGTCCCCGGTGCGGGCGTAGACGGTGACCCAGTCGGCCTCGACGCCGTTGCCGATCCAGTACTTCTCGCCGTTGATGACCCACTCGTCGCCGTCTTTCTCCGCGCGAGTCTGCATTCCCGCGAGGTCGCTGCCGGTCTCGGGCTCCGAGACGGCCAGTCCGGAGAGTTGCTCGCCCGCCGCAACCGGACGGATGTACTCCTCGCACTGCTCGTCGGAGCCGTACTCGTAGGTGATCTCGCAGCCGAAACTCGCCAGTTGTAGGGTGAGGGCGATACCGGCGTCCGCGCGGTAGAACTCCTCGGTAAGCGCGAGCAGCTGGGGTAGGTCGAAACCGCGCCCGCCCCACTCCTCGGGGATGTCCTGGGCGACTAACCCGGCTTCCTGGCCGGCCTCGAGAATGTCGTGGGGATACTCCCCGGACTGGAAGTACTCCTGGGCGTTGGGTTCGATATACTCTTGGGCGAACTCGCGGGCTTCCTGTTTGACGTCGCGGGCGTGCTCCGGGACGATGCTGTCGTCGAGCAGATCCATGCCTTGTCAGTTGATTGCAACCCGAATATAGGCGATGGTTTCTGTTCGCAGGCGAACACGACTCGAGGAGTTGGCGGCGAGGGTGGTGACAGGACTTTACAACCGGCCTACGTCCACCTGATATGGCGACTGAAGCGACGTTTACGGTGCCGGCCGACGAATTTCCCCTGGGGAGCGTGTTCGAACGACTGCCGGACGTCACCGTCGAACTCGAGCGCATCATTCCGGCGCGGGACGTGGTGGTGCCGTACTTCTGGGTTCGGGGCACCGCCGTCGACGACATCGAGACCGCGTTCGCCGAGCATCCGGGCGTGACGGACATTCAGTTCATCGATTCCGTCGCGGACGAGTACCTGTTGCGCGTCGAGTGGACGCTAGAGTACGACGGCGTGTTGAGCACGTTGACCGAAACGAAGGTGCCGCTCGTCAAGGCGGTCGGCACGAGTCGGCGGTGGACGTTCGACATCCGCGGGGACGATCGCAGCGACATCGCGGCGTTTCAGCAGCGCTGCCGGGAGTTGGACATTCCCATCACGCTGACGAAACTGCACGCGCTCACGCCGATCGAGACGGATACCGAGCGGGCGCTTACGGACCCGCAGCGGGAGGCGCTGGTGCTCGCCTACGATCGGGGCTACTTCAACACGCCGCGGGACGTCACGATGGCGGAACTCGGCGACGAACTCGGCATTTCGCAGCAGGCCGTCGCGTCCCGACTCCGGCGCGGTATCGACCGGATCCTCGAGAGTTCGCTCCCCGAATTCACGGCCTCGTCCGGCGAGGATACTTAAACGAGTTGTATACTAAAAAGCGCCCCTGAACGGAGAGACGGTCGTAAGGAGGACCTATGAGTGGGCGTTCCCTCGAGTTCGGTGAGGCCCTCGTGTCGGAGGGCGAGCGGGGCTACTGGTATCGCGTGATTCCCGCGCTGGGCGTGGTGATCCTCTTCAGCGCGATCGCCAAAGCGGCGCTCACGCTGGCCGACAGCGGACTCCTGCTGGAAGCCGTGCTCGATCTGCTGCTTGTGGGCTCGGTGGGCACCGTCGTGCTGTACATCGGCGTCTGGTTGCCGAACACGTCGATCCGGGCCGAATTCTATCCGCGTATCCTGTGCTGGGTCGCCGGCGGTATCGTCGTGATGGGAATCGTGCTCGGACTCCGGGTCCTCCACCCCGGCGTTACCGTGCAGTTCACGTTCGGCACCCAGGCGGTGCTGTTAGCGATCGGCTCGATCGCGGGACTGGGTATCGGCATCCACGAAGCGCAGGCGCTCATCCGCGCCGACGCCCTCGCGGTCCAAAACGAGGAGCTGAAACGCACCGAGCAGCGCCTCGAGGAGGCCGTCACGCAGCTGGAGGCGTCGAACGAACAACTCGAGCAGTTCGCCGCCGCCGCCTCCCACGATCTGCAAGAGCCCCTGCGGATGGTGACCAGCTACCTGCAACTCCTCGAGCGACGGTACGGCGACGACCTCGACGAGGACTGCACGGAGTTCCTCGAGTTCGCCGTCGACGGCGCGGAACGCATGGACGCGATGATCGACGGCCTCCTCGAGTACTCCCGCGTCGATACGCAGGGCGATTCGTTCGATGCCGTCGATCTGGACGCGGTTCTCGAGGACGTGTGCACGGACCTCCAGTTCAAAATCGAAGAGACGGACGCGACGATCACGCGGGAGTCGTTGCCGACCGTCGAGGGCGACGGCCGGCAGTTGCGGCAGGTGTTCCAGAACCTCGTATCGAATGCGCTCGAGTACAGCGGCGACGAGTCGCCGCGAGTCCACGTGTCGGCGGAACGCGAGGGGGTCGAGGGGGCGTGGACGATTTCGGTCCGCGACGAAGGGGTCGGCATCGATCCCGACGAGGCCCACCGAGTCTTCGGCGTCTTTCAGCGCCTTCACTCCGCCGACGAACAGGAGGGATCGGGAATCGGGCTCGCGCTGTGCGAGCGGATCGTCGAGCGCCACGGCGGCGACATCTGGGTCGACTCCGAACCCGGCGAGGGCTCGACGTTTCGGTTCACGCTTCCGCCCCGTGGCGAGGGACCCGACGCGTCCGCTCCCGGTATCGTTTCGCAGCGGGGCGAATCCAACGCGCATTCGGAGCGGAACAGCCGGCAGAACGACTAGACGCGGCGACCGCTCGTCTCACCGCAGCGCGCGCAGCAGTTCGTCCTCGTTCGCGGCCGCGTCGGCGTGATGATCCAGTCGCCAGATGTCCCAGATCACGTCACAGACGATGTGCACGTACAGCACCGTCCCCGTCAGGATCGCGAGCGGGACGCTGGCGAGCGCCAGGAGCGGGACGAGGACCCCGACGAGCAGCAGGTGGCTCAGGAGCCGCGAGAGGACGCCGACGTCGCCGCGGCCGAAGATCCGGTCCTGATCGGCGACGGCTGCACCGGGGTTCGAGAGGCAGAATCGGACCGCGTCCCACGATCCGGTCTTGAATCGAGCGATGAGGAAGTGATCGAGATCGATGAACACGCCGAGGGCGACCCCGTAAGCGACGATGAGAGCGGCGGGGATCGAGATGCCGGCAACCTCGACCGGCGGGAGCGCGTACGCCAGCGCGCCGGCGACGACGAGCGACACGACTGCGTGGTGTTTCGAGTAAATCGAGACTCACCCGATTTCGACGACGACGGCGAGTTACTAAACCGTCCCGCCGGTCTCGAGAGATCGGCGAGCGGCCGGTCGCGTTTCGCGGGTGGTCACAGGCCGTCTCGAGCGAATCGGACGGCGCCGGCGAATCGGTCGCCTCGAGTGCGCCCTCAGCCGGCGAAGCCCGAAAGCAGCCACTCGCCGTCGTCGCTGTCTTCTTCGCCGATGCTGGGTGCGCTCACGAGCACGAAGGCGCTTTCCTCGTCGCCGTTGCGAATCTGGCGCGTCGACTCCGGCGGGATCCAGAGCGCGTCGCCGGCCTCCATCTCGACCGGTTCGCCGTCGATCACGACGGTCGCCTCGCCCTCGATGAGGACGTAGACCTCCTCGTGGTCGTTGTCGGTGTGGTCGTGGGGCTTGCTGTTCCACCCCGGATCGCAGCGCGCGACCGTCACGCCGACCTGCTCGGTCTCGAGCGGATCCGACAGAAAGTGCATCGCGCTCGAGACCTGCTCGACGTCTTCGTAGTTGACTTTCCGGTAGGACATACCGCGATATTCGTGGGGCACCCAGTAAAGCTAGGTGTTCGGCCGCATTCTGCCAGCGACTCGTAATGCGATCGGGGACGACCGTCACCGGGGCCGTTACCTGTCCTGGGCGATCGGATCGAAGCCGTCGACCGGCGTCACCGAGTAGTCGATCGTCAGCGCGTCCTGGGTCGCCCGGATTTTTCCGACGAACGTCGAGATGTCCTCGAGTTGGCCCTCGAGGACGAACAGTTCCATACAGTGGTGGTCGCCGACGTGACTGTGGAAGTTCGAGGCGACCAGATCCTCGTGTTCGTGGCGCAGGTGCATCATCTGTTCCTCGACGCTGGTCGTCTCGTAGTCGAAGAGGACGGTGACGATCCCCATCAGATCTCGATCCTCGAGTCGCGTGTCCTCGAACTCGCTCAGCAGGTTTCGGGATGCCTCGCGGACGACCTCGCTGCGGCCGGTGTAGCCGTGCTCGTCGGCGAACTGGTCGAGCCGCTCGAGGAGCTCGTCGGGCATCGAGACGCTTACGACTGCCATATAATAACTCGGCGGCGTTGGAATATTAATATTTGCTATCGAGGGCGACGCGCCGTCAGCGAGGTGTCGTCTCGCGGCGGTTGTGCCCGCCCGATCGGCACATAACGTTTTCCGACTCCAACGAGAGGAGCGACTATGTACCTCGCGAACCGGGCCTGGCCCGACCTGGCCGATTACGTCGCCGACGAGTCGCTGGCGGTCGTCCCCCTGGGGTCGACCGAGCAACACGGGCCGCACCTCCCCGAAGGCACGGATCACATGATCGCCGAGGCGCTCGCGCGCGAGGCGACCGAGCGGACCGGCTTCCTCTGTACCCCGCCGATCCCGATCGGCGTCAGTTCCCACCACCGTCAGTTCCACGGGACGATGTGGGTCGACGCCCCTGTTTTTCGGGACTACGTCGAGAGCCTCTCGCGAAACCTCACCTACCACGGCATCGATCGGATCGTCTACGTCAACGCCCACGGCGGCAACGTCGCCCACCTCCGGGAGGTCGGCCGGCGGCTCCACGAGGACGGCACCGCCTACGCCATCGAGTGGATGTGGGACGAGTCGATTCCCGACCTGATCGATGAGGTCTTCGAGACCCCGGGCCCTCACGGCGGTCCCAAGGAGACCGCGATGATCATGCACATCGCCGAGGAACTCGTCCACGAGGACCGCCTCGAGGAAGCCCGCGACGGCGGCGTCGTCTTCGATTACGACGCCGAGCGAGTTCACGGCGCGACGACCTTCTACGACGCGATCGAGAACAGTCCGAACGGCGTCTTCGGCGACCAGACCGACGCGACGCCCGAGATCGGTGAGCGGCTCTTCGAGGCCGCGACCGACCAACTAGTCGCGCTGCTCGAGTGGCTCGACGAACAGCCGCTCGAGGATCTGCTGCCGGAGTCGCACGTGGAGCCGCGCTCGGATCGCAAGCGCTAGCGGTCCGTCCGATCGACAGCGACGGCCGGCTACACAATCCGACATTACCTGAGCGGGGGAGATCGGCCGATCACCGACTGCTACCGCGTCCGTAGGCGGACGGTTCGAACCGCTGTACGGCTCGTCTCTCGAGGACGCGGGATAGACTTGCGTCGTCGCTCCGTTCGTACGGACGGTTTCGACCGGACGCGACAAACCGCTGTTCCGCTCCGGCGGCGAGGATCATGAATGAAACTCGGTAGCTACGGGCCGGCGGCCCGCTCGAGTGCTGCCGGTGCGAATGCGTCGACCGTTGGCCGAGTTTCCCGAGTCGTACCAACACACGGTTATCGCACGACTGCGCGACGGTCATCGCGCCGCTGCCGTCGACGTGATCCAATCGGCGGCTCGAGATCGAGATCGATCAGCCACGGATCGCTCGAGTCGCAATTCGGGATAACGGACACTTCAATCGGCTCGCGATCGCCGCCCATCACTGATTGATTTCACTACACTTTGATAGGCACGCAATTACGAAACGCCGTGGACCACGAGGGCTGGACATGGTACAGCCACAACCTGCTCAACAAGTACAGGTGCCCGACTGGTTACAGGAACCGGCTGCGGAACTCGTTACGTTCCTGCCGCGGCTGGTCGGCGCGCTGGTGATCCTCTTTATCGGCTGGATCGTCGGCCGGATCGCTGCACGGGCCGTCCGACGACTCGCCGACGGGATCGAACTCGATCGCATGGTCCTCGAGACGCCGCTGGGACGGATCATGGGCGGCACGGAGCAAGCCGTCTCGAGTACGTTCGGCTCGCTCGCGAAGTGGTTCGTCTACGGTCTCGCCATCCTGGCGGCTGCAAACGCCCTCGCGATCCAGTTGCTATCGGAGTGGATCTCGACGGCGATGTCGTACCTGCCGGCCTTCATCGCGGGCCTGCTCGTCATCGTCATCGGGTTCGTCGTCGCGGACTTCATCGGCGACGTGATCGAACGGACGCGCGCGGCGGCCGAGACCGTCTACGCCAGCTGGTTCGCCAACGGGGCGCGGATGTTCCTCTACTTTACCGCGATCGTCATCGGGCTCGACACGATGGGGATCGACGTCGGCGTCCTCTACGTCTTCGCGAGAGCGCTCGCGTGGGGACTCGCCGCGGCGGTCGCCATCGGCGCCGGCGTCGCGTTCGGCTGGGGCGGCAAGGACTACGTCGCCGACAACATCGACAGCTGGATGGGACGGACCGCCTCCGTCGCGCCGGACGAGGAGTCTGGCGGCCAATCGGCCGGCCGTGATCGATCCGGCAGTCCCTCCTCTAGGTCCGACCGCGAGCCCGGAGCCGGCGCCGGTCCCGGCCCGAGCGACGACGACTGAGTCACTGCGTCGCGCGACGACCGCCATCGCCGTCCTGCTTTTCTCGCGCTCGTCACTCCGCAGGCGATCGGATCGCCGGCGCGTCGTCCGTCCGATCGCGCGGAAAGAGCGGCTTGACCGGAACGACGACGTAGGACTTGACGAGCCGACCGTCGATCCGCCGCCACTTCTCGAGGCGCGCCACCGAGTGGGTCTCGGCGTAGCACGACTCGAGGCGCTCGAGCGCGGCCTCGAAGGCGTCGCCGTCGAACTGGTCGGCGGGGACGCAATCGGAGACCGCCGCGACGCCGTCGACGCGCGCGTACACGTCGACTCGTCCCTCGAAGACGTGCTCGAGGCGTTCGATACAGTCGTGAACCTCGCCGAACGACCGGTCGGCGGTCGGCAGCGAGACGTACGCCCGGTAGCCGTCGGGTTCCCCGCGAACGTGTCGTTTCCAGAGTCGCGTTAGGAACTGCACGGTTCACCCCTCTCGAGCCGCAGTCGGGGTGCGGCTGCTGCACCCGTATCAGCGAACGGTCGATTCGCCTGCCCCGCCCGTGCCCTGGTCCTCATTCGTTCTCACGTTCGACTCGTCGCCGCCGGTAATACGTTCTTTGTTGTCGGCCGCGCTCGAGCGGCGGACCGCGGCGCGACGCGGAAGCGCGAGCGATTCGCGAGAGTTTTGTCCAAGGGCTCGCTACCGGTCCGCAGCGATGACTCGATCGATCTCGGTCCCCACCTCGGCGTCCCTCGTCGGTTCCGTCGCGCTCGCCGCCGCCGGCGTCGCGGTTAATACGGTGTTGAACTCGCCGTCCCGACTGGTTCCCGCACTCCTGTTACTGGCCGTCGGAATCGCGGGCGTCACCAACGCCGCTCGCGAGTACGGCGTCGACCGACTCCGCATCGCGGCGAAACGGTGGTGGGCGCTCGCGTTCGTCGCCTTCCTCCCGTACGCGCTTGCGACGGCCCCGAAAAGCGACGCTGCCGCGGCCGCCGGCGACGCGTTCGCCGGACCGGTCGTCGGCCTCGCCCTCGAGTCGATCGTCGGTGCGCTGGTTTGCTGTGCAGTCGCCCTGACGGTGCTGTACGGCTTCGCGCGCTACGGCATCCACCCCGGACGGCCGTCGCCCGAAGCGCGTCTCCTCGCCGACGACGAGTAGCCCACCGACGACTCGGTTCCCACCGCCGCTGGACTTATGCGTCCATGCGGCCTTTCACGGCTAATGAGCGAACGGGCACCGTCGACGGAACCGACACCGGCGTTCTGGGCGGACGGCGGCGAGCACCCGGGCAGTCAGTACTACCGGGCGCTCGTCGACGCCGTCGACGGCGGTGTCTTCCAGTTGGACGGCGCGAACCGGCTGGTCGCGATCGACGACGTGCTCCTCGAGTTGACCGGCCACGACCGGGCGGCCGTCCTCGACGAACCGGTCTCCGTGCTGCTCGAGACGGACGCTGTTCCCCACTTCGAGCGCCGCGTGCGAGCACAGGCCGACGACCGCGAACCCGAAAGCGAAACCGCCGGCGCCGGCGCGAACGGGAGATCCGTCGCGACCCTCGAGCTCGATCTCCGGACCGTCGACGGCGCGACCGTTCCCTGCGAAGTTCGGCTCAACGTGTTCTGGATCGACGAGGGAGAATCGGACTCGCAGTCCGAAAACGAGCGGCACGAGGGGGATGCAAACGAATCCCGCCATCGTCGACGCGCAGTTATTGGAATCGTCCGCGAACGGGACGAGCGCGCGGGTGAGGAGGGCGACGACGGCGTCGAATACCGGCACGACGACGCGCAGGAGTACGCAGCGACGACGCCCGTCCCGGACGATCCGGGCTCGCTCGTGCCGGTTCTGGACGAAGCCGACGTCGGCATCTTCGTCCTCGACGCCGACCGGCAGGTCGCGTGGGCTAACGAGACGATCGAGCAGTACTTCGGCCTCGAGCGTGCGGCGCTGCTCGGCCGGGACAAGCTCCGGGTCGTCGAGGAGTCGATCCGGGACCGGACCGCGGATCCCGAGGGGTTTCGCGACACCGTCCTCGCGACTTACGACGGGACCGACCGCGAGCGATTCGAGTGTCGCGTGACCGCCGGCGAGGACCGCGACGAGCGCTGGCTCGAGCACCGCAGCCGGCCGATCGAGTCCGGCCCGTACGCCGGCGGGCGGATCGAATGCTACTACGACGTGACCGACCGCCACCGCCGCATCGACCAGTTGCGACGGCTGAACGCGGCCGTCCGCGACTGGATCGAGGCGGATTCGAACGAGGCGGCCGCCGAACGGGCCTGCCGGAGTCTGCGGGAGACGCTCGGCCTCGAGATCAACGGCGTCTTCACCTACGATTCCGAGCGAGACGCGCTCCGGCCGCTGCGACAGTCCGAACCCGCGGCGAACCTGTTCGAGGAACCGCCGACGTTCGAGCGCGGGGAGGGCATCGCCTGGCGCGTGTTCGAGTCCGGCGAGCCCGAACTGTTCGCCGACGTCAGATCGGATCCCGACGTCTACAACCCCGACACGCCGATTCGGAGCGAACTCGTCCTGCCGGTCGGCGACTACGGGGTCGTCATCGCCGGCTCGCGACAACGGGACGCGTTCGACGAGGGCGACCTCTCGCTCGCGGCGATCGCCGCGTCGAGTCTCGAGGCGGCGTTCGATCGCATCGAAACCGAACGCCGACTGCAGCGACGTAAACACGATCTCGAGACCGAGTTGAGCGAAATCCTCGGGCGCATCTCCGACGGCTTCTACGCGCTCGACGAGGAGTGGCGGTTCACGCACGTCAACGAGCGCGCCGAGGAACTGCTCGGGTATCCGCGCGAAGAACTCGTCGGCGAGGTCGTCTGGGACGTCTTCCCCGGCGGCACCCGATCGGAACTCATCGACCGGTACCACGAGGCGATGGAGACCCAGCGGTCGATCTCGTGGGAACGCTACTCCGGATCGCTCGACATCTGGATGGAGATCCAGATCTATCCCTCCGAGACCGGGCTCTCGGTGTACTTCCGCGATATCACCGAGCGCCGGGAGCGCCAGCGCAAACTCGAGGAGCGCGAGCAACGGTACCGAACGCTCGCGGAGAACTTCCCGAACGGCGTCGTCACGCTGTACGACGAGGACCTGCGGTACACGCTGGCCGACGGGAAGGCCTTCGAGGACATCCCGCAGTCGGCGGCCGACCTCGAGGGCCAGCGGCCGTCCGAAGTCTTCCCGACGCCGGTCGCCGCCGAACTCGAGGAGATGTTCGCGAAAAGTTTCGACGGCGAGCGACTCGTCCGGAAGATCGAGTACGAGGGGCAGGTGTGGCGCGTGCAGACGGCGCCGATTACCGACGAGGACGGCACTATCCTCTCCGGGATGGCGATCGGCCAGGACGTCACCGAGCGCAAGCGGTACGAGCGCCGACTCGAGGCGTCGAACGAGCGCTTAGAGCAGTTCGCCTACGCTGCCTCCCACGACCTCCAGGAGCCCCTGCGGATGGTCACGAGTTACCTCCAACTCCTCGAGCATCGGTATGCGGACGACCTCGACGACGACGCCCAGGAGTTCATCGAGTTCGCGGTCGACGGCGCCGAGCGCATGCGCGAGATGATCGACGGCCTCCTCGAGTACTCGCGGATCGAAACGCAGGGCGAACCGCTCGAGCCGGTCGATCTCGAGGCGGTGCTCGCGGACGTCCGTCAGGATCTCGGCCTCCGGATCGAGGAGAGCGACGCCGATATCGTCGCCGAGTCGCTGCCCCGCGTTCGCGGCGACGCCGGCCAGTTGCGGCAGGTGTTCCAGAACCTGCTGGACAACGCGATCGAGTACAGCGGCGACGGGGCGCCGACGGTCGAGATTTCGGCGACTCGTGAGGGGGCGATGTGGCGGCTCTCGGTCGCAGACGACGGGATCGGCATCGATCCCGACGAGACGGACCGGGTCTTCGAGGTGTTCCAGCGGCTCCACAGCCGCGAGGAACACGCCGGAACGGGGATCGGCCTGACGCTGTGCAAGCGGATCGTCGAACGCCACGACGGCGAGATCCGGATCGACTCGAGCCCCGGCGAGGGGACGACGGTGTCGGTGACGCTTCCCGCCGTGGCCGAGGACGGTCAGGAGGATGACGAGGGTAAAGGCGAGAGCGACACCGAACCCGAGACCGAGTGAACCGGCAAGTTCGGCGGCATAGAGCGGTACCTGGGCCGAACGAACCGGTTACGATGGACGCCACCAACAGCTATATATTCGACCGGCTATACGTGCCAGCAAAGCAGTGTCCGACGTGATCCACGCGTACGCCCGTTCGGATCGGCTCCTGCTCGCCGCCTCGTTCGCCTGTTTCGCCGTCGCCGGCCTCGCGACCGCGGCCGCCGACGCGACGGGTGCGACCATCGGGGCGACCGCACTCGCGGTCGTCGCCGTCTACAGCCTCGCACAGTACGCAAGCCGGGTCCGCCGCCGGACGCTCGCGCACCTGTCGCTGGCCCTCTGGATCGGCTTTCTCGCGATTGCAGGCCTGCACGCGGTCGGCCTCGAGACGGTCGGCGCGGCCGTGCCGGGCCCAGCCGGGACCGTCGTCCAGTCGCTGACCGCCGTCACGTGGGCGACCTTCCTGACCGCCAGCACGGCGACCGCGTTCCTCGGGTTCCGCGAGTACGGCGCCTCGCAGACCCACGCCCCCGACGACTACCTCGAGGGCGACACGTCCGATTACTCGACGCGGTAACTCACCGCGATGCCCTCCCCCAACGGGAGGATGATCGTCTCGAACGCCGGATCAGACTTGACCCGTTCGAGGTAGTCCACGATGCCGCGCGTCGATTCGTTCAGGTCACCTTTGTCGACGGATTCGTCACCCTCGAGCGTAGCGAGCAGGTCGTCAAAGACGATCGAGCCCGCCGTGATCGCGTTATCCGCGACGATGACGCCGCCGACGGGCACCTTCTCGCGGACGGCCTCGAACGCCTCCGGATAGCGATGCTTCTGGTGGTCGATCAGCACGGTCTCGAAGGGGCCGTCGTAGCGCTCGATCGTCTCGAGCGCGTCGCCGAGTTCGTACCGCACGCGGTCGTCGTAGCCGCCCCGGGAGAGGTAGTCGCGGGCCAGCTCGAGTTCATCTTCGTCGACCTCGGTGAGGACGATCTCGCCGTCGTCGGGCAAGGCTTCGGCGAACCAGTAGGCGGAGTAGCCGTAGCCGGAGCCGAACTCGAAGATCCGTTCGGCGTCGCTCGCGCGGGCGAGGAATCGGAGAACGGCGCCGACCTCGGGTCCGACGTGCGGGAAGCCCTGCGACCGGGCGTAGTCGTCCATCTCGGCGAGCGTCTCGTCGGGACTCGGTCCGGCGGCGCGAACGAAGCGTTCGATCTCGTCGCTGAGTACGTCGACCATAGGCGGGACTACGGCGAGGAGCATATAGAGTTCCGGGTCGTTGACGTTTTTGCTCGCTTTCGACGGACTCGATCGAGTGCGATCGTAAACCGATGCGGCGCGAGCGCACCGACACAGCATCCTTTTTGGCGCTCGCAACCGTCAGTACGACCGACATGTCCGCCGAAAACTCGAACCAGAATCCGCTCGCCGAGTTCGTCGATAACCTGGTGTACGAGCCGGTACAGGTCCACGAGCACGGCGTCGACCTGACGGCCGGCGCCGTCTACGAGGTCGCCGCGCCGGGTCGAATCGACTTCGGCGGCGACGAACTCGAGGACGCCGACCTCGAGCCCGTCGACACCGAACTCCGGAATCCCGACGACGAGTACGGCTGGTGGACCCTCGAGGCCGGCCAGTACGTCGTCCAGCTCAACGAGTTCCTGACGGATCCGGAGGTGCCGCTGTTGCTCCAGCCCCGAAACGAGTTGCTGGCCCGCGGCGGCTCCCATCCCTCGGTACGGGTGGACTCGCATCTCCCGCTGCTCCCGCTGTCGGTCGCCGACGGCGGCCTCGAGTTGAAGGAGAACGCGCGGATTTCGACGCTGGTGCCGCTCGCTCCGCTCGGGACTGATGGCGGCCCCGGCGCGGACGTCGCGGACGCGACGGACCGTATCGAGTAAGCAGCGCCGTTGCTGCCCGCTCGAGGGCAGACGTGACAGGCCCGGATCGCTTTCGGGTCGCATAATCGGAGTAACGAGCCCGTATCGCGTGTGAATACTACTCGCTCGCGAGTACAATATGTGTAGTTAAGTAGGCCGGTGAGTTGTCCCTAGGTACACAGCATGGTCTACTACGCGGGCGTCGACCTCGGGGCGACGAACGTACGGGCGGCCGTCGCCGAGGACGACGGGACGACGATCGGCGTCAGCCGGAGCGCCACGCCGCGCGGCCCGACGGGCATCGACGTGACCGAGGGAGTCCTCCGGACGCTGCGGGAAGCCTGCACCGACGCCGGGATCGACCCGGACGAGATCGTCTCGGCGGGAATCGGCTCGATCGGCCCCTTCGACCTCGCCGAAGGGGCGGTGATCGATCCGGCCAACCTGCCCGACTCGATCGATCGCATTCCCCTGACCGGCCCCATCGAGAAACTGATCGACAGCGACGAGGTCTACCTCCACAACGACACCGCCGCGGGCGTCATCGGCGAACGGTTCCACGCCGACCGCAACCCCGACGACATGGTGTACATCACCATCTCCTCGGGGATCGGCGCCGGCGTCTGCTGCGACGGCGAGATTCTGGCCGGCTGGGACGGCAACGCCGGCGAGGTCGGCCACTGCATCGTCGACCCGCGCGGGCGGCTCACCTGCGGCTGCGGCCACGACGGCCACTGGGAGGCGTACTGTTCCGGGAACGGGATCCCGGACTACGTCCGACTGCTCGCCGAAGACGATCCGACGATTTCGACCGACCTGCCGCTCGACGACCCCGATTTTACCGCGAAAGACGTGTTCGAACTGGCCGGCGAGGACGAACTGGCCGACTACGCGATCGACCAACTGGCCCACTGGAACGCGATGGGCGTGGCGAACGTGGTCCACTCGTTCGCCCCGATCGTCGTCTCCTTCGGCGGCGCCGTCGCGCTCAACAACGAGGAGCTCGTCGTAAAACCGATCCGCGAGCGCGTCTCGGAGATGGTGATGAGCAACGTCCCCGAGATCCGCGTGACCGATCTCGGCGACGACGTCGTCCTCGAGGGCGCCCTCGCGAGCGCGATGACCGAGGGGACCGGCGACCGGCGACGGTTCCAGGGGTAACTGCGGGCGACGGTCGGACGGCCGCGCTCGAGCGTCGTCGGCCCTCGAAACGACGACCGACGTTATTTGTCGTCGGGAGTCGAACGGCGAGTATGCGCCGACGAGCCCTCCTCCGCGCCGGAAGCCTGAGCGCGGCCGCGCTGGCCGCACCCGGGATCGCCGCCGGTCGGACGCGAGTTACGCCGATGCAAGACGAAGACGCCTACGGGCCCCTCGCCCGCCTGCCGATCGACAACGCCGCCGAAGTCGTCGTCGGCGACGACGGCGAGACGGCTTACGTCGCCGCGACGACCGGCTTCGTCACCGTCGACGTCAGCGATCCCGGCGAACCCGAAATACTCGCCGAGGAACGGCGGCTCTCGTTCGAGGACGCCAGCGCGAACGAACTCCTCGATGCCAAAGTCGACGGCGACCGCATGGTCATCGCCGGTCCGGCGAACCCGTCCGCGGACACCTTCTTCCACGGCTTCGCCGTCTACGACGTGAGCGATCCCGCCGAACCCGAACTGCTCGACACCTACGAGACCGGCGCGCACATCCACAACTGCTACCTCGAGGGCGACCTGTGCTACATCGTCGGCAACGGACAGGACGCGAATCCGCTCGTCATCTACGATATCGCCGACGGGATCGAGGAGGTCGGCCGCTGGTCGCTGCTCGAGCACGAACCCGGCTGGGAGGAAGTCTTCTGGCTCGCGCGGTACTTACACGACGTCTACGTGCAGGACGGGATCGCGTACCTCTCCCACTGGGACGCCGGCACCTATCTGGTCGACGTCAGCGACCCCGGCGAGCCCGAGTTCCGTTCCCGGGTGCAGCAGGAGAGCCTCGAGGAGCAACTCGATCGCGAGGCCGAGAGCGGGAACAACGGACAGGTCGGCTTGCCGGGGAACGACCACTACGCTGCGGTCGACGAGACCGGCGACCTGCTGGCGGTCGGCCGCGAGGCGTGGGCGACCGGCAGCGGCGAGCCCGACCGGCCGGGCGGCATCGACCTCTACGACGTGAGCGACCCCGCCGAACCGGCCCATCAGGCGACGATCGACGCGCCGCGAGCCGTCAACGAGCGGTACCGCGGCGGGCTCTGGACGACCGCGCACAACTTCGAACTCCGGAACGACCGGCTCTACTCGGCGTGGTATCAGGGCGGCGTGAAGATCCACGACGTTAGTGATCCCAGCGAGCCAGAGGAAATTACCTCGTGGCGCGACCCCGCCGAGGCCGGGTTCTGGACGGCTCGCGTCCTCGAGCCCGAGGGTGAGGACCCGGAAACGTTCGTCGCAACCAGTACGCCACTGATCCCGAACTCGCCGACGACGGGTGCGCTCTACACGCTCCCGATTAGAGACGGAGAGCAGGCCGATCCGCCGTCGCTGACCGATCCCGAGGACCTCGAGTTCGACGTCCAGCCCCCGGAAGAAAACGAGACCGACGACGCGTCGACCGGCGGGCCGAGCGGGCCGAGTACTGACGGCGGCGGAACGACCGACGAGACCAACAGTTCCAACGCGACCGACGACGCCGGTGACGAGAGCGACGATTCGATCCCCGGATTCACCGCCGGAGTCGGGCTCGCCGGCGGCGCGGGAGCGGTCGCGCTCGAGTGGCTGCGCCGGGACGACGATCAGCAGTGACGGCAGTAAATCGGACTGATTGACCTGCCGATCGGAATCCGCCTTCTATTCGTACTCGCGGCCGCGGGTAACGACGTGCTCGGCGGGGATTCGAACGATAACGCGCGGTTCGTCTTCCTCGTCGTGGTGCGGGTAGTCCTCGACGTCGAGGTACTGACGGGCTAACTCGTCGATGTGGTCGTCGGCCCCCTCTTCGATGAGTTCAGCGTGGCCCCGAACCGAGACGTAGCGGTAGGGATCGTCGGGATCGACGACCGAGATCGAGACCCGCGAGTCAGACCGGATGTTGCGCTCCTTGGTGCGGCCCCGAAGCGTGTTGAACAGCACGGCCTCCCCGTCGTCGTGGTCGACCCAGACCGGGCTGCTGTGGGGGTGGCCGTCCGATCCGAGCGTCGCGACGTGGCCGAACGATTCCGTCTCGAGGATGTCCAGATACGAGTCGGGGATCCGTCCGCTGTGGGTTTCGAAGGCTCCCATCGTCGGTGCGGAATCGCGGGATCGGGTTCGGCCTTTCGATGTAGCCGATCGCGTCCGGCATCCCCGTCCCTCGAGCCGATCGTCCCTCCCGGCGGCCGAACAATGATATAGCGGGCGCGCCCAGTGGTGGACAACGGAACGGACCCCACGCCAATGACGAGTCACTACGATCACGCGCAGGTGCAGGAGTTCTGGCAGTACGTCTGGGAGCGCGACGACGTCTACAAACTCGACGAGGACGCCGCGGATCCGACCTACGTCCTCGGGATGTTTCCCTATACGTCGGGGACGCTCCACATGGGCCACGTCCGCAACTACGCGATCACGGACGCCTACGCCCGCTATCGACGAATGCAGGGCGACGACGTCCTCCACCCGATGGGGTGGGACGCGTTCGGCCTTCCCGCAGAGAACGCCGCCTACGAGCGGGCCAGCGACCCCGAGTCGTGGACCCAGGCCTGTATCCGCCGGATGCGCGAGGAACTCGAGACGATGGGCTTCGGTTACGACTGGTCCCGGGAGATTACCACCTGCGAGCCGGAGTACTACCGGTGGAACCAGTGGCTCTTCGAGCGGTTCTACGAGGAGGGGTTAGTCGAGTACGAGGCGGCCTCCGTGAACTGGTGTCCGGACTGCGAGACGGTGCTGGCCGATGCGCAGGTTGCAGAGCGCGAGGACGAACGCAGTGAGTCCTCGGAGCAGGCGAGCGGCGACGCCGCGAGCAGCGGCGGCGACCGCGTCTGCTGGCGCTGCGAGACCCCCGTCGGCCGCCGCGAACTCGACCAGTGGTTCTTCACGATCACCGACTACGCCGACGAGCTATACGAGGGCCTCGAGGACCTCGAGGGCTGGCCCGACGGGGTCCGCGAGATTCAGCGCAACTGGATCGGCCGGCAGGAGGGAGTTCGAATCACGTTCGACGTCGAGCGCGGTGAGACGACCGACGCCGTCGACGTGTTCAGCACCCGCCCCGACACGGTCTACGGCGCGACCTACCTCGCGGTGTCGCCGGGCCACGAACTGGCCCGCGACCTCGCCGATGCGGACGAGGCCGTCGCCGAGTACGTCGATACCGTCCGCGAGCAGGATCCGGACGAGGTCGGCTTCGCCGGCGTCGAAACTGACGCGACGGCGACCCACCCGCTGACCGGCGAGGAACTGCCGGTCTACGTCGCCGGCTACGTCTTGGAGGACGTCGGTACCGGCGCCGTGATGGGCGTCCCCGCGCACAACGAGCGCGACCACGCCTTCGCCCGCGAGCACGACCTGCCGATCGAGGGCGTAATCGCGCCGACGGACGCCGCGCGCGAGGTCGACCTCGAGCGCGAACCGTACACGGGCGAGGGCATCCTCGAGGACAGCGGCGACTACTCGGGACTCGAGAGCGAGACGGCTCGCGAGCAACTCGTCGCCGACCACGAGGCGCTCGAGGAGGACGTCACCTACCGCCTGCGCGACTGGCTGATCTCCCGCCAGCGCTACTGGGGGACGCCGATCCCGGTCGTCCACTGCGACGACTGCGGCCCCGTGCTGGTGCCTGACGAGGACCTGCCCGTCGAACTGCCGGAGTTCGTCCGCACGACCGGAAACCCGCTCGAGGAGCACGACTCGTTCCGCGAGACGGCGTGTCCCGAGTGCGGGCAGCCGGCTCGCCGCGAGACGGACACGATGGACACCTTCGTCGACTCCTCGTGGTACTACCTGCGGTTCCTCTCGCCCGACTTCGACGGGGGCCCCTTCGACACCGACCGGGCCGAGGAGTGGATGCCGATCGACGTCTACGTCGGCGGCGACGAGCACGCCGTGCTCCACCTGCTGTACATCCGGTTTTTCGCACGGGCGCTGTCGGATCTCGGCCTGCTGGACTGCCGAGAACCCGTCGAGGAACTCGTCAGCCAGGGGACGGTGCTGTACGACGGCGAGAAGATGTCCGCTTCGAAGGGTAACGCCGTCGCTCCGCAGGAGTACGGTGCCGAGACCACGCGGCTGTTCGTCCTCTCGGCGGCCCACCCCGAACAGGACTTCGAGTGGACCGCGAACAACGTTCGGGGCGCCTACGACCTCCAGCAGGACCTCTACTCGATGGCGACCGCGTTCGTCGAGGACGGCGACACTCGCCTCGAGCGCCGCCCCCACGACGAGTACGTCGCCCGGGAGATCGACCGCACGATCGCCGCGGTGACCGGGGAGTACGAGCGGTTCCGGTTCCACCGCGCCGCGACCGAAATCCGGGAACTCGCCCGGCTGCTCCGGCGCTACCGCGAGTACGACCGCCCGCACGACGAGATCTACCGCCGCGGGCTGCTGACGCTTGCGGCGCTGATCGCGCCGATGGCGCCCCACCTCGGGGAGGAGTGCTGGAACAAACTTCGCGGCGAGGGACTGGTCGTCGAGGCCGACTGGCCCGAACCCGAGGCCGACGTCGAGGACTACCGCCGGGAGCGGCGACTGGTCGAACGAACCCTCGAGGACGTTCGCGACATCCTCGACGTCGCCGCGATCGACGAACCCGAGCGGATCGAACTGGTCGTCGCCGAGGAGTGGAAGTACCGCGCGGCCGACTCCCTCCGCGAACAGGACGGAAGCGACGCCGACGTCGAGAGCGTTCTCGAGGCCGTCGACGCCGACGTCGACCGCGATGCGGTCGCGACCTTCCTCGCGGAGCGGGCCGATCGGACGGGCCGGGGAACGGAACCGGCACTCGATGCCGACCGCGAGCGCGACCTGCTCGAGCGCGCTGCGTGGCTCGTGACCGACGAGTTCGGCGCCGACGTGACGGTGCGACGGGCGACCGGCGACGACGAGTTGGCGACGAAGGCGCGACCGAGCAAGCCGGCGATCCGCATCACCTAACAGCCGCTGTTTTTGTCTTTTATCTAGTACGATTGCATAACCGACGGCTTTTCTAAATAGTTCACCGATCGAAAACAGTGGCGTGAGGGGGTTTTCTATTGACCTTCGATATCGAAGGGAGCCGTATCGTACGTGTCAGGGGGTCGACCTCGGAAGGACAGCTTTATTCGATCGGACTTGGAATTGGGTGGTATATGAAGGGTGGCGGCGATAGTGTCGATGGGACGGTTCGCAAAACGCCGAGTCGTGCGGTCGTCGAAGCTGTTGCGGACGCTGAAGGAGTGGCGCCGACCGAACTGCGGCCACCCGAGTACGAGCCGCTACACGCGGCGGTCGATCCGGAGGCGCTCGATTCGCTGTTCGACGAGCGGGCCAACGGCTCGCCGCGATCGCACGGCTCCACCTCGTTTCACTACTGCGGCTACCGCGTTACCGTCGCCGCCGACAGTTCGGTCTCTCTCGAGCCGCTCGAGGGCGACGAGTCCGAGTAGCGAGGCCGGCGTCGGACCGCCAGCAGCGGTGTAGACCGGTTCCGGAACAGCAAGACAGATACGACGACTCTCCTAACGTCCCATAATGGCAACCGCGGACGCGAGACGGCGGCTTCGGAATCGGCCGATCGGCGCAACGATTCTGTTGACGATAGTCGGCTACGCGCTGGTTATCGGCACGTTCGTGCTCGACGTGCCGATCTATCCGGATCTGACGACCGGCCAGATCAACCTCCTCACCCACGCGATCGCGGTGATCAATACGGTCACGACGATCCTGCTCGTCCTTGGCTGGTACTGGATCCGACAGGGAGATATCGAGAACCATCGCCGTGCGATGATCAGCGGGTTCGTGACGATCATCCTCTTTTTGGTCGTGTACCTGTTCCGCGTCGGCGGCGGCGGTACCAAGGAGTTCGTCGGCCCGCCGCTCGTGCGGTCCGCCTACCTGCTCATGCTGGCGATCCACATTCTCCTCTCGATCGTCGCCGTCCCGATCGTCCTCTACGCGCTGATCCTCGGCCTGACGCACACGCCGGCGGAGCTGCGAAACACCGCCCACGCCCGCGTCGGCCGGATCGCCGCCGGCTCGTGGATCCTCAGTCTCGTCCTCGGCGTCGTCACCTATCTCCTGCTCAATCACGTCTACGGATACGAGTTCGCAGCGATGCTCGTTCCGGCGCTCTGACCGACGACAGACGACGCCACCGCTGCCCGGCGACGGCTAGATAGCCTCTTTTCGAGCACGAACGCGTGTCTCGTTGTCCGTTCGTCTCGAAATTGGCCATGTGATGCTATTCCGTCACAATAAGAGGCTTTACAACCGGCGGGCGACTAAACCGCTCGAAATGAATTCGTCCCGGACCTCGAACGGAGCGCTCGAGCGCCGCGTCCGCCGACAGGAGGCCGCCGCGGAGTTCGGCGAGCGCGCGCTCGAGGCGGACGACCGCGAGTCCCTTTGTTGCCGGGCCGCACGAACGGTCGTGGCGACCGTCGCTGAGGAGACGGACGTGGCGACAGACGGCGTGGATTCGGGACCAGGATCGCAGTCACGGGCGTCGTCGTACGGACCCGCACCCGAACGGTCGGAGACCGAACCCGAGTCGCCACCGATATACACCTGTACCGTCCTCGAGGCGCTTCCGGACGTGGATCGGTTCCGGCTCCGCGAGCGAGCCGACCGCGCGGCGGGTGGCCGCGAGGTCGTCGGCCGGTCGCCGCCCGTCGACGGCAGCGACGACAAAACGATGTTTCCCGTCGACCGAACCTCCCACGCGGGACGCGCGCTCCGTACCGGCGACCCGATCGTCGTGGACGACCTGCGCGCGGACGACCGATTCCGCGGCCCTGATCCGCCGCTCGAGCGGGCACACAGTGCGGTTAGCGTCGTCATCGGTCGAGCCGACGACCCGTGGGGTGTTCTGAGCCTCCACGCGACGGCGCGGGACCGGTTCGACGACGCGGACGTCACGTTCCTGCGAAGCGTCGCGAGCGCGCTCGCCTCGGCCGTCGAGCGCCTCCGTGCGGACCAGCGCCGGAGCGAGGAGGCGTCGCTCCGACGGACGATCCTCGAGACGAGTCCGGTCGGCATCACGCTGATCGACGCCGACGGTCAAAACGTGTTCTCGAACGACCGCGCCGAGGAGATCCTCGGCCGCTCGGCCGAGGAACTGCGGACCTACACCCACGACGACGAGCGGTGGAACCTCATCGACGAACGGGGCGACCCGATCGAGAGCGACGATCTGCCGCTCTCGACCGTCGCCGAAACCGGCGAGCCGGTGTACGACGATATCGTGGGCGCCGAACGGCCCGACGGGACGCGCGTGTGGGTCTCGATGCACTGCAACCCGATCTTCGACGCGGACGGGGAGTTCGACGGGGCCGTCTACGCCTTCAGGGACATCACCGAGCGCAAACACCTCGAGAGCCGGCTCGAGGAGATCCTCGGTCGGGTCGACGACGCGATCTGCGCCTTCGATACGGACCTCCGGTACACCCACGTCAACGAGCGCGCCGAAGAGCTGCTCGGCCAGTCCGAATCGGAACTGCTCAGCGAGCGGCTCTGGGACCGGTTCCCCGAAGCCGAAGACGACGACGCCGTCCGGGAGAGCTTCCAGAAAGCGATGGAGACCCAGGAGCCGACGAGCTACGAGCACTACTACGAGCCGATCGACGCCTGGTTCGAGGTGAGCGTCTACCCCTCCGAAACCGGCCTCTCGGTGTACTTCCGCGACGTCACCGAGCGCAAGGCGTACGAGCAGCAACTCGAGGCGTCGAACGAACGCTTAGAGCAGTTCGCCTCCGCGGCCTCCCACGACCTGCAGGAACCGCTGCGGATGGTCACGAGCTACCTCCAGCTCGTCGAAGACCGCTACGCGGACGAGTTAGACGCGGACGGCCGCGAGTTCATCGACTACGCGGTCGACGGCGCCGAGCGCATGCGGGAGATGATCGACGGCCTCCTCGAGTTCTCCCGGGTCGAGACGCAGGGCGAACCCTTCGAACCCGTCGAGCTCGACGAGGTGCTCGAGGACGTGCGCCAGGACCTCAGCGTCTGTATCGAGGAGAGCGACGCCGACATCGCGGCCGAGTCGCTGCCCCGCGTCGAGGGCGACGGGAACCAGTTGCGGCAGGTGTTTCAGAACCTGCTGTCGAACGCGATCGAGTACAGCGGCGACGAGCCGCCGCAGATCGAGGTCTCGAGCGAGCGCGCGCCGAGCGGCGACTGGGTAATTTCGGTCAGCGACGACGGCGTCGGGATCGATCCCGACGATCAGGAGCGGATCTTCGGCGTCTTCGAGCGGCTCCACGGCACCGGTGAGCGTGATGGAAACGGTATCGGACTGGCCCTCTGTCGGCGCATCGTTGAACGCCACCGCGGTGATATCTGGGTCGACTCCGAGCCGGGTGACGGCACGACGTTTTCGTTTACGCTGCGGCCGGCGTCGGCGGACGAGTAAGGCCGACGGCGGCGACGCTCGTCAGTCGGTCCGCGGAATCGACCGCGCGCCGAGCGCGAACGCGACGACGGCGAGTACCGTCAGAATCGCGAGGTTCGCCAGCGTGGCATCGACGCCGGCGACGGCGGCTGCGTCAGCCTCGGGGAACGTCGCCGCACGGACGCCGCGAGCGAAGTACGTCAGCGGCGAGAGGTTCACCAGCGGCTCGAACCAGCCGGGCAGCTGCTCGAGCGAGATGAACGTCTCCGAGAGGAACAGCAGGGGGAGGCCGATGGCGTTGCTCGCGGTGACCGCCCCGTCCTGGGAGTCGGTGTAGCTGCCCAGCATCGCGCCGACGCCGCAGAAGCAGACGACGCCGACGAGCACGTACGGCACCAGCAGGGGCGAGAACGCGATCTCGGCGCCGGTCAATAGGACGACGAGCGCGAGGATCAGCAGGCTCGCCAGCCCGATGATGACGGCGTTGACGACGGTCTGTGCGAGCAGCCACTCGGCCCGCGTCAGCGGCGTCGTCGCCAGTTTCTCGAAGCGGTTCCCCTCGCGGTGGCGCGCGACCTCGCTGCCCATCCGCGAGAGCGGCGTGAAGAGGACGACGACGGCGAGGTAGCCCGGCACGTAGTAGGCCGGCGGCTCCGTGAACAGGCCCTCGCCCGTCGGATCCGTCCGGACCAGCGCGCCGAAGATCACGATCAGGATGACGGGGAAGAAGAACGTGAAGAAGACCGCCGTCCGCCGGCGGATAAAGGAGCGCCAGCCGGCGTTCGTCTCGGCGCCGATGCGGCCGAGGCGGCTCACGCCGTCTCACCCGCACGAGTGCGGTCGGCGTCGGCGGTCGCGTCGTCGTCTCCCCCCTCGAGTCGCCCCGTCCGCTCGCGTTCCGTCGCGTCCGCCAGTTCGAGGTAGACCGTCTCGAGGTCGGGTTCGGTCCACGAGAGCCCGCTGTAGGCGAGCCCGCGGTCCTCGAGGTAGTCGACGACGGTGCCGATCGCCTCGGGCTCGATCTCGCGGACGACGACCCCCGCGTTCCGGTTCCGGCCGCGATCGGCCGTCCGTTCGACGGGGAACTCGAGGTCGTCGAACGCCGCCGGCTCGGCGTCGGTGTCGATCGCCAGCCGGCTCGAGCCGCCGTGCTCGGCGATGAGCGCGTCGGGCGTCCCCTGCGCGACGAGCGAGCCGTCGGCGAGCAGGCCGACGCGGTCGGCCAGCCGCTCGGCTTCGGCCATGTCGTGGGTGGTGAGGACGACGGTCGTCCCGCCGGCCGCGAGCTCCTCGATCAACCGCCAGACGGTCCGCCTGCCGGCGGGGTCGATCCCCGTCGTCGGCTCGTCCAGAAAGAGGAGGTCGGGGTCGTTGACCAGCGTCGCGCCGACGCAAGCGCGGCGCTGCTGGCCGCCCGAGAGGTCCTCGTACCAGGTGTCGGCGCTGTCGACGAGTCCGACGTCGGCGAGGACGGTCTCGGGATTCCGGGCGCCGTCGTAGAGCCCGGCGTAGTAGTCGAGCAGTTCGCGGGCGGTGAGTCGGTCCGGCGGGGAGAAGTCCTGCGGGAGCACGCCGAGCCGGTCGCGGTCGACGGCGCGGGGTGCGTCGCCGAGGATGCGGGCCTCACCCGCGTCGGGGTCGGTCGTCCCCGTCAGCGCGCGGACGAGCGTCGTCTTCCCGGCCCCGTTCGGGCCGATCAGCGCGAAGACCTCGCCGCGCTCGATCGTCAGGGTGGCCCCCGACAGCGCGACGGTCTCGCCGTAGGTCTTCTCGAGTTCTGTCGCCTCGACTACGGCTTCCATACCGGCGGGTTTCGACGCGGCGCGGGTAAGGGGTTCGATTCCGGCGTTCGGTTCGTGCGGCCGTACGGCTCGCACGGCTCGTCGGTTCAGCCGGCTCACTCGAGTTGCACTGCTGAACTCTGTACTGTTCGGTACTGTTCCGATCGAGACTCTGTCTCGAGGTACGGTGTATTTACAGCCGATCTTCCCGCGGTATCCTGCGCATATCGCGTTTGATCACAACCGAAGAGTGTGCGCGGATTACCAATGGATCCGTATAACGAAGGGGCGATCCGTCGCCGTTCGATCGAAATGGCGTCCCAACAGCAACCTGTCGAGTCGGACGAGTACAGGGTCAGAACGTACGAGTCGGGTGATCGGGACGGCGTGCTCTCGCTGTTCGAGACCCAGTGGGGGTATCGACCCGGGACCGACTGGTTCGACTGGAAGTACGTCGACGATCCGTACCTCTCGCACGTTCCGATCACGCTCGCCGAGCAGGCCGGCGAGATCGTCGCCGTGCAGGGGTACGTTCCCTGCCGACTCCGGCGCGGCGGCCGGATCGTCCGGGCGCTGAAACCGGTCGACGCGGTCGTTCATCCCGACCACCGCCGACAGGGGCTGTACTCTCGGATTACGGAACTGGGAATCGAGCGGTACCGCGACCGGGAGGCGGCGCTGTTCTTCAACTTCCCGAACGAGGCGTCGCTGGGCGCACAGGAGAAACTCGGCTGGTCGGAGGTGACGGTCGTCTCGATGTACTACCGGGTTCAGCGACCCGGCGAGTTGCTGCCCGAAGAACGATCGGTCGGCCCGCTGGCGGACGTGGCCGACGTCGCTGCGGACTCCGCGCTAGGGCTGTGCGATCGGTTCTCGCCGTCCGACGGCGACTACGAGATCGAACGGTACGAATCACCGCCCGCCGATCTTCTCGCGTCGATCTACGACTCCCGCATCCCCAACGCGTTCCACGCCCACCGCGAGGCGCGGTACTATCGGTGGCTGCTCGAGGCGCCGTCGGTCGACCACACGGCGTACGTCGCCAGACGGGGCGGCCGCCCCGTCGCCGCGCTCCTCACGCGAGCCGACGGCGGCGAGGTACTGCTCTTCGACGCGGTCCCGCTGGGGTCGGCCCACGAGGCCTTCCCCGACCTGCTCGCGGCGGTCGTCGCCGACAACGCCGACGCCGACGTGCTGGCGGTCACCGCCCACACGCTCCCGTCGACGTTGCTCGCCCGCTTCGGTTTCGTCAGCTACGAGACGCCGGTCATCTCGCGGTTCTGCGATCCCACCTACATGGCCGTGCGGCCGCTTGCGGGGGAGGGCGACGACGGCGGCGAATCGCTCCCGTTCTCGCGCCGAGCGCTCGCCGACTCGTCGAACTGGTGTCTCTCCTTCCTCGAGGTAAAGGACTGAGCGGTCGGCGTTCTTGCCCTCGCAGGGTCAACCGTTACCCGCCGGTTCGTGGTAGCGGGCCGGGAATGCCACGGATCGGATACACCCTCTCGAGCGAGGAACACGGCCCGCAGCGGCTCGTCGAGATCGCCGAACGCGCCGAGGAGGCCGGCTTCGACTTCCTGTCGATCTCGGACCACTTCCACCCTTGGGTATCGGCCCAGGGCGAGTCGCCCTTTGTCTGGTCGACGCTGGGCGCGATCGCGAACGCGACCGACGAGATCGAGGTCGGCGTCGGCGTCACCTGCCCGACGATCCGGATCCACCCGGTCAACGTCGCCCACGCCGTCGCGACGATCGACGAACTGTTCGGCGACCGCTTTACGTTCGGCGTCGGCACCGGCGAGAACCTGAACGAACACGTTACGGGCGAGCGCTGGCCGGAACACGACGTGCGCCTCGAGATGCTCGACGAGGCGATGGACGTGATGCGGAAGCTTTGGACCGGCGAGACGACGAGCCACCACGGGAAACACTACACGGTCGAGAATGCGCGCCTCTACACCTGTCCCGACGAGCAGCCGACGACGGTCGGGAGCGCGTTCGGCCCCCAGACCGCCGAGTGGGTGGCCGAGAACACCGACGGCCTCTGGTGTTCCGGGCCGAAGGGGGAGCCGGTCGAGGCCTACGAGGACGCGGGCGGCGACGGGCCGAAGTACACGCAACTGCACGGCTGCTACGCCGACAGCGAGGAGGAGGCGGTCGAGACGATATACGAAAAGTGGCCCAACGGCTCGATACCGGGCGAACTGGGCCAGGAACTCCCGACGCCGGCTCACTTCGAGCAGGCCGCCCAGATGGTCGAGAAGGAGGACATCGCCGAAGCGGGGACCACGACGAGTCCGGACCCGCAGGACCACATCGACAGCCTCGAGCAGGCCGTCGACGCCGGCTACGACCACGTCTACTTCCACCAAGTCGGGGACGAACAGGAGAAGGCGATCGCGTTCTACGAGGAGGAAGTGCTACCGTCGTTCAGCTGACGCGACGGTGTGAGCGCCGCTCACGGCGGCGCCTCACCGGGACTCGATCTCGACCGCCGACGCGGACACCGCCGTCACCTCGCCGGCGATAGAGGCGTGTTGGGGGTTACTGATCCCGTCGGAACTCGGCTTCGCGATCGGATCGCCGACGCCGACGCGGTCGCCGACCGCGACGATCGGCTCGGCGGGGTCGACGACGTCGGGTTCCGGGTTCGTCGCGAGCGGAATCCGAACGCGGGACGGCTCGAGCGCCGCGGTCGGCTCGGACTCTATCTCCCGGTCGGTCCACTCGTAGGCCTCGAGGACGTCGATCCGGTCCTCGCCGTACGTATTTTCCGCGACGGTTTCCTCGTCGAGGACGAGCAGGCAGTTCGTGTGCTTGCGGACGCCGTACTCGTCGAGCGGCGCGTCGACGGGGAAGCACCAGCCCGGCCCGCCGTCGGCGATCACGGCGTCGGCCGGCAGCAGTTCGGGCGGGCAGTCGGCCGCTCGCAACAGTTCGCTCGCGGGCGTCCCGATCGGCACCGCGAGGAACCGGTCGCGCGGCACGTCGCCGCTGACGTGGACGTACTTGCGGGTCACGGGGTCGCCGTCCGAGAGCGCGCGAGAGATGTTGTACAGCGTTTCGGTGTTCTGGACGAGCCAGCCGTGATCGGTGGGGAGGTCGTTTCCGATGACGGTCCCGTCGACGGTCTTGAGGAGGACGCTCTCCATCCCGTACTGGTACGTGTTTTCCGTGTAGGCGAACACGACGCCGGATTCCGCGTCCCGGTCGAGGGGCAGTTCTTCCGGCGGGAGCACCGTCCCGTCGGTTTCGGCCTCGAGGGCCCGCACGTACTCGTCGCGGTCCTTCCACTTCGCGCTGACGACGATCAGGTCGACCGCCTGCTCGAGCAGCGCGTCGAACAGCGCGGCGAACGTCTCCGCCTTCGTTTTGCCGAGCCACTTGTCGATGCGGTAGTTCGGTTCGCTTTCCTGGTGGTTCACGAGGAGCGCGTCGACGTCCTCGAGGGCCGTCCACTTCGCGTAGGACGGAAAGCCGGCGCCGCCCGCGCCAGCGACGCCGGCCGCCCGGATCAGGTCACTCCCCTGCGCTCGAATATCCGGCCACTCCGCGGCTCGAGTCGGCTGCATTCGTGGAGTCGTCATGACATACGGAGCGTCGGCCGGAACGAGCGTTCGACTTGCTCCGCATATATGAGGGGCGTTTATAACTCCCCGTCGCGGCGTTCGGTCCGCCGTCCTCCACCCGTTATCCGCCGCTCGCCGATCCGTCGAAACGGTAGTTTGTAGGCGACAGCGGACGTATCTCGAGCAGCGACATGCGTTACCTCGAGGTGACCCTGCGGCGGCCGCCGGTCGAGCAGCATCCGATGCACCAGTTCATCGTCGAACGCGAGGGGTACACCGCATCGAGGCTGCTCTACGGCCACCAGTACGGCGACGAGTACGCGATGCTGTTCTACGTCGACGGGCCGCGAGACCCCTACGAGGGCGCCCTCGAGGACGCGCCCACGGTGCTCGACTACGAACTCGCCCCGTGTCGCGACGACGCCTTCTACCTGTACGTGCGGGAGTCGCTGACGGGCGCCGACCGAACGTTCGTGGACGCGGTCGAACAACCGGGGCTGATCATCATTCCGCCGGTGACGTTCCGCGACGACGGGACGATCCGACTGACGGCGGTCGGTCCCGACGAGGCGATCCAGACGGCGGTCGACGACGTGGCCGATACGGCGCGCGTCGACGTCCGCTCGGTCGGATCGTACTGCGCCGGGCGAATCGACACGCGGGCGGATCTGACCCGGCGTCAGTTCGAAGCCGTCTCCGCGGCCGTCGACTGCGGCTACTACCGCGCGACCCGAGACGGGTCCCTCGAGGACGTCGCCGATCGGCTGGACTGCTCGAGCGGGACGGCGGGAGAGTTGCTCCGGCGGGCCGAACGAACCGTCATGGAAGGGCTCGTCCGCGGCGGGCCGTTCTGAGTGCACTTCCCGGTCTCGGACCGCGCGGGTCGGCCGTGCGGATTGCCCCGAAGGCAAGGCATACCCGAGACTATCCGCATCGATCACACATGAACCATCGACGACTCGGTTCGACCGGCTACGACGTCTCGGAAGTTGGACTCGGCACCTGGAACATCGGCGGCGACTGGGGCGACGTCGACGACGAAACCGGCCGCGAGGTCGTCCGCGCTGCACTCGATGCGGGCATCGACTTCATCGACACCGCGGACGTCTACGGCGACGGCCGCAGCGAGCGCCACATCGGCCACGTGCTCGACGAGCGCGAGGCCCACGACGACGTCACCGTCGCGACGAAGGCCGGCCGCCGGCTCGACCCCCACGAGGCCGACCGCTACAACTACGAGAACCTCTCCGAGTTCGTCGACCGGAGCCGCGAGTACATCGGCGAGGACACCCTCGATCTCGTGCAACTGCACTGTCCGCCGACCGAGGCCTACTACCAGCCCGACACCTTCGAGGCCCTCGAGCGCCTCAAAGACGAGGGCAAGATCGCCCGCGCCGGCGTTAGCGTCGAGAAGGTCGAGGAGGCCCTGAAGGCCATCGAGTACGACGTCGTCGAGACGGTCCAGATCATCTTCAATCCGTTCCGCCAGCGCCCGAAGGACCTGTTCTTCGAGCAGGCGAAGAAGGAAGATATCGGCGTCATCGTCCGCGTTCCCTACGCCTCCGGCCTGCTGACGGGCGCGCTCGAGCGCGATCAGGAGTTCCCCGAGGACGACCACCGCAACTTCAACCGCCAGGGCGAGGCCTTCGACGTCGGCGAAACGTTCGCCGGCGTCCCCTACGAGACCGGTCACGACGCCGTCGAGGCGCTCGAGCCCCACGTGCCCGAGGACCTGACGATGGCCGAGTTCACGCTGCGCTGGATCCTCGACCACGAGGCGGTCTCGACGGTTATCCCGGGCACGACCTCGCCGGACCACGTCGAGTCGAACGCCGCGGTCTCGGACCTCGATTCGCTCTCGCACCAGACCGACGGCGCGGCGCGGGACGTCTACGAGGAGTACGTCGCGGAGCACGTCCACCACCGCTGGTAACCGGTAGCACGCCACCGACAAGTTCGGCGCGGGTCTCTACTGCGGACGCCGTCCGGCGCCGTTCACCGACCCGTCGATCAAAAAGTACATTCTGCTGCCACGAGCACGGCGGAACGATGCCCTCCACTCGCCGATCGTTTCTCGTGGCGTGTGCCGCGGGACTCGGTTCGTTCGCAGGTTGTCTATCGTCTGCGGATCCGAATGTCGACGGCACCTGGACGCGTCGAACGGTAGACGACGAGCGGACCGGATACGCGCCGACCGATGGCCCGACGACGGATCTGCACGCGGTCTGGACTCGAGATCGACCCGGCCGGTCCGCAGCGAAACCGTCACCGGTCGTCGACGACGGCGTCGTCTACTTCGCCTACTCGCAGGAGGCGATGGGCGACGGGCAGGGCGGCGCGTGGGTCGAAGCGTTCGACGCGGGGACCGGCGACTCCCTGTGGACGACCGAACTCTTTCGGACCGACGAGTTCCACTACTTCTACCACTCGGATTCGACGGTCGTTGACGGCGACAACGACCGGTTGTTCGTGCAGACGAAACCGGGACTGACGATGCTGACGACCGATGGAACGGTAGAATGGACGTTCGATAACCTCTACCGCGGACAGCAAACCCCGGACGTCGTTCCCCCGGTCGTCACCGACGACACGGTCGTAACGGGAACCTACAATTCCGACGTCGACGAGGGCCAACGCGAGATCGTCTACGGTATCGATCCCGCGACGGGCGACGAACGCTGGCGGACAGCGTTCCCCGATCGCGACGATATGTGGCAGTTGTCCGGAACCGACGACGCCGTCTACGTTCCGTTCAACGGGTCCGGGCTCGCCGCGCTCGAGACGACAAGCGGCGACGAACGGTGGTGGTGGGACGGCCCGATCAACGGAACGGTGACCGTCCTCGAGGAGACGCTCCTCGTCCCGCTCTACCACCAAGACCGGGATGAGCCCGCCCTCGCCGCGCTGGATCGGAACGATCGGTCGATTCGCTGGGAAGTCCCGTTCAGATCCCGGTGGGCCGACGCGGAAGCGACCGTCGTTGGCGATCGCGTCTTTCTGATGGCGGATTTCGGCCTCGAGGCGCGCGACCTCGAGACCGGCGAGCAGATCTGGCGGTTCGGCGGCGAACACGACGGAGAGGAGGTAGTCGGACCGCAGTTCGATCTCAGATCCACCCCCGTTGTCGCCGGTGACGCGGTCTACGCACCCGGACATATCCAGCGCGATACGATGTACGGCCATCTGTTCGTCGTCGACGCCGCCACGGGAGACGAACTCGGACGGGTAGAACTCGGGCGAAACGAGAACGCTGATACGGCAACGCCAGCGATCACGTCCGATCTCGTGTTCTTGGGCACAAGCCACGGAAACCTCCATGCCGTCGGCGAGTGTGGGTTCGACGTGGCCGGATACTGTCTGCGGAACTGAGGAGCGGCGACTCGAGCGAACGGCATCGAAGCGTTATTCGCGTTCGTCGGCGGACTCGACCGACCGGCGACGGTCGCGGTTGCGGTCGTCCGCGGTTCGATCCGCTCGCAGCGGCTGCCATTGCCCGTAGGTGAGCACCCGCCAGAGCCACTCGAGCGGCCCGTACCGGAAGTACCGCAGCCAGAGCACCGACAGCGGCACCTGCACCGCCCAGATAGCGACGACGACGCCGAGCAACTCGAGGCGCGTCAGGGAGCCGAACAGACCGAGCCCGTGGCCGTAGAAGATCGACGTCGCGAGGACGGTCTGGAGGATGTAGTTGCTGAAGGCGGTCCGGCCGACGGCGGCCAGCGCCCGCGTCGCGGGGCCGTTCGGCCGCCGCCGACAGTACAGCATGACCAGGCCGATGTACGCGCCGGCGAGCGCGAAACTACCCCAGTAGTTGAACTGCCGCCAGAGCAGCGCGACGCCGGCCGCCCAGTCGTTGGCCTCGATGTACCAGACGCCGACGAGGATCACGGCGAGCCCGCTACTCGCGCCGACGGCGACCAGCCGGCGGTAGAATCGGGTCGACCGATCGTTCGTTAGCACGCCCCGCTTGAACAGCGCCATTCCGAGCAGCATCGATCCAGACACCCGCCAGCCGGTGTAGCCGAGCAAGCCGGTCGTCTGCCGGCTCAGGGACGACGGAACGCGGTGGCTCAGCTGCTCGAGCCAGCCGCCGCGGTACGCCTCGAGTTCCGCCTGAATCGCTGCCTCGGACGGGTGCCACGTGCTCGCGATAGCGGCGGGATCCATGACGAGCCCGGCCAGCCCCTCGATGAGCGAAGGGACGGCCACCAGCACGAACCCGAGACCGGCCAGCGTGCGGGGCTCGAGGTCGCGCAGGAGGACGACGCCGAACGCGCAGACGCCGTAGGCGACGAGGATGTCGCCGTACCACAGCAGGTAGGCGTGGGCGAGTCCGAAGACGACGAGCCAGCCGTTGCGGCGGGCGTACAGTCCGAAGACGGATCGCCCGCGCTGTTCGGCCTTTTGCGTGAACAGCACGACGCCGCCGCCGAACAGGAAGGTAAAGATCGTGATGAACTTCTGCTGGGCGAAGACGTGGCCGACGACCCAGGCCCAGTAGTTGCCGCCGGTGAAATCGCCGTAGACCGTCGGATTGCCGAGCGTCGCTTCGGGCATCGCGAACACCCGAATGTTGATGATCAGGATGCCCAGAAGCGCGAAACCCCGCAGCGCGTCGAGCGCGACGATCCGCTCCGACGGCGCGGTCGGCCCGGTGCCGGCAGTGTCGCTCATCGGTCCCTCGCGGTGACGGCAGACGAGCGGGCTCGAGGTCGAGCGCCGGTCCCGCGGTCGGTTTTCCGGTAGCGCATCCTACACGACACACGTCGGGCGGTCGATACAAAAGTGTAGTCGACGAGCGGGAGCGGCGGTGGCGTCGACGGTGGCGTAGCTGCGGTAGAAGCAGCTACCACTCGAAGCGCTCCGGGTCCCGCGTCGCCAGCGCCGTCCGGACCGCGGCGACGTTCTCGGGGACGTCGTGGACGCGGACGAGGTCGGCCCCGCGGTCGGCCGCGAGCGCGCTCGCCGCGACCGTCGCGTCGAGACAGTCGCCGGCTTCGCTGCCGACGTGGGTGAACATCGACTTGTGGGAGTGACCGAAGAGGACCGGACAGCCGAGCGCGCGGAACTCCTCGAGGCGGTCGAGGATCTCGAAGCTCTCGCGGGCCGACTTGCCGAAGCCGATCCCGGGATCGACGACGATGTTCTCGCGGTCGACGCCCGCCTTCTCCGCGAGCAGGACGCGTTCGGAGAGCTGGTCGACGACGTCTTCGACGACGTCGTCGTAGGTCACCTCCTGTCCCGGGACGACCGGCGCGTTGATGCTGTGCATCACGATCAGGCCCGCGTCGTGCTCGGCCGCGACGAAGCGCATCTCGGGATCCTCGAGCCCCGAGACGTCGTTGATGATATCGGCGCCGGCCTCGAGGGCCGCGTCGGCGACGGCGGCCTTGCGCGTGTCGATCGAGATCGGGACCTCGAGGTCGCGGATGCGCTCGAGGACGGGGACGACGCGGTCGATCTCCTCCTCGGTCGAGACGGGGTCGGCGCCGGGGCGGGTCGACTCGCCGCCGAGGTCGAGCACGTCGGCGCCGGCCTCGACCATCGCCTCCGCGCGGGCGACCGCGTCGTCGACGGCGTCGTACTCGCCGCCGTCGTGGAAGCTGTCGGGCGTGACGTTCAGGATCCCCATGACGGCGGTGCGGTCGAACCACGGCCACCGAGACGCCGCCGAGTCGGCCGTCGAACCGCCGCCGTCCGCGGCGTCGATCTCGAGCGTTCCCCGCAGTTCCGCGGCGAGTTCGGCGAGCCCCAGCGACTGCGCGTCGGCGTCGGACTCGAGACGATCGACGAGGCGCTCGAACTGCGCGAGCGTCCCCATCAGGACGGCGTCGACGGGTTCGTCGTCTCGCTGCAGTCCCGAGAGCGCGCAGTCGCCGCCGACGCGCAGCAGTTCCTCCTTCACCAGCGTCGCCTGCCGGCGCTGCAGTCGGGTGCGGACGACGCGGTGGACGCCCTGTCCGCTCAGTTGTCGGACGCTGGCCTCGGGGACGTTCGCACCCGCGAGCGCCGCGCGGGCGTCCGAGCGGTCGCGAATCTGCTTCGCGATCTCGGTGCGGGTCCACCGCCGGCGCGCTTCGGCCACCGCGAACAGCGAGCCGGTGACGAGCACGCAGTCGTCAGCGTCGGCCTCGGTAAGTGCGGCCTCGAGGGCGGCCTGTACGGCACCCCCAGTCCGGACATCCGCGACGCCGGCGTCCGCGAACACGTCGGCGAGGACGGCCGGCTCCTCGGCGCGGTCGAGGGCCGGTTCCGCCGTGACGACGGCGTCGGGGGTCGGCAGCGCCGCTGCCATCTCCCGGTGGTCCTTGTCGTGCATCGCCCCGAAGACGACGCGGAGGTCGTCGTACTCGTAGGTCTCGAGCGTCGACGCGAGCGTCTCGCAGGCCCCGGGGTTGTGCGCGCCGTCGAGGACGACCAGCGGCTCGGTGTCGATCACTTCGAACCGGCCCGGCCAGTGGGCGCTGCGCAGGCCGCGAGCGATATCGTCGGTCGAGACGTCGGCGACCTGCCGCGCGAGCGTCGCGGCGATGCCGGCGTTTTCGGCCTGGTGCTCGCCCGGCAGCGGCACGCGCGTCTCGAGGTCCCAGTCGCCGGCGTCGATCGAGACGGCCGCTTCGGTGTGGTTCGTCCGGCCGCCGTACTCGACGCGGACGTCGGGTTCGGGCTCGTCGTCCGCGAATCCGACGGTGACGACGTCTCCGGCGACGTCCCGAACCGCCTCGAGCGGCTCGCCCGAGACGCCGGTCACGAGCGGCGCGTCGTCGGGCGCGACGTGAGCCTTATCGCGGGCGATCTCCTCCTCGGTGTCGCCGAGGATGCCCGTGTGCTCTAAGGTGACACTGGTGACCGCGCTCGCGATCGGATCGACGACGCTCGTTGCGTCGTACTTCCCGCCGATGCCGACCTCGAGGACGGCCACGTCGACGTCCTCGCGGTCGAACTGCCAGATCGCCAGCGCGGTCATCGTCTCGAAGAACGTGGGCGACTCCCCGTCGGCGGCCCGGTCGGTGATGTAGTCATGCGCCGAGTCGACGAACTCGCAGACGGCCGAGCGGGGGATCTTGCGCCCGTCGACCCGCACCCGTTCGCGCAGTTCCTCGAGGTGCGGCGAGGTGTACAGTCCCACCGAAAGTCCGGCTTCGCGGAGCGTCCGCTCGAGCATCCGCGCCGTGCTCCCCTTCCCGTTGGAGCCGGCGACCTGCACGAAATCGACGTCCTCGTGTGGGTTCCCGAGGTGCGCGAGGAGTCGGGCGGTCGACTCCGTCCCCGGTTTCGGGCGGAACCGTCGCAGACCGAAAAGCGCGTCCGCCGCCTCGTGATACTCCATATCCGAACCACAGAGTCCGCCCGCTTTAGGGTGTCGGACTCGGGTTTCGCCCGCCGCCGGCCGGTTTCACGCGAACGCCGCCGTTCGGCACTCGAGCGCGGACCGGACACGTTCGGGAGAAGATCGATCCCGTCGGCACGTACAGTCTAACGCAAACGGTTTAGGCTACCCTAAACCGAGATGATTAGCCATGCCAGCAACTGACTTCGACGCCGAACGGGAGTACAACGAGGACAAATTCTCCGCACGGACCGTCTTCGAGACCGATCGCATGAAGGTCGTCTGCGGCTACTTCGAACCCGGACAGTTCATCCCGGTCCACGCGCCGGGCAGCGACGTCGCCGTCCACGTCCGCTCCGGAACCGGCGTCGTCCGCGACGGCGACGCCGAGCACGCGGTCGAACCCGGCGACGTCGTCACCGTCCCCGCCGACGTCGACCGCGGCGTCCGGGCGAGCGAGGACGAGCGCCTCGAGGCGCTGCTCGTGACCAGTCCGCCGCCGACCGACGCCGAGCACGACCCCGTCCGCGAGGGGCTGAAACGGGGCGTGTTCGACCCCTGAATCGACCACCGGCTATTTTCGCGCCGTGGCCGCGATAAGCGCCAGCGCGGCGATCACGCCCGCCTTCGCGACGACCAGCCGTCCGGGAACGGTCTCGAGGTAGACCGTGCTTGTCGTTCCTACGAACGTCGCCGCTTGCTCGAGGCCGGTCAGCACGACCGCGGGGAGCAAGACGGCGACGACGCGGCGGAAGGCAAATGCCTGCGCGCGGAGCGGCTCCCGGCTGTCCGGGAAGCGGCGGGCGACACCGACGACCACGACGTTGTGCCACAGTGCGCCGCCGAACCAGACGGCGAACGCCCCGAGGTGGCCGACGCGAACCGCGACGTCGACCGGGCCGCCGCCGACTGACAGGACGTGGTCGGCGGCGGTTACGGTGAGCGCGCTCGCGCCGCCGAGAACGGCGAGGAACCGCCACCAGCGGTCCGTTGTCCCGTCGCCGACCCTGTCGACGGCGAGCGCGAGAACGATCGTACTCAGGGCCAGCGGTCGGAGCGGAGTGTGCGGGCCGCCGCTGCTCGAGATCGTCCCTGCGACGGCGCTTGCGGCGCCGACCGCGGCCCCGACGACGGCCAGCAGCTCGATCAGCGCGTACCGCAGGTCGACGAACGAGCGACACGCCTCGTCGGCCGGGACGCGACCCGGATACAGGACGAGGCGCCAGCCGACGCCGCCGAGGGTCGCGCCGAGCCCGAGCAGGACGATCCACTCGCGGACGACCGCCGCAGGATCGCCGCCGCGGCTGCCGACGATCCAACACCCCGCAAGCGACGCGAACAGCAACAGGGCGAGGACGACCCGCGGTCGAAGTGGTCGCAGCGCCGCTCCGATGCGCGGGAGTCGAGCAAACGGTTTAGGCCTGCCTAAACCCATGTGCTACGGTCCGAAGGATCGACCGATAATCGCTGTCCCGAATATCTTCGCGCGTCGGGACAGTCATGCCGGCTTCTGACCGGCGAACCGACCGCCGTTCCAGCCGCCCAGTCGCGAGCGGATCGCTTCCTCGAGCGCCCACGCGAGCGCGAGAACGACGGCGTAGGGGCCGAACAGGAGGATGTGGAGCGGGCTGTCGGTCGTGACGAACACCTCGTAGATAAGGAAGTACGGGACGAGCGCGAACAGCACCGTCGGTGCCACGATGCCGCGGGCGAGCAGCGCCGCGAGCGGGATCGCGGTGACGACGGCGGCGAAGAGGAATACGACGGCCGCGGCAGCAGGCGGCCGAATACCGGATCGTAGCACCAGCAGCGTCGCCGCGAGGCCGACGAGCGCAGCGACGGCGCCGACCGTTCGGACGAGCCGATCGCGCGAAAACGGCAGCGTCGGCAGGTTCCGGAGCCGGTCGTCGCCGATTCCGTACCCTCGCCTGATCGCGAACTCGAGGACGCCGGCGACCGTCAGCAGAGCCAGCCAGACGTACCAGGCGTTCGCGTAACTCGAGGCGTGCGTCGGCCCGTCGACGACGACGTACTCGCCGAGTCGGCTCCACTCGGGTGCCGGCGTCGTGAGCTCGAGGAAGACGGTGCCGGCGAGTGCGCCGAGGAAGCCAAGCGCGGGCGTCACCAGACGCGTGTGCGCCGAGGCGAACCAGGGGAGGACTCCGACGACGAACGTCGTCAGCGCGAGGACGGCGAGTTCGGCGGTGGGCTCGAGAGCGGGATAGTCGCCGCGAGCGTACAGGGCGAACACGACGCCGACGTTCGCGAGACCGACGAGTGCTGCGATCGCGAGCGTCGCGGGTGAGAGACGGGCCATCGTGTGTGGGTGAGATACTGGAACGGATAGGCGTCCGCGTCGTTACTCCAGCGGCGGTTCCGCCGTCGCCCCCTCGTGCTGAGGCTCTTCGCGAGTCACCTCGAGGAAGGCGTCCTCGAGGCTCCGCGCGTCGCCGGTCTCGGCGCGGGACTTGAGCGTCTCGGGGTCGCCCTCGGCGACGAGTTCGCCGTTGTGGAGGACGCCGATCTCGTCGGCCAGTTCGTCGACGACCGGGAGGATGTGCGTCGAGAGGAAGATCGTCATCTCCCGATCGGCCAGATCGGCGATGGTGTCCCGCATCGTCCGCGCGGCCCGGGGATCGAGCCCGCTGGTCGGCTCGTCGAGGAAGGCGACGGCCGGCTCGTGGAGGACCGCCTGAATGACCCCGACCTTCTGGCGCATTCCCTTCGAGTAGTCCTCGATGCGCTTGTTGGCGTCGGCCCGCAGGTCGAACCGCTCGAGCAGGGATTGGATTCGCTCGTCGGCCTCGTCCTCGGGGATATCGCGGAGGCCGGCGGCGTACTCGAGTTGTTCGCGGCCGGTGAGTTCGTCGTAGACGGGCGGATCCTCGGGGAGGTAGCCGATGTGGGGGGCGACGGCTTCGCGCTCGGCGATCGAGTGGCCGGCGACCCGGGCGGACCCCGACGTCGGCTTCGTCAGCGTCGTCAGCATCCGCATCGTGGTCGTCTTGCCGGCCCCGTTGGGTCCGAGGAAACCGTAGACGGCCCCCTGATCGACGGACATCGTCAGGTCCGAGACGGCGGTCGTCTCGCCGTAGCGTTTCGTCAGGCCGTCGGTCTCGATGGCGGGGGCGTCGGCGGGGCGCATACCGGCCATTCCGGACGAATCGTATTAAACCCGTGTCATTTTCTGCGCCGTGATGACAAGGATCCAAAGTGTTTACTACGAGCGCGGTGCGGATTCGACCATGTACGTCCCGTTCGCTCGTCTCCGTCCCAGTCCGCCCCGCTCGAGCGCTCCTCGAGGTGACCCCTGATGCGCGCCGCACCCGCCACCGTCGCGCACCTCGAACTCCGACGGACCGCTCGGACGTTCGTCGGGAACAAGACGAAACTGCTCATGATGGCCGCGGTCGCCCTGTTCGCGCTCGGACCGATCACGTTCGTCGGCCTCTCGATCCTCCCGTCGCTGGGCGAAGAAGCGGCCGCCGGAACGGTAACCCCTGAGACCGCCGAGACGATTACCAGCTACGTTACTGGCGGAACGGCGGTCCTGTGGCTGTTTCTGACCTTCATGGCGATACTGCGGACGGTGACGACGGTCGGCGACATCGACGAGCCGGCGTTCCTCCTGCTGTCGACCCCGATTCGGAACACCGTCGTCGGCGTTATCGCCGCCGAAACCGTGCTGATCGGCGTCTGGGTGGTCCCGCCCGCGATCCTGTTTGCCGCCGCGTTCGCCTACGGCGCGGGGACGGTCCTGCCGGTTCTCGCGGCGCCGCTGTTGATCGTCTGCCTGCTCGTCACCGCCGTCCCCGTCGCGTTCGTCGTCGGGATCGCGATTCGCCACCTGATCACCGTCTACGAGCCGATCGCCCGCTACCGACTGGTGCTGTTCGCCGCGTTCTGGATCGTCTACTTCGGCGCGGTCGCGACCGGTGGCCTCGACGCCGTCATGACGACGCTGTTTACCCACCTGCAGGCCAGTCCGCTCGGCTGGCCCGGCCACCTCCTGCTGCTGGGCATCCCCGGGATCGACGCTTCGACGGTCGGCGTCGGCGGGGCGCTCGTCGGCTCGGCGCTGCTGGTCGGCGCCGCGGTCGCCGTCGGGATTCCCTCGGCGCGGCTCCACTGGTTCGCCGATCCGGCCCGGTTCGAGGACGAAGAAATAGACGAGGAGACCTCCTCCGATCGACTCGCCGACCTCCTCTCCGGGACGGTCTCGCAGCCGGTCCGGACGGAGACCGTGACCGCGATCCGCCGCGCGAAGCGCTCGCCGATCCGGCTGGCCTACGCCGGCTACCCGCTGCTCGGGACCCTCGGGTTCGTCCAGCAGATTATGGAACTGGGGACGGTGCCGTCGTATCTGGCCGTCCTCTTTAGCCTCTACGTCGTCTGGGCGGCCGGCGTCCTCTTTACCCTCAACCCGCTGGGCGACCTCGGCCCGGGGCTGCCCGCCGTCCTGACCTCGACGCTGACCGGACGGCAGGCGATCCGCGGCCGCGTCCTCGCCGGCGCGCTCGTCGGCGTCCCGATCGCGATCGTCGCGTCCGCGGTGCTCGGGTTCGTCAGCCCGCTCTCGCTCGAGCACACCGCCGCGCTGGTCGCCGGAACGGCCGTCGGCGCGGTCGCCACGCCGGCGCTGGCGACCGGCGTCGGTTCGGCGTTCCCCCGCTTCGGCAGCGTCAAGGTGACGAACAACCGCGAGGCCGTGATGCCGAGCAAGACGGCCTTCCTCGTCTACACGCTCTCGATCGCGCTGCCCGCCGCGGCCGCCGTCGTGCTCTACCTCGAGGCGCCGGAGTTGATCGCCGATCTCATCGCGACGGTGTCGGCGTGGACGCCGGGGCCGGAACTGGCGATCTCCGCCCAGACGATCACCGTCGCGGCCTGGATCGTCCTGGTCGTCGGACTGGTCGCACCGCTGGTCTCCTACCGCTACGCAGTTGAGCGGTTCGACTGGTACTACCTCGACTGACGAGTCGTCAGCGGTCTCGAGAGCGTCGGGAACGGCGTTCGAGGGGGCGAAAGGCCGACCGACTCGCCGGTTTCCGACCCATTTTAGCGGTCCCTCGAGAACCCCGACACGGAATGGAGTACACGACACTCGGTAACACGGGCACGACGGTATCGAAGCTCTGTTTCGGCACCTGGCGCTTCGCCATGGAGAGCGACGGCGTGGTCGAAACCGACCGCGAGGAGGCCCACGACCTGCTGGACACGGCGTGGGAGAACGGGATCAACTTCATCGACACCGCCAACGTCTACGGCGATCCCAACGGCACCAGCGAGGAGTGGATCGGCGAGTGGCTCGAGGACCACGACCGCGAGGACTTCGTCATCGCCTCGAAGGTCTACTTCCCCTTCGACGGCTGGGGCGAACCCGGGCCGAACGACTCCGGGCTGGGACGCAAGCACATCCGCGCCCAGATCGAAGGGACGCTGGACCGGCTGGGGACGGACTACCTCGACGTCTACTACATCCACCGCTGGGACGAGGACACGCCGATCCGGGAGACTCTCTCCGAGCTGACCCAGCTCGTCCGCGAGGGGAAAGTGCGATACCTCGGCGCCTCCTCGATGGCCGCCTGGCAGCTCACCAAGGCGCTCTGGACGAGCGACGTCGAGGGGCTCGAGCGGTTCGACGTCACCCAGCCGATGGTCAACGCGGTCCAGTACGACGAGGTAGCCGACTACCTCGACGTCTGTGCGGACCAGGATCTGGCCGTCTGTCCGTATTCGCCGCTCGCGGGCGGGTTCCTCACCGGCAAGTACGACCGCACCGCGGACGGCGGCATCGAAGCCCCCGACGGCTCGCGCGGCAGTCTGGACGAGATGTTCGACGAGTGGTACGTCCAGGAGAACGCCTGGGACGTCCTCGAGGCCGTCGAGGGCGTCGCCGACGAACTCGACGCGACGCCGGCGCAGGTGTCGCTGCGCTGGCTGATGGAACAGGATCGATTCACGTGCGTCCCGATCGTCGGCGCGCGGACGCCCGACCAACTCGAGGAGAACGTCGGCGCGGTCGAACTCGACCTCTCCGACGAGCAGTTCGAGCGCATCGAGGCGGCTCGAGCGACGAACGAGTAGCGGTCAAAAGGAACGGCCCGGGACGGCTGCCGGCAGTTACGAATCCGCCGTTTCGGCTTCGTCGCGTCCGTCGTCCGCTTCGTCGTCGCGGTCGTCGCGCGGTTCGGCTTCGTCGGTGCGATCGATCGCCTCCTCGAGTTCCCGCTCTCGCTGGCGGTCTTCCGCGTCGCGCGCTTGCTTGTCTCGCCCCTGTTTCGTGTCTCCCATGGAGTGACCGACGAGCGTGGGCGGGATAACGATGCGGCCGGCACGCGCGAGATAGTCGTATCGATGACCGCGGGACGGTGCGTCGCGCTACGACGGGAACTCCGGAAGCGATCCGCCCGATCCGGGGACGCCGATCACCTCGAGCGTGACGAACCCGAGACCGGCGAGGACCGCGAGCACGACGAGGACGGTGAGCCAGGCGATCGCCGCAATCTTCGCGGCGTCCAGCCAGTCGCCGGGATACCGCCGGCCGATCAGGCCGACGTAGACGGCGAACAACAGGGCTTGTCCGAGTAGCGGTACCCAGCCGAAGAGTAAACCGCCGCCGACCAGGACAAGTGCGCCGATCAGGCCGGTGATCGCGGCGTTGACGTAGTCGTGCGAATCGACCACGGTTCGAGCGCCGAGATACACCCCCAGTCCGCCCGTGAGCAAACTGGCGACGAAGGTGGTGACGAAGACCATCCCGCGTGCTATCGGGCCGAGGCGGAGAATGGCGTCGCCTGCACGTGCACGCGCACTTCGGCGGGAGTGATACCGGAAGAATGGACGCTGTGTGTCCGTAAATCGATCGGTCAGTCGAAACAAACTGTGGCCGCCACCAAACCGGTACATTACAGAGCCTCGAGTGAGTAGGCCGCGGTCATGAATACGTGGTGGCGACGGATTTGTCTCTCGCTCGTCGCCCTCTTCGCGATCGTCCTCGCCTACGCCGGACTCTACCGCTGGGGCATGGCGACCTTTCAGGGCGAGCAGCGTTCCCTGATCAAGTCGGCCCAGATCGTCATCGAGATCCTGACGACCGCCGGCTTCGGGGGCGACTCGGGGAGTTGGACCACCCCCGGGATGAACCTCATCGTCATCGCGATGAACATGAGCGGGGTGTTGCTCGTCTTTCTCGCGCTGCCGATCGTCGTCGTCCCGCTCTTCCAGCAGGCCCTCGAGACCCAGCCGCCGGAGTCGACCGAGCTCACCGACCACGTCATCATCTGCTCGCACACCGAGCGGGCCGACGTGCTCCGGGACGAACTCGAGGCCGCGGACGTGCCCTCCGTCTTCATCGAGGACGAACCGGAGGCGGTGACGGCGTTGATCGACGACGGGATCGAGGCGATGCTCGGCGATCCGGAACAGGAGGAGACGCTTCGGGCGGCGAACATCGACGCCGCCCGCGCTCTGGTGGTCGACATCTCCGACGAAGCCAACCCGGAGGTCATCCTCACCGCGCGGGAGCTTCGCGACGACATCAGGACCATCAGCGTCGCCGAGGACCGCGAGGTCGCGACCTACCACCGCTACGCCGGCGCCGACGAGGTCGTCCGGCCCCGGCAGGTGCTCGGGCGCAGCCTCGCCGGGAAGGCCGCGATGTCCGTTACGGCGGAGCTTCAGGAAACGATCGAACTGGGGGACCAACTCGAGATCACCGAACTTCGCATCGGCCGCGGGAGCGACCTCGCCGGTCGGACCATCGGCGAATCGAACATGCGCGATCGGATGGGCGTCAACGTGATCGGCGCCTGGATCGACGGCGAGTTCGCCCCGGCGCCGGATCCCGACATGGTCATCGACCCGAACACGATCCTGCTCGTCGCCGGTTCGCACGAGACGCTGACCGAGCTAACGACTCGAACGGTGTCGCCGACCGGCGGCCCGTACCGCGTGATCGTCGGCGGCTACGGCGAGGTCGGCCACACCGTCAGCGAAACCCTCGCCGAGTCCGGCGTGCCCCACACCATCGTCGACGACGGCGACGAGGAGGCGATCGACATCGTCGGCGACGTCACCGACGCCGACACGCTGGTCAACGCCGATGTCGAAAGCGCCCGTTCGATCGTCCTCGCGCTCGACGACGATACGGCAGCGATCTACGCGACGCTGGTTCTCGAGAAGATCGCACCCGACGTCGAGGTAATTGCGCGGGCCAACGAGACCGAAACCGTCCGCAAGCTCTACCGCGCGGGCGCCGAGTACGTCCTCGCGCTCTCGACCGTGACCGGACGGATGCTCTCCTCGCTGCTGCTCGAGGACGAGGAGGTGCTGACGCCGGAGACGCAGTTCGAGATCATCCGGACGACGGCGCCCGCACTCGTCGGCCGGAGCCTCGGCGAGGTCGACGTCCGCGCGCGGCTCGGCTGCACGGTCGTCGCCGCCGAGCGGGACGGCGAGTTGCTGACGAACCTCGGCGCGGAATTCACGATTCGCACCGGGGACACGCTCATCGTCGCCGGCAGCGACGAGACGGTCAACCGGTTCATCTCCGTCGCGAAGTGAACGAAGTGACGCCGGAGCCGCCGGAATTGATTTAGACTGACAGTCAACGGATTACGTATGGAGCGTTGGCAACGTCGCGCGGCGAAGACGCTCGGCGGCGTCGCGGTGCTCATCCTCGTCGTCTCGCTGCTGTACCACAACGCGATGGCGTTCGTCGAAGGCCGGTCCCAGAGCTACTTTCACTCGACGCAGGTCGTCATCGAGACCTTCACCGGTACGGGCTACGGCTCCGACTCTCCCTGGGAGACGCCGCTGGGCAACCTCTTCGTCATGGTGATGGATCTGAGCACGTTTCTGTTCCTCTTTATCGTGTTTCCGTACGTCTTCCAGCCGATCCTCGAGCAGTCGCTCTCTCGGACGGTTCCGCGCTCGGTCGAGTTAGAGGACCACGTCGTCGTCTGCGGCTACAGCGCCCGCGGCGAGCGGCTGATCGACGAACTCGAAACGCGGGACGTCGACTACGTCGTCATCGTCGAATCGCGCGACGAGGTGCTCGACCTCGACGACGCTGGCGTCTCGGTGATTCACGGCGACCCCGACAACGTCGAGACGCTCGAGCGCGCCGCCGTCGACGCGGCGACCTCGGTCGTCGTCGACACCAGCGACGAAGACGCCGCGAGTACCGTCCTCGCCGTCAGAGAGTGTGCCGAACGCATCCAGGTCGTCGCCCTCTGTCAGGATCCCGCACTCGAGCGGCCGCTGCGGTACGCCGGCGCCGACGACGTGATGACGCCGCGGCACCTGCTGGCCCAGCGGATCACCGAGCGGATCCAGACCGAACTCAACCCGCGGCTGAGCGACGTGACGAGCCTCGGGGACGACTTCGCACTCGTCGAGATCACGGTGTTCGAGGACAGCCCCATCTGCGGGATGACGCTCGCGGAGGCCGGGCTGATCGACAACCAGTCGGCGGCCATCGTCGGCCTCTGGGCCGGCGGCGAGTTCGTCGGCTCGCCCGCGCCCGACACCGTGATCACCGACGAAACGACCCTGCTCGTCGCGGGCGGCGAACGGGAGTTGCGCGACCTCGAGGCCCGGACCTACGCGAGTCACGGCCGGAACGGAACCGTGGTTATCGCCGGCCACGGCGAGGTCGGGTCGACGGTCAGCGAGCAACTGCGTGCGACCGACGTCGACTGTACGGTCGTCGACGTCGAGGAGAAGGCGGGTGTCGACGTAGTGGGCAACGCGACGGACGAGGACGTCCTTCGGGAGGCCGTGATCGAGGACGCGACGACGTTCGTCGTCGCGATCAAGGACGACGCGGCGGCGATCCTCTCGGTGCTCGTCGCTCGAGAACTGGCGCCGGACCTCGATATCATCGTTCGGATGAACGACGCCGACAACGAGGTGAAGGCTCGGCGAGCGGGCGCCGACTACGTCCTCACGCTGCCCGACATCAGCGGCCGACTGCTCGCGCTGGACGTCCTCCGCGAGGAGATCGTCTCCTACGACCGCCAGCTGAAGATCGTTCGGTTCGAATCGCCGGCGCTTACGGGACGAACAGTCGCCGACATTCCCCTCGCCGAAACGAACTGCACGCTCATCGCCGTCGAACGCTCCGGTGAGGTCTACCCCGACGCGTCGCCGACGTTCACGCTCGAGGCTGGCGACAGCCTGTTGCTCGCGGGCGACGACGACGCGATCAACGCGTTCGAGTCGGCCGTGGAGTGACCGAGCCGACCGGGCAGAGATGCGACCCGGAGACTGCTACCGGCCGAGCGCGTCCTCGATCGCCGCGACGACCGACTCTCCGTCCTGCGAATCGTCGACCGGCTCGCCGTCCACGAACACCGTCGGGGTCGCCTCGACTCCCTCCGCCTCGCCGTGCTCCCAGTCCGCGACCAGCGTCGGGTAGTAAGTGTCGTCCTCGAGGGCCTCCGTCACGGTCGACGGGTCGACACCGACATCCTCGGCGGCCGCGGCCAGTTCGTCCGCGCTGCCGATATCGTCGCGCATCACCGTGCGCTTGTACTCGAAAAATCGGCCGTTCGGATCGTCGTCTGTCTGAGTGGCGGCCTGTACCGCGCGGGCGGCGTTCGCCCGTGCCGCGGACGATTCCGACGCCATCACTACGAAATCGCGGTGGCGGTACTCGATCTCGCCCGGCTCGATATAGTCGGACTCGAGCGTGGGGAACACGTCGGCCTGAAACTCCTGACAGTGGGGACAGCCCAGGTCCTCGTAGACGGTGACGGGGACGTCGCCGTCGCCGAGCGTCGGGACCGGAAGTTGGCGATCGGCGTCGACGTCCTCGAGTTCGCTGGGGATCGACGCCTCGAGGAACGACGTACAGCCGGCGAGCCCGACAGCGGCGGTGCCGGCGGTTGCGGCGAGAAACGAACGGCGATGCATTACCCGGCTCTAGCGAGCGAAGCGAGTTAGGAGCATCGCAACGCGCGCCTCGGAGCCAAAGCCGGGGCGAGCGGGTGAGTTACAGTACGAGCGCGTCGACCAGTACCGCGACCAGTACCGCCCCGAGGAAGGCGTTCGAAGCGTGGAACGACCGGAACGCGGCGGCTTCGGTCTGCTCGAAGTGGAGGACGACGGCCGCCCAGAGGAAGATTCCGCCGAAGATCGCGACCGTCGCGGCGTAGATCGCCCCGAGGTCGGTGAGCCACGCGAGCGCGACCGTGCTCACGAGCGTCGCGGCGAGGTAGTAGACGATGTGTTTCCGGGTCTCGGTCTCGCCGCGAACGACCGGCATCATCGGGAAGCCGCCGCGGGCGTAGTCGTCCTTGTACGCCAGCGCGAGGTTGTAGAAGTGCGCCGGGGTCCAGAGGAAGATGACGCCCGCGAGCGCCAGCGCCGGAATCCCGATCTCGTTGGTGACGGCCGCCCAGCCGATCAGCGCCGGTAGCGCGCCGGCGAAGCCGCCGATGACCGTGTTCTGGACGGTGTTCGGCTTGAGAAGCAGCGTGTAGACCACGCTGTAGAACAAAATTGCGGCCAGTCCCAGCGCCGCCGCGAGCCGGTTGATCGTCAGGAAGACGCCGAGCGAGGCGACCGTCAGCAGGCCGCCGAAGGCCAAGGCGTTCCGGACCGGCACCAGATCCGTCGCCAGCGGTCGATCCGCGGTCCGGGACATCCGCCGGTCGATGTCGCGTTCGAGGACGTGATTGAACGTCCCCGAGGCGCCGATCGAAAGGACGCCGCCGCCGAGCGTGGCGACGATCGTGTACGCGTCCAGCGACGGGCCGGCGGCCAGGGCCATCCCCGCGGCGGCGACGAGACAGAGCAGCCACATCAGCCGCGGCTTCATCATCTTGAAGTAGGCGTACGCGGTCAGCCGGGCGCGAGCGAGCGGACTCGAGGGGAGCTCCCGTTTCTCGCTCGCGTTCTCCTCGAGCGGTTCGGGCGCCATACTCGGATCGGTCGCGATCGCGTCGTCGTCCCGGCCGGTGGTCAACTCGAGGTCCCAGGCGAGCGCGAGGACGACGCCGGCGAAGATGACGACGCCGAGTCCGAGGTGGAGTCCGGGTGCGATGGCGTCGGCGCCGAGCGTCGCGGTGGCCGCGCCGACGCCGACCTGGACCACGTAGAGTGCGGCGGCGGCGAACAGCGTTCGTCGAACGCGGGCGGTGGCGTCGCCGAGTACGGCGACGGCGGCCGTCGCGGCGACGAGCAGCCCGACGACGAGGGCCGCAATGCGGTGGCCCCAGACGATCGCGAGTTGCGTCTCGTTCAGCGGGTCGGTCGGCGCGTGGCAGGTCGGCCACGTCGAACACGCCGACGCGGCGTCCGTAATCGACGTCGTCGCGCCGATGATCAACAGGAGGTAGACGCCGAGTGCGGTCGCTGTAAGCAGTGCGGAGAAGCGTCGGTGCGTCCCGATCGGGCGGGGAAACGAGTCGGTTGCCACGGCTATTCTCGTCTGCAACGTTCGACTCTGCGTATTTATGATTCCCGCTTTCGCCCCCGCTTTCCCCCGATTCAGTCGGTGTGCGTGACTCTCACATTCCCATATCCTCGGCCGCTTCGGGGATCGGGAGGTCGTGCGGCGAGACCCCGAGTAGCTCCGCGGCGTGGTCGAGCGCCATGTCGAACCCGTAGTAGCGCTCGAGTTCGTCGCCGTCGGGCCTCGGGCGGACCTTCAGCATGGCGTAGCCCTCGATGTTCTGGGCGATTGCCGCGGTCGCGCGCGGCCCGGTGCCGGCGCCCGTGCGCTCGAACGCGAGGATTCGCTCGCCGCCGGTCTCCTCGTAGGTCGCTGCGATCCCGTCGGTTTCGGCGGTTCGCGTGTCGGCGTCGGTACCGTTCGACTCGCCTTCGGCGGCCGCTTCCGTTCCCGTCTCCGTACCAGATTCCGCCTCGTCCTCCGACTCGGTCATGGGTCGTACTCGCGAGTCCAGAACCGGGAAACTGTCGGTTCCGGCGAGGCGAGATCGATACCGCTTTTTCGCCCCCGTCGGGAGTCGGAGACGTGTCCCGGACGGCGTCCGTCAGGTCCCGCCCGCTCGCCGAGTTTCGGCTCACCCGACGCGTCGCCCTCCAGTGGCTCGGGACCGCGGTGGTCGGCTTCTTCGTCTTCGCGTACTGCTTCGCTCGCGTCTTGGCGGCGATCCGCGGCCACTCCCTCGAGCCGATCGTGATCCGGGCGACGCCGCCGGCCGTCCACTTCTGGCTCCTCGTCTCGCTCGGTCTCGTGGCGCTCGTCATTGTCCTCCACGAAGCGCTTCACGGGCTGGTTATGACCCGGTACGGCGATTCACCCGGCTTCGGAATCGGTGTCTCGTACTTCGTGCTGCCGTACGCCTACGCCGAGACGCGGGGCGACTTTACGCGGAATCAACTGCTCGCGATGTTGCTCGCGCCGTTCGTCTCGATCACGACCCTCGGCGTCGCCGCCATGCTGGGTTACCCGTCGTCAGTGTGGCTGATCCCGCTCGCGACGAACGCGGCCGGCTCGATCGGCGATCTCTGGATGGCCGCGACGCTGCTGCAGTATCCCGCGGACGTCCGAGTCACCGAGCTTCCGGACGGCGACGGCGTGCAGGGATTCGCGATCTACGGCCCGGAACCGGACCAAAACGCGGACGGACAGCCCTCCTCCCTCGAGTGCCGTCCCGTCGCAGTCGTCCTCACAACGCTGCTCGCGGGCGCCGCCGGGACGCTCGCGATCCTCGTGGGACTGGGCATCGTCGCCGTACTGGGCTCGCTCGCGGTCGGCTCGGGCGACGTCGTAATCGGCCACCCCGACGGCCGGTGGTTCCTCCTCCGGCACGAACTCGGCGTCAACGGGGACGCCCACCTCGAGATCGGCGCCGCGTCCGTGCTGGCGGTCGCCGCCGTCGGCGGGATCGTGCGGACGCTCGTGGCGGCCGCTCGCGGTGAACTCGAGTGACGGACGGCGACACCGACGAACCCCCCGAGTCGTGCGACCGAGACCGGAAACCGTAACGCTCGAGCGACGCCCCCGCGACTCAACCACTATGAGCAAGTGGCTCCAGAGCGGCCGCCGTCGAGACATGTGCGTCCTGCTTTCCGCCGCCGAGGACGGCGAGCTCCGCGGGCAGCAACTGAAGTCCCGCCTCGAGTCCCACTACGACGGCCGCATCGACCCGAAGTCGTTCTACGGGTCGCTCTCGGCGCTGGTCGAGGCGGGCTTCGTCGAGGAACGAACGGAGGGCATTCACGACGTCTATCGGCTTACTGACGAGGGTGAGCGACGGGTGCAGGACCACTACGAGTGGCTCCGGGGGTGTCTCGAGTCGGACGCCTCGAGCGAGACGGTCGACTCCTAACGCCTACCGATCCCGAATCCGCTGCGGTCCCTCGATCGCGCTCGATGCCGCGGTGACCCTGCGGCGTCGCTAATATATCCCCCTGATATCGTGGGACTAGTCCGGCGAACTTCCGCGCGCTGGGAATTAGCGGCGGGGTTTGTCCGTGCGTAGCCCCACGTTCCACGTGAGGGGATTCACAATGGCCGTCGCCGACATCGAACGGGACGTCTTCGGCGAACAGATTCACCCGATCACCAGGGCAGTCACCGGCGTCATCGCGGCGATCGGGGTTGCAGGTCACGTTGCGCTCGGCGTTGCCGTCGTGCTACTCTTTTACATCCTCCTCGCGGGGATGTGACGCGGTAGTGCGACCGCATCACCGCGGTCGCAATCGCCGTTTTCGATCGCTTACCGCGTTGTCGCCGGTCACTCCTCGAGTAACTGATCGCCGATCGTGTTCCGCAGCACCTCGCTCGTTCCCTCGTAAATCTCGTTGAGCTTGGCGTCGCGGTAGAACCGTTCGGCGGGGAAGTCCTTCGTGTAGCCGTAGCCGCCGTGGATCTGGATGCCCTCGTTGGCCACCTCGCGGCTCACTTCGGAGGCGTAGAGTTTGGCCTGGGCGGCGTCCTTGATGTAGTTCTCGCCGCGGATCTTCTTGTCCGCGGCCTTGTGCATCAGCATCTTGGCGGCTTGGATCTTCGTGTCCATGTCCGCCAGCTTGTGCTTGATCGACTGGAACTCGCCGATCGGCTGGCCGAACTGCTCGCGCTCGTTGGCGTAGTCGCGGGCGGCCTCGAAGGCGGCGCGGGCGATGCCGACGCCGCGGGCGGCGATCGTGATGCGGCCGCCGTTCAGGGTCTTCAGCGCCTGGACGAAGCCCTCGCCTTCTTCGCCGAGCAGGCGGTCCTCGGACAGGCGCATGTCGTCGAACCGCAACTCGGCCGTGGGACACCCTTTGTCGCCGAGTTTCTCCTCCGTGTTCTCGACGATGAAGCCGTCGTCCTCCTCGGGGCGGACGACGAACGACGAGATTCCCTTGTTGCCCGCCTCGGGATCGGTCTTCGCGAACAGGGTGATCGTGTCCGCGACGGAGCCGTTGGAGATCCAGAGTTTGCCGCCGTTGACGACGTATTCGTCGCCATCTTTTTCGGCGGTCGTCTCCATCGCCGGCACGTCGCTGCCCGCGCCCGCCTCCGAGAGCGCGAACGCGCCGATGTCGCGTCCTTCCGCGAGCGGCACGAGGTACTCCTCCTTCTGGCTCTCGGTCCCGAAATTGTAGAGCATGTTCCCCGCAAGGGAGGTGTGGGCCGCGACGATCGTTCCCAGCCCGCCGGAGCCGCGGGAGATCTCCTCGAGGCCGATCGCGTAGGAGTGGTAGTCGAGGCCGGCGCCGCCGTACTCCTCGGGGAACGGCATGCCCATGAGGCCGAGATCGGCCATCTCGTCGATGAGATCCTGCGGGAACTCGTCGTCGTGGTCGATCTCGTCGGCGATGGGAACGACCTCCTCGTCGACGAACTCGGCGACCATGTCCCGGATCTGTTGCTGCTCGGGGGAGAGCGCGAAGTCCATACCGTGGTATTTGGAACCGTGGCCCTTTACTGTTCGTTCCGATAGCTATCCGTTTCCGTCGCGGTCGATCCGATCGGCAAAAACTGGACGCCGACCGTGGGGAGATTCAGTTTCAGTCGTCGTCCGGCGCGGCTTCCTCCGGAACCCGTCCTTCAACGAGCGACTCGTCGGCGTACTCCTCGCGGATGTCCTTCTTCGAGAACTTGCCCGTCGCCGTCTTCGGAATCTCCTGGATGAACTCGACGTCGTCCGGGAGCCACCACTTCGGATACTCGTCGGCGAGTTCTGCCTTGATTTCGTCGACCAGCGTCTCGCGGTCGGCGTCCGCCGCGGGGACGACGAACGCGACCGGCCGCTCCTGCCACCGCTCGTGCGGCACGCCGACGACGGCCGCCTCGGCGACGTCGTCGTGGGCCATGATCGCGTTCTCGAGTTCGACCGACGAGATCCACTCGCCGCCGGACTTGATGACGTCCTTCTCCCGGTCGACGATCTTGACGTAGCCGTCCTCGTCGACGGTGACGACGTCGCCGGTCTTGAGCCAGCCGTCCTCGAACTCCGCCTCGTTGGCTTCCGGCCGCTTAAAGTACTCCGTGGCCACCCACGGCCCGCGGATCCACAGTTCGCCGAAGTCCTCGCCGTTCCAGGCGACCTCCTCGCCGTCGTCGCCGATCACCCTGAACTCGAGGCCGGGCATCACGAGTCCCTGTTTGCTGCGCTTATCGACCTGGGTCTCGTAGTCGGCGTCCTGCAGGTCGGCCCTGAGGTGCGAGACCGTGCCGATCGGCGCCGTCTCGGTCATCCCCCAGGCGTGCAGCACCTCGACGCCCTGGTCGTCGAACCACTCGATCATCGACTTCGGCGCCGCCGAGCCGCCGACGATCACGGTCTCGAGCGCCGAGAGATCCACCTCGTTCTCCGAACAGTACTCCATCAGGCCGAGCCAGACGGTCGGCACGCCCGCGGTGATCGTCACGCCCTCGGATTCGATGAGGTCCGCGAGGTCCGCGGGCTCAGGGGAGGGACCGGGGAAGACCTGTTTCGCGCCGCCCGCGGTCGCCGTAAACGGCATCCCCCAGGCGTTGACGTGGAACATCGGGACCACGGGCATGACGACGTCGTCGTCGGCCATCGGAATCCCCTGCGGTGTCTGGGAGGCCATGGTGTGGCTCCAGAGCATCTGCTGGGTGTACTCGACGCCCTTCGGATCGCCGGTCGTCCCCGAGGTGTAACACATCCCCGCGGGCTGTTCCTCGTCGACGTCGGGCCAGTCGTACTCCGTGTCGTGGCCCTCGATGAACGACTCGTAGGGCGTCGCCTCGAGAGCATCGGACGCCTCGCTCCCCATGACGACGAAGTCGACGCCGTCGAACTCGTCGTCGGCGTCCTCGACCGCGCCCGCGAGTTTCCCCGCGAAGGACTGATCGACGAAGATCAGTTCGTCGTCGGCGTTGTCGACGATGTACCGGATGTGCGCGTCGGGGAGGAGCGGGTTGATCGTGTGCAGTTGCGCCCCCATCGACGGGACGGCGAAGTACGTCTCGAAGTGCCGCGAGTGATTCCAGCAGAACGTCCCGACGCGGTCGCCCTGCTCGATCCCGTGCTCCTCGAGGGCGTTCGCGAGGCGGCAGGTTCGGTCCTCGTACTCGCCGTACGTGTACCGCTGCAGTCCGTCGTGGTTCCGGGAGACGATCTCCGTGTCGGCGTACAGTTTGCTCGCGCGCCACAGAAACGGCCGAAGGGTCTGGTCTGTTCCCGCTGGCATACCAACTGTTTAATCATGAATATATGGTATTACTCTTTCCATATGCGGGTTGATATACAGCATCACGATACGCGTTGTACCACTCGCTGCGGATCGCACAGCACGGAGAGACCGGAAAAACGAAGCGCGAGCTGCCGCCGCAGTCACTATCCGACCGACGACACCTCCGCTATTCGGCCGTCCCGACCGCCTCGAGCGCCGATTCGATGGATTCGTCGCCCGACAGAATCTCGACCGTCTCGCCGTAGACGGGATCGAAGTCGATCGCGGTCACGAGTACGCGGGCGACGTCTTCCCGCGGGATATCGCCGTCGGCCATCTCGAGGCTGTCGGCGGCTCGAATCTCGCCAGTGCCGTCCGCGGTCGTCAACTCGCCGGGGCGGACGATAGTGTACGAAAGGTCGCTCTGCCGGAGGTACTCGTCGGCCTCGGCCTTCGCGATGAGGTAGTCCCACAGCGGGTCGGGTCCCGACTCGGGATCGTCGGCACCCATCGAACTGAGCATGACGAACCGGTCGACGCCCGCGTCCTCGGCGGCGTCGATCAGGTTGATCGCGCCGTCGCGGTCGACGCCGTAAACGTCCTCGCCGTCGGAGCCCGCGGCGAAGACGATGGCATCGCAGCCCTCGACGGCGGGCTCGAGCGAGTCGGGCTCGGTCAGGTCGGCGACGACCGGGTCGCCGCCGAGCGATTCCATCTCCTCGGTCTGCGAGTCGTCGCGGATCATCGCCCGCGGCGTGCGGTCGCGTTCGGCGAGCAGTCGCGTGACGTGCTGACCGGTCGGGCCGTGCGAGCCGGCAACGAGTACGGTGTCGTTCATACGGACGGTTCGGTCCTGCTCAGAAAAGAGGTTTCGCCGGGCCGTGCCGGCACCCCACCGGCGAAGCGTCGGATCGGCGCGTCACGCCGGATACTATCGTCGACCTCTCGGTTGAGACGACTGTCGCTATCCTCGACAGGTGTAACTCACCCTACATAAACCGACCACGGTATTTTTCCGGCGTGGCGACAAAGAAAACGCGAGTAGATGACCACCGGCCAGCACGATTGCACAACTGACGCCGACCTGGAGTGGTGTTACGACGCGGTTCACGGTGTTTCGCGGACCTTTTCGATCACGATCGATCGGCTCGAGGAGCCGATGTCCAGACACATCTGCGTGGGGTATCTCCTCTGTCGTGTTGCAGACACTATCGAGGACGCAGGCCACATCCCGCCGGAAACGCAGACCGACCTCCTCGAGACGTACGATCGACTCCTCGATCCCGACGCGGAGCAGCCGGTGGCTGCGTTCATGGACGACGTCGAGCCCTGGATCCCCGATGAGCGAACCGACGACTGGGAGGTCGTCGCCCAGACTCCTCGCGTCCTGCGCACCTTCGACTCGCTCGACGAGGAACCCCGCGAGATCATGCGCGAACCCGTCCGCGAACTCGTCGACGGGATGGCCATGTTCACCGACCGCTACGCCGACGAGGGCGGGCTACGCCTGCAGACCCTCGAAGAACTCGAGGAGTACTGCTGGTACGCCGCCGGCACCGTCGGCACCCTGATTACGGGCCTGGTCGCCCGCGGCGCTTCGGAGGAACGAGCTACGGAGATGCGGAACAACGCCCGCTCCTTCGCCCTCCTGCTCCAACTGGTCAACATCGCCAAGGACGTCGAGGACGACTATCACGAGGAGAACAACGTCTACCTCCCCGCCGAGTGGCTCGCCGAGGAGAACGTCGACGCCGAGGCCGTAACCCACGAAGCCAACCACGGCGGCGTCACGAACGTCATCAAGCGCGTCACAAATCGTGCGGAGACGTACCTCGACGACGCCCAGCGCTACCTCGAGATCGTCCCGGAGCGACACGGCAACCGCCTGTCGGCGTGGGCGATCCCCTACCTGCTCGCGGTCGGCACGATGCGCGAACTGCAGGCTCGCCCCGAGGACGTCGTCCGCGAGGGCGACGTGAAGGTCTCTCGAGCGGAAGTGTATACGCTCATCCAGCAGTTCGAGGACGGCGTTTCACGAAGCCGTCTCGAGGAGTTGCGCCGGAAGATGGCGGAACAGCCGCTCCACCAGTAAGCTGCTCGAAAGACCTCGTCTTCTATCGGATCCTTACACCGCTCCGTCAGCCGAGTCGGCGTCGGTCGCCACGAGCCGGCCGACGAGCGCCAGCGGGTAGCCGAAGACCGCGACTATCGCGGCCCAGCCGCCCAGGACGAACCAGAAGACGAACACGCCGAGTCCGGCCGGCGTGACGAACAGCGACAGCGCGACAGCGCCGCCGATCAGGAAAATCGCCGCACACGCGGCGAAAGCGAGCGGGACGATACCACTCGAGTGGCGTTCGGCAGTGTACCCGAGCGGCAAGAAGCACGCGGCGGCCAGTCCGAACGGAAGCGCGGTCAGCGACGCCGGACCGCCGAGCAACCACAGCAGCGCGCCGGTCGACAGCGCGACGAGCGCCGCGAGGCCGATCACGTCACGGGTACTGCGGCGGCCGCCGCGGCGAACCCCGAGCCCGAGTGCGGCGTACCCGACGCCCAACGCACTCAGCGCACCGAGTACGGGGTTGAACGGCCGTCCGGTCGCCGCCGTACTCACGACGACCAGCCCGACCGCACCGGTCGCGCCGACGCCGACGAGTAACCGCTCGAGCGCGGCGAGATCGAACGCGTCGCGGCCCCAGTCGACGCGACCGGCGGCGATTCCGGCGACCGCGAGCAGCGCACCCGGAACGAGGCCGGCGCGAACGCCCTGCTCGAGCGCCGCGGGACCGATCTCGAGTCCGATCGTCGCGGATGCGCTCGCGGTGGCGACGAGCGCGGATGCGTTGCTCGAGCCGTACGTGATGTAGGTCCGGTCGCCGAACTCGCTCTCGCCGGTCCACGTCGCCGTATTCCCGTCGACGCCCGCCCCCGGCGGATCGTTCGTCACGACGGTTCCCTCGGGGGAGTGGATCGTCACGCGGTCGGCCTCCAGCCAGTACCGGTCTCGCGGGTTCTCGAGCACGAAGTAATCGATGACTCGGGTATCCCGAACGCCGGGTCGGGAAACGTTTTCGACGGCGTAGGTCACCGTGACGGTGCCGTTCTCGAGCGCGATCGCTCGGTCGACGTCCTCGTCGATGACGTGGTAGTAGGTTCCCGTCGGATCAACTTCGCGCTCGAGGGCGGTGGCGTTCTCGCGGTATCGGACGGCGGTGGAGTCGTTCACGGGGACGCGCTCGATCCAGCGGGAGTCGCCGTCGGCGTCGACGTAGACGTCGAGCGTCCCGGGTTCCGTCGCGCCGGGAACGCCGTCGGCGCAGCTGCCACAGAGCGTCGTCGGCGGGGGTGCGCCCGCGACAGCGGCGCTCGCGAGGGCGATCAGACAGCAGAGGGCGATCGCGGCGAAGCGGGAACGGGGCATCCCTTCGGCGTTCGAATGTCAAATACATAAAATTTGGTCGTCGTTCGTATTACCGGTTCTCGGCCGGGCGAGCGGCCACTCACTCGCCGTTCAGTTCGGTCTGTACCATCTTCTCGAGCCGGTCCAGCCCCGTCTCGAGGCGCGCCAGATCGTTCGCGAAACTCAGTCGGAGGTGGCCCTCGCCGCCGGCGCCGAAGGCCGTCCCCGGCGCCGCGACGACCTCGTAGTCGTAGAGCAGCCGCTTCGCGATCTCCGCGCTCGAGCCATCGAACGCGCTCACGTCGATAAAGGCGTAGAAGGCGCCCTCGGGTTCGGCCGCGGAGACGTGGGGAATCGACTCGAGGCGGTCGACGACGTAGTCGCGGCGCTCGCGGAAGGCGGCTCGCATCTCCTCGAACGGCTCCTGCGGGCCGGTCAGCGCCTCGACGGCGGCGTACTGCGCGGGGGTGTTCACGCAGGAGGTCGTACTCTCGTGGATCGTCTCGACCTGCGAGAGGACGTCTGCGGGCCCGGAGAGCCAGCCGACGCGCCAGCCGGTCATCGCGTAGGTCTTGGAACAGGAGTTGATCGAGAGCACCCACTCGTCGCGGTCGGTGAGGGCCGCGGCGCGAGGCGGCAGTTCCGCGTAGGCCAGTTCGCGGTAGACCTCGTCGGCGAGGACGTAGGCGCCGTGGTCGGCCGCGGCCGCGACGACGCGCTCGACGGCCTCCGCGGGGAACACTCGGCCGGTCGGATTCGACGGGGAAGTCAGCAGGACGGCCGCAGTATCCGGGCCGATCGCGTTGACGATCCGCTCGGGATCGGGTTCGAATCCCCGGTCGGCGGGCATCGGCACCTCGACGGGCACCGCGGCGGCGAGTTTCGCCTGCGAGATCGGGTTCGGCCACGCGGGCGTCGGGACGACGACCTCCTCGCCGGGATCGGCGACCGCGTGGATCGCGAGGTGCAGCGCCTCGACGCCGCCGTTCGTGACGACGACCTCCGAGTCCGGGTCGACGGCACGGTTCCGCTCGCTCGAGAGTTTTGCTGCGATTGCGTCCCTGAGTTTCGGCAGCCCGGCGTTCGAGGTGTAGTTCGTCGCGCCGTTCCGAGCGGCCTCGACCGCCGCCTGAACGACGCGGTCAGGCGTATCGAAGTCCGGCTCGCCGAACTCGAGGTGGACGAGGTCGCTGTCGGGCGTTTCGCGTTCGTACTCGGACGCGAGTTCGAACATCACGCGGATCTGCTGGGGCTCGATCTCGCGGACGCGTTCGGCGAGCCGATCCGACTCGGTTCCGGGCTCGGCGTCGGGGGCGGACGACCGATTCATTGCTCGAGACGAAGACGGTGCGCGGCAAGAAGATTCGGAGTCGCGACCGTCCGTGGCGGCGTACTCGCTACTCGTACTCGTAGAATCCCTTGCCCGTCTTCTTCCCGAGGTCGCCGGCCTCGACCTTCCGCTTGAGCAGGTAAGCCGGCTGGTACCGGTCGCCGAGTTCCTCGTGGAGCGTCTCGGAAGCGTGCAGGCAGATGTCGAGCCCGATGTGGTCCGCGAGCCGCAGCGGCCCCATCGGGACGTTCGTGCCGAGTTCCATCCCGCGGTCGATGTCCGCCTTCGTGGCCACGCCCTCGTCGAAGGCGCGGATGCCCTCGTTGATCCACGGCATCAGGATCCGGTTGGTGACGAAGCCAGGCTTGTCGTCGGCCTCCCAGGTGGTCTTCTCCAGATCCTCGGCAATTTCGTGGGCCAGAGCGGTCGCCTCGTCGCTCGTCTTCTCGCCGACGACGACCTCGACCCCCTCCATGATCGGGACCGGGTTCATGAAGTGCAGGCCGATCACGCGCTCGGGGTGCTCGAGGTCGCCGGCGATCGAGGTGATCGAGAGCGTGCTCGTGTTCGTCCCGAGCAGGACGTCGTCGTCGCAGACGCGCTCGAGGTCGGCGAACACCTCCCGCTTCACGTCGAGTTCCTCGAGCACGGCTTCGATCACCAGATCACAGTCGGCGAACGCCTCGAGGTCAGTCGTGCCTTCGATTCGGCCGCGGATCGTCTCGGGGTCTTCCTCGAGGTCGTCGCGGTCCGCGAGCCGCTCGAGGCTGTCGCGGATGGTCTCGAAGCCGTTCTCGACGAACTCCTGCTCGACGTCGCGCATTCGGACGTCGTAGCCGGCGGTGGCGGCGACCTGTGCGATGCCGCTGCCCATCGTGCCTGCGCCGACGACGCCGATCCGATCGATGCGATCGCGTACCATACCGCGCGTTCGATGCTGTGCGTGGTAAACGTGGGGGCTAGGGGCCGGCCGGGATCGCTCGAGCGCCTTCGTAGCGACACCAGACCTATAAGCTATCGCGAACGTTGGTACCGGCATGCAACGCGATGGCATTCAGTTCCACAACGTCGGCGAGGCCCGGACGGCCGAGGACCGAGAGGGGTACCTGCTGCAACGCGTTCCGGAGGCGGTCCGGCACGAACTCAACGACGGCGCGCAGTCGCGGATGCGCCACCCTGCAGGCGTCGAACTGCGGTTCGTCCCCGATGGAACCGCGTCGGTGACGCTCTCGACGGTACCCGGCGGGAGCGCCCCGGAGGGCACCGTCCAGGTCTTCTGGGGGCCGATCCAGGGCACGACGGAGGTCGTCGTCGGCTCGGAACCGACGACCATCGAGGTCTCGCCGCCCGAAACGCTCGCCGACCTCGAGCCCGCGGCCCGCGAGAAGTTGGCGTTCGATCCCCGCGTCTGCCGGATCCGGCTGCCGGGCGAACACCGCGGCGGGCCGATGGTCTACCACGGCCTCGAGGGCGACGTGCGCCCGCCCCGCGAGGACGAGTTACCGGACCGGCGGTACCTCGCGTACGGCACCTCGATCACCGAGGGCGAGGCTCCGTCGGCGGAGCACCTGACCTACGTCGGACAGACGGCGCGTCGGCTGGACGCTGATCTGATCAACCTCGGCTCCTGCGGGACGGCCTACTGCGACGCGGCGATCGCCGATCACATCGCCGGGCGCGACGACTGGGACGTCGCGACGCTCTCGATCTCCATCAACATGGTCGGCACGTTCTCCACCGACGAGTTCCGCGAGCGAGCCGAGCACCTGATCGATCGGGTCGCCGCCGCACACCCCGAGAAACCGGTCGTCCCGATCACCATCTTCCGGAACGGGTGGGACGTCAGCCAGGGTGCCGGTGAGTCGGGCGACGCCGACGAGTGCGAGCGGTTCCGCGAGGAACTGCGCGCTGTCGTCGCCGAGACATCCCACGACAACGTCCACCTGCTCGAGGGGCCCGAACTGCTGCCGACGATCGAGGGGCTCACCACCGATCTGGTTCATCCCGGGGACAACGCGATGATCACGATGGGCGAGAACCTCGCGGCGGAACTCGAGGAGTTGCTCGAGGCGTAACCGGCGGGCGACCCGCGAGATCGCGCCGGGACATCGAGACGGCAGGCGTCGTCTCGAGCGGTCGCGCATTCGACGCCGAGAACGACGGGACAAGTTTCAAGACCGGACAGTGAGAGCTACCGATAACCGGTGGAACTGCGTGAGTAAGAAAGAGGTCGTCAGCGATACGGGTGTGGACGTGGGGAGTGCCGACGAAAGCGACGGCAAGGACGAGCCCGTCGATATCGGCATCGGGATCGCGGTCGATATCGACCCTGCGGCCGTCGACGCCGAGCACGTCGAACTCACGTACGACGAGGACGAACTGCTCGAGGCCGACGCCGACACTGATTCGGGCCCGTTCGACGACTCGACCGCCGACCGCGAGCGACGGCGCGAGCTCGAGGCCGACGAACGGGAGGCGCTCGAGGCGGCCGACGTCGATCCCGACGCCGTCCTGGAGAAAGAGTTCTCCTACCGAATGCTGCTGGACGCGGGCGTCGAGGAGGCGACTGCCGACGCCCTGCGCCGACGGTTCTCCCTGCCGTGGTCGTTCGAGGGCGACGGGGACGACGACCTCGAGCGCCGCTCGAACGAGATCCGCGGACTCGGCGCCGCCGAACGGGAGTGGATCGCCGTCAGCGGCGACGAGGGGTGGCAGGCGTTCGAGTACGAAGCCGTCTCCGAGATTGACGACCGTTCGGACGCCGAGGACGGCGAACGCCCGTGGCCGCGACCGACCCCTGTCACGGCCGTCACCGGCGTCGGACCCGACGACGCCGAAACGCTGGCGGAGGCCGGCGTCGTCTCGGCGGAACGGCTGGCGACGATCAACGCCTTCGAGATCGCGAAGGCGCTCGACCTGAACGTCCTGCACGTCCGGACGTGGCGCCACAATGCGCGGGAACTGCTCTGAGTTCTCTGAGTTCTGAGCGAGCTACTTTCGGTTTCGAAACTCGGCTCGAGTCCGTTATCGATGCTCGCGCGACGGCGAGTACACGACGCGCAAGTTCCCAATGATTTATAATTAACTCGTTAATTGCCCCTGGGTATCACGTTGATTCCGGCCCGCGTCAAAATCGCCACCCGAGACGCTTACTACTAAAATAAGTAATTTCGATAATTTGGATCACCAGAGATTTATACTCGCCTGTTGGACGATCCATCAGATGCTTCCCATCGACGACTCCCCGATCGTCCGCGACGGCAAATCACTGATTCTCGCGATGGACCACGGGTTGGAACACGGCCCGGTCGACTTCGAGGAGGTCCCCGAGAAACTCGATCCGTCGACGGTCTTCGAAACGGCGACCCACGACGCCGTCACCGCGATGGCCGTCCAGAAGGGGATCGCCGAGGGGTACTACCCGAGCTACGAGGACGACGTGAACCTGCTGGCGAAGCTAAACGGCACCTCGAACCTCTGGATGGGCGAACCCGACTCGCCGGTCAACTGGTCGGTCGACTACGCCGCCGAAATCGGCGCCGACGCGGTCGGGTTCACCGTCTACAGCGGCTCGAACCACGAGGTCGAGATGTTCGAGGAGTTCCGCGAGGTCCAGGAGCAAGCCCGCGACTACGACCTGCCGGTCGTCATGTGGTCCTACCCCCGCGGCCAGGGGCTGAAAAACGACACCAAGCCCTCGACGATCTCGTACGCAACTCGTATCGCCCTCGAGCTCGGCGCCGACATCGCGAAGGTCAAGTATCCCGGCAGCGCCGAAGCGATGCAACACGCCTGCAAGGCCGCCGGTGACATGAACGTCGTCATGAGCGGCGGCTCGAAGACCGACGACTACGAGTTCCTCTCGACCGTCGAAGCCGCCGTCAACGCCGGCTGCTGCGGGCTCGCCGTCGGCCGCAACGTCTGGCAGCGCGAGGATCCCACGCGCATCCTCGACGCCCTCGAGAAGGTCATCTACGAGGAGGAAACGGCCGACGCCGCGCTCGAGGCGACCGAATAGGATGACGGTCTCCGATCCGGTCGTCGAAGAAATCGTTGCGACGATCAGCCGATCGGCGACGGAGATCCAACAGGGGCTGATCGGCCGCCGCGGCGCGGTCGACGAGGAAGGGCGCGAAAACCCGACCGGCGACACCCAGCTCGAGGCCGACGTCTGGGCGGACGACCTGCTCGGCGACCGCCTCGCCTCGCTCGAGGGCGTCGGGCAGTACGCCAGCGAGGAGCGTCCCGAGGCCGTCGACTGCGGCCCCGATCCGGCGACGGAGGACGTCTACGCGGTCGCGGTCGACCCGCTCGACGGTTCCTCGAATCTCGAGTCGAACAACGCGATGGGGACGATCTTCGGGATCTACGACGCCCCGCTGCCCGCCCGCGGCGAGACGCTCGTTGCGGCGGGGTACGTGCTCTACGGCCCGATCACGACGATGGTGATCGCGACCGAAGAGACCGTCGCCGAGTACGAACTGACCGGCGGCGAGCGCCGACTCGTCGAGCGCGACCTCGAGCTTCCCGACGACCCGGTCGTCTACGGCTTCGGCGGTCGCGTTCCCGACTGGACCGACGAGTTCGAGTCCTACGCCCGCGAGATCGAGCAGGAACTGAAACTGCGCTACGGCGGCGCGATGATCGGTGACGTCAACCAGGTGCTCACCTACGGCGGCATCTTCGGCTACCCCGGCCTCGAGTCCCGTCCCGAGGGAAAGCTCCGGCTCCAGTTCGAGGGGAACCCGATCGGCTACATCGTCGAGCGGGCGGGCGGACGCTCCTCGGACGGAGAGCAGTCGCTGCTGGCCGTCGATCCCGAGGAGATTCACCAGCGGGCGCCGGTCTACGTCGGCAACGCTGATTTGATCGAGCGACTCGAGGACGCCCTGGCGTAGGTATTCGCGTCGCGGATCTTTTTAGCAGCGTTCAGCGCGGCGAATCTCCCTCTCGGCCGCGCTTCGTCCAGGCCGCCGTGATGGAGACGTAGCCGCCGACGCCGAGCAGTAAGAGCGCGTAGAACAGCCACCGCGGCCACGCGGTCTCGAGGAACAGCACCGTCAGGAAGACGACCCACAGCGTCACGACGAGGAGATCGACGCCGAGGCGAGCGACGGCTCGGACGGCCGTCTCAGCGGCGGACGTCCCGCTCGATCCGGATCGAGTGGGAGTAGCATCGTCGCTCACGGTCGATCGCCTCCGGTCGGATTGTCGGTCGCAGCCGGCTCGAGACGGACGAGGTCGCGGGTTCTGGGTCGGATCATCAGAAGTGATACCCCTGCGTTTCGGTCAGTCGATAGGCGCTGATTCCCCAGACGTAGCTCTGTCCGGGCCACCACGTTCGGGCGTTGTTGAACCCGGCCACGAGCACGTCTTCGGGTTCTCCCTCCGGATCGGGGTAGTAGCTCACCGAGCCGCTGTCGCCGTCCGTCAGGTCCATCTCGCCGCCCCAGCGGATCTGCCCGCGACGACAGGACTGCTCGGTGAAACACGTCACGGCGTCGACGCCCTGAATGCGGCCGGTCGTGTGACCGGTGAGCGCCCCGACCTTCTCGAGGTGTTCGCCGCGTGCCGCGAGGTACGCCAGGCCGTACTTGGTGAGTTGGCCCCGAACGCGGACCGGCGACGGTGCGTCGATCCAGCTCGTCGGCCGGTACTCGCCGGTCGGTTCGATGGTCGCGACGTCCTCGAGCGGATAGAGGTTGTCGACGGTCCCCAACCTGACCGTCTCGCCGCGCTGGGTCGGCAACAGCAGGCGTTCGCCGTTGGGCTCGTCGCCCTCGAAGGCGTGGCTGGCGGTGACGAAGAACGATCGCTCGCCGTCGGGGTGGTACAGCGCCGGGGCCAGCGTCGCCATGCTCGAGGGCGTATGGCAGGCGAATCCGCTCAGCGGACCCGGGCCGACGATCCCGTCCGCGATTCGCGGCTCGGCCTCGATCGCGTCCGGGCCGACCTCGATGTCGTCGGTCTCGAGGATCGACTCGGTGTCGATCGAGATGTCGTCGGCGAACTCCCTGATCGCCTCCGGGATGGAGTTGCTGTCGCTCGAGACGCCGACGGAGACCGATGCGGTGCCGCTTTCGGGATCGCCGGGGACGACCGCACTGCCCAGATAGCCGGTAAAGGCGACGCGAGCCAGCAGCTCGTTCACCTCGAAGGCCTTCTCGACGGCGGCGTACCAGTCGGCGGGGACGTGCGTCGTCCGCTCGGTCAGCGAGAACGGGTCGTCGGGATCCTCCCTCACCAGCGCGGTGACGATCGGGACCTCGCCGTCCTCGGCCGCGAGGAAGTCGTCGACGCCGAGCCAGCGGGCCATCCCGACCGCGAAGCCGCCGCTGACGAGCGTGCGAACGAACTCGCGACGATCCATCCCCGAGTCGACGCGATCGCGAAGCGTCGCGAGCCGCCCGACGGGACGGTCTGATTGCTCCTCTGACATACCCTCGAGACCGATACCGTATATCGCTGCACCCCGTTACGCCAAAGCTAATGTTCACGTACACGGGGTATTCGGGAGTTACCCGAGCTACGACGATATCGAGGATAGCGATTCTGCCTGCAGGTGCGACCCATTGGACGGCACGGGACTGCCGACACACCCGGCCATAAGGGGATGCGAGGGACGACCGCATACCGATTCCTGTCGGCCTACTAACCACCCCGATATAATGATCGAACGGGTGAACGCGAGCGTTGGTGTGAGCGGCCGGTCCACGACGAACTGTCTCCGTGCTGGTGACCACGGAGGCGACGACTCCCGACCGGTTCGCGCCATCTCCCCGACGCGATCCTCCTCATCCGTCCGCTCCTCGACCGCCGACCGCGGTGATCGACCCGGCGCGAACCGTTCTCCTCTGTGTCTCTCTTTCGCTCTCTCCCGCTACGAGCGCGCGCCGGTTTTTTGCGACGGGCCGATCCATACTGTGGTATGAGAGTCCGTATCGCACCGAGGGCGACCGACGACGAGGCTTCGGCGATCGCGGCCGCACTGGCCGAGCACCTCGGTGCTGCGGTCGAAGTGTACGTCGGTGACGGGGACGAGCCGGCGGCGATTCACGAACACGAGCACGACCCCGACGGATCAGGGCCCGAGTCGATAGCTGCGGCCGATGCCAACACCGTGGCCGCCGACGGTACCGACGACCTCGGTCCCACCGAGCGCGAGCAGCGCCTCCGCGCGGAGATCGAGGACATCCTCGAGGGCGGCCCCGAGAAGTACCGCGAGCAACTCCCCGACGAAGGAAAGCTGTTCGTCCGCGATCGGCTCGAGTTGTGGTTCGGCGGCGAGGACGACGAATTCCTCTTCGAAGACGGCAAGTTCGCGGCGTTCGACGACTGGCACCCCGACGGCGCCGGCGAGGAAACGGACGACCGGCTCCCGGCGGACGGGCTCATCACCGGCGCGGCGACCTTCGAGGGCCGGAACGTCCACTTCATGGCCAACGACTACACGGTCAAGCGCGGCAGCATGGCGGCCAAGGGCGTCGAGAAGTTCCTGCAGATGCAACAGCGCGCCCTGAAGACCGGCCGGCCCGTCCTCTACCTGATGGACTCCTCGGGCGGCCGGATCGACCAGCAGACCGGCTTCTTCGCCAACCGCGAGGGGATCGGGAAGTACTACTACAACCACTCGATGCTCTCCGGCCGGGTCCCGCAGATCTGCGTCCTCTACGGTCCCTGTATCGCCGGCGCCGCCTACACGCCCGTCTTCGCGGACTTCACGATCATGGCCGAGGGCACGTCCGCGATGGCGATCGCCTCGCCGCGGATGGTACAGATGGTGACGGGCGAGGAGATCGACCTCGAGGAACTGGGCGGCCCGCTGGTCCACACTCGCGAGTCCGGGTCGGCGGATCTCGTGGCCGAGGACGAGGAGCACGCGCGGGACCTCGTCGCGCAACTTATCACCTATCTGCCGGACAACGCGGACGAGAAACCGCCCCAGCGAGCGACAATACCGCCGGCGAAGTCACCCGACGGCATCGATTCCGTCGTCCCCCAGCGGCCCAACGAGGGGTACGACATGACCGCCGTCATCGAGCGGATCGTCGACGACGGGTCGTTCTTCGAACTGCAGCCCGACTACGGCCAGGAGATCGTCACGGCATTCGCCCGGATCGACGGTCGGCCTATCGGCATCGTCGCGAACCAGCCGGCCAAGCGGGCGGGTGCCATCTTCCCCGACGCGGCCGAGAAGGCCGCCCGGTTCATCTGGAAGTGCGACGCGTTCAACGTCCCGCTGCTGTACCTCTGTGACACCCCCGGGTTCATGGTCGGCTCGCAGGTGGAGAAGGAAGGCATCTTAGAGCAGGGCAAGCGGATGATCTACGCCACGTCGGCGGCGACGGTGCCCCAGCAGACCGTCGTCGTCCGGAAGGCCTACGGCGCCGGCATCTACGCGATGGGCGGGCCGGCCTACGATCCCGAGAGCGTCATCGCGCTCCCCTCGGGCGAGATCGCGATCATGGGACCGGACGCGGCGATCAACGCCGTCTACGCGCGCAAACTCGCCGAAATCGACGATCCCGAGGAGCGCGAGCGCACCGAGCGGGAACTGCGCGAGGCCTACCGCGAGGACATCGACGTTCACCGGATGGCCAGCGAGGTCGTCGTCGACGAGATCGTCCCGCCGAGTACCCTCCGCGAGGAACTGGCCGCCCGCTTCGCCTTCTACGAGGACGTCGAGAAGTCCGTTCCGTCGAAGAAACACGGGACGGTGCTGTAGGCTCGGGGTCGGTTCTCCTCGTCGCCGACTCGTCGTCGGGACCGCCCTCGGGTCGCGAGCCGTCTCCCCGCTCGAGCGGCGTACCACCAGATTTCACGCGAGTTATCACTGCTTAACGTCGACCCAGTGCTCGCTACGCTTGTCATAACAATACCCTGCGTGCTGGAACCGCTGGGTGTTCCAGCGCTCGGGTGGCTGGCCCCGGCCGGTTCGAGTCCGGCGGAGCGCCTATGGGTTCCGACGCCCCGTACTGGCACCACCGCCTTCCCGTCGACGTGACGTCGCTCGGGTTCGAGCGGCTGCTGTGGGTCGTCGTCGCGATCGCGCTCGTCGGCGACGTCGCGACGACGTTCGCCGGGCTCTACCTCGGGCTGTCCGAATCGAATCCGGTCGCTCGCGGCGCGATCGACGGCTACGGGCTCGGCGGAATGCTCGCGCTGAAGGGCTTTGCCGTCGGCGTCGCCCTCCTCTGCCGGCCGCTGTTGCCGCAGGTCTACCGGCCGATCATCCCGGCCGGCCTCGCGCTCCCGTGGACGGCCGCCGTCTGCATCAATCTCTACATGATCTCGTTCGTCGCCTGACTCGCCGACGCTGCTCTCTTCCGGGCGTTCTCAGTCGACGATTTCGACGGCGACGTCCGTCTCGTTCGCCTCCCACTCCGCCCGCGAGATGCTGTAGCGGTAGCAGTCGACCGGATCGCCGTTCAGGACGACGTGGTTCCGGAAGCACCCCTCCCGAGTGCCGCCGTAGGCCTCGACGTACTTCTCGATCGCGCGGTTCGACCGGTCGTTATCGACGTGGGCCGCGACGGCCACCAGCTCGAGATCGAGCCGGTCGAACGCCAGGTCGACGAACGCGGCGGCGCGTTCACCGGAGTAGCCCCGGCCCCAGAACCGCTTGCGGAGCCAGACGCCGAGCGTCATCGTCCGCTTCTCCCAGTCGATGCCGAAGCCGCCGGTGCCGGCGATCTCGCCCGCGCCGTCTTCGCCTTCTCGCGGCCGGATCACGTACGACGCACCGTCGTCGGACTCGTACCGATCGGCCACGTGCTCGAGGAACTCGAGGGTATCCTTCGGCGTCTCGTGAGGGTCCCAGGTGAGGTACTCGGTGATCGCCTCGATGTCGGGATCCGACGAGCAAATGTCGTACAGCTCGAGCGCGTCGACCGTCTCCGGTCGCAGCGCCTCGAATCGTAACCGATCCGTCTCGACGGTTTCGGGGAGCACGTCGCCCATGCTCGTCGTGTCGGCCGGTTGAATAAAAGTCGTGTCGCTGGTATGAGAGCGAACCGCACGCAGGAACGCCGAACGCCGTCAGTTCGATCTCGATCTCGATTCCGATCGCTCGAGCGTCCGCCGCCAGCCCCGAACTTCCTCGAGTACGGCTTCCCACTGCTCGAGCGACCCCGACACGTCGGCGACGGCGGAGCGGTCGGGGTCGGCCCCGCGGCCCTGTTCCCGTGCGGACTCGAGGCGCGTCTGGATCGCGGCCGGATCGTCGACGTCCCAGAAGCGCAGGTCCGAGCCGCCCGCGATTTCGACCGTCACCGTGCCGTACCCGACCAGTCGCCCGACCGCGTGTTGGGACCGCTGCGTGTTCTGGACGCACTCGAGCGGGACGGCCCGGACGGACACCCCGAGGACGCCGCTGCGAGTCGCGATCCGGTGGGTCGTGACGGCGAACGTCGTGCGCGTGACGCGAGCGTACTGCCACGCCGCCGGCGCGACTACCGCCGGAATCGAGAGCAACGCGAGCGGCGGCACCAACTCGAGCGCAACGGCGGCGACGGCGGCGAGCGAGCCGACGATCGCCAGCGCGAACCACGGATAGATCGTCTGGATCCGTGGGCCAGTCTGAAAGTGCAGTTCCTCGTCCGCCGCGAGCACGAGCCACTCGAGGGGGCGCTCGGAAGCCGGGTCGGGCGTCGCTTCCTCGGTCATGATCGCCGCTCGTCGTACTCCGCCGTGACCCCGTCCCGGTCGGCGTCGCGGTCGCGTCGTCCGGTTTCGGCGCGCGAGCGGTCCTGTGCTCCCTCCCGCTCTCCGTCCTCGAGCGTCGCGCGGATCGCGCGCAGTTCGGTGAGGATTTCCCCGAGCACGTCGTCCGTCGTGTGTTCGTCGCGGTCGTCCCGGCGAGTGTGGTCGCGCTCGCGCTGGTCGCTGATGACGTGTTGAACCGCTCGTGGATCCGGGACGGATTTGAACGCCATTTCGACGCCGGAGCCGCCGGCGGTGCTGATCTCGACGGTCCCGTAGCCGAAGTGGGCGCCCAGCGCGGACTGGGAGTAGGAGATGTCCTGTACCTTCCCGTGTTCGATCCGCTTGACGTCCCGCGAGAGAACGCCGGTCTTCCGGTAGAGCGCGCGGTTCGTGACGACGTAGTGCGTGTTCGTCACGCGGAGGTACTCGCCGGCGATGATGAGGAGCCCGATCAGCACGATCGCGAGCGGAATTCCCACCAGTACCGCGGGCAGGAGCGTGCGTCGGTCCGGCCCGCCGGTCCAGACGAGTTCCTCGCCGTCGTCGAGCGACAGCCACTCGAGGTCGGCGGCGGTCGCCGCCGTGCTCGAGTCGGGCGTCGTATCGGTTGCCATACGTCGGCTTACTCGCTCCCCGCCGAAACGTGTTCCCGTTTTAACGAGAGCACGGTCCGGTCGAACTCGCAGACCAGGTCGTCGTCCTGATTGAACGCCTCGACGTGCATCGTGACGACGCCGCGCTCGCCGTCGCTGGTCTCGCGCTTGTCCGTCACCGTCGACTGCGCGCGGATCGTATCGCCGTGGAAGACCGGGTTCGGGTGCTCGACGTCGTCGTAGGAGAGGTTCGCGACGATCGTCCCGTCGGTCGTCTCGGGGATCGAAATCCCCACCGCGAGCGACAGCGTGTAGAGACCGTTGACGACGCGCTCGCCGAACTCGGTCTCGGCGGCGAATTCGCTGTCGAGGTGCAGCGGCTGCTGGTTCATCGTCATGTCGCAAAATCGTTGGTTGTCGCTCTCGGAGATCGTCCGCCGGCGCTCGTGTTCGATCGTTTCGCCGACCTCGAACTCCTCGTAGTACAGACCGGTCATACCGTCACCGTCGACGATACGAACCAAAAGCGTACTGCAGCCGCTGACCTTGATCGAGGGTCTCGCGGTCCACCGGGACCTCGCGGCACGCCGATCTCGCCGGGACGACCCGAACCGAAACTGTTTTTCTCGCGTTCGTGTTATCACAGCAACAGTTCGGCCGTCGGCCGATGATTCCCGTGGCCTGGTGGTTACAGTTCGTCGACGTCGGAACGACCCTCGAGGAGGCGACCGGCGGCTGGCAGTACGTGCTCGTGTTCGTCCTGACGATGATCCCCGCGATCGAACCGTTTCTCGTGATCCCGGCCGCGATCGGGCTCGGGCTCGATCCGGTGCTGACGGGGCTGGCCGCGTTCGCCGGCAGCGTCACGGTCGTCAGCGCGATCGTCCTCGCCCAGCGGCGGCTCCTCGCGTGGTGGTCGCGCCGGTTCGGCGGGGAGCCGGGTGACTCGAGCGACCGGTACGACCGCGCGCGGCGGCTCTGGAACCGGTACGGTCTCCCTGGTCTCGCCTTCGCCGGGCCGATACTCGCGGGGATCCACCTCACGGCGCTGCTGGCGGCGACCGCGGGCTCGAACGGGCGGACGGCGATCGGCTGGCTGACCGTCGGCCTCGGCGCGTGGACGGTCGCGCTCGTCGTCGGGTCGGTCGCCGGGTTTTCGGTTCTTGGCATCGTTTGAGGACGAGCCCGAATCGCGATTCGAACTGGGCCGTTCGACCGGTTCCGGCTCCGTTGCTACCCGCTGCGAATCCGAGTCCGGAACCCGGAAACCGAAAACATACAACCGCCCGTTCCCCCACCGGGGCCTATGGCGGACGACATCGATCTGGACGGGCGCGACGAGCCGTTACGGGGCGACGACGACCACGCCGAACTCCTGTCCGAACTCGACTCGCACGACCTCGCGGTCGCGACCGATCCCGACACCGACGGCAACGGCGATCGGTTCGAGCACGATCCCGATGCGGATCCGGACGCGGTGTTTCCCCAGTCGGTGGCCAGCGGCGGACCGACGCCGACCGGCGTGATCCTCTGGACGCGGGTCGCACCCGACGCCTTCGATCCGGACGAACCCCTCGCCGTGCGCGTGGCCCGCGATCCGGACTTCGACGATGTCGTCTACGAGGGCGCGGTCACCGACGCCGAACGGATCCGCGCCCACGACTACACGGTCAAGGTCGATCTCGACGGTCACCTCGAGTCGGACCGCGAGTACCACTACCGGTTCTACTACCGCGATACCGCCTCTCGAGTCGGTCGGTGCCAAACCCTGCCCGCGGCCGACGCCTCGCCCGATTCCGTGCGGTTCGCGGTGCTCGCCTGTCAGAACTACCTCAACGGCTACTACCCCGCGTTCCACTACGTCGCCCGCGAGGACGTAGACTTCCTCGTCCACGTCGGCGACTTCATCTACGAGTCCGAGGACGGCGCCTTCAAGGGGCTCGGCTCCTACGAGTACGACGGCCGGGAAAAGGCCCTCCCCAGCGGAAACGGGCGCGTCTGGGGGCTCGAGGACTACCGGTACCTGTACCGCACGTACCGGAGCGACCGCTTCCTGCGGGAGGCCTTAGAGAACCATACGCTGATCGCCGGCTGGGACGACCACGAGATGGTCAACGACCTGTACTGGGACCGACGGACGGACGCGCCCGCGGGCGACCACCCTCGCGGCGACGATCCGGAGTTCATGACCGACCTCGTCGCCGACGCGATGCACGCGTGGTGGGAGTACATGCCCGCTCGCGTCCACTACGACCCGGCCGGGGAGTCCCTCCAGGACCGGTTCCAGCTCTGGCGCGAGTTCGAGTTCGGGGACCTCGTGACCCTCGCGATGACCGACGAGCGCCTGTTCCGCGATCCGCCCCGCGAGGCGATCCCGACGCCGGATAACGTCGGACCCCACCGCGAACCGCCCGGGCGGACGATGCTCGGCGACGACCAGCGGGAGTGGCTCATCGACACGATCACCGGTTCGGACGCGACGTGGACGGTGTGGGCGGACGAGGTCCTGACCGTTCCGCTCCGGATCGGTTCCGGTCCGCTCTCGCTCTACCCCGTTCAGGGCGGTTGGGACGGCTACACGCGGGAGCGAATGCGGATCACCGAGTCGATCGCGGCGGCCGACGTCGACAACTTCGTGACCCTGACCGGCGACATGCACTCCTACATCGCCGCCTACTCGAAGGCGTCGTACCCCGGCCGGGTGACCGGCGGCGAAGGCGTCGCGCAGGGCGAACGGATCGGCGTCGAGTTCATGACGCCCGCCGTGACTTCGCTCAACGTCGCGGAAGCTCTCCTCCTGACTCGCGGCTGGCGAAAACGACTCACCGAACCGCTGTTGTCGTGGCTGGTGCCGGCGATGAATCCCCACATCGAGTTCTTCGACGGCCACAACTGGGGCTATTCCGTGGTCGAATTCGACCGAAACGAGTGCACGTACGTCGGCTACGCCGTCGACAAGACGGTGAACTCGCCGAACGCCGAACGATCCGTCGTAGCCGCGTACCGCGTTCCGGAGGGCGAGGTCGAACTCGAGGACGTGACCGAGCGGTATCGGGCCTAGAACGGCTCGAGCAGGCTATCCTACCGACACGCGCGTTACTCGACCTGTGTCGTCTCCTCCCCCGCGTCCTGCTGCACCCAGATCGTCTTCGTGTTCACGAACTCGCGGATGCCGTGACGTGACAGTTCCCGACCGTAGCCCGAATCCTTCACGCCGCCGAAGGGCAGGCGCGGATCGGACTTGACGAGTTCGTTGACGAACGCGAGGCCGGACTCGAACTGCCGGGCGACCCGCTCGCCGCGCTCGAGATCCTCGGTCCAGACGCTTGCGCCCAGTCCGAAGCGAGTGTCGTTGGCCTTCTCGATCGCCGCCGCCTCGTCGGCCACGCGGAAGACCGTCGCGACGGGACCGAACAACTCCTCCTCGTCTGCGGGCGCGTTCTCGGGGACGTCCGTGAGCACCGTCGGCGGGTAGAAGGCGCCCTCGCGGTCCATCGGCTCGCCGCCGAGTTCGAGCTCGCCGCCCTGCTCGACGGTTTCTTCGACCTGCCCGTGGAGGTCCTCCATCAGGTCCTCGCGGGCCTGCGGACCGATGTCGGTGTCCTCGTCCATCGGATCGCCGACTACCTGGTCGTCCATCGCCTCGATGAAGCGGTCGACGAACTCGTCGTACACCTCGTCGACCACGATAAACCGCTTCGCCGCGATGCAGGACTGGCCGTTGTTGATGAGTCTGGCCTGGACCGCAGTTTCGACGGTTTGCTCCATGGGGGCGTCCTCGAGGACGACGAAGGGATCGCTGCCGCCGAGCTCTAAGACGTTCTTCTTGAGCTGGCTGCCCGCGGTTTCCGCAACCGCGCGGCCCGCGCCGTCGCTGCCGGTCAGCGTGACGCCGGCGATCCGTTCGTCCTCGATGACGGCGTCGATCTCGCTCGAACTGATCAGCAGGGAGGTGAACGCGCCCTCGGGAAAGCCCGCCTCGTGAAACACGTCCTCGATGGCCCGGGCACAGCCGGGGACGTTCGAGGCGTGTTTCAGCAGGCCGACGTTGCCCGCGGCGAGGTTCGGCGCGGCGAAGCGGAAGACCTGCCAGAACGGAAAGTTCCAGGGCATGATCGCCAGGATCGGCCCAAGCGGCTGGTAGGCGACGACGGTGCGAGCGCTCTCGTCGCTGGCGACGACCTCGTCCTGCAGGAATTCGGCCGCGTGCTCGGCGTAGTAGTCGCAGACCCACGCGCACTTCTCGACCTCGTCGCGGGCCTGTCCGATCGGTTTCCCCATCTCCCGCGTCATGAGTTCGGCGTACTCGTCGGCGTTCTCCCGGAGAATCTCGCCCGCCCGCGCGAGCAACCGCTGGCGCGTCTCGATCGGCGTGTCGCTCCACTCCTCGAACGTCTCGCTTGCCCGCTCGAGTTGCGCCTCGCGCTCGTCTTCGGACTCCTCGTCGTAGGTGTCGACGACCTCGCCGGTCGCCGGATTGGTGCTCTCGATGCTCATGCGCATAGCGTCGACCGGCGGGCGCTTAGAACGGCGGCTGGCAGGTGTCGGCTGTCGGTCGCCGGCTGCGAGTGATCCCTGGCCCCCACACCCCTCGTTCAGAGTGAAAGCGGACTCGAGGGGACGGGGGAGGTGGCGGAGGGAAGACGGACGAATCCGCGGCACCGAATCGCTCCGCTCAGGAAAACGAACTCAGATCCGCGTCCCGGTCCGCTGGCGATCCCCCAGAGTCGAGCAGTTGGTCGTAGGTCGGCAGCTCCTCGAGCGAGGAGTCCCGACGGACGGCCTTGACGATGTGTTTCGGATCGGTGACGAGCCGGTGGAGGAGGTAGCTGCCCTGCGAGCGGCCGCCGCCGGTCTTCTCGGACTCGATGACGCCGAGGAACGCTTGCTCCTTCAACTGGCGGTAGAGCCCGTTCTCCGTAATCGGATCGTTCGCCACGAGTTCGCAGATACCGACGTAGCGCTC